>NZ_JBIDDQ010000021.1:0-144853 GCF_043195415.1 Streptomyces sp. Y7
GCGTGGAGGGCGGGGGCGGCGGGGCCTTTGGTGGCTGCGTGTTCGACGGGGGCTGCGAGGGAGCCTACGGTGGCCGCGCGGAGGCGGGACACGGCGAGGGCGGCTTTAGCGGGGCCTCGCATGGGCGGGAGCGGGGTGGGTGCAGGGGTGCGGTGGAGGTGGGCGAGCAGGGTTGCCGCCGCTTCCCAGGGGGCCGCGTCGGGGTCCTCCGGGTCCACCGGGGTGCCGTACGGCCAGAAGGTCACGGGACGGTCGTGGAGGTCGACGGGTACGGGAGTGAGCGGGGGCAGGAAGATCTCGGGGAGCCGCGCGGCGACGGACAGGCGGGGCGCCAGGTCGGTGACCGTGGCGTCCGGGGCGTGCGCCTTGGCGACGGTGTCGGCGTGCCGGACGACGGTGGCGTCGGGGCGTTCGGCGAGCGTGACGGTGGCTCCGCAGGGACAGGCGGACGTGCGTGAGTGGGCCGCGGCTATGGCTCGTGCGGTGAGGTCTTGCAGGAGCGGGTTCGGGGTCACGGTGTCCCTTGTGCGCGGGTGGGTGGACCGGGGTGGCCGGGGCCGGGTGTCTGGGGCCGAGTGCCGGGGGCCGGGTGCCGGGGGCCGGGTGTCGGGGGCCGGTTGCCGGGGACTGACTCTGTGCTCGGCGTTCATGGGGCCCTGGCTGGGGGCTGCCGCCCCCAGACCCCCGCTTCGGCCCTGAACGGGCCTCGTCCTCAAACGCCGGACGGGCTGGATGTGGATGATACGGGCCGGCATCGAGAGGGAGCGCTGGGCCCGGGCACCGGACGGGCGGGACGATGCCGGTCGGCGTCGTGGATGGTGACGTGCGGCCGTACGCGGCGTTGGCCGCCCGCCACTCGGCCCGGCACCCGGCACCCGGCGTTGAGCGCTGGGCCCAGCACCCGGCACTCGGCGTTGGCCGCCCGGCACCCTGCACTCGGCAAGCCCGCGTGCCCGCGTGCCCGCGCGCGCCCGTGATCGACGCCCCGGCGTTTTCAGGGAAAAGCAATGCCGGCGCAGCTCCCCAGCTGCGCCGGCATTTGTGCCGTCCGCCGCACCCCCGTCCCCACGGGGTTTCATGGGTGGATGTCCCCGCCCGGACCGCTCTTCCGGGCCTGGGGTCGCCGCTCAGCGCCCCAGCATCACGCCCACGGACGACGCCTGTGTGGCCACCGTCTCCCAGCCGTCGAAGACGAGGAGGAGAAGGGCCGCCAGGGGAAGGGCCATGAGCGTCGCCACCAGGGGGTGGCGGCGGCCCTGGCGACGGGGGCGCAGCAGCGTGCGCTCCTGCATGCGGATCAGTGTCCGCGGTGCCGTCTGGGCCATGGTCCCTCTCCTGACCTGTGTCAGTTGTCGTTGGCAGCGGCGGGTGTCTGACCTCGGGGGACGAGTGCTGCACCCGCCGCTTGACCTCAAATCTAGGCGTGTGGCCGCCCCCGCACGTCATGCCCTCGTACCGATTGGCGGGCCTCCCGGAGGATGAGCCATGACCTGCGGAGTACTCCCCTGGGTGGAGACGAGGTCCTAGGTCTCGGGGTCATCCCCGAGGGGACGCCCGGTGTGCCCCGCTTTCTCATGGGTCCTCTCCGAGCTGTCCTCCCGCGGGATCGGCTGCTCGACCAGCGCGAGGACCCGGTTCGCCATGAAGCGGGCCGTACGTACCACGGACCCGCTTCGGGTGACTTCGCTCACTTCCACGACACCTCGACGCACCGCCGTCTCCACCCTGCGGCCCGCCCTGCTCGCCACCACCTCGTACGTGCGCGTCGTGTCCCCGGCGTCCACGACTATCTCCACGCGATCACCCTTCACGGGTCCAATCCCCCTTTCGTCACGGGTGGTTGGGGGCGCATGTGCTGCTAAGTCGCCCTGTTCTGCCACCCTCTGACCACCCTTCAAGTCTCCCACCCACCACTGACAATCCGTCGGGCCGAGAGGGCGCGGCCTCTGCGCACGGCGGCCCGTGGAAACGTAAGCTGTGGCTCGTCAGACGGACCGGGCAGCGGGGATGAACATGGCGATGATGCGCCTGAGGCGCGAGGACCCGCGCGTCGTCGGCTCGTTCAGGCTTCACAGACGGCTCGGCGCGGGCGGCATGGGCGTCGTCTACCTGGGCTCCGACAAGAAGGGGCAGCGGGTCGCGCTCAAGGTGATCCGGCCCGATCTGGCGGAGGATCAGGAGTTCCGGTCGCGCTTCGCGCGGGAGGTCTCGGCGGCACGGCGGATCCGCGGAGGGTGCACGGCACGGCTCGTGGCCGCGGATCTGGAGGCGGAGCGGCCGTGGTTCGCCACGCAGTACGTGCCCGGTCCCTCCCTGCACGACAAGGTCGCCGACGAGGGCCCGCTCGGCGCCGCGGAGGTCGCCGCCGTCGGGGCCGCGCTGAGCGAGGGGCTGGTCGCCGTCCACGAGGCCGGTGTCGTGCACCGGGATCTGAAGCCCTCCAACATCCTGCTGTCCCCCAAGGGGCCGAGGATCATCGACTTCGGCATCGCCTGGGCGACGGGGGCCTCGACCCTCACCCACGTCGGCACGGCGGTCGGCTCGCCCGGGTTCCTCGCCCCGGAGCAGGTGCGCGGCGCCGCCGTCACCCCGGCCACGGACGTGTTCTCGCTGGGTGCCACGCTCGCGTACGCGTCGATGGGGGACTCACCCTTCGGGCACGGCAGTTCCGAGGTGATGCTGTACCGCGTCGTGCACGAGGAGGCGCAGCTGCACGGCGTGCCGGACGCGCTGGCCCCGCTGGTGCGGGCCTGCCTGGCGAAGGACCCCGAGAACCGGCCGAGCACCCTGCAGCTGTCGCTGCGGCTGAAGGAGATCGCGGCCCGTGAGGCACAGGGCTTCGCGGACGTACGCCCGCCGGCCCAGCGTTCCCCGGAGTCGGACCGGCCGACCGGGCGGCTCGCCGACACCTACGCCGATCAGCAGCGTGCCCAGCGGCGGGCGCAGGGCACTCCCCCGCCGCGCGGCACCGGCGTGCCGCGGGGCAACGGCGGCCCGCGTGTCCCCGGCCCCGCCCGTGACACGGCCCCGCCGCAGCGGGGTGCCGGCGGTCCGCAGAGCGGTACGGCCTCGGCCCGGCAGGGAGCCCGGCAGATGCCCGGTCCCCGTACCTCGCCCCGCTCGCCCAACGGCGGCAGGCCCGCCCCGCGCGGCGGCAACGGACGTCCCGCTCCCCGGAACACGGGGACCGGGCGGCGGCCCGCCAACCCTCAGCTGCTCCGGCAGCGGCTGTTCGTGTTCGTCGTGGTGACGCTGCTCGTGGCGCTCGGCATCGCGGCGGCCCAGGGCTGCCAGGGCCCGGACCGCGGGCTCGGCGGGGACGGGGGCGGCGGCGGTGACGTCGTGCGTCCGCAGCAGGAGCAGGTGGAGTCGGACTTCGAGCCGCTGGACCAGGACACGATGTCCGAGCGGTACGAGTCGACGTTCGAGATTCCCGAGTAGGTGTCCCGGGAGGTCCTGCCCCGGGGTGCCTGGGATCAGAGGAGCGGGGGCAGGATCCGTTCGAAGAACTCCCGGTCGCCCTCGAACAGCGGGGTCAGGGACAGGAACTCCCGCGGTGTGACCCAGCGGGCCTCGGCGACCTCGTCCGGGTCGGGCACCACGTCACCCGTCTCGGCCCGCGCCGTCCACCAATGCAGGCGGAAGCTGCCGTCGTCGGTCTCCGACTCCCAGACCTTGGCCAGCGGTACGACGGTGAGGCCGACCTCCTCGTGGACCTCCCGGACGACGGCGTCCCGCTGCGTCTCCCCCGGCTCGATCCTGCCGCTGACGGGCTGCCAGTAGCCGGGGCGCGCGACGGCGGGCCCGCGTCTGATGGCGAGGACGCGGTCGGTGCGGAGCAGGACCGCGACGATCGCCTCACCCCGGCTCATGTGCGCAGCCCCTAGAGCTGGGGGCGGCCGGTGGCCACCGCGTAGAAGGCGACCGCGGCCGCCGCGCCGACGTTGAGGGAGTCGACCCCGTGGGCCATCGGGATGCGGACCCATTCGTCGGCGGCCACCAGGGCCTGGGTGGAGAGGCCGTCGCCCTCGGCACCGAGCATCAGCGCGACCCGGTCCATGCGGTGCGGGGCCGCCTCGTCGAGGGTCTTGGCCTTCTCGTCGGGGGTGAGGGCGAGGAGGCTGAAGCCTGCCTCGCGGACCGATTCGAGGCCCTTGGGCCAGGTGTCGAGGCGGGCGTACGGCACCGAGAAGACCGCGCCCATGGAGACCTTGACGCTGCGGCGGTACAGCGGGTCGGCGCAGTCCGGTGAGAGCAGGACCGCGTCCATGCCGAGGGCGGCCGCGGAGCGGAAGATGGCGCCGATGTTGGTGTGGTCGTTGACCGACTCCATGACGACCACGCGGCGGGCGGTCTGGAGCAGCTCGGTCGCCGTCGGCAGCGGCTTGCGCTGCATGGAGGCGAGCGCGCCGCGGTGCACGTGGTAGCCGGTGACCTGCTCGGCGAGCTCGGGGCTGACCGCGTACACGGGGGCGGGGAGCTCGTCGATGACGTCGCGCATGACGTCGACCCACTTGGCCGACAGCAGCATCGACCGCATCTCGTAGCCGGCTTCCTTCGCCCGTCTGATGACCTTCTCGCCCTCGGCGATGAACAGGCCCTCGGCCGGTTCGCGCTTGCGGCGCAGTTCGACGTCGGTCAGGCCCGTGTAGTCGCGCAGGCGCGGGTCGGTGGGGTCATCGACGGTGATGAGATCGGCCACAGAGTGATACTGCCTTGTCCTGGGTGCGGTGCCAACGGTTCGGTACGGGTTGGGTTACCCGCGGTTACGCGGAAGGGGTCGGTCCGACCTTGACGACGTCGCCGATGACGATGACCGCCGGCGGCTTCACGTCGTGGTCGAGCACCGCCTCGCTCGCGGTCGCGAGGGTCGCGTCGACCCTGCGCTGGGCGGCCGTGGTGCCTTCCTGGACCAGCGCGACGGGCGTGTCCGGGGACTTGCCGTGCGCGATGAGGGTCTCGGCGACCTTCCCGATGGTGCCGACGCCCATGAGGATGACCAGGGTGCCGGTCAGCTTGGCGAGCGAGCGCCAGTCGACGAGGGAGCGCTCGTCGTCGGGGGCGATGTGGCCGCTGACCACGGTGAACTCATGGGCGACGCCCCGGTGGGTGACCGGGATGCCGGCGGCACCCGGGACCGAGATCGAGCTGGAGATGCCGGGCACCACCGTGCACGGGACGCCGGCCTCGGCCAGCGCCTGGACCTCCTCCATGCCACGGCCGTAGACGAACGGGTCGCCGCCCTTGAGGCGGACCACCGACTTGCCCTGCTTGGCGTGCTCGATCAGCGCGTTGTTGATGGCCTCCTGGGCCATGAACCGGCCGTACGGCAGCTTGGCCGCGTCGATCACCTCGACGCTCGCGGGCAGTTCGGCCAGCAGGTCGCGCGGGCCCAGGTGGTCGGTGATGACCACGTCGGCCTCGGCGAGCAGTCGGCGGCCGCGCACGGTGATCAGGTCCGGGTCGCCGGGGCCGCCGCCGACGAGGGCGACGCCGGCCGTGCGGGTGCGGTGGTGCGGGGCGACGAGGGTGCCGTCACGCAGGCCCTCGACGACCGCGTCCCGGATGGCGGCGGTGTGCCGGGGGTCGCGGCCGCGTGCGTCGGTGGTGAGGACGGCGACCGTGACGCCCTCGCTGTGGCCGGTGGCCGGGGTCCAGGCGGTGGCCGCGTCGGCGTCGTCGGAGCGGACGCACCATACGCGGTGGCGCTCGGCCTCGGCGGAGGCGGCGGTGTTCGCCTCGGGGTCGCTGGTGGCGATCAGGGCGTACCAGGCGTCGGCGAGGTCGCCGTCCGCGTAGCGGCGCCGGTGCCAGGCGACCTCGCCCGCGTCCACCATCGCCTCCACCGACGGGGTCGCCTCGGGGGAGATCAGGAGGACGTCGGCGCCCGCCGCGACGAGGGCCGGGAGGCGGCGCTGGGCGACCTGGCCGCCACCGAGGACGACGACCCGGCGGCCGGTGAGGCGGAGGCCTACGGGGTAGGCGGGGTTTTCGGCCATGAGGGTGCGGCTCCCTTGTGCGGCGGCGGTGCGATGCCCTGACGTGCGGATTTTATGCTGCGGGCGGTTCTGACGGTTCGGGTGTCCGGTGGCTGGGCGCGGCCGGCGACGTGACTGGGGACCCGGGGTGCACGTCCCCGGGTCCCCAGTCACGCGTCTACTTCTCGGTGACTCCGGCCGAGTCGAAGGTCGCCACCTCGTGCATCGCCCGCGCCGTGCTCTGCACCAGGGGCAGGGCGAGGAGCGCGCCCGTGCCCTCGCCGAGGCGGAGGTCGAGGTCGACCAGCGGGCGCAGGCCCAGCTTGTTGAGGGCGGCCACATGGCCCGGCTCGGCGCTGCGGTGACCCGCGATGCAGGCCGCGAGGACCTCGGGGGCGATCGCGCGGGCCACCAGGGCGGCGGCACCGGCGCTGACGCCGTCGAGGATCACCGGCGTACGCAGCGACGCGCCGCCCAGCAGGAGGCCGACGAGCGCGGCGTGCTCGAAGCCGCCGATCGCGGCGAGGACGCCGATGGGGTCGGCCGGGTCGGGCTGGTGGAGCTCGATCGCGCGGCGCACGACCTCGGTCTTGCGGGCCAGCGTCTCGTCGTTGATGCCGGTACCGCGGCCGGTGACCTCGGCGGCGTCCACGCCGGTGAAGACGGAGATCAGGGCGGCCGACGCGGTCGTGTTGGCGATGCCCATCTCGCCCGTCAGGAGCGCCTTGTTGCCGGCCGCCACCAGGTCGCGGGCGGTCTCGATGCCGACCTCGATGGCCTGCTTGGCCTCCTCGCGGGTCATCGCGTGCCCGGTCGTCATGTCCGAGGTGCCCGCGCGGACCTTGCGGGGCAGCAGGCCGGGGGTGGCCGGGAGGTCGGCGGCGACGCCGACGTCGACGACGCAGACCTCGGCACCCACCTGGCCGGCGAAGGCGTTGCAGACCGCGCCGCCGCCGAGGAAGTTGGCGACCATCTGGGCCGTCACCTCCTGGGGCCAGGGGGTGACGCCCTGGGCGTGCACGCCGTGGTCACCGGCGAAGATCGCGACGGCCGCGGGCTCCGGGATGGGCGGCGGGCACTGGCGCGAGAGCCCGGACAGCTGGGCGGAGATGATCTCCAGCATGCCGAGCGCGCCGGCCGGCTTCGTCATCCGCTTCTGCCGCTCCCATGCCTCGCCGAGCGCCTTGGCGTCCAGCGGGCGGATCTGGGCGACGGTCTCGGCGAGCAGGTCGTGCGGCTCCTCGCCGGGCAGGGCCCGGCGGCCGTACGTCTCCTCGTGGACGACCCACGACAGCGGGCGGCGCTTGGACCAGCCGGCCTGGAGCAGCTCGGGCTCGTCCGGGAACTCGTCGACGTAGCCGACGCACAGGTAGGCGATGACCTCGAGGTGCTCGGGCAGCCCCAGCGAGCGGACCATCTCACGCTCGTCGAAGAAGCTGACCCAGCCGACCCCGAGGCCCTCGGCGCGCGCGGCGAGCCAGAGGTTCTCGACCGCGAGCGCGGCGGAGTACGGCGCCATCTGCGGCTGGGTGTGCCGGCCGAGGGTGTGGCGGCCGCCGCGGGTCGGGTCGGCGGTGACGACGATGTTCACCGGGGTGTCGAGGATGGCCTCGATCTTCAGTTCCTTGAACTGCTTGGCGCGGCCCTTGGGGAGGGACTTGGCGTACGCCTCGCGCTGGCGCATCGCCAGCTCGTGCATGGTGCGCCGGGTGTCCGCGGAGCGGATGACGACGAAGTCCCACGGCTGCGAGTGCCCGACGGAGGGCGCGGTGTGGGCGGCCTCCAGGACCCGGAGCAGGACCTCGTGCGGGATGGGGTCGCTGCGGAAGCCGTTGCGGATGTCACGGCGCTCGCGCATGACCTTGAGGACGGCCTCGCGTTCGGCGTCGTCGTAGGCGGGCGCCGCCGGACCGGTGGGCTGTCGTGTTTCCTCGACCACGGCCGTGCTCTCTTCCGCCTGCTCTTCCTGGTCTTCCTGATCGGCGGCCCGGGTGTCCAGGTCGTCCGCGTGCTGTACGAGTTCGGGGTCGCCGTCCCGGGGCGCGGGCACCGCGGCGACCGAGCCCGGTCCCTCCGCCACCGGCAGCACGATCGGCTGCGGCGGGGTCGGGGCGAGCTGCGGGGTGGTCGGCACCGAGCCCTCCACCGGCACGAACTGGCCGAGGGGCTGGTCGGGGGCGGCTTCCCGCGGGGCACCGCCCGACAGGACGGCGGCCTCGGCCACACCGGCCGGCTGCGCCGAAGCCTCGGCGAGCCGCACGGGCTGCCCGTGGGACCGGAGCTGCGGTCCGGCGGGTTCGGCGACGAACGGCTCGGGGCTCTCGGCCGGGACGCCCGCAGCCGGGGTCGCGTGGGCCTCGGCGGCGGCCGCGGCGAGCGGCTGGGGAGCCGCGGCGGGATCGGCGGCGCCTTCCGGGGCCTGCGGGGTGTTCGGGAGCGGGGTGGGCGGGTCGGCGGCTGCCGGGTTCGCCCCAGCCTCGGCGGCATCGGTGTTCACCTGAACTCCGTCCTGCGTGTGCTGCTGGGCCTGCGCGAGGCCGGCCTCCGGGGCCTGGGCCTGGTGCGGCTCCTGCGCGGGCTCCTCGGCCGGGACGGCCGGTTGTTCCTGCTGGGCGGGCTGCATCGCGCCGGTGGGCTGCGCGGGCACTTCGGCGGCTACGGCTCCGGGGGCGCCGTCGGCGGGAGCGGCGTCGGCCGGCCTGCCCACCGGAGCGACGTGCTCGGCGTCCACGGGCTGGGGGGCCTGAGAGGCATCCGGGAAGGCCTGGGCGGCCTCGTGGTGCTGAGCTGCCTCGAACCCCTGCGCGGCCTCCGGGAACTGAGCGACCTCAGCCGGCAGTGCGGCTTCGGGCGCAAGAGCGGCTTCGGGAGCCAGGGCGGCCTGCGGAGAGGGGACGGCCTGCGGGGCGAAAGGCTCGGCGATCTGCGCGGCGGCCTCGGCGGGTCCCGGGGTCACGGCGTCGGGGGCCTGGGCGGCCTCAGGGGCCGGGGTGCCGGGAACCTGCGGGGCATCAGGAGCGAGGGCGCCAGGGACCCCAGGGACCTGGGCGACTTCAGGAGCGAGGGCACCTAGGACCTGGGCGGCTTCAGGAGCGGAGGCGTCGGGGGCGGCCGGCTCGGGAAGCGGCCGGCTCTGCGGGGCCTGGGCGTCGGCCGTGTGACCGACCTCAGCGACGGGGGCGTTCTCAGCGACGAGAGCCCCGGCGACGGGGGCGCTTTCCGCAGCAGCAGCTTCAGCCATGACGTTCTCAGCGGCGAGGGCTTCAGCAACGTGGGCGTTCTCAGTAGCAGCTTCAGCGACGACGTTCTCAGGGGCGAGAGCTGCAGCAACGTGGGCGTTCTCAGCGGCGAGAGCTTCAGCAGCCTCAGCGACGTCACCGGCGGTGCCGTCGGCGACCTGGCCGGCATCAGCGACCGCGTCGCCCGCAAGTTCGGCAGCCTCGGCCGCGGGCACCTCCGGGTGCTGAGCGACCTCAGGCGCGGAACCCTCGGCGACCGGCGCGGACTCGGTGACCGCGACAGCGTCGCCGGCAGGCGCCTCTACGGCGACGACCGGCTCGGGAGCCTCCGGGGCCAACGGAACCTCGGCAGTCCCAGCGGCCTCGGCGCCCTCCGCGCCGAGCGGAACCTGGCCGAGCCCGGCCGCACCGTCCGACGCCTCACCGGCGCCCGGAACCTGTCCGCCGTCCATGCCACCGTCGCCACCGGGCACGGGCACGGGCGCGCTCACCGGCGCCGCGTCGACGGCCGCGACCTCGCCACCGTCGGCGGCAGAGGCGACCGGGGCGCCTCCAGGTGCCCCCGTGCCCTCGGCGCCTCCAGGTGCCCCCGCGCCCTCGGCGCCTCCAGCGCCCGCGTCGGGGCCGGGAACGGTCCCGCCCCCGGCTTCGACGGCGCCGGCAGCCACCGGCCCGTGCGCGTCCTCCAAGCCGGGCACCGCCTCGGCGACCGGGGCGGCCTCGGCGACCGACGGCTCCTGAACGGCGTACGCGCCCTCCTGCGGCACGGTCGCGGCGACCCGGGCCACGGCCGCCTGCGCCACGCCCACGGGCTGCTCGGCGGGAACAACCGTTTCGGCAGCCGGTGCCTCGGTGCTCGACTGCCCGGGAGCCGGAGCCGGGGCGGGAGCGCCCCAGGGCGCCGCCGGCTGCGGGACCGTGGCGTCGAGGTACTCGGGGCCCGCCGGGACCGCTGCCTGGCGGACCGGTGCGCCCACGGCGCCGCGGTCGGCGAGGGAACGGACCGGGCTCGCGGAGGCGTCCGGGGTGGGCGGCCCGAGGTGCAGGGGGCGGCGCGGGGTGATCGGCGGGATCGGCGACGTGGGAGCCGTCGGTCCCGGGAGGCGGACGCCGCCGAGGTCGACCGAACCGCTGTCGCGTCCGGACATCTCGTGCGCGCCCGGCTCGTGCAGGGCCTCGACGACCGGCTCCGGCATGGGCGGCGCGACCTCGTTGCCCCAGGCACCCTGGGTGCCGGGCATCAGCAGGTCTTCGTCCTCGGCGGTGGTCTCGGAGAGGTAGGTGTACGTACCGTGCGCCGCGGGGGCGCCCGGCTGCTCCACCGTGCCTGCGCTCTCCGGCAGTCCCTCGCCCGGGACCTGGCCGGTGTCGGTCATGCGTACCCCTCGCCCATCGGTTAGTGCTTATACGACCAGCCCACCGGGAACGGCGCACCGACCGCCCCCGCAGTGAAGAACGAGCGTGCTTGCCCAGCGGCACGAACGACCCGTCCCAAAAAGGCGACAAAGCCATTGAGTGGCATTGTCGTGGTCATTCGTCCGTCGCGACAGCTTGATCCGCGACAGGCCGATGTGGACTGCGCCACGTTGCGCGTCCTCCGGTTTCGCCGTACCACACCCACCCCAAACGGGGCACGTTTTTCCGGACATTGACCGACGAATAGCCGGGCGACCGAGTGCGGCACAACGATCGGTCAGCCTACCGCGCGCGGTACGACAACCGGATCACGGGGACCGGTGGACGGTCACGCCGTGCGATCGGGCGGTGTCCGCCCGTCGCGCCGCGGCCGTTCCTCAACGCGGCGCCGAGCGCCGCTCCAACTGCCCGGTGAGCAGGAAGGCGACACTGCGCTCGCGCTCCGTCCAGGCCCGGGTGTCGAGTTCGACGGACTGGAGGAGGGAGCACTCGACGTCGTAGCCGTGTTCGGTGAGGCCGCGGCCGATGAGTTCGGCGTCGTCGCGGGTCGCGGCGTGCGTGACGATGCGCTGCGGGCGCCGGTCGGCGACGGCGGAGACGACGGCCGCTCCCCCGCCGCCGACGCGCACGACGTCCGGCTCGGGGAGGTTCTCCAGGACGTGCGGGGCGGTTCCGTGGACGATCTGCAGCTGGACGCCGAACGCGCGTGCGTTGGCCTCGGTGCGGGTGCAGGCCTGCGGGTCGCGGTCGACGGCGATGACGGCCGCGCCGGCCCGGGCCGCCTCGGTGGCGAAGGCCCCGCTGGCACAGCCGATGTCCCACACGAGGTCGCCGACGCGGGGGCCCAGCCGGGCGAGTTGGGCGGCGCGCAGCGGTTCGAGTTCGCTCTCGCTCATGAGTCCGCCGTAGGACTCGGCGGGGAGAGTCCAGCCGCGCGGGCCGGTGGCGGGGTCGCGGCCGGCGATCCAGTCGCCGGACTCGGTGACGACGGCCCGACCGCCGATGACGATGACGACGTTCGGGTCGCGCCAGGTGTGGTCGGGGGCCTTGTCGGAGGTGACGACGGTGACCTGTTCGCGCTCGGTGCCCAGTTCCTCGCAGATCACGAAGGTGCGGTGGACGCCTTCCAGGAGCAGGCCGAGTTCGGCCGGTCCGGCGCCGGGTGAGGTGAGAACGGCGACTTTGGTGTGGGCGCGGCACACATTCACCGCGCGTCGCAGGGTGCGGGGGTGTGCGACGACCACCTGTGCGTCGTCCCAGGGCATACCGGCGCGGGCGAAGGCGGCGGCGACCGAGGACACGGCGGGGACGACCTCGACCTCCAGGCCGAACTCGGGCGCGCGCAGGGTGCGGACGACGCCGAAGAAGGCGGGGTCGCCGTCGGCCAGCACGACCGCGGTCCCGCGGTGGCCGGCGATGCGGCGGGCGGCGAGGGAGACGCTGCCGAGGCGGATGCGTTCGGCGGTGGGGGGCACTTCGGGCAGCGCCAGGTGGTGGGCGGCACCGGCCACGAGTGTGGCGGCTCCCAGGGCGGAGCGGGCCGCGGCGGTCAGGGGCGAGCCGTCCCAGCCGATCACCGTGACGCGGTCGGCCATCGTCGTCAGTCTCCAGGGTTCGCGCAGGTCGTCGTAGGTCAGCCCGACGGGCAGGCTCCGTGAGGGTACCTGGTCACCGGGTCGGGCCCGCCCTGCCGGTGGGTTCGTTTTTCGTCAGTTCCACTCGCCGTACGAGGTGAAGCCGCCGCTGTCGGCCAGTTGCTCCCCGGCGCCGTCGAGGTCCTCGGGCAGGAGGCTCCACACGATGAAGTCGGTGCGTACGTCGGCCCAGGTGCCGTCGTCCGTGCGGACGTGCGCTATGCACGCGTTGCGCAGGACTCCCTCGCTGATGCAGCCGATCTTCTGGGCGACCTGCTGGGAGGCGGTGTTGTCGGCGGCCGTGCGCAGCTCGATGCGCTCGAACTTCTGGTCGGTGAACAGCCATTGGGCGGTGGCGAGGGCGGCCTCGGAGGCGTAGCCCTCGCCGCGGGCCCAGGGGGCGACGATGTACGACAACTCGGTGGCACGCACATGCCAGTTCGTCTTGCTCAGCTGGACGACGCCGACCAGGCGCTGGGTGAGGAACTCGGTGACGGCGAGGTCGAGTCCGCGGCCGGCCTCGCGCTCCGCAGGGGCGTACTCGGCGATCCAGGCGCGGGCGCCCTCCTCGGTGAAGGGCTGCGGGACATCGGTCCAGGCGCCGACCTGCTCGTCGTTCATCATCTCGGCCAGGGCGGGCACGTCGTCCTCGTCGAGGGGGCGCAGCACCAACCGCTCCGTGCTGATGGAGATGTTGGGGAAGGTGCTAGTCATGCGACGCTCCGTAACCTTCGACGAACGTTCAAGGCCTGCTGAACTGCCCAGCATGCAGCATGAAAGCACTGAACTGCACCACGGGGCCCACACCAGGTGAAGGAGTGGACCCCGTGCGTGGCGATACGCGGTAAACGCACCGTCAGATAACGCTTGACCTCTTAGAACGCGGCGACGACCGCACCGTCGTACTTGTCCTCGATGAACTTCTTCACCTCGGGCGACGTCAGCAGCTTGGCGAGCTTCTCGACGCGCGGGTCGTCCTCGTTGCCCTTCTTCACGGCGAGGAAGTTGCCGTACGGGTTGTCCTTGGGCGACTCGGCGGCGATGGCGTCCTCGGCCGGGCTGAGGTCGGCCTCCAGCGCGTAGTTGCCGTTGATGACCGCGGCGTCGACGTCACCGAGGGAGCGCGGCAGCTGGGCCGCCTCCAGCTCCTTGAACTGAAGGTTCTTCGGGTTGGAGGCGATGTCCTTCGGGGTCGCCTCGTAGCCGACGCCGGCCTTCAGCTTGATCACGCCGTTGGCTTCGAGGAGCTTCAGCGCGCGGGCCTCGTTGGTGGTGTCGTTCGGCAGGGCGACGGTGGCGCCCTTCTTCAGGTCGGTCAGCTTCTTGACGCCCTGCGAGTACACGCCGAGCGGCTCCAGGTGCACCGTGGCGTTCGGCACGGCGACGACGTCGGTGCCGTTCTTCTTGTTGAAGTCGTCCAGGTACGGCTGGTGCTGGAAGTAGTTGGCGTCGACCTCACCCTGCTGGACGGCCGTGTTCGGCGTCACGTAGTCGGTGAACTCCTTGACCTCGAGTTCGAGGCCGGCCTTCTTCGCGAGGTTGTCCTTGATGTAAGTGAGGATCTCGCCCTGCGGGGTGGGCGTGGCGGCGACCTTCAGCGGGGCGCTCGCGTCGGAGCCGGAGTCCTTGTCCGAGCCGCAGGCGCTGAGCCCGAGGGTGAGGGCTCCGGCGGCGAGGACGGCAGTGGTGATCTTGGCGGTGTTACGCACGAAAAGTGCCTTTCCTTATGGTGGTGCAACCCCGTGGTGGTGGTACGGGGAGATCTGGGGGTGCTCAGACGGTCTTGCTCGTGGCCGTCGACGCCTTCAGCAGCCGCAGCTTCGGCGCCGGGCCCGACTGGCCGCCGCGGCGGTGCAGGGAGCGGGCCGCGTAGTCGCCGGCGGACTGGATGAGGGAGATGACGACGGCGAGGATCGCGACGGTGATCCACATCAGCTCGGTCTCGAAGCGCTGGAAGCCGTAGCGGATGGCGATGTCGCCGAGGCCGCCCGCGCCGACCGTGCCGGCCATGGCGGAGTAGCCGATGAGGGCGACGATCGTGGTCGTGGTGCTCGCGATGACGGACGGCAGGGACTCGGGCACGAGGACCTTGCGCACGACCGTCCAGGTGTTGCCGCCCATCGACTGCACGGCCTCCACGAGCCCGCCGTCCACCTCGCGGACAGCTGTCTCGACCAGGCGTGCGAAGAACGGGATCGCGCCGATCGCGAGCGGCACGATGGCAGCCTCACGGCCGATCGTGGTGCCGGTGACCCAGCGCGTGAAGCTCATCAGCGCGACCATCAGGATGATGAACGGCATCGACCGGGCGACGTTCACGATCTGCCCGATGACCTTGTTGGCCAGCACGTTCTGGAGCAGTCCGCCCCGGTCGGTGAGGACGAGCAGGATGCCGAGCGGGAGGCCGCCGACGACGGCGATGACGGTGGACCAGCCGACCATGTAGAGGGTGTCCCAACACGCCTGCTCCAGCAGGGGCTGCATCTCGGACCAGGTCACTTGGCACCTTCCTTGAGCAGAACGGGCTCCTGGCCCAGTACGTCGATCTGGAGGCCCTGTTCGCGCAGGAAGCCGATCGGCACCACGTTGTCCTCGTAGCGGCCGGGCAGTTCGATGCGCATCCGGCCGACCTGGAGGCCGCCGACGGTGTCGATGGCGGCGCCGAGGATCGAGATGTCGATGTTGTAGGTGCGCGAGAGCTGGGAGATGACCGGCTGAGTGGCGGCCTCGCCGTGGAAGGTGACGTCGACGACGGTGCGGTCGTCGGCCGAGGGCTCGCCGCCGACGGGGAAGAGCGAGGCGGCCAGTTCGGAGCCGGGGGTCGCGAGCAGTTCGCTGACGGTGCCGGACTCGACGATGCGGCCTCGCTCCATCAGTGCGGCCGAGTCGCAGATCGACTTCACGACGTCCATCTCGTGGGTGATGAGCAGGACGGTCAGGCCCAGCTGCCGGTTCAGGTCGCGCAGCAGCTGGAGGATGGAGCGGGTGGTCTCCGGGTCGAGGGCGCTGGTGGCCTCGTCGGAGAGCAGCACCTTGGGGTCGCCGGCCAGGGCGCGGGCGATGCCGACGCGCTGCTTCTGGCCGCCGGAGAGCTGGGCGGGGTAGGACTTCGCCTTGTCCGCGAGCCCGACGAGGTCGAGGAGTTCGAGCGCCTTGCGGGAGCGCTCCTGGCCCGACCTGCCGAGGATCTCGAGCGGCAGCTCGACGTTGTCCTGCACGGTCCGGGAGGACAGCAGGTTGAAGTGCTGGAAGACCATGCCGATCCGGCTGCGCGCCTGCCGCAGCTCCTTGCCGGCCCGGGGGCCGCGGCCGGCCAGGGCGGTGAGGTCCTGTCCGGCGACGCTGACCGTGCCGGCGGTGGGGCGCTCCAGCAGGTTGACGCAGCGGATGAGCGAGGACTTGCCGGCGCCGGACTGGCCGATGACGCCGTACACCTCGCCTTCGCGGACGTGCAGGTCGACGCCGTCGAGGGCGGTGACCTCGCGGCCGCGTGAGCGGTAGACCTTGGTCAGGCCCGATGTGGTGATCACTGGGGTTTCCGTCACTGTCGAGTACGCGGGCGTGGGTGTGCCCTGGTACGGGAGGGAAGTCATGCGCGGGCAACTCGGTCACGTACGGCGTGGGGCGTACGGACGTGCCACGGCGGCTCGCTTCGGGGCGCGAGGCTCAGGAGTGGTGCGGGGGCCCTCTAGAAGGCGCGCATTCGACACATACAACGAGCACCGGGCGTCATGGTCGCCTCGGTCGCAAAGGTGCGGCAGCTCGTCGTGGTCATGCGATCAGTAAATCAGACGTATTGCGGTGACCAAGAACCGCTGTCCGCATTGCGGACAGCGGTGGACCAGGCGTCAGCCTCGGACGGCGATCTCCACCGCCCCGTCGTTGACCAGCGCGGACAGGGCCGACAGGTCCTTCACGACCAGATCGGCGTCGACCTCGTGGGCCTGGTGGGTTGTGGTCAACGCCACGGTGGTCATGCCGGCGGCGCGACCGGACGCGAGACCGGCCGGGGCGTCCTCGAAGACGACACAGTCGGCCGGGTCGACGCCCAGTTCCCGGGCGGCGAGGAGGTAGGGCTCGGGGTCGGGCTTGCCGCGGGTGATGTCGTCGGCGGTGATCATCGTCTTGGGCAGGATGCCGACGGCGTCGAGCCGGGCCTCGGCGAGGCGGCGGGTGGCGGAGGTGACGACGGCCCAGCGGTCGGCGGGCAGCGAGTCGAGGAAGTCCCTGGTGCCGGGCAGCAGCCGCACACCACCGTTCGGCACGTCCTCGACCTCCATCGCCTCGATGCGCGCGAGGGCCCGCGGCACGACGTCGGCGGGCAGCAGTTCGGCGACTATCTCGACGGCCGGACGTCCGTGCAGCTCGACCCTGCCGAACTCCTCGGTGATGCCGTACTCCTCGGCCCACCGCGCCCAGCAGCGGTCCACGGAGTCGAGGGAGGAGACGAGGGTGCCGTCGTTGTCGAAAAGGAGGGCATGTGCACGGATCTTCATGCCCCCGACCCTACGGTGCCGTCCGGGGGCGGCCGCATCAGGTCTTTTGGGCCGTAATAGGCTCGCCGCATGTTTGATGCCCTGACGCTGGTGACCGGGGTCGCCGCGCTGTTGCTCGCCGCCTGGTGCGGCTGGGCGGCCTACCGTGACCAGCCGACCAAGGACTGGCACTTCATCGGGATGGCCGTCGTGACGGTGCTGGCCCTGGTGCAGCTGGTGGTCGGGATCGTGCAGCTGGCGCGGGGCGAGAAGCCGGAGCAGGGCACGACGATCTTCGTCGCCTATCTGCTGGGGTCGTTCGCCTGCATCCCGGCCGCGGGCTTCATGTCGCTGGCCGAGCGGTCCAAGTGGGGTTCGGTGACGGTCGCCGCCGGCGGTGTGGTGCTGGCCGTGCTGGAGGTACGGCTCTATGACATCTGGGGAGGCTGAGGTGGCCGCGACCGAGGACAAGCCGACGCGGCTGATCAGCGGGCCCGGGATCCTGCTGGTGTGGCTGTACGGCGTGATGGTCGTCGGAGCCGTCTCCCGCTCGGCGTACCAGATCGCGACGGAGTTCGACCGGGCGCCGCTCGCCTACTCGCTGTCGGCGCTGGCGGGTGTGGTGTACGGCTTCATCACCTACACGTTGGTGCGCGGCGGCGAGACGGCCCGCAGGGCGGCGCGGGTCTGCTGCGCGACCGAGTTGGTGGGTGTGCTGACCGTGGGCACGTGGACCCTCGTCGAGCCGTCGGCGTTCCCCGATGCGACCGTGTGGTCCGACTTCGGCATGGGGTACGTGTTCATTCCGGTGCTCTTGCCACTGTCCGCGCTCTACTGGTTGCGGAAAGGCGCGCGGCACGGCGAGGCCGCCTGATGTCATCAGGCGGCCGACGGCCGTCTGTGGCCGGTCGCGCTTCCCCGCGCCCCCGAACCAGGGCGTTGCTGTCACGCCGTTGTCGCGTACGCCCCCGCTGCCTTCTCCAGGACGACCATCGGGACCCCGTCGGCGCCCTTGGACGTGCCCACCGTCTCGTAGCCGACCTTGCGGTACAGGCGGAGGTTGCCCTCACTGCGGTGGCCGGTCTCCAGACGGAACCTCTTGGCGCCGCGCTCCTCGGTCAGGGCCGCCTCCGCCGCGCGCAGCAGCCGCGCGCCGATGCCGTGGCCCTGGAGGCGGGGGTGGACGCAGAGCTTGCCGATGGCGGCGGCGCCGTCCGCGGTGACGCTGCCTCGCACCGAGCCGACCACCTCTTCGCCGAGCCGCGCCACGAAGACACAGTCCGCGGCCACCTCGGCCCGGACCGAGTCCAGGGTTTGGACGAGCGGGTCGATGCGGTAATTGCCATACAGCGCGGCTTCGCTCTGGAAGCACAGGTACTGCAACCTGAAGATCTGCTCCGCGTCCTGCTCGGTCGCCGCAGAGATGGTCACGCTCATGCCCATGTGCGCACGCCTCCCGCTCACCTGATCGCCTGTTGTCCCCCACTCCTATCCCCGCGCGCTGCGGGCCGCAACCTCCGGCGTGAGCAATCGGCGCAGACATCCCAGGCATCTGGAACGTTCCGGGCCGAGACTGCCCTGTGAGATACCCAACTCCCCCGCGATTTCCCGGTATGTCAGGTCGTTCGGGGAGAGCAGCGCCTCCATGAGACGGGGGCAGCGGCCGGGCAGCCGGCGGACCGCCTCACGCAGGGCCCGGCGGCGGGCGGCGGCGAGGACGAGGTGCTCGGGGTCGTGCCGGTCGGCGTCGGCGACGGGCTCGTTCTCGTACGGCCGCTCATGTCTTCTCGTACGGCGGCTTCGGCGTGCCTCGGAGCGCACGGCCCGGCGCAGCCAGCCGGGCGGGTCGAGGGGCGGGCCGTGCGCGTCGAGGCGTTCCAGGAGGCGGAGCCAGACCGCCTGCTCCAGGTCGCCCGGCTCGGCTCCGGAGGCGGGGGCCTCGGCGCGGGCCTCCGCGACGAGCAGGGGGCGCAGGGCGGAAACCAGGTCGTCGCTCATGTCCGGCACGACGCGGCCGCCCGGGCAGGAGGTTGCCCGGGCGGCCGGCGGTCACCCCAACCGGGGCGGGACTCTCAGCCGTTGACGAAGTCCTCGCGGGCCAGCAGGCCGGTGTCCGGGTTGTCGGTGAAGACACCGTCGATGCCGGTCGCGAAGTACGTCCTGTAGGCGCCGAAGACATCGCCGTAGGCGTCCGCGTCGGTGCCCTTGCGGAAGTTCGCGGGGAGGAAGGGGTTCTCGTTGCGCATCGTGTAGGGGTGCAGGATCAGCCCGACCTTGTGCGCGTCCGCGACCAGCGTGGTGGGCGTGGTGAGGTTGCCGCTCGCGTCCTTCGGGATGACCAGGTCCAGGGTGGGGCCGATGCCCTGGGCGTAGGAGGCGATCTCGCGCAGTCCGGCCGGCTTGATCAGGTCGGCGACGGTGCGCGGGTCACCCGTCTCGACGAAGTCGAAGGGGCGGGTGGTGGCGCCGGAGAGCAGGACCACCAGCGGGTTGTCGACCAGCTTGTTCAGGCGCTGGATGCTGGTCGGCTCGAAGGACTGGAGGATGACCGGCGAGTTCCGCTTGTCGCGGCCGTACTTGTGCAGCACCTTGGCGACCCGCTCCTCCAGGGCGAGGCCCTGCTTGCGGAAGTAGGTGGGGTGCTTGAGCTCGGGGTAGATCCAGACCTGCTTGCCGCGCTTGCGGGTCTGCTCGTCCTGCCAGCGCAGGACCTCCTCGAAGGTGGGGATCTCCCAGCGGCCGTTGTAGAGGGTGTTGTGCGGGCGGTTCGCCGGGATGCGCTCGGTCGCGCGCAGGGTCTTCAGCTCGGCGAGCGTGAAGTCCTCGGTGAACCAGCCGGTCGTGGCGACACCGTCGAGGGACTTCGTCTTCCTGCGGTCGGCGAACTCGGGGTGGTCCGCGACGTCGGTCGTGCCGCCGATCTCCGGCTCGTGCCGGCAGACGAGATGGCCGTCCTTGGTGGGCACCAGGTCGCCGGCCTCGACGATGTCGGCGCCCATGTCGAGGGCGAGCTGGTAGGAGCCGAGGGTGTGCTCGGGCCGGTAGCCGCTGGCGCCGCGGTGGCCGATGATCGTGGGCTTGGGCAGGCTCTTCACTCCACCGCCACCGCCTCCGTGCCGGGCCTCCGCGGCCTTCGCCGTTCCGGACAGCCCGAGGACCGCGCTGCCCGCGCCGAGCACGGCCGCGCCGAGAAGCTTCCGCCGTCCGGTGACCGCCGTCTGCTCGTTCTCCTGGGTTCCCATGAGCGCCCTTCCTGCCTTCTCCTCATCGATGCGGGCCGATCGTAGGTGCGCGTCCATGACAGGGGGGAGACCTCGGGCGTAACGCGCGGGGGACTCCGGATGTCGCATGAGAAAGGCGGGGTGACGGGGCGTCGGATTCATCGCGGACCGGCGGGGCACTCGTCCAGGGTGCCCGTGAGCGATGTCCGTCACATCATTGCGTGCGTGTTACGGACGGTCGGCGGCGGGTCACCGCAGGTAAAAGTGCGTCAACGGCGAGTAAGACCTCGGTGAAGTCGGCGCACCCGATGTGCGGGACCCCCTGGACCGCGAGTATCGTCCTCACCTGCACAGACTTATACGAATCCCTTGACACCGGAGGGCCCGTTGTCCCGCTTCGCGCTCATCAAGGCAGTGCTCGGACCGATCATGCGCCTGATGTTCCGCCCACAGGTGGAGGGCGCGGAGCACATTCCGGGCGACGGCCCGGTCATCCTGGCCGGCAACCACCTCACGTTCATCGACTCGATGATCCTTCCGCTGGTCTGCGACCGTCAGGTCCTGTTCATCGGCAAGGACGAGTACGTCACCGGCAAGGGCTTCAAGGGCCGTCTGATGGCCTGGTTCTTCACCGGCGTCGGCATGATCCCGGTGGACCGGGACGGCGGCCGGGGCGGGGTGGCGGCGCTCATGACGGGGCGCCGCATCCTGGAGGAGGGCCAGGTCTTCGGCATCTACCCCGAGGGCACGCGGTCACCCGACGGGCGGCTCTACCGGGGCCGTACCGGGATCGCCCGGCTGACGCTGATGACCGGCGCGCCGGTGGTGCCCTTCGCCATGATCGGCACGGACAAGATCCAGCCCGGCGGCGCGGGCATGCCGCGGCCCCGCAAGGTGACCGTGCGGTTCGGTGAGGCGATGGAGTTCTCCCGCTACGAGGGCATGGACCGGGACCGCTATGTACTGCGGGCCGTGACCGACTCCGTGATGGCGGAGGTCATGCGGCTGTCGGGGCAGGAGTACGTGGACATGTACGCCAGCAAGGCCAAAGAGGCGGCGTAGCTCCGCCGGTTCGGCCGGGGGTCGTGGGGCCGGCGGTTGTCGGTCGGCTGCGGGTCCGTTGTGGTTTGTTGCGCAGTTCCGCGCGCCCCAATGGGGGGCGCCACTACGGCGGGCCGCTCCTTCGGCGGCCCGCCGTTCGTGTACTTCGCTACGAAGCGGTGTTCTCCAGGCGCTGGCCCCGCAGGAGGAACCAGGCCGCCACCGCCGCCGCCAGCAGGACCGCCGCGCCCGCGCCCGCCGCGATCGCCAGGCCGTCCACGAATGAGCCGCGGGCCGCGTCCAGCATCACCTCGGACGTCTGCGCCGGCAGGCCCGCCGCCGCCTCCACGGCGCCGCCCAGCGACTCGTGGGCCTCGGCCGGGGTGCCGGCCGGGCCGGTGAAGTCCCGGTAGACGCCGGTCACGATCGAGCCGAGCACCGCGATACCGAGGGCCGCGCCCAGCTCGTACGCCGTCTCCGACACCGCGGACGCGGCGCCCGCCTGCTCCTTCGGTACGGAGGAGAGGATCACGTCGGACGTCACCGTGAAGGAGAAGCCCGCGCCGACGCCGACGACCAGGAGGGCGGCGCCGAGCAGGGGGTAGCCCGTCGAGCGGTCGATGACCGTGAGCACGGCCAGGGCGAGGCCGATCGCCGCGAGGCCGCCGGAGACCACGGCCCGTACCGAGAAGCGGCGGGCCACACGACCGGCGATCAGACCGGCCACGACCGCGCCGATCGCGGCGGGCAGCTCGGCGAGACCCGCCTCCAACGGGCCCCTGCCCTGCACGAGTTGCAGGAACTGCGACAGGAAGAAGACCAGACCGGACAGGCCGAGGATGGTCAGCAGGTCGGCCAGGACCGCGCCGCTGAACCCTCGGCTGCGGAACAGCCGCATGTCCAGCAGCGGGGAGGGCAGGGTGAGCTGGCGGCGGACGAAGCCGTACAGCGCGGCGGCACCTAGCAGGCCCGAGGCGAGCGTGACCCAGGTGAAACCGTGTGCGGCCGCCTCCTTGACGGCGTACACGACGGCGATCATGCCGACCAGCGACAGGGCGACGCTGATCAGGTCCCACGGTCCGGGGCTGGGGTTGCGGGACTCCGGCAGCAGCTTGATGCCGACGAGGACCAGGACCACCATCACCGGCAGGTTGATCAGGAAGACCGAGCCCCACCAGAAGTGTTCGAGCAGGAAGCCGCCGACGATCGGGCCGACGGCGGTACCGGCGGACGCGGTCGCGCCCCAGATGCCGATGGCGAGGCTGCGCTCGCGCGGGTCGTGGAAGAGGTTGCGGATCAGGGCGAGGGTCGCTGGCATCAGGGTCGCGCCCGCGACGCCGAGCAGGGCCCGGGCGACGATCATCATCTCCGGGGTCGTCGCGTACGCGTTGAGCACGGATATCGCACCGAACGCCGTGGCGCCGACGAGCAGGATCCGCTTGCGGCCGATGCGGTCGCCGAGGCTGCCCATCGAGACGAGCAGACCGGCGATCACGAAGGAGTAGACGTCGCCTATCCACAGCAGCTGGGTGCCGGAGGGCTTGAGGTCCTCGCTGATGTAGGGCGTCGCCAGGCCGAGGACGGTCGCGTCGACGGCCACCAGCAGCACGGCGAGCACGAGGACGGACAGCGCCAGCCAGCGGCCGGGGCGCTTCGTCACCGCCTCGGTCGGGTTCGCCGTCTGCACGGTGCTGGTCATGATTCCTCTCTCGGTTGTGCGGGGTGACGTAGTGCTCCGCCGAGCAGCAGCTCGACGATCATGTGCGTGAAGTCGTTGCGGGCGACCCGGCCCTCGGCGACCGCCCAGGCTCCGGAGCCGAGCAGGCCGTAGAGCGCCTCGGTGAGCCAGACCGCGCTGAGGTCGATGCGGAACTCGCCGCTCTGCTGGCCGCGTCGGAAGAGCGCGGCGATGCGTTCGTCGATGCGCGCCCAGCCCGCGTTCTGCTGCTCGCCCTCGAACAGCTGGTTCTCGGTGTAGAGGAAGGCGAGCAGGCCGGCCGAGGGTTCGATCTCGCGGACCAGCCGGTGCACGGCGTCCCGCGCCGCCCCTTCGTCCAGGCGGGCGGCGTCCAGCACGGCCTCGCACTCGGCGATGCCGAGGGACTCCAGCGCCCGCACCAGCGCGTCGCGTCCGGCGAAGTGCCGGTGCAGGGTGGCGCGGCTGATCCCGGCGGCCTTGGCGACCTCGTCCATGGTCGCGGTGGCTTTGCGGGTCAGCAGGGCTGCGGCGGTGCGCAGCACGTGATCACGATCGACAGCCATGAGACAAGAGTAGCCCATGTGAGACATGAATGTCTCATGCAGGGCATGCGTGCCTCACAGCCGTCGATCAGCGGTGCCCCTGTCAGTGCCAGGGCAGCTGCCCGCGCCGCTCCCAGTAGGCGCCCGGCTCCTCGACCAGCGCGGCGAGCCGTTCCAGCTGGGACTCGTCGAGGTCCACGGCGGCGGCGTGCAGGTTGGACACGAGCTGTACGGTCGTCGCCGCGCCGGAGAGCACCACACCGGCCCACGGCTCCCGGAGGATCAGGGCGAGCGCGACGGCGTCGCAGCCCAGAGCGGTCTCCTCCGCGACGGCCTTGAGCGCCTCCGGCGCGTGCGGATCCGCGAGCCGGCCGTTGGCCATGCCCTCCTTGACGATCACCGTGAGCCCGGCGTCGTGCGCCTCGGCGAGGGCGGGGGCGGCCGAGGTCTCCAGGGCGTTGTACGTCGACTGGACGGTACGGAAGAGGGGCTCGCCGTCGACGGTCACGGCCAGGGCGGCACGGATGGCTTCGGCCTGGGCCGGGCCGCTGGTGGAGAAGCCGACCGTGAGGCCGGCGGCCGCCGCTTCGGCGAGCCTGGCGTGCAGGTCCTTGTCGGTGAGGGCGGGGCTGTCCGGGGTCACCGAGTGGATCTGATAGAGGTCGAGAAGGTCGCCGAGCACGGCCTCGGACTCGGCGCGCTGACGCTCGTAGGCCTGGAGGCTGTGGTCCTTGACCTCGTGCCGTTCGGCGTCGGTCGTCCAGTCCGCGGTGTAGGTGTAGCCCCACTTGCTGCCCACGACGATGTCGTCGAAGGCGGGGCGGGCGCGGAGCCACTCGGCGAGGAACTCCTCCGAGCGGCCGTACGAGCGGGCGACGTCGAAGTAGCGGACGCCCTGGGCGTAGGCGGCGTCGAGGAGTTCGTGGGTGCGGGTGCGCAGCGTCTCGACGCTGCGGTTCTCCCCGAGGTCCTGCTCCCGGCCCAGGTTGATGTAGCCCGGGCGGCCGACGGCGGCGAGGCCGAGTCCGATGTGGCAGGTCGGGGTGGTTGCTGTCGCCAGTCGGGCGAAGGGCATCGCGGGCTCCGTTCGGTCGGCTCCGGTACCGGATTCCGATCAACGTACCCCGCGACGACCCCGGCAATCGGAGCGGCTCGTGCCGTGGTTCGGCGCGTGCGCGTTCGTCGTGGCCTGTCGCGCCCACGCGGCGCAGCCGCACATCACCACGGCCCCGTACTCCTTGGCGGGCGTCGCCCTCAGCCCTGCTTCTTGGCCACCGCCCACTGGTGCTGGGCCGCCACGTCCCTCTTCACCTCGGCCAGCTGGACCGCCACCGCGCTAGGTGCCGTACCGCCGCGGCCGTTGCGGGAGGCGAGGGCTCCCGGGACGTTCAGGACCGTCCGCACCTCCGGTGTGAGGTGGGCGGAGATCTTCGCGAACTGCTCGTCCGTCAGGCCGTCCAGCTCCTTGCCCTCGGACTCGGCGACCTTCACGCACTCACCGGCGACCTCGTGGGCGACGCGGAAGGGGACGCCCTGCTTGACCAGCCACTCGGCGATGTCGGTGGCGAGGGAGAAGCCGGCCGGGGCCAGTTCCTCCATGCGCTCGCGGTTGACGGTGAGGGTCGCCATCATGCCGGTGAAGGCGGGGAGCAGGACCTCCAGCTGGTCGCAGGAGTCGAAGACCGGCTCCTTGTCCTCCTGGAGGTCGCGGTTGTAGGCGAGCGGCAGCGCCTTGAGCGTGGCCATGAGGCCCGTCAGGTTGCCGATCAGCCGGCCGGACTTGCCGCGCGCGAGCTCGGCGATGTCCGGGTTCTTCTTCTGCGGCATGATCGACGAGCCCGTCGAGAAGGCGTCGTGCAGGGTCACGAAGGAGAACTCCTTCGTGTTCCAGATGATGACCTCCTCGGCGATCCGGGAGAGGTTCACGCCGATCATCGCGGTGATGAAGGCGAACTCCGCGACGAAGTCACGGGAGGCCGTGCCGTCGATCGAGTTCGCGGCCGACCCGTGCTCGAAGCCGAGGTCCTTCGCCACCGCCTCCGGGTCCAGGCCGAGGGAGGAGCCGGCGAGGGCGCCGGAGCCGTACGGCGACACGGCCGTGCGCTCGTCCCACTGGCGCAGCCGCTCGGCGTCCCGGGACAGCGACTGCACGTGCGCCAGGACATGGTGGGCGAAGAGCACCGGCTGGGCGTGCTGCAGGTGGGTACGGCCGGGCATGGCCACGTCCGGGTGGGCCTCCGCGAGGCCGACGAGCGCGTCCTGGAGGTCGGCGATCAGGCCGCCGATGATGCGGGCGTGGTCCCGGAGGTACATCCGGAAGAGGGTCGCGACCTGGTCGTTGCGGGAACGGCCCGCGCGCAGCTTGCCGCCCAGGTCGGGGCCGAGGCGCTCCAGCAGGCCCCGCTCCAGGGCGGTGTGGACGTCCTCGTCGGCGATCGTGCCGACGAACTCGCCCGAGGCCACGTCCGCCTCGAGCCGGTCGAGGCCCGCGATCATCCGGGTCAGCTCGTCCTCGGTGAGCAGCCCGGCCTTGTGCAGCACGCGCGCGTGGGCGCGGGAGCCGGCGATGTCGTAGGGCGCGAGGCGCCAGTCGAAGTGGACGGACGCGGACAGCTTGGCCAGGGCCTCGGCGGGACCGTCGGCGAAACGGCCGCCCCAGAGCCGTACGTCACCGCTGTTGCTGCTCACTCGCTGTGCTCCTCGGGGAGGTCCGGTTGTGGCACCGCCTCCCCGTGGCGTGAACGGGGAGGCGGTCGTCAGGCTAGTGCGCACTCACGACGCTCACCACGCATTGACATGCATGAGTATGCAGAACCCTGCATGATTCGTCAATTTGGGTCGGTGGCGGAGGAAATTCCCGAGCGCTCTTTGAACGCGAGAAACCGCTTACCCGTACTTCTCGCCGGACGCAGGCGCCGCGTTCGCACCCGACGACAACCCCCGAACCCGAGTGAGGCATCCGCATGTCCAGGGCCCTTCCGAAGTACAACAAGCGTCGTGTCGCGTTCATCGGTGGCGCCGCCGCGGTGGCGCTGTCCGGCACGGTGATCGCCGGGTTCGCCCTCGCCGGGGAGACGTCCGGCAACGGCGGCACCAACGCCCGCACGCTGGCCGGACCCGGCACCATCGCGTGCCCGGACGTGACCGGTCAGCTGCCCGCGATCCCGGCGTCCGCGCAGGCCGAGGTCGACCGCAATCTCGCCCAGCTCCAGACCCAGATCGCCGAGGCCAACCAGCGCCTCGTCGACACCGTCGGCCAGGGCGGACCCAACTTCGTCCAGAACGCCATCCTCGGCCCCCTGGAGGACAAGCGCGTCGCCGCCCTCAACCGCATCGAGACCGCCATCGGCCGCACGGCCGCCAAGCCCGAAGGGCTGGAGGCGTTCGCCGCCTGCACGCTCACCCAGTGACGTGACAGGCAGCCTGGGCCGCCCCGTTGGCACGCCGGCCGGGGCGGCCCTGGTGACGTCGAGCGACCCCGACCCGGCCCCACAAGTCCTTAGACAGGCGAACGATTCGCGTCCATAATCGACGGTGTGGGAAAAACTTATGAACGCATAGACGGCCGGCTCCGCACGTTCATCGAGGAGCAGCCGCTCTTCTTCACCGCGACCGCACCGCTGTCCGCCGACGGCACGGTCAACCTCTCCCCCAAGGGCCTCAAGGGCTCCTTCGTCATCCTCGACGAACACACGCTGGCCTACCTCGACTTCGCCGGCTCCAACGCCGAGACCGTCGCGCATCTGCGCGAGAACGGCCGCATCACCCTCATGTGGTGCGCCTTCCAGGGCCCGCCCAACATCGTGCGGGTGCACGGCCGCGGAGAGGCGGTCTTCCGCGACGACCCGCGGTTCGCGGAACTGCTCGGGCACTTCCCCGACATCGACCCGTCCGCGCACGGCCTGCGCGCGATCATCCTGGTGCGGGCCGAGCACATCCGCGACTCCTGCGGCTACGCGGTCCCCCTGATGACGTACGACGAGGACCGCGACCTGCACGGCAAGCGGTTCGCCCGGGAGGACGACGCGTCCCTCAGCGCGTACTTCGCCAAGAAGGACCACATCGCGACCAGCCTGGATGGCCTACCCGGCGTGCCGTTGCCGCTGCCTCCGTCTAGCTTCTGAGCCATGCGCCACGGTGTCGTCGCCCTCGCTTCCGCGTCCCTCCTCGTGCTCGGCGCCGCGCCGGGTGAGGGGTCGCCACGGCCACTGCCCGCGCGCATGGCCGACACCGGCGGCGGCACCCAGCTGATCACCGCCGTCGCGCCGAGCACCGGCTCGACGGCGGGGACGGTCACCTGGTGGAACCGGGTCGACGGGCGCTGGGTGAAGGCGGGTTCGGCGTCCGCCCGCTTCGGCGCGAAGGGGCTGGTCCGGGGGACGAAGCGCAGACAGGGCACGAACACGACACCGACGGGGCTGTACGGGCTGCCGTACGCCTTCGGCATCGACAAGGCGCCGCGCGGGACCGCGTACAAGTACCGCCGCGTGCACCAGGACTCCTGGTGGTGCCAGGACAACGGCTCCCGCGCCTACAACCGGTGGAGCGAGCCACGGGCCCGTGACTGCCGGGCCGCCGAGTCGGAGCACCTCGTCTCCTACGGGGCGCTGTACGCGCACGCGCTCGTCATCGGCTTCAACTACGACCGTCCGGTGAAGGGGCGCGGCGCCGGGATCTTCCTCCATGTGAAGGGGCGCGGGGCCACGGCCGGCTGTGTGTCGGTGTCGCGGGACGCGATGCGGCGGATCCTCAGGTGGGCCGAGCCGAAGCGCAGACCGCACATCGCGATCGGCACGGCGAGCGGCGCCACGGCGATCACCCGGTACTGACCCCGGGACCTGACAGCCGCCACTGAACACACGGACCTCCCCGCACGTATCTCAGGGCCAAGGGACCACGCCACCCCCCTTGCTCCCGTCCCCGGAGGAACCGTGACCACCACGATCGCGGGCGGCCGTGCCGCCCGACGCCAGACGATGCGCCGCATCCGACCGCGCCGCTCCCCGGCCGTTCCGCTGGTGATCGCCCTATGGGCGGGCGCCGCCGCGGTGCTGTGGCTGTGGTGGGACAACACGCCGTCCCTCGCGGACAACACCGCAAAGATCATCGCGGCGGGCCGGATCACCGGTCTGCTCGCCGGCTATCTGATGGCCCTCGTGGTGCTGCAGATGGCGCGGGTCCCCGCGCTGGAGCGGCGGGTGGGCTCGGACCGGGTCGCGCGCTGGCACGCGATGAGCGGCCGGTACACGGTCTGCCTGGTCGTCGCGCACGTCTTCCTGATCATGTGGGGCTACGCGCTGCAGGCGGGCAGGACGCTCGGCGGCATCGTCCAGCAGACGATCGACTCGGTGAACACGCTGCCGGACATGGGCAAGGCGGCCATCGGCACCGGGCTGCTGTTCTTCATCGCGCTCATCTCGATCGGGGGCATCCGCCGCCGGATCCCGTACGACACCTGGTACCACGTGCACCTGCTGACGTACGCCTCGGTGTTCCTGACGTTCTGGCACCAGATCACCACCGGCAACGAGTTCGCCGTGGAGCCCACCGCGAAGACCTTCTGGTACGGGCTGTACGGGGCCGTGACCGCGGCCGTGCTCTGGTACCGGGTCATCACCCCGATCCGGCTGAACCTGCGGCACCGGATGTACGTGGAGGCGGTCATCGAGGAGACGCCGGGCATCGTGTCCGTGCTCATCGGCGGGCGCAAGCTGCACCGGATGGGAGCGGAGGCCGGGCAGTTCTTCCGCTGGCGGTTCAAGGCGCCGGGCATGCGGTTCAGCTCCCACCCGTACTCCCTGTCGGCGGCGCCCCGCCCCGACATGCTCCGGATCACCGTGAAGGCGATCGGCGACCACACCTCCCGGCTGCGTGATCTGAAGCCCGGCACCAAGGTGTGGGCGGAGGGCCCCTACGGCGCCCTGACGGCCCAGCGCCGCAGCCGGGGCAAGGTGCTGCTGGTGGCGGGCGGCGTCGGCATCACGCCGATGCGGGCCCTGTTCGAGACGCTGCCGGGCGCCTCCGGTGACATCACCCTGCTCTACCGGGCCAACAGCACCCAGGACCTGGCGCTGTGGGACGAACTGGCGAAGATCGCCGACGAGCGCGGAGCCCGGCTGATGTACGCGGTCAACAGCCCCGACGGCGAGCGGCCAGACATCTCGGCGGAACGGCTGCAGCAGAAGCTGCCCGACATCGACAAGCACGACGTCTTCATGTGCGGGCCGGCCGGCTTCGCACAGTCCGTCTACGAGGCACTGCGCGACGCGGGTGTGCCTGCCCGCCGCATCCATCACGAGTCGTTCGAGATGTGAGCGACGGGACTTCAAGACTTCAGGAGCTGTAGAAGCCATGAGGAAGAGTCACCCCATCCGGCGGATCGTGCTGGCCGGCGCCGCCACCGTGTCCGGCATCGTGCTGCTGCTGTCGCTGAAGCCGGCGTCCGACCCGGGTTCCGCGCAGGCGGCGGGCGTGGGCGCGCCGCCTGCGGCCTCGGCCCAGGGCGGCGCCGAGGCGGCCGGTTCCGGCACGGTCACCGGTGACGCGGCGCAGACGCAGTACGGCGCCGTGCAGGTGCGGCTGACCGTGAGCGACGGGAAGATCGTTCAGGCGGCGGCCGTCCAGGCGCCCAAGGGCGGGCAGAGCGACCAGGTCACGGCGAACGCCGTACCGAAGCTCAACCAGGCCGCGATCGCCGCGCAGAGCGCCGACATCGACGCGGTGTCCGGGGCGACGTACACGAGCGCCGGGTACAAGAAGTCCCTCCAGTCGGCGCTCGACAAGGCGAAGGCGGCCGGCGGCTCTTCACAGGGCTCGGGTTCGCAGGGCTCCGGCTCCGGTTCACAGGGTTCGGACGCCGCGCAGGCCAAGACCGTCACCGGCGGCGTGGCGCAGACCCAGTACGGCGCGGTCCAGGTCCGGATCACGGTCAGCGGCGGGAAGATCACCCGGGCCGAGACGGTCCAGGCGCCGAAGGGCGGGCAGAGCGACCAGATCACCGCGAACGCCGTGCCGAAGCTCAACCAGGCGGCCGTGGCGGCCGGCAGCGCCGACATCGACGCGGTCTCCGGGGCCACGTACACCAGCGCCGGCTACAAGGAGTCCCTCCAGTCGGCGCTGGACCAGGCCGGTGGCTGACACGGTGGTGGAACCGACACAAGCTCCCGCCGCGGTACGTCGTGCGGAGGAGGTCATGGGGACGGTCGTCTCCTTCGACGTCCGCGGCGGGGATTCCGGTGCTGTGCGGTCGGCGCTGGAAGAGGCGATCGCGGGCCTGCACCGGGTCGACGAGGTGTTCAGCACGTACCGGGACGGCAGCCAGATCTCCCGGCTGGCGCGCGGGGAGCTGACCATCGACGAGTGCGACCCCGAGGTGACCGAGGTCCTCGACCTGGGTGCCGAGGCGGAGCGGCTCAGCGAGGGCTGGTTCAGCACGACCTACGAGGGCCGCTTCGACCCGACCGGCATCGTCAAGGGCTGGTCCGTCGAACGAGCGGCCCGCCGCCTTGCGGACGTCCCGGGCGTGAGCGGCGTCAGCGTCAACGGCGGCGGCGACGTCCAGCTCCTGGGCACACCGGGCGCCCAACGCCCGTGGCGGGTGGGCGTGTCCGACCCCTTGCGCCCCGGCGGCCTCGCGGCGGTCATCTCCGCCGCCGGCCTCACCGAACTGGCGGTGGCCACCTCCGGCACGGCGGAACGCGGCACCCACATCGTCGACCCCCGCACGGGCCGCTCCGCGGTGACGGACCTCGTGGCCGTCACCGTGGTGGCCCCTCGGCTCACCTGGGCGGACTGCTGGGCGACAGCGGCCTTCGCGATGGGTTCACGGGACGCCCTGGCCTGGCTGGAGTCCCTCCCGGACGTGGAGGCCCTCCTGATCACGGCGGGAGACGAGGTGCGCTGCACAGGGGGCCTGGCGGCTCGACTCGGGTGAGCGGCCCTTCCCAAGAGCGCGGGAAACTGCGCGCCCAGCCACACCCGAACGACCGCCCGCAGCTACGTCAGTCACCTGGCAGCGCCGTACGGGACAACGCCCCTGGGGGCGCGGGGAACTGCGCGACCGGCCACGACCCGCCGGCAGTCGGCAGCGGACCGGCCGCCACCCCCCTCAGTGGCCGTTCTGGGCCAACCGAAGCAAGTGGTCGGCGAGAGCCTGACCCCCCGTGGGGTTCCGGCTGATCAACAGCAACGTGTCGTCACCGGCGATCGTCCCCAGAATGTCGTGCAGCTCGGCCTGATCGATGGCCGAGGCCAGGAACTGCGCGGCCCCCGGAGGAGTACGCAGGACCACGAGATTCGCCGAAGCCTCCGCCGAGATCAGCAGCTCCTGCGACAGCCGCCGCATCCGCTCTTCCTTCGCCGACTCCCCCAGCGGCGCCCGGGGCGTCCGGAAACCGCCCTCGCTCGGCACCGCGTAGATGAGGTCACCGTCGTTGTTGCGGATCTTCACCGCGTTCAGCTCGTCCAGGTCGCGGGAGAGCGTGGCCTGCGTGACGCTCAGCCCGTCGTCGGCGAGCAGCTTCGCCAGCTGGCTCTGCGACCGCACCGGCATCCGGTTGAGGATGTCCACGATCCGGCGGTGGCGGGCGGTGCGGGTCTGCGGCACGGCAGGCCCTGCGACCCCGTTGTGCTCGTGGTCCTGCGCCTGACTCATCGTCGTCCCATTCTCCGGATCATGCGTCCCCGTCGGCCGTGTCGGCCCCGTCCAGGATGCCGGGAAGGGCCTGAAGAAGCGCCTCCACTTCGTCGTCCGCGAGATTCAGCGGCGGCATGAGCCGTACGACATCGGGGGCGGGCGCGTTCACCAGGAATCCGGCGTCCTGAGCCACCTGCTGCACCTTGGCGGCGAGCGGCTCGGTGAGCACGATACCCAGGAGCAGGCCCCCACCCCGGACATAATCGATCAACCGGTGATCGAGAGCGTCGATTCCGTCGCGCAACTTCTCGCTCTGCCGCTTGACGTTCTCCAGCAACCCCTCGTTCGCAATGGCGTCCAGCACGGCCAGACCCGCGGCGCACGCGACCGGGTTCCCCCCGAAGGTCGTCCCGTGATGACCGGGCTGCAGCAGCTCCGCCGCCCGCCCGAACGCGACCGTCGCACCGAGCGGCAGCCCGCCGCCGAGCTGCTTGGCGAGGGTGACGACGTCCGGCAGGACGCCCTCGCTCGCCTGGTAGGCGAACCAGTGCCCGGTGCGCCCGACGCCGGTCTGCACCTCGTCCAGGACCAGCAGCGCCCCGGTGGCGGCGGTGATCGCACGCGCCGCCTTGAGGTAGCCGGCCGGCGGGACCACGACGCCGTTCTCGCCCTGGATGGGCTCGACGATCACCAGGGCGGTCTCCTCGGTGACCGCGGCGGCCAGCGCCTGGGCGTCGCCGTAGGGCACATGGGTGACGTCGCCCGGCAGCGGCCGGAACGGGTCCTGCTTGGCGGGCTGGCCGGTGAGCGCGAGGGCACCCATGGTGCGGCCGTGGAAGCCGCCGTCGGTGGCGACCATGTGGGTCCGCCCGGTCAGCCGGCCGAGCTTGAAGGCGGCCTCGTTGGCCTCGGCGCCGGAGTTGCAGAAGAAGACCTTGCCGTCCCGGCCGAACAGCTGCAGGAGCCGTTCCGCAAGGGCGACGGTCGGCTCGGCCATGAAGAAGTTGGAGATGTGGCCGAGGGAGGCGATCTGCCTGCTCACGGCCTCGACGATCGCCGGGTGGGCGTGGCCGAGCGCGTTCGTCGCGATGCCGCCGACGAAGTCGAGGTACTGCTTGCCGTCGGCGTCCCAGACCTTCAGGCCCGCCCCGCGCACGAGGGGGAGGCGCGGGGTGCCGTAGTTGTTCATCAGCGAACCCTGCCACCGCTGGGCGTACTCCTGATTGCCGGTCATTCGGCGTCCCCCTCTGGCGCGTCCGGCACGACCATCGTGCCGATTCCCTCGTCGGTGAAGATCTCCAGCAGGATCGAGTGCTGGACCCGGCCGTCGATGACGCGGGCGGTGGTCACGCCGCCCCGGACGGCGTGCAGACAGCCCTCCATCTTCGGCACCATTCCGGAGCTCAACTCCGGCAGCAGCTTCTCCAGTTGGGAAGCGGTCAGGCGGCTGATCACCTCGTCGCTGTGGGGCCAGTCCTCGTAGAGGCCCTCGACGTCCGTGAGGACCATGAGCGTCTCGGCGCCCAGCGCGGCAGCGAGTGCCGCAGCCGCCGTATCAGCATTGACGTTGTAGACATGGTGGTCGTCCTGGCTCCGGGCGATCGACGAGACGACCGGGATCCGGCCGTCGGCGAGCAGGGCCTCGATCGCGCCCGTGTCGATGTCGGTGATCTCGCCGACCCGACCGATGTCGACGAGCTCGCCGTCGATCTCGGGCTGGTGCCGGGTGGCGGTGATGGTGTGGGCGTCCTCGCCGGTCAGTCCGACGGCGAGCGGGCCGTGCTGGTTGAGCAGGCCGACCAGCTCGCGCTGCACCTGCCCGGCCAGCACCATCCGTACGACGTCCATGGCGTCCTCGGTGGTGACGCGCAGGCCGGCCTTGAACTCGCTGACGATGCCGTGCTTGTCGAGGGCGGCGCTGATCTGCGGGCCACCGCCGTGCACGACGACGGGCTTGAGGCCGGCGTGGTGCAGGAACACCACGTCCTGCGCGAACGCGGCCTTCAGCTCCTCGTCGATCATGGCGTTGCCGCCGAACTTGATGACGACGGTCTTGCCGTTGTGCCGGACCAGCCAGGGCAGCGCCTCGATGAGGATCTGGGCCTTGGGGAGCGCGGTGTGCTTACGCGCGGGTGCGTTGCTCATGAGGAGTAGGCGCTGTTCTCGTGGACGTAGTCGGCGGTCAGGTCGTTGGTCCAGATCGTGGCGGTCTCGGACCCGGCGGCGAGGTCGGCGACGATGTGCACCTCGCGGTAGCGCATGTCGACCTTCTCGCGGTCCTCGCCCACGCCGCCGTTCTTGCAGACCCAGACGCCGTTGATGGCGACGTTGAGCCGGTCGGGCTCGAAGGCGGCGGACGTGGTGCCGATCGCCGAGAGGACACGCCCCCAGTTGGGGTCCTCGCCGTGGATGGCGCACTTGAGGAGGTTGTTGCGGGCGATGGAGCGGCCCACCTCGACGGCGTCGTCCTCGGTCGCGGCGTTGATCACCTCGACCTTGATGTCCTTGCTGGCGCCCTCGGCGTCCCGGATGAGCTGCTGGCCCAGGTCGTCGCAGACCTGCCGTACGGCCTCGGCGAACTCCTCGTACTCCGGCGTGACTTCGGAGGATCCGGAGGCGAGCAGCAGCACGGTGTCGTTGGTGGACATGCAGCCGTCGGAGTCGACGCGGTCGAAGGTCGTGCGGGTGGCCGCCCGCAGCGCCCGGTCCAGTACGTCGCTCGCGACGGCCGCGTCGGTGGTGAGGACGACCAGCATGGTGGCGAGGCCGGGGGCGAGCATGCCCGCGCCCTTCGCCATGCCGCCGACGGTCCAGCCGGCCCTGGTGACGACGGACGTCTTGTGGACCGTGTCGGTGGTCTTGATGGCGATGGCCGCCTTCTCGCCGCCGTGCTCGCTCAGGGAGGCGGCCGCGGTCCCGACACCGGGCAGCAGCTTGTCCATCGGGAGCAGGACGCCGATCAGACCCGTCGAGCAGACCGCGACCTCGATCGCACCGCGGCCGAGCACCTCGGCCACCTTCTCGGCGGTGGCGTGGGTGTCCTGGAAGCCCTTCGGGCCGGTGCAGGCGTTGGCGCCGCCGGAGTTCAGCACGACGGCCGAGACCTGGCCGCTCTTGAGGACCTGCTCGGACCACAGGACCGGGGCGGCCTTGACGCGGTTGGAGGTGAAGACGCCCGCGGCGGCGCGGCGCGGACCGTCGTTGACCACGAGGGCCAGGTCCGGATTGCCGTTCTCCTTGATCCCGGCGGCGATACCCGCCGCCCGGAACCCCTTTGCTGCCGTGACACTCACTGCGTCTCCTTGTTCGCTTCTCCGCCCGTGCAGCGCAGAGGTGCGGCTTTCGTCGTTGTCTGCGGCCCGGTGGCTGCACGTGCGTCGCTCACGGTGCGACTCCGATCGTGGAAAGCCCGGTGTTCTCGTGAAACCCGAGGGCGATGTTCATGCTCTGGACGGCGCCGCCGGCCGTGCCCTTGGTGAGGTTGTCGATGGCGCTGATCGCGATGATGCGGTTCGCGGCGGCGTCGAATGCGACCTGCACCTGAACGGCGTTCGAACCGTAGACGGACGCCGTGGCGGGCCACTGGCCCTCCGGCAGCAGGTGGACGAAGGGCTCGTCGGCGAACGCCTTCTCGTACGCGGCGCGGACGGACTCGGCGGTGACGCCGTCCTTGGCCTGCGCGCTGCACGTGGCGAGGATGCCGCGGGGCATGGGGGCGAGGGTCGGCGTGAAGGAGACGGAGACCCGCTCCCCCGCCGCCGCGCTGAGGTTCTGGATCATCTCGGGCGTGTGCCGGTGACCGCCGCCGACACCGTACGGCGTCATGGAGCCCATGACCTCGCTGCCCAGCAGATGCGGCTTGGGCGCCTTGCCCGCGCCGGACGTGCCGGAGGCGGCGACGATCACAGCCTCGGGCTCGGCGAGCGCGGCGGCGTAGGCCGGGAAGAGGGCGAGCGAGACGGCGGTCGGGTAACAACCGGGCACCGCGACGCGCTTGGACCCCTCCAGCGCGGCGCGGGCACCCGGCAGCTCGGGAAGGCCGTACGGCCAGGTACCGGCGTGTGGGGAGCCGTAGAACCGCTCCCAGTCGCCCGCGTCCCTCAGGCGGAAGTCGGCGCCCATGTCGACGACCAGCACGTCCGGACCCAGTTGCTCGGCGACGGCGGCCGACTGGCCGTGCGGCAGGGCGAGGAACACGACGTCGTGGCCGGCCAGCGCCTCCGGCGTGGTCTCCAGGAGCACGCGGTCGGCGAGCGGCAGCAGGTGCGGCTGGAGCGCACCGAGGCGCTGCCCGGCGTTGGAGTTGCCGGTCAGGGCCCCTGTCTCGACCTCGGGGTGGGCCAGGAGCAGACGCAGCAGTTCCCCGCCCGCGTATCCGCTCGCTCCGGCCACAGCCGCACGTACCGCCATGGAATCCTCCTCCTTGATGGCATGACTATACGTTTCGCCGCAGTTTTATGCAACGACTCCACCAGGGGATCACTACAGGTGGGGGACATGACGGACGGTGTCGGCACGGGCGAAAAGGGCGCGAACATCTGGGGGCGGGCCGGCCCGGCGCCCGCCTCCCGCCGCGACGGGATCCCCTCAAGGCGCTGCCGACGGTCCCGGGAGGGACCGCCGGCAGCCGGCGCGCTCCGTCACCTCTGCTTGATCCGCAGGAAGGTCACAGAGTTCGCCGGGAAGGTGTACGTGAACGTGTCGGCGACCCCCGAGAAGGTCGACGTGGCCGGGGCGACCGGTGCGTCGGTCTCGGTGTTCACCGCGTCCTGGCCGGCGGCCAGCGTGGTGACCCGGGCCCTGGAGGCGACCTTGGCGCCGCCCAGGTCGATGGCCGTGCGGGCCTCGGCGGACTGGGCGTTGACGACCTTGACGATCAGGTCACCGGTCGCGGCGTCGCGCGTGACGACCTGGCGGAACGGCTCGGCCGGCTTGTCGTCGGTGAAGCTGCCCCACTCCTGGCCGTCGAGGTACAGCGTGACCTGGCGGCCGCGCACCTTGATGTCGATGTCGTAGGCGCGGCCCGTCTCGATGGAGCCGGCCTTGGTCAGCAGGGTGCCCTTGCCGCCGTCCACGGCCTGTTCGACGGCGGACTGGGTGTTGTTCCAGCCGCCGAGGTTCCACCAGTAGTAGGTGCCGGTGTCCTTGACGCCGAAGGCGACGAGGAAGCCCTCCTTGCCGGACTTCTTGGTGGCCTTCACATGCAGGTCGTAGTCGTGCCAGGACGGGTCGCCGGCCTGGACCATGGTGTTCTCGGCGGCGGCGTCCGTCTGGACGTACTGGCCGTCCTGCACGCTCCAGCTGCCGGTGCCGGTGTGCGTCCACCGCGCGGCGTCCCCGGAGAAGTCGTCGCTCAGCAGCGTCGAGCCGTCCGCCGCGGTGACCTTCACATCGTCGTAGGCGGCGCTGGTCGCCCACGTCGACAGGCCGACCGCCCCGGCGACGGGGCCGCTGACGTCCGGTGTGGTGGTGGCCTTCGAGGGGACGACCCGGTCGCCGACGTTGTTCATGAACAGCTTCTGGACCTCGTAGTTCGCCGAGTTCCAGGAGGCACGGTTGTTGAACCAGATCAGGTCCGGCCGCCACTGGACGTAGTCCTCGTTGGCGAGCAGCGGGGCGTACGAGGCGAGCTTGACGACGTCCGCGTTGCGCTCCAGGCCGGTCATGAACGCGGCCTCCGAGAGGCCGTTCCTCCAGGCGTTGCCCTGCGAGGCGTACTCGCCGAGGAAGACCTTCGGGCCGCTCCGGTCGTAGGAGTCGTAGCGGTCGTTGTTCTGGAGGAACCAGGTGGGGCTGTTGTAGTAGTGCTCGTCGACCATCTCGACGTTCGCCTCGCGGTTGAGCTTCCAGGCGGTGTCGAAGGTGGTGCCGCTGTCGTCGGGGCCGGAGTTCGAGACGACCGTGATGTCCGGGTACTTCGCCTCGATGGCGGTGCGGAAGCGCTTGAAGCGGTCGAAGAACTCGTTCGGCAGGTTCTCCTCGTTGCCGACCTCGATGTGTGTGAGACGGAAGGGCCGCGGGTGGCCCATCTCGGCGCGGACCCTGCCCCACTCGGACGTCGCCGGTCCGTTGGCGAACTCGATGAGGTCGAGGGCATCCTGGATGTGCCGTTTCAGCAGCGCCTCGTCGTCGACGGCCCTGTTCTGGCCGCAGCCGGTCACCAGGGCCGGGACGACCGGCAGCGGCATGGCGCCGATGTCCTCGGAGAAGCGGAAGTACTCGTAGTAGCCGAGGCCGTAACTCTGGTTGTAGCCCCAGAAGTTGGCATTGGTGGCGCGCTCCTCGACCGGGCCGACGGTGTCCTTCCACTGGTAGGAACGCGTGCGCTGCCAGCCGGAGGACTCGCTGTAGTCCTCCATGGAACCGGTGTTGACCAGGCAGCCGCCGGGGAAGCGGACGAAGCCCGGGTGCAGGGCGGCGATCTTCTCGGCGAGGTCCTTGCGCAGGCCGCCCGGCTGGTTCTTGTACGTGTCGCGCGGGAACAGCGACACCATGTCGAGAGCGGCCGGGTCGGTGGCGGCGACGGCGAGGCGGCCGCGGTTGCTGGTGCGGGTCGCGGTGAACGTGGCCCTGTACTTGGTCCAGTCGCCCTTGACGGCGACCTGGCGGGCCGTCGCCAGCGCGCCCGCGGCGTCCGTGAGACCGACGGTGAGGGTGGTGCCGCTGTCGGCGCGGGCCCACACCGAGAAGTCGTACCGCTTGCCCTGTTCGACGCGGATCCCGGTGTTGTAGCCGGCGTTCGTGACGGACGAACCGGCGCCCAGGGAGAGGTAGTTGCGGTTGCGCTCGTTCAGCCGGCCGGCGTCGTTCACGACCTGGCCCGTACCGGCGACCGTCCAGGACGTGAGCGGCGTGTAGGACCGGTTGTCGTCCGTGGAGTACTCGAAGGACCGGTTCTGCACGAGCTCGGCGTACAGGCCGCCGTCCGCGGCCCGGTTGATGTCCTCGAAGAAGACGCCGTACATCGTGTCGTCGATCTCCGCGCCCCTGGCGGCCGGGTCGACGGTGATCGCGTAGTCGGTGACGCCCTCGGCGTGCGCGGTGGTGGTGGGGACGAGGCCGGCCGCGACCAGCAGGGCGGTCGCGGCGGTGCCGTATCTCCAGCGGATGCGTGACATGGATACTCCGCGGCTCGATGTTCGAAATATCAGACACTGATCAGCACTTCGAACGGCAAGATAGGGAGAGGGATTTGGCAGCGTCAACGGTTCGCACGGTTTCGAAAGTTGTCGGACGGGCCGGGAGAGTCGGGAGAGTGGAACGGATGGGCGAGCCCTGGCCGGTACCGGACGCACTGGCGTATCTGGCCGGAAGCTGGCGCGCCGAGCGGTCGGTGCGGGACCTCGCGAGCGGCGACGAGGGGGCGTTCTCCGGTACGACGGTCTTCGGGCCGCTGGAGGACACCGGACCCGCGCGAGGGCTGCTGCACCACGAGGCGGGGACGTTCGTGTGGCGGGGCGTGCCCCGGCCCGCCGAGCGGACCCTGCGCTTCCTGCCGGGGAGCGCACCGGGCACGGCTGACGTGCGTTTCGCCGACGGCCGCCCCTTCCACGACCTGGACCTGACCTGCGGCCACCACGTCGCCGACCATCCCTGCTCGGCCGACCTCTACCGCGGCGAGTTCACCGTCCGGGACGCCGACCACTGGCGGTCGGTGTGGCGGGTGCGCGGACCGGCCAAGGACCTGGTCCTGACCACCGACTACGCGCGCGAGCGCTGAGCCGACCCCGCGTCGAGGCGCAGGTTCCAGCGGCCCGCACGGCCGGTCACCGTGGTGGTCGACAGGGGGCGTACGTCGATGTTCCAGTACGTCGACGGCGGCGCCTTCAGCGCGTACACCAGCGCCGCGCGGATCACCGACGGTTCGGCCACGGCCACGATACGGTCGCCGTCGTCCACGGGCCGGGTGTCGAGCCAGCCGCCGACGCGGCCGATGAACCCGAGCAGCGACTCACCGCCGTGCGGTGTGGCGCGCGGGTCGGCCAGCCAGGCGTCGACCGCGTCCGGCTCGCGGGCCATCGCCTCGCCGAGCGTGAGCCCGCCCCAGCGGCCCATGTCGCAGTCGCGCAGGGCGAGTTGCACCAGCGGGGCATAGCCGAGGGCGTCGCCGGTCGCGCGGCTGCGCGGGGTCGGTGAGCAGTAGCGCAGCTCGGCCGCGGCCAGCGGCAGCAGGCCGTGCGCGACGCTCTGCACCTCGTCCCAGCCGGCCTGGTCCAGCGGCCGGTCGTCCTGGAAGCGCTCCGCGAGCAGCGAGGAGCTGCGCGCGGCGGCGACGAACGTGACCCGAAGTGGCATGCGGTGATGGTGTGACGCCGAAGTGCGCAGGTCAAGAGGGGTTGTGCCGGTGTCACCGAGGGTGGGCGAAGGCTTACTGCCGGGTCAGGACCAGGCGGACAAGTGGCAAGAAAACGAGCCGTTGGAAACTTCAAGCACGGCCGCCCGGGCGTCAGAAGGAGAGCGCCATCCACTGGTCCGGATTCTCCAGCGGCGCGAACCCGAGCTTCGCGTAGACGCCGTGCGCGTCGTGCGTGGCCAGCAGGATGCGCCGCAGTCCGTACGGCCGCAGGTGCTCGCGCACCGCCCCCACGAGCGCCGATCCGATGCCCTTGCCGCGCACCGACGGGTCCACATACACATCGCACAGCCATGCGAAGGTCGCCCGGTCGGTGATGATCCGGGCATACGCCACCTGCTCCCCCGAAACCGACTCGTACACCCCGAAGTTCAACGACCCGTCGATCGCCCGGTCATGCTTCTCCCGCGTCCGCCCGAGCGCCCAGTACGCGTCGGTGGACAGCCACCGATGCACCCGCTCACGGTCGACACGGTCGAGGTCGAAGGAGATCTCGTAGCCCTCGGCGAGGAAAGGGGTGCCGTTCATGCGCCGAGCGTCCCAGGCACAGGACAAGGACGTCGAGCAATTTTCGCCGAGCGCCCACAACCCCCAGGGGCGCGGGGAACTGCGCGACCAGCCACCACGGCGCCGCAGACGAACGACAACGCCGCCGAGCGGCCTATCACCGAGCGCCCACAACCCCCTAGGGGCGCGGGGAACTGCGCGACCAGCCACCACGGCACCGCAGACGAACGACGGCAAAGCCCCGCCGCCCGGCCCCCCGAGCGGAGCGCTACAGCACCTCGTCACACGCCACCCCCAACCGCCGCACCCCCTCCGCGATCTCCCCCACGCCCGCCACGGCCGCGAAACTCAACCGCATGTGACCGGCCGGCGGTTCCGCGCTGAAGTACGGCCGGCCGGGAGTGACGGCGACACCCGCCCGCAGGGCCGCGGAGGTCAGCGCGAGTTCGTCGGTGCCGTCCGGAAGACGGACCCACAGGTGGTAGCCGCCGGACGGGACGTGCGGAAGGGCGAGCTCGGGCAGGTCCCTGCGCAGCGCGGCCGTCATCGTGTCGCGGCGGGTCTTCAACTCCGCCGAGATCGCCCGCAGATGGCGGGGCCAGGCAGGCGAACCGACCAGTTCCACGGCCGCTTCCTGCAGGGGCCGCGGCACGAAGAAGGAGTCGACGACCTGGATCGCGCGCAGCCGCTCCAGCACCGGCCCGCGGGCGGCGAGCGCGCTCACGCGGAAGCTCGGCGAGGTCGCCTTGGTCAGCGAGCAGACGTGGACGACGACGCCGTCGGGGTCGTCGGCGGCCAGCGGACGCGGCAGCGGGCCCGCGTCCTCGTGCACCAGCCGTCGTACGAAGTCGTCCTCCACCACGAAGGCGCCGGCGTCGCGCGCGATCCGCAGCACCTCGCCGCGCCGGTCCGGTGCGAGCATCGCGCCGGTCGGGTTCTGGAACAGCGGCTGACAGACGAAGACGCGGGCGCCGGTCGCCCGGAAGGCATCGGCGAGCAGCGCCGGCCGTACACCGTCCGCGTCGACCGGGACGGGGACCGGACGCAGCCCGGCGGTGCGAGCGATCGCCAGCATGCCCGGGTAGGTGGGCGACTCCACCAGCACCGGTGCGCCCGGCGGTGCGAGCGCCTTCAGCGCCGTCGTCAGCGCCGACTGGCCGCCCGCGGTGATCAGCACCTCGGCCGCCGTGACGGCGCCGCCCGCCCCGCCGATGCCGCGCGCGAACCATTCCCGCAGTTCCGGCAGCCCCTCCATGGGCGGCCTGCCCCAGGCCCCGGGCCGGCGTCCGGCCCGCGACAGCGCCGCGGCCATCGCCCGCTCCGGCTGCAGGCTCTGGTGCAGATAGCCGCCGTTGAACTCGATCACGCCGGGCGGTGGAGCGGCGAGCGAGACGAGCACGCCCGACGCGTCCACCGAGCGCGGCACGAGTTCCGCCCCGCCCTCCGCGCTGAGGGTGACCTCCTGCCAGGAGGTGTCCCCCACGGGGGCGGCACGCGTGTGGGGCTCGGCGCGGAACGCCCCGGCGCCGGGACGGGTGACCACGAGGCCCTCGGCCGCCAGTTGCGCGAGGGCGCGGGAGACGGTCACCGGGCTCACCCGGAAGCGTTCGACCAACGCCCGGCTCGACGGCAGCTTTCCACCGGGAGAGTAGCGGTTCAGTTCCCGTCGCAGCTGAGCCGCCAGTTCACTGACACTGCTACGCTCTTGCATGAGGACCAAGAATAGCGCTACCGAACCGAGCGCGATAGCAGTCACCGCCGAGCCGACCGCTACCACGATCCCGGCGGCCCCGGCGCGCGCGACCCTCGGCGGCACCCTCCAGGCCGCCCTCGGTGTCGCGGCCTTCTCGCTCACCTTCCCCGCCACCGCGTGGGGCCTGGAGAGCTTCGGCCCCTGGTCCCTGGTCGCCGTACGCAGTGTGCTCGCCGCACTGATCGCGGGCGGCTGTCTGATCGCCCTGCACGTCCCGCTGCCAGAGCGCCGGCACTGGGCGGGCCTCGCGGTGGTCGCCGCCGGAGTGGTCGTCGGCTTCCCCCTGCTCACCACGCTCGCCCTCCAGACGTCCACCACCGCGCACGCGGCCGTCGTGGTCGGACTGCTCCCGCTGACCACCGCCCTGTTCTCGGCCCTGCGCGTCGGCACCCGCCCCTCGCGCACCTTCTGGCTGGCGGCGCTCGCGGGCGCGGCCGCCGTCGTCGCCTTCACGGTGCAGCAGAGCGGCGGCGCGCTGACCACCGCGGACCTGTATCTCTTCGCGGCGCTGCTGGTGTGCGCCGCCGGCTACACCGAGGGCGGCCGGCTGGCCCGGGTCATGCCGGGCTGGCAGGTGATCGGCTGGGCGCTGGTGCTGTGCCTGCCGATCGGCGTGCCGGCCGCCGCGGTGGCCCTGTCCCACGAGGCCGTGCAGCTGTCCTGGCACGGTGTGACCGGGCTGGTCTGGGTCGCGGCGGGCTCGCAGTTCCTCGGCCTGGTCGTCTGGTACCGGGGCATGGCGGCCATCGGCATCCCCAAGGCCAGCCAGTTGCAGTTGGCCCAGCCCCTGCTCACACTGGTGTGGTCGGTGCTGCTCCTGGGCGAGCACCTGACGGTGGCCGCCCCGCTGACGGCCGCGGCGGTGCTCGTCTGTATCGCCGTGACCCAGCGGGCGCGCGGCTGAGCGGGCCCTGACGACCCACTTCCAACCGCCGCTCCACGCCGTAGACTCAAGGCCACGGACCGCTGCTCCCACACCTGGTGAGGAGGACCGACAGATGCGTGCAACCGTGGGCGACCAGCTTGTCCAGCACGGCAGGGTGGTCGGGCAACACGACAAGGTCGGCGAGATCGTCGAAGTCCTCGGTCAGGAGGGCAACCCCCCGTACCGCGTCCGTTTCGAGGACGGGCACGAGGGTGTGTGCTCCCCCGGCCCCGACACCGAGATCCGGCACAGGAACACGATGACGAGGTAGCCCGGTGACGCGACCCGGCCGTGCGGGCCGGGCGCGTCCGGGCGGGTGGATCAGCGCGGGACCATCGCCGGCTTCCCGTAGTGGTCGGCGACGACCCGCGCCATCGCTCCGATCCGGTCCGCCGCCAGGTCCTTCGCGGCGAAGTAGACGTGTCCGCACGCCTCGGGGTGGTCCTTGGCGAGCGTGAGGTGCCGCGACAGCTCGGCCGGGTCCTGCCAGGCGGCGGGCTGGGCGGCGTCCCCCGCCTTGTAGAGCGCCTCACCGACGTAGAGCCGCGTCCGGCTGCCCCGTGCGGTCTCCGCCCACCAGGGCAGGAGCTTGGCGTAGTCGGCGACCGTGAAGCCGATGTTCCAGTACAGCTGCGGGCAGATGTAGTCGATCCAGCCCTCGCGCACCCACTTGCGGGTGTCCGCGTACAGGTCGTCGTAGGTCTCCACCCCGCCCCGGGTGTCGGAGCCCAGCGGGTCGGAGGCGGCGTTGCGCCACACGCCGAACGGGCTGATGCCGAACTGTGTGGTGGGCCTGATCGCCCGGATGCCGGCCGCCATCTCCAGGATGAGCTTGTCGATGTTGTCCCGCCGCCAGTCGGCCCTGGACGCGAAGCCGCCGCCGTAGGTGTCGTAGGCCTCGTCGTCGCCGAAGTTCTGGCCGGACACCGGGTAGGGGTAGAAGTAGTCGTCGAAGTGGACCGCGTCGACGGGGTAGCGCGCGACCGCGTCCAGCATCGCCCGCTGCACGAAGCCACGGACCTCCGGCAGTCCCGGGTTGTAGTAGAGCTTGCCGCCGTACTCCACCACCCAGTGCGGGTGCCGGCGGGCGGGGTGGGTCTCGGCCAGCCTCTCCAGGTCGGTGTGGTTGGCGATGCGGTACGGGTTGCACCAGGCGTGCAGCTGCAGCCCGCGGGCGTGGGCCTCCTCCACGGCCGTGCCCAGCGGGTCCCAGCCGGGGTCCTGGCCCTGGGTGCCGGTCAGGACCTGGGTCCACGGCTCGTACGGCGAGGGCCACAGGGCGTCGGCGGTGGGCCGTACCTGGAGGATCACCGTGTTCAGCCGGCAGCGCGCGGCCGCGTCGAGGTGGGTGATCAGTTCGTCGCGCTGCTCGTCCGCGGTGAGCCCCTGCCTGGAAGGCCAGTCCCGGTTGGCGACGGTCGCCAACCAGACTCCGCGCATCTCACGGGTCGCCCACAGCCGGTTACGCTGCGCTTCCTCCGCCATGGCGGGACCGGCCGCCATGGCACCGCCTGACCCCACGAGTGCCGACAGTGCGGTCACCGCGAACGCCCGCCGTGACAGCCGTGACTTCCGGTGCAGCATCCTTTTCGTACCTCCGTGTGCCGTGGTCAATGGCCTCACCCCCGGACAGATCCGTGCGTTCCGGACCTGACCCGGCGTCAGCCTTTCATGCGGCACCCGAACGATCGATCACGCTTCGCCGAAGGTAACGTGCAGGTTTGGAGCAGGCGCCGAACAACGGCGTTCCTGCCGCAGTCGTGGATCAGCGAAGGGGTCGATGTGACCGGCATCTCCGGAGATATTGCACGCGTCGGTGTGGTGGGCTGCGGCCAGATGGGAGCGGGCATCGCCGAGGTCTGCGCCCGCGCCGGCCTGGACGTGAAGGTCGCCGAGACCACCGGCGAGGCCCTGGAGATCGGCCGCACCCGGCTGTTCAACTCCCTCGACAAGGCGGCCGAGCGGGGCAAGATCAGCGAGGCGGAGCGGGACGAGACGCAGTCCCGGCTGTCCTTCACCACCGATCTCGGCGAGTTCGCCGACCGCGATCTGGTGATCGAGGCGGTCGTGGAGAACGAGCAGGTGAAGACCGAGATCTTCCAGGTGCTCGACCAGGTCGTGACCCGGCCGGACGCGATCCTCGCCTCCAACACCTCCTCGATCCCGCTGGTCAAGCTCGCGGTCGCCACCTCGCGCCCGGACCAGGTCATCGGCGTGCACTTCTTCAACCCGGCCCCGGTGCAGAAGCTCGTCGAGCTGATCCCGGCCCTCACCACCTCCGAGGGCACGATCGCCCGCGCCCAGTCCTTCGCCGAGAAGCTGCTGGGCAAGCACGCCATCCGCGCCCAGGACCGCTCCGGCTTCGTGGTCAACGCGCTGCTGATCCCGTACCTGCTCTCCGCGATCCGGATGTTCGAGTCGGGCATCGCCAGCCGCGAGGACATCGACAACGGCATGGAGCTCGGCTGCGCCCACCCGATGGGCCCGCTGAAGCTGTCCGACCTCATCGGTCTGGACACGGTCGCCTCGGTGGCGGACAGCATGTACGACGAGTTCAAGGAGCCGCTGTACGCCGCTCCCCCGCTGCTCCAGCGCATGGTGGACGCGGGCCGGCTGGGCCGTAAGACCGGCTCCGGCTTCTACACCTACGGCTGATTACGGACGGTCAGATTCCGGCCAAGTACACGGGCCCGGCACCGAACAGGTGCCGGGCCCGCGCCATTCACACACCGTGTGCGCGCCGGGCTCGCATATGCCGTTCGCACACTCTCCCCATGCGTCCACCAGGCGAGTTCACTTTTCCTGCGCATGCCAGGGATTCGAGACGACTACGGAAAGGAGCGGACACGTGACCGCCGATCCCGAGCATCCAGTCGTATCTGGAGAACTCGCAGAGTTACGACGCCGCCTCGACGTCGCCTACGCCCGCGTGGAGGGCGGGCTGACTCTGCTCACGCACCGCACCGAGGAGACCGCCAAGGAACTCGACGAGCTGAACACCCGGATCCACACACTGGAACACGCGCGCTGGCCGCTGCCCGCGGTCGCCGCCCTCACCGCCGTGGGTGCTCTCGTCGTGGCGATCTGGCAGGCCGTGGGTCACTAGCCGCACCGAGGCGCCGGCTCGCCGGGGACGTCGTATCAGGGCAAGTCGTCCTGGCCGAGCCGGAGATGGTGCAGCAGCAGTAACGCGGCCGCCATGTTGGCGGCCGGGACCTCCCCTCGGGCGACCATGTCGGGGACGAGCTTGAGCGGGACCCATTCCCGGCGGTCCGACTCGAAGTCGTCCACGGGATGCCCGACGTACTCGCCCTCGTCGGCCCAGTAGATGTGGTGCCGGGCGTCGGTGAGCCCGTTGGAGGGCTCCACGCTCATGAGGTGGTGCAGGGGTCCCGGCCGCCAGCCGGTCTCCTCCTCGAGTTCCCTGGCGGCCGCCCGGGCGATGTCCTCGCCGTCCTCGACGACGCCCGCCGCGAGTTCCCACCCCCAGCTGTCGGTGATGAAACGGTGGCGCCACAGGAGGAGGACTTCATTGGCCTCATTGACCACCGTGGCCACGGCGACCGGCCGCAGTCGTATCAGGAAATGGTCCAGGTGCCGGCCGTCAGGCAGCTCCACGTCTGCCAGGTTGACGGTGAACCAGCGGTTTTCATACACAGTTTGTTCGTTCTGTTTCGTCCACTGCACGGTTCTGCCACCTTCCGTCGAGTAAGTGGCAATATCGCAGCAGGGACTATGAGGTGTCGGTGTTCGAGTACCCGCGTGCACCGGCCTACAGCGGTACGCGCAGCGCTCCGTCGATGAGTTCAGCGGCCTCGGCGGTGCCCGCGCCGCCGCTGCGCACCAGGTGTTCGCGTACCGCACGGAGCCTGTCGCGCAGACGCTGGGACTCCATCCCCCGCGCCTGCTCGGCCATCTGCACCGCGGTGGCCACCGCCTTGTCGGCGTTGCCCTGGCGCAGCTCGATGGTGCTGAGCATGGCCAGCCGGTGCACCCGGCCCCGGTCGTGGGCGGGGTTGCCGACGGCGGCCGCGGCGTGCTCTCCCGCGGCCGCGAGCTCCCCGAGACTCAGCAGCGCCTCGGCCACCTGGACGTTGACGAGGCCGGGCTGGACATAGCCCGTTTCGTCGGGTTCGTATCCGCGGTGGATGCGTTCGGCGGCCTGTTCGGCACGCCGGATGCAGGACAGGGCGCTCGTGCCGTCGCCGAGGTGGGCGTACGCCTTCGCCTGCATCGCGTACAGATCGGAGGCGAGCGCCGGGGTGATGTGCTTGCCGGCGGCCCGCAGCGCGGCCTCCGCGAAGGCGACCGCCTGCCGGAACTCCCGCATGAACAGCGCCTGGTTGACCAGCAGCGCGATGACGTACGCGCCGAGTCCCCGGTCCCCGCTGGCCTTGGCGAGCCGGAGCGCCTGGTGGAAGTAGCGCTGGGCGAGCCCGTGCGCGTCGGAGTCGTAGGCGCAGATCCCGGCGACGGCCACCAGCCCGCCGGTGGCCCGGTGCAGTTGGCGCCCGGTGGCGTCGGTGTAGCTGCCGCGCAGCAGCGGGGCGGCCTCGGCGTTGAGGAAGCCGACGATCCGGGTGCGGGTCGCTATGCCGCCCGCCTTGCGGTACATCTGCTCGTAGTGGGTGCGGGCCGCCCGCAGCATGTCGATGTCGGCGGAGGTGACCCGGTGCCGTCCCCCGCGGGAGACGTCGACGTCCTCGGGCGGGTTCTCCCACTCCCACACCGGCATCACGGCGGGCGTGCCGGTGACCGCTGGGGCGCCCAGGATGTGCGGCCGCTGCTGCTCGTCGGAGCGCCACAGGGCGGTGGCCCGCTCCACGAAGCCGGACAGCGAGGTGGTGTGCGCGGTGTTGGGCTCACCGGGGACCCCGAGGCCGATGTCGTCGAGCGTGACGGTACGGTGCAGCCGGCCGGCCAGCACCTCGCAGATCAGGTCGGGCACCTGGCCACGCGGCCGCTGCCCCTTCAACCACCGCGCGACGGCGGTGTGTTCGTATCTCAGCGCGAGCCCACGCGCCCGCCCCGCCTGGTTCACGTGTGCTGCCAGCCCCGCGTGCGAGATCCCGGCCTCGTCAAGGATCGCGTCGAGCAGAGTGTTGGGCTGCATAGATGCCCCCCGGGTGGCTCGGTGCCGTCAGACTAGTGCGAACCGGTTCACACGGGGTGTGAACCGAGTGCGCGAATCCGTAGCGTGCGCGCGCTGTTGCGGAGAGTTCCCTGCCGGTTGACTGAAATGCCTCGCAAGAGGCCGGCCGGGCCGCCGGCTCCCCCTCGTACAGTGCGGCGGCCCGCTTCCGCGCCGTCCGCCCAGCTGCCTGCCCGACACTCCGTGGCGGGGCGGACGGCCGCCGCCGGCTCGGCAGCGCGACTGATCGCCGTCGCACTAGAGGTAATGGGGCGACTGCGGGTTCGTCGTGGCCGGTCGCGCGGTTCCCCCCGCCCCCAGGGAGTTGCAGGCGAGTCTCGTTCGATCGTTGCGCAGGACCAGTAGCGCCATGTCGTCCGACTGCCGGCCCCTTGTGTGGCGGAGAACCGCTGTGAACAGGCCGCGGAGGAGGGCGTGGGGAGTGACGGGGTGCTGCCGTACGGCATCCGCGAGCGCCGCCTGCAGCGAAAAGAACCGGCCTCTCGCGTCCCTCGCGTCCTCGACACCGTCCGTGTACAGGACCAGGGAGTCTCCGGAGTGCAGGGAGCCGCAGGGCACCGGCGGCAGTTCCGTCGGCAGCGGGAACAGGCCGAGGGGTGGGAGGGGATCGGTGCGGGCGAGGGGCTCGACGCTGGTGCCGCTCAGCAGATACGGCCAGGGATGGCCGCAGTTGAGCCCGGTGATCTCGCCGTCGCGGCCGATCTCCAGGAGCAGCACGGTGACGAACTCCTCCGCCGCGGGGTGTTCGTCGCGTGCCCGCTCGCGCAGATGGCGGGCCAGGGCCCGGTCCAGTCGGTGCAGCACCCGACCCAGGTCGGGTTCGTCGTGGACGGCCTCCCGGAAGCTGCCGAGGACGGCGGCGACCGTGCCGATGGCGGCGATGCCGTGGCCGCGCACGTCCCCCATGATCGCGCGTACGCCGTGCTCGGTGGCGATGACCTCGTACAGGTCGCCGCCCACCCGGGCGCCGCGATCCGCGGAGAGCTGGGCGGCGGCGACGTTCAGCCCGTCGACGCGCGGCGGCAGCGGCCGCAGCAGCACGCTCTGCGCGGCACCGGCGACCTCCCGCACCTGCCGGAGCTCACGGACCAGGGCCCGCCGGACGTGCAGGATCAGCCCGGTCCCCACGGCGAAGAAGACGGCGCTGGTCACGATCCGCGCACCGAGGCCGTCCTGCTGGGCGAGCGGGCAGGTCAGCTTGTAGGTGATCGCCGTCGCACCCCAGGCGGTGGGCAGCCCGAACGCGAGCACCTTGCGGGGCACCCGAGCCTTGAAGCGGAGCATGCCGATGGTCCCCCAATAGGCCCTGACACAGCAGAACGGACCGGCCTCGAAAGGCCGGTCCGATTCTGTCGGCAGATAGTCCGGAAGTACCAGATCACCCGGAGAAGTCACCCTTTTGAGTGAGGTGACCCCAACGCGCCCGGTGAAGCGTGCCCCCACAAGGGGCGCGGGGAACTGCGCGACCAGCCACGACGGTCCCGTAGCCGCCGGTCTACAGCAGTCCCCGCCCCTTGGGCGAACTAGCCCCTCAACACCGCCCCGGTCCGCTCCCCGGCAAGAGCGACCGCCGCGTCCCGGGCAGCCGAAGCCTCATCCACGGTCAGCGTCCGGTCACCCGCACGGAAGCGCAACGCGTACGCGAGCGACTTCTTGCCGTCGCCGAGCTGCTCGTCGTTGACGTACACGTCGAACAGCCGGATCGCCTCGAGGAGTTCACCCGCGCCCTCACGCAGCGCGGCCTCGACCTCGGCGGCCGGCACGGGCTTGTCCACGACGAGCGCGACGTCCTGAGTGGCCACCGGGAACGTGGAGATGCTCGGCGCCTGGGGCGTACCGTCGCCGACCTGCTCCAGGGCGTCCAGGTCCAGCTCCATCGCGCAGGTGCGCGCGGGCAGACCGAGGGCCTTGAGCACCCGGGGGTGCAGCTCGCCGGCGTGACCGACGACCGTCTCCGTGCCGTCCACGGCCACGGCGAGCTCGGCGCAGCGGCCGGGGTGCCACGGCCCGTACTGGCCACTGCGCACGATCAGCTCGGCACCGGCCTCGCGGGCCACCAGCCGGGCCGCCTCGATGGCGTCGGCCCAGTCGGCCGGACGTCCGGCGCCCCACCAGCCGGCCTGCTCACGCGCACCGGCGAGGACGACCGCCACGTGCCGCGGCTGCTGGGGCAGCACGGCGTCGAGCGCGGCGAGCTCCTCGTCCGTCGGGCGGCGGTCGACCGGCAGATGACCGGCGGTGCCCCGCTCCTCGTTCGGGAGGAAGACCAGCCCGGTCTCGAACAGCGCCAGCTCGTGCGAGCCCCGCCCGTCGTTGCGCCGCAGCGCGCCGAGCAGACCCGGCAGCAGCGACGTGCGCAGCGCGGGCTCCTCGTCGTTGAGCGGGTTGACCAGCTTGACGACGCGGCGGGCCGGGTCGTCGGCGGCCAGGCCGAGCTGGTCGAAGACCTGCTCGCTGACGAAGGGGTAGTTCGGCGCCTCGACGTAGCCGGCCCCGGCCAGCGCGCGGCCGACGCGGCGGTGCAGGCGCTGACGGTGCGTCAGGCCACGGCCGGACGGCGGCTTGGGCAGCGTGGAGGGCAGGTTCTCGTAGCCCTCCAGGCGGATGACCTCTTCGGCCAGGTCGTTCGGCTCGAGGAGGTCGGGCCGCCACGACGGCACGGTGACGATCAGCTCGTCCTGCCCGTACACGTCGCAGCCGATCTCCTGGAGCCGGCGCACGACGGTCTCGCGGCCGTACTCGACGCCCGCGACCTTGTCCGGGTGGTCGGCCGGGACGGTGATGGTGTGCGGCGCGGACGGCGTGACCACCTCGGTGACACCGGCGTCGGCGGTGCCGCCCGCGAGCAGGACCAGCAGGTCGACGGTGCGCTGGGCGGCCGCGGCGGCGGCAGCCGGGTCGACGCCGCGCTCGAACCGGCGGGACGCCTCGGAGGACAGCTTGTGCCGGCGGGCGGTGCGCGCGATGGCGACCTGGTCGAAGTGGGCGGCCTCGATGACCACGGCGGTGGAGGCGTTCTCGACGTCCTCGTGGTCCGCGATCTCGGTGTTGGCGCCGCCCATGACGCCCGCGAGGCCGATGGGCCCGCGGTCGTCGGTGATCACCAGGTCCTCGGCGTGCAGCTTGCGCTCGACGTCGTCGAGGGTGACGAGCTTCTCGCCCTCCTCGGCGCGGCGCACACCGATGGTGCCCTGGACCAGGTTGCGGTCGTAGGCGTGCAGCGGCTGGCCGAGCTCCATCATCACGTAGTTGGTGACGTCGACGGCGAGCGAGATCGGGCGCATGCCGACCTTCTGCAGGCGCCGCCGGAGCCAGATCGGCGAGCGGGCCTCGGGGCTGAGGCCGGTCACCGTGCGGGCGGTGAAGCGGTCGCAGCCCATCGGGTCCGAGACCTGCACCGGGTAGCCGAAGGCGTTCGGGCCGGGCACGTCCAGCAGCGCCGGGTCGCGCAGCGGGAGGCCGTAGGCGATGGCGGCCTCGCGGGCGACGCCGCGGATGGACAGGCAGTCGCCGCGGTTGGCGGTGACGGCGATGTCCAGGACCTCGTCGACCAGCTCCAGGAGCTCGATGGCGTCCTTGCCGACCTCGGTCTCCGGCGGCAGCACGATGATGCCGTGCGTGCCGTCGTCGCCCATGCCCAGCTCGCCGCTGGAGCAGATCATGCCGTGGGACGTGCGGCCGTAGGTCTTGCGGGCGCTGATCGCGAAGCCGCCGGGCAGCACCGCACCGGGGAGGACCACGACGACCTTGTCGCCGACCTGGAAGTTCCGGGCGCCGCAGATGAGTTCCTGGGGCTCGCCGGTGCCGTTCGCCTGGCCGACGTCGACGGTGCAGAAGCGGATCGGCTTCTTGAACTCCGTCAGCTCCTCGATGGTCAGCACCCGGCCGACGACGAGCGGGCCCTTGAGACCGTCGCCGAGCTGCTCGACCGTCTCGACCTCCAGACCGGCGGAAATGAGCTTGGCCTGGACGTCGCGCCCGGTCTCCGTCTCCGGCAGGTCGACGTACTCCCGCAGCCAAGAAAGCGGGACCCGCATCAGATCTCCATCCCGAACGGCCGGGTGAACCGGACGTCACCCTCGACCATGTCTCGCATGTCTTCGACGTTGTGGCGGAACATCAGCATCCGCTCGATGCCGAACCCGAAGGCGAAGCCGCTGTACTTCTCCGGGTCCACGCCGCAGGCGGTGAGCACCCGCGGGTTGACCATGCCGCAGCCGCCGAGTTCGATCCAGCCCTCGGAGGAGCAGGTACGGCAGGGCCGGTCGGGGTTGCCCACGGACTCGCCCTTGCAGACGTAGCAGAGCATGTCCATCTCGGCGCTGGGCTCGGTGAACGGGAAGAAGTTCGGCCGCAGCCGCGTCTTCATGCCCTCGCCGAACAGGGACTGGACCATGTGGTCCAGGGTGCCCTTGAGGTCCGACATGGTCAGGCCCTCGTCCACGGCGAGCAGCTCGACCTGGTGGAAGACCGGGGTGTGGGTGGCGTCCAGCTCGTCCGTGCGGTACACGCGGCCGGGACAGATCACGTAGACCGGCAGCTCACGGCTGAGCAGCGAGCGGATCTGCACCGGCGAGGTGTGGGTGCGCAGCACGACACCGGACTCGGTGCCGCCGTCAGGGCCCTGCACGAAGAAGGTGTCCGCCTCGCCGCGCGCCGGGTGGTCCGGGCCGATGTTGAGGGCGTCGAAGTTGAACCACTCCGCCTCGACCTGCGGGCCCTCGGCCACCTCGTAGCCCATGGCCACGAAGATGTCCTCGATGCGCTCCGAGAGCGTGGTGAGCGGGTGGCGGGCGCCGGCCGGTACGCGGTCGTACGGCAGCGTGACGTCCACCGCCTCCTCGACCAGCACGCGCTGGTCGCGCTCGGCCTCCAGCTCGGCCTGGCGTACGCCGAGCGCCTTGTTCACCGCGCCGCGGGCCTGGCCGACGCGCTTGCCGGCTTCCGCCTTGGCGTGCGGGGGCAGGGCGCCGATCTCGCGGTTGGCGAGGGCCAGCGGGGAGGTGCCGCCGGTGTGGGCGACCTTGGCCTCCTGGAGCGCGTCGAGGGAGTCCGCGGCGGCGAAGGCGGCGAGCGCCTCGTCCCGCATGCGCTCGATCTCTTCCGGTTTCAAGGCCTCGACCTCTACAGGGTCGTACGACTTATTCGGTGCCGACATCTCTTCCCGTGCTTCCGATTGGCTGGCTGAGTGCCCCGTCTCGACCTGGAGACGTTCCGTCTCTGGTTGTGGACGCAAAGGTGCCAATGGCCGAGTCTAACGGGGTCGGGGGAGGCGAATGCGCCCGTGGTGCCTCAGGCCATGAAGGCCGGTGCCGCCACGGGCAACGTAAATCGGAACTGTGCGCCGCCGCCGGGGGCGCGGCCGACCGTGATGGTGCCGCCTTGGGCCTCGACGATGCCCTTGACGATGTAGAGCCCGAGGCCGGTGCCGCCGCGCTTGCTGCCCCGCCAGAAGCGGGTGAAGACGCGGTTCATGGACTCCTCCGGGATGCCGGGCCCCTCGTCGCTCACCGTGACCGACGTGCCGGTGTCCTCGCCCTCGCGGGGGGACGCCGTGGCCGTGATGTCAATGGTGACCGTTCCGTCGCCGTGCCGCACCGCATTTTCGATCAGATTGCTGAGTACCTGGTCGATCTTGTCCGGATCGGCCCACAGGGCGGGCAGCGGCTGTTCGATGCGCAGCAGGAACCGGTCGGCGGGCTGGCCCGCGGCGACGTACGCCTGGATGTGCCGCCCCACGGCCGCGCCGATGTCGACGGGCTGGCGGCGCACTTCGAGGCGGCCGCTGTCGATGCGCGAGATGTCGAGCAGCTCGGCGATGAGCCGGGTGACGCGGTCGGCGTCGGCGTCGACGGTCTCCAGCATCAGCCGCTTCTGGTCGTCGGTGAAGCGTTCCCACTTGGCGAGGAGCGTGGCGGTGAAGCCCTTGACGGAGGTCAGCGGGGAACGCAGCTCGTGGGCGACCGTCGCGATCAGCTCGGCGTGACTGCGTTCGGTGCGGCGGCGGGCCTCGGTGTCGCGCAGGGAGACGACGACGCGGTGGACGGGCCCGGTCGGCTCGGTGCGGACGTAGCGTGCGGAGACCAGCACCTCGCGCCCGCCGGGCAGCAGCAGGTTGCGCTCGGGCTGCCGGCGCCTGATGGCCGGCCCGCCGTAGGGATCGGTCAGCTGCCACCAGCGCCGGCCCTCCAGATCCTCCAGCGGCAGGGCCTTCTCCAGGCGCTGCCCGAGGGCGTCGGCGGCCCGGACGGCGGTGATGCGCTCGGCGGCGGCGTTGAAGCAGATGACGTGCCCGTGCTCGTCGGCGACGACGAGGCCGTCGGGCAGGTCGTCGGGATCGAGACCGAGCTCGGCGGGGTCACCCGTCCGGGACGCGGACGGCCGCGGCACCTGGTGTGCTCCCGGTGCGCTGCTCGTGCCGACACTCATCCCCGTACCCCACCTCTCACGACGGCTGAGGGGCCCCCGAGCTGGTCACCCTACTAGCTCTCGGTGACGCTGCGGCACCCTCCGGAGGCGCGCTGTGCACGGGCCGACGCATAGAGACATACGGCGGCGGCGGTGGCGAGGTTCAGGCTCTCGGCCTTTCCGTGGATCGGGACGCGCACGACGGCGTCGGCCAGCGTGCGGGTCTCCTCCGGGAGCCCCCACGCCTCGTTCCCGAACACCCAGGCGGTCGGGCCGCCCATGCTCCCCTTGTCGAGCTCGTCGTCGAGGTCGCGGTCCCCTGCTCCGTCGGCGGCGAGGATCCGTACCCCGGCCTCCTGGAGTCCGGCCACGGCCCGCTCGACGGGCACGCCGACGGCGACGGGAAGGTGGAACAGGGAGCCGACGGAGGCGCGCACGGCCTTGGGGTTGTAGAGGTCGACGGAGGCGTCGGTGAGGACGACGGCCTCGGCGCCCGCGGCGTCGGCGCAGCGCAGCACGGTCCCGGCGTTCCCGGGGTCGCGCACATGCGCGAGCACGGCGACGAGCTTGGGCCGGGCGGCGAGGATCTCCTCGAAGGGGGTGTCGATGAACCGGCAGACCCCGACGAGTCCCTGGGGCGTGACGGTGGTGGAGATCTCGGCGATCACCTGCTCGTCGGCGAGGTGCACCCGCGCGCCCGCGTCCCGGGCCTCCCCGAGGATGTCGGCGTACCGCTCCGCGGCCTCGACGGTCGTGAACAGCTCCACGAGCGTGGACCCGTACGCCGCCGCCTCCCGTACGGCCTGCGGCCCCTCGGCGAGGAAGAGCCGCTCCTTGCCCCGGAAGTTCCGCCTGGCAAGCCGCCGCGCGGCGGAGACGCGAGGGGAACGGGGGGAGATCAGCTCAGGGCTGACGGGGGGCATGCTCTACACCTTCGGTCACTAGATTTCCGCCGCGACGGCGATCAACCGGGTCGGCGGGTCCCGGCGGTGCCGGACCCACCCGCACTACTCAACGCAACGGACCCGCAGGCAGAAACCCGCGGGTCCGTCCAGTCACGTCGGCCTGGGCCAAGCGCAGCGTCACGCAGCCTTCGGGGCGTTGACGTCGCTCGGCAGCGCCTTCTGGGCGACCTCGACGAGCGCGGCGAACGCGTTCGCGTCGTTGACGGCCAGCTCGGCGAGGATCTTGCGGTCCACCTCGACGTTGGCGGCCTTCAGACCCTGGATGAAGCGGTTGTACGTGATGCCGTTGGCGCGGGCAGCGGCGTTGATGCGCTGGATCCACAGCTGGCGGAAGTCACCCTTGCGCTTCTTGCGGTCGTTGTAGTTGTAGACCAGCGAGTGGGTGACCTGCTCCTTGGCCTTGCGGTACAGGCGCGAACGCTGACCGCGGTAGCCGGAGGCCTGCTCGAGGATCGCCCGGCGCTTCTTGTGGGCGTTGACTGCCCGCTTGACGCGTGCCACTTTTTAACTCCTTGTAGCGGGGCCGCGGTTGGACTCACACGGCCCGGAAACGATTGGGTCCCGGTCCAGACGTACGGCGCTCATGACGGGCGCCGCGGACGTCACTTGCCGAGAAGCTTCTTGATCTTCGCGGCGTCGCCCGGGGCCATCTCGGCGTTGCCGGTCAGGCGGCGCGTCACACGGGACGACTTGTGCTCGAGCAGGTGGCGCTTGCCGGCGCGCTCACGGAGCACCTTGCCGGAGCCGGTGATCTTGAAGCGCTTGCTGGCACCGCTGTGCGACTTGTTCTTCGGCATAGCGCCGTTCTCTCCTCGTGGGTGGCGCTCCGGTGCCCGGTCGTGAAACCGGGCACGGTGGAGCGTCGCTCGTATATCGATTACGTCCTGGGGACCAGTGGTCCCCCGGGATCACGCCTCGGCGGAAGCCTCGGCAGGTGCCTCGGTCTCCACGGCGTTCTCGGAGTCCGCGGCGTTCTGCGACTTGCCGGGGTTGGCCTTCGCTTCTGCCTTGCGGGCTTCCTGCGCCTGACGTGCCTCGGCCATCGCCTCGGTCTTCTTCTTGTGCGGACCGAGAACCATGATCATGTTCCGGCCGTCCTGCTTCGGGTTCGACTCCACGAAACCGAGGTCCTGGACGTCCTCCGCGAGACGCTGCAGCAGTCGGTAGCCGAGTTCCGGCCTGGACTGCTCGCGACCACGGAACATGATCGTGATCTTGACCTTGTCGCCCTGCTTGAGGAACCGGACGACGTGACCCTTCTTGGTGTCATAGTCGTGCGGGTCGATCTTCGGCCGGAGCTTCATCTCCTTGATGACCGTGTGCGCCTGGTTCTTGCGCGCCTCACGGGCCTTCATGGCCGACTCGTACTTGAACTTCCCGTAGTCCATGAGCTTGCACACGGGCGGACGGGCGTTCGCCGCGACCTCGACCAGGTCCAGGTCGTACTCCTGCGCAAGCTCCAGTGCCTTCGCCAGCGGGACGATGCCCACCTGCTCGCCACTGGGACCGACAAGTCGCACCTCGGGAACGCGAATCCGGTCGTTGATGCGGGGCTCGGCGCTGATGGATCCTCCTCGGTTAGCACCACACGGCGGTCTGGCGGACAGCCGCGTATGTCTCTTTTCGACAGACCTAACCGCGCCGAAGCACAAAAAATGCCCCGGACGATCACAGGCGGGGCTCCAAGCACTACCGGAGCACCGCCGCGATGATCGCGGGGCGCGATTTCGGACGGCTCCATCGTCCGTACGGAACGATGGTGGCCGCCTGACCGGGGTGACCCGCCGTCCCGGGGGACGATCAGGTGGGAGTTCGGAGCCTCCACTTGTGGGTCGGTACATATGACCGACCGGTCGAGAACCAGCGTACCAAATTTTGCAAGGACCGCTCACCGGGCGGTTAGGGTCGACCGCATGGCCACGTCGATCTGGCTCTGGTCCGCCGCGGACGTCCCCCATCGTGACGTACTCGGCGAGGCGGAGCGACGGCGGGCCTCGGCTCTGCGGGAGCCGCTGGGGTCGTACTTCACGGCGGCCCGGGTGGCGGTGCGGACGGTCCTCGGGGAACTGCTGGGGGTGCCGGGCGGCGACGTCGTCCTGGGCAACCACCCCTGCCCCGGCTGCGGGGACCCCGGCCACGGGCCGCCACGGGTGGTGTGGCCGGAGACGTCCCTGTGGATCAGCGCCAGCCGTGCGGAGGGCTACGGCGCCCTGGCGGTGAGCGCCGCTCCCGTCGGGGTGGACATCGAGACGCACCGGCCGGTCGACCTGCCGGGCCTCGTCCGTGACGCGCTCGCCCCGGCGGAGGCCGTCTGGCTGGACGGGTGCACGGAGCCCCGGGAGCGGCTGCTCGGCTTCTACCGCTGTTGGACCCGCAAGGAGGCGGTGCTGAAGGCGGTCGGGGTGGGGATGAGCGTCGACCTGCGCCGCTGGGACACCGAGCCCGGGGCCGAGCGGGGCACCGTGCGGGACACGACGTCCGGCCCGGCACGGCTGTGGGCGGTGGAGAACCCGCCTTCCCTCGCGGACACGACCCTGGCCGTCGGCCGCCCCGCCGAGGCCGCGGCACAGGAGGGCGACGTCCGCGTCGGAACCCTTTCCCCGGCGGACGGCGACCGCCGGTGACCGGCCCACGCCCCCGCTGCCGCCCGAGGACGGTCAACTACGCTGAGGGGGTTCCGCGCCCTGAAAGAGATGTGAGCGATGACCGACAGTACGCAGCCGCCGTCCGACTTCGACGCCATGACCCGCGACATCGCCGAGGTCCCGGCGGTCGAGGTGATCGTGACGGTCGCCGTGAATCTGATGAGCGCCGCCGCCGTGAAGCTCGGTCTGACAGAGGAGGGCGACAAGTTCAAGGACCTCGACGAGGCCCGCAAGCTGGTGCACGCCCTCGCCGGGCTGCTGGACGCGAGCACGACCGAGATCAGCTCGTTCCACGCCGCGCCGCTGCGCGACGGCCTGAAGTCGCTCCAGCTGGCCTTCCGCGAGGCGTCGGTCGTTCCGGACGAGCCCGGCCAGGGGCCCGGCGAGAAGTACACGGGCCCGGTCTACGGCTAGCTCACCCTCGTACGTACAGGGGCTCGCCCGGTGGCGTGGTCCCGGCCGGCAGCAGTGCCAGGTCGAGACCGCGCACCAGGCGGGCCCTCAGCGTTTCATCGGCGGCGAGCCGCTCGGCGACCGCACGCGCGGCCTCGGCGGGGGCGGCGGAGGCGTCCAGGACCAGGGCGAGGGTGCCGTCGGCCTGTCCGGGTCCGAGGTGGGCGCTGAGCACGGCGGGCACCGAGGACACGACGGCCCGCACCGCCTCCCGCACGGCCGGATCGGCCAGCGGATCCGTCGTCGTACGCCCCTCGACCAGGGCGAGCAGCGCCCGCCCCGTCAGCTCGTAGGGCACCGGACCGGCCATGTCCAGCACGATCGTGTCCGCCCGCTCGTGCGCCGCGGCCTCCAGGGCCTGGTTCAGGGGTACGGCGACGGGGCGGGCCGCCGGGTCCCAGCGGGCCAGGGAGTCGGTGGACGTGAACGCCGGCAGGGCGGTGCGGTTGCCGGCCTTCAGGGTGGGGACGGCCATGTCGCTGGTCTTCTCGCGGCGCAGCCCGTTCTCGTCCTCCTCGACCTCGCCGAGGACGGCCACGACCGGCACGAGCAGCCGGGCGTCCTTCAGCGCCTCGAGGACCGGGCCCTCCGCGGTGCGGTCCTCGGCCCAGGCCGCGAGCGCGGCGCCCAGCCGGGGGTCGACGGAGCCGTCGTCGTCGGAGAACGGGGAGTCGGGAATGTTCTTGTTCGCCACGGTCACCGACCCTATCGGGGGGATGCTGCTGCGTTTGTGCGGCCCCGGAAACGCGCGCGTGACACCCGGTCGCCTGAATCTTCGATTCTCTGACACGCCTCTAACGTGCGTCTCACGGCATGCACAGACACACCCCGGACGATCGCGGCATGGAGTCCTCCAGAGCCCGCCGCGCCCGTACGCCCCGACGCCGCCCGCTGCTCCACGGTGCCCTCGCCACCTTCGTGGTCCTGGGCGGTACGGCCGCGGGCACCGCGTATGTGAAGACCCGGGCGCATCCAGCGGTGCGGGCCGTATCGTCGACGGCGACGCCGGGGCCCTCGGCGTCGACCAGCGACGGCACGGACGGAAAGGCTCCTGTGGATCCGGTGACGGAGCCGACGGTCGACCATGACGCGCTGCTGGCCGGTGCCATGAAGGCGGTGGACGTCGAGAACGGCGCCGCGGTGTCGGTGGCGGTGCTGGACCTGGAGTCCGGCACGAGCGCCATGTACGGCGACGGTGACTTCGACACCGCGAGCATCGTCAAGGTCGACATCCTGGCCGTGCTGCTGCTCCAGGCCCAGGACGCGGGGCGGGAGCTGACGGCGGCGGAGCGGTCGTACGCCACCGACATGATCGAGAACAGCGACAACACCGCCGCCTCGGCCCTGTGGCGGACGATCGGGAAGGCGGGCGGGCTCGACGCGGCGAACGCGCGTCTCGGGCTCACGGGCACCGTCGGCGGCCACGACATGTACTGGGGGCTGACCCGGACCACCGCGGCCGATCAACTCGCTCTGCTGCGGCAGGTGTTCGGGACGGAGTCGGAGCTGAGCGCGGACTCCCGGGCGTATCTCGGCGGGCTGATGGGGCACATCGCGGCCGACCAGCACTGGGGCGTGTCGACGGTGGCCGACGGCTCGGCGTGGGCGCTGAAGAACGGCTGGCTGCCGCGCACCGCCACCGGGCTGTGGGACATCAACAGCATCGGGCGGGTGACGGCTGACGGCGCCGACTATCTGGTGGCCGTGCTCTCCGACGGCAACACGACCAAGGAGAAAGGCGTCGCGCTGGTCGAGGCCGCGGCACGGGCGGCGGTGTCGGTGTTCGCCGGCGAGGACGCCTCCCCCGCCCCGGCGGCCACGGCGACGGCCGCCTCCTCGTAGCGGAACCGGCGACTGAGACCGAAGCACGCCCGGGGGCGGCTGGAGGCCGTAGCGGACCCCGCGGCTGGAGGCCGTGGCGGAAGCGGCGGCTGGAGGCCGAAGCGGAAGGGGCGGCCGCTGGAGGTCCTGGCGGAAGGGGCGGCCGCTGGAGGTCCTGGCGGAAGCGGCGGCCGCCCAAGGCTCCTGGCGGAAGCGGCGGCTAGAGGCCGAAGCGGCCGCGGCGGCCTCGCCACACGACGACCGCCGCCACCAGCATCAGCCCGCCCGCGGCGCCCGCGAGCCATGCGGTCCAGCTCGTCGCGTCGTCGTCCGAGGCGGCCGCGTCGGGGCCGGAGCCGAAGTACTCGTCGCCGTAGGCCGCCGCCTTCAGGCCCTCCGGCTTGATACCGGCGGCCTTCTTGATGGCGGCGGCCGGGTCGATGAACCCGTAGCCGCGGGAGTCGTCGCGGCCGTCGTCCGGGGCGTTGCGGGCCGTGTCCTCGAGGAGCTTCTTGATCTGCGCCGGGGTCAGGCCGGGGTGGGCGGCCTTGACCAGGGCCACCGCGCCGGAGACGAAGGCGGCCGCGGCGCTGGTGCCCCAGCCCTCGTAGTACTTGTGGTCGGGGTCGGCGATGACGACGTTCACGCCGGGGGCGCTGACCGTGGCGTACCAGCGGCGGGTGGAGAACGAGGCGCGGGTGCCGTAGCGGTCGACGGCGGTCGCGGCGATGACGCCCGGGTAGGCGGCCGGGTAGGAGATGTGGTCGCCCTTCTCGCCGCCGTTGCCGGCCGAGGCGACGACGACGGCGCCCTTGTTCAGGGCGTACTGCACGGCTTCGTCCTCGCCGGCCTCGGGGTGGGCCGACTTGGAGTCGTCGCCGAGGGAGAGGTTGATGACGTCGGCGCCGTGGTCGGCGGCCCAGCGGATGCCTTCGGCGAGGGCGTTGCCGCGGGTGCTGCGGGCCTTGGCGCGGGCGGGGTCGCCGTCCTCCAGGATCACGCGGACGGGGAGGATCTTGGCCTCGGGAGCTATGCCCATGACGCCGTCGCCGTTGCCCGCGCCGTGTCCGTGGCCGGCGATGATGCCGGCCATCGCGGTGCCGTGCCGGGCCCAGGCGCGGTCACCGCGGTCGGCTCCGAAGCCGACCATGTCCTTGCCCTGGAGGACGTTGCCGTCGAGGTCGGGGTGATCGGACTCGACGCCGGTGTCCAGGACGGCGACCGTGACGCCCCTGCCCTTGGTGGTCTGCCAGGCCTCCTGCGTGTGCATGGCCTCCAGGGCCCACTGCTGGGCGCGTATGGAGTCGGCGTGGGCCGCGGTGGGCGGCAGGAGGGCGAGGCAGGCGCCCAGGAGGGCGGCGAGGGGGCCGGTGCGCCGGGTCACGAGGTGCTTCACACTCCTGCTCACGGAGCCGGAGGCGGCGCCGTTCAGGCGGGCGTGCGTACGCGTCTTCGCGCCGGGGGTCATGACGACGGCTCCGTGGACGGGCCGACGTTCCTGCGCAGGGCACGCTCGACGCGGTCGGCGAGACCCTGTGCCTCGTGGCCGAGGCCGGCCTGGGCGACGGCCGTGGTGGCGCCGGCCTCCATGGCCTCCTCGGCGGGCTGGGGCTCGTCGACGGTGCGGTGGTCGGCCCAGCCGGAGACGGCGTAGACGACGACGGGGGCGTCGGTGAGGACGGAGATGGTCCAGGAGGCGCGCTGCTCGTCGCCGAAGCCGGCGGCCTCGGTGCCCTTGGCGGCGTACGGACGGGGCATGAGGTCCGTACGGCGGTCGAGGCCCTCCTTGGAGAAGCGGCTGTCGAGCGAGCGCATCGCGGTGGCGTCGGCGTCGGTGAAGAGCAGGCCGACGGTGGTGACGTGGCTCTGGGTGGCGTCGGTGTAGGTGGCGCGCAGCAGGCGCCGGCAGCCGACGGGCGCGAGGGCCTTGCGCAGGAGCGGGTCGAAGGCGCCGGCACAGCCGGTGTCGGGGGCGACGGCGATCCGCGTCCAGGTCCGGTCGGCGCCCCCGGGACCGGCGCCCTTCCCGATCACGGTGGGCGGGAAGAGCTGGTCGACGGGGACGCCGTGCCACAGGCTCCCGGCGGCCGCGAAGGTGTCCCGGGCGCCGCCGTCACCGGGCTCCCCGACCAGCCAACTCCCGGTCACGGCACCGCCGATGAGTCCGACGCCGAGCACGACACAGGCCGCCGCCAGGGCGATCCGGGGCCGCAGCCGCATCCCGAGCGGACGGGGCCGCGCCTGCTCGTCGTACCCCTCGGGCTCCCCGAACGACACGACGGGGCGCCCCGAACCCGGCGCCATGGGCGCGCTCCAGGACAGGGACGGATCCGGCGAGAACTGGGGGGAGCCCGCCGGGGAGTACGGCATGCCGACCGAGCCTCCGTCGGATGCCGGCGCCCCGTACCCGTCCGAGGGCGGCCGCATGGGCGGGAGGGGTGCGGAGGTGGATCGACGGGGGGACTCGGCGGGAGCGGCGCCGGGATGCTGCGGGACGCCGCGGGCACCTTGCGCCGAGGCGGGGCGTGCCTGCGGGGGCGCGGAGGGGGAACCCTGCGCCGACGGATCGCCGGGACGGGAGGGCGTGCCTACGCGGCCCTGACCGTGAGCGGTGCCGGGGGAACCCTGCGCCGGAGCACCCCCAGGGCGCGAAGGCGTGCCTACGCCGCCCTGCCCTGAAGTGGTGCCGGGGCGAGACGGCGTGCCTGCGGGACCGCGGCCGGGAGCCGTGCCCGGGCGGGGCGGCGTGCCGGGGGAACCCTGGGCGCCGGAAGGGTGGTTGGGGGTGTCGGTCGGCGGGGTCGCGGGGATCGGGCGGAGGCGGAACGTCGTCTCCGCGGCCGTCTCGACGGGGGCGCCCGTACGCCGGGGCGTCGAGGGGCGGGGCGGCGTGCCGCCGGGTGCGGTCCGGCCGTCGCGCGCGAAGTGCGTCGAGGCACCCGGGGCCGGGTGGCGGCGCGTGCTCTCGGGGCCCGCCGGTTCACCCGCGGCCGGACGGCGGCCGGCGCCGCCGACGTTCGGCGAAGCACCCGCGCCCGGACGTCGACCGGGGCTCTCCGGGCTCGCGCCCGGGTGGCGGTCGTTGGCCTGGGCGCTCTGTGGCGCACCCGTGGCGGTGTGACGGCTGCTTCCCTCGGAGCCCGCTGCCGGATGGCGGCCGTTGCCCTGGGGGCTCACGGTCGGGTGGACGCCGTTGCCCTGGGAGCTCGCGGTCGGGTGGACGCCGCCGGCCTCGGGGCCCGCGGCCGGATGGCGGCCGTTGCCCTGTGCGCCCGGTACCGCACCCGTGGCGGTGTGACGGCTGTCCCCCTCGGAGCCCGCGGCCGGACGGCGGCCGTTGCCCTGGGGGCTCACGGTCGCGTGGACGCCGTTGCCCTGGGGGCTCACCGTCGGGTGGACGCCGCTGGCCTCGGGGCCCGCGGCCGGACGGCGGCCGTTGCCCTGTGCGGCGGTGTGACGGCTGTCCCCCTCGGAGCCCGCGGCCGGACGGTGGCCGTTGCCCACGGGGCTCGCGGTCGGGGCGCCGGGTGTGGGTGGGGCGTCCGGGAAGCGGGCCGAAGCCGGGGGTGGGGGCGGGGCGGAGGGGGTGCCGGAGGCCGGGGACGGAATGCGGGCGCTCGGGTGGGAGCGGGGATCGGCGGGGGCAGACGTACGGGAGGTCGTCGGCGTCCGGCCGCTCGGGGTCGGGTTCGCGTCGGCACCGCCCCGCACCGGGCCCTCCGTTCCCGCGCCGGTCGTTGGGGCCGGGCCGTCCGTGTCCTCGTCGTGTGTGTCGCCGGCGGCCGGCGGCTGCGGGGGTCTCGGCGGTGTGGTCGGGCGGGGCGGGACGGCGGGCGGAGGCGGGGTCGACGGGCGCGGGGGAACGGGGACGCGACGCGCTTCCGTGCTCATGCACCCCCCGTTTCCTCGTCCCCGGGCCCGTCCTCGTGCGCGGGCCACCGCTGCTGTTCCCGGTCTGTCCCGCCCGGCACGGACTCCTCCGACCAGGCACGCATACCCGCGCCGAGGGAGCGTCATCCCGGCGCACGACGCGGCCGTGGACGTTCCCACTTGCGTGCGCGTCACTCTACGGGTTGAACCTGCGCGAACGGGAACCAGTCCACGACCCCGTGCGGATCTGCCCGGAACGTCCCCCTACCCTGCGGTAATCCCGTCTGGCAGGCTTCGTTCATGACTGCGCGCGCCGCTGACCGGGCCCGTTATGACCGGGCCACCGCCCATCTCGAAGCCCCCCTCGCGATCGTCGACCTGGACGCCTTCGACGCCAACGCGGACGACATGCGCCGCCGGGCCGGCGGCAAGCCGATCCGCGTCGCGAGCAAGTCCGTACGCTGCCGAGCGCTGCTGGAACGGGTCCTCGCCAAGGACGGCTTCGCGGGCCTGATGTCGTTCACCCTCGCCGAGTCGCTGTGGCTGGCGCGGTCCGGGTTCGACGACGTCCTGCTCGCCTACCCCTCGGCCGACCGTGCCGGGTTCGCGGAGCTGACCGGCGACCCCAAGCTCGCCGCCGCCGTCACCGTGATGATCGACGACCCGGCGCAGCTGCGGCTGATCGACGCCGCCCGCAACGGTGGCCGGGAAGTCGTCAGGGTCTGCCTGGAGTTGGACACCTCCCTGAAGCTGCTCGGGGGACGGGTGCGCGTCGGCGCCCGGCGCTCGCCGCTGCACTCCCCCGCCCAGGTCGCCGACATGGCGCGGACCGTCGCCCGCCGGCCGGGGTTCCGGCTCGTCGGGATCATGGCGTACGAGGGACACATCGCCGGGGTCGGGGACTCGGTGGCGGGGCGCCCGCTGCGGTCGCGTGCCGTACGGCTGATGCAGGCCACCGCTCGCCGGGAGCTCGCCCAGCGCCGGGCCGAGGTGGTGCGGGCCGTGCGAGCGGTGGCGCCGGAGCTGGAGTTCGTCAACGGCGGCGGCACCGGCAGTGTGCAGTTCACGGCCGCCGAGGACGCCGTCACGGAGATCGGTGCCGGGTCGGGGCTGTACGTGCCGCGGCTGTTCGACAACTACACGTCCTTCAGCGGGCGTCCCGCCGCGCTGTTCGCCCAGCCGGTGGTGCGCCGGCCCGGGGTCGGGATCGTGACCGTCCTCGGCGGCGGGTATCCGGCCTCGGGTGTGGCGGGTCCCGACCGGCTGCCGGTGCCGTATCTGCCCCAGGGGCTGCGCTACGACCCGCAGGAGGGGCCCGGCGAGGTGCAGACGCCGCTGCTCGGCTCCCCCGCCGACGACCTGCTGCTCGGCGACAAGGTGTGGTTCCGGCACGCGAAGGCCGGTGAGCTGTGTGAGCGGTTCGACGCGCTGCACCTGATCGAGGGGGACACCGTGACGGCGACCGTGCCGACGTACCGGGGCGAGGGCCACACGTTCCTGTAGCGCGCCCGGGGCTCAGTCCGTGGTGGACCGGATGCCCTTGGTGAGACGGTCCATGTCGGCCAGCGGCGGCCCGTCCGCCCCGGCGTCGAAGACGTAGCGGACGACGACCGGTGACTCGGTGCCGACGCGGGAGGGGAAGACGAGGGACTGGACGTAGCCGCCCTCCCCCTTGGCCGTGGTGACCCGCCAGCGCACGAACCAGCCGGCGCGGCCCGCGACCGTCACCGGGCCGGAGTCCATGACCTTGTGGGACTCGATGCCGCCGAAGGGGCGCCGGCCGATGAGGTCGCGGTCGTAGGCGGCGTCGGCCGCTTCCTCGATGTCGGCCTTGGCGATCGCCTCGGGGGAACTCCCGTCGTCCGCGGTCGCCGTGCGCGAGCTGACCCTGCCGTGCCGGCAGAAGCCGAAGTCGGCGGGGCAGTCGTAGGTGCCGTCCGTGGTCATGAGGATGTCGGCCTCGGTGACGTTGCGCGGTCTGACCCAGCCGTCGAGCAGCGGCAGGGTGATGCCGTTGAGCTGGTCCGTGACCACCGCCGGGCCGTCGGCGGGAGGCTCGGAGGCGGTCTCGGAGGAGCTCGGGGTGTCCGAGGCCGGCTCACGGTCCGCGGGCTGCGAGGTCGCGAGCGTCGGCGCGGTCTCCACCTGCCCGCCGCCGTCGTCCTCGCCGAGGACGATCACGCCCGTGACGATCGCCGTGACCAGGACGGCCCCGGCGGCGATCAGGGCGGCGACCTTCGGCCCCTTCCCGGAGGCACCGCCGGCCGAGGGCCGGGCGGGCGTCAGCGGCACGGTCGGCTGCGACCCGTAGGCGGGCGGGCCGGGCACCGGCGGCGTCGGGGCCGCCGGTGCCGGTGCCTCGGGGGCACGCCGGTGCTCGGTCCAGGCCGTGCCGTCCCACCAGCGCTCCAGGTGCGGGGCGGAGGGGTCGCGGTACCAGCCGGGCGGGGGCGTCATGCTCATTCCGGCAACTGTAGGGCGGCCTACAGCGGCGTGACGTACGCCCCCGAGATTCCGCCGTCGACCAGGAAGTCGGTGGCGTTCACGAAGGAGGAGTCGTCGCTGGCCAGGAACGCGACGGCGGCGGCGATCTCCTCGGCCTCGGCGAAGCGGCCGACCGGGATGTGCACGAGCCGGCGCGCGGCCCGCTCCGGGTCCTTGGCGAACAGCTCCTGCAGCAGCGGGGTGTTGACCGGTCCGGGGCACAGGGCGTTGACCCGGATGCCGTCGCGGGCGAACTGCACGCCCAGCTCGCGGGACATGGCGAGCACGCCGCCCTTGGAGGCCGTGTACGAGATCTGGGACGTGGCGGCGCCCATCCTCGCCACGAACGACGCCGTGTTGATGATGGAGCCCCTGCCCTGCTGCCGCATGTAGGGGATGGCGGCCTTGCAGCACAGGTAGACGGAGGTGAGGTTGACCTCCTGGACGCGCTTCCAAGCGTCCAGGCCGGTCTCCAGGATGGAGTCGTCGTCGGGCGGTGAGATGCCGGCGTTGTTGAAGGCGATGTCGACGCTGCCGTAGGTGTCGAACGCCGTCTTGAACAGCGCCTCGACCTGCTCGGGGTCGGTGACGTCGACCTTCACGAAGATTCCGCCGACCTCCTCGGCGGCCGCCTTGCCGCGCTGCTCGTCCACGTCGCCGCAGACGATGTGCGCGCCCTCGGAGGCGAGCCGGCGGGCGGTGGCGAGGCCGATGCCGCTGCCGGCGCCGGTGATGACGGCGGTACGGCCGACCAGTCGGCGGCACACATTCTCTTCGGTCACTGTGCGGGGCCTTCCGTGCTGATGAAGACGTTCTTGGTTTCGGTGAAGGCGGTCAGGGCGTCCGGACCCAGCTCGCGTCCGATGCCGGACTGCTTGAAGCCGCCGAACGGGGTCCAGTAGCGGACGCTGGAGTGGGAGTTGACGGACAGGTTGCCGGCCCGCACGGCCTGGGAGACCCGCAGGGCGCGGCCGACGTCACGGGTCCAGATGGAGCCGGAGAGGCCGTAGTCGGTGGCGTTGGCGAGGGCGACGGCCTCCGCCTCGTCCTCGAAGGGCAGGACGACGGCGACCGGCCCGAAGACCTCTTCGACGGCCACCCGCGCACGGGGGTCGACGCCGGTGAGGACGGTGGGCGGGAACCAGAAGCCGGGGCCCTCGGGGGCCTTGCCGCGGATGCCGTCGAGGTCGTCGGAGACGTACGAACGGACCCGGTCCAGCTGGGCCTTGGAGATGAGCGGGCCCATGTCGGTCGTGTCGTCGGCCGGGTCACCTACGCGCACCGCCTCGATCGCGGGGCCCAGCAGCTCCATGAACCGGTCGTGGGCGGAGCGCTGGACGAGGATGCGGGTGCGGGCGCAGCAGTCCTGGCCGGAGTTGTCGAGGAAGGCCATGGGGGCGGCGGCCGCGGCGGCTTCGAGGTCGGCGTCGGCGAAGACGATGTTGGGGCTCTTGCCGCCGAGTTCGAGGGTGACGCGCTTGAGCAGAGCGGAGCCCTTGGCGAGGACCTGCTTGCCCACGGCCGTCGACCCGGTGAAGACGATCTTCGCGACGCCGGGGTGCTCGACGAGCGCGTTGCCCGCGACGGGACCGTGCCCGGGGAGCACCTGGAACACGCCCTCGGGAAGGCCGGCCTCCAACGCCAGCTCGGCCAGCCGCAGGGCCGTCAGCGGGGTCGTCTCGGCGGGCTTGAGCAGGACCGCGTTGCCGGCCGCCAGCGCCGGGGCGGTGCCCCAGGCGGCGATCGGCATCGGGAAGTTCCAGGGCGCGATCACGCCCACGACACCGAGCGGTTCGAGGATGGTGACGTCCAGGCCGCCGGGCACCGGGATCTGCTGTCCCGTCAGCCGTTCCACTCCCCCGGCCGCGTAGTCGAGCAGATCGCGGACGTTGCCCGCCTCCCAGCGGGCGTTGCCGACGGTGTGTCCGGCTTCCCTGACCTCCAACTGGGCGAGTTCTTCGAGGTGTTCGTCGACGGCGACGGCGAACCGGCGCAGCAGTCGCGCGCGTTCGCCGGGCGCGAGCGCGGACCACACGGCCTGCGCCCTCGTGGCCCGTACGACCGCCGCGTCGACGTCGGCCGCGGTGGCCGCCGGGACGGTGGCGACGACCTCTTCGGTGGCCGGATTCAGTACCTGGAGCTGGTCGGACAAGAAGTGCCTCACATGCGTTCGAAGGAGCGGCGCAGCTCCCAGTCGGTCACCGCGGCGTCGAAGGCCTCGAGTTCGACGCGGGCCATGTTGCGGTAGTGGGCGACGACCTCGTCGCCGAAGGCGGCCTTGGCGATCGGGCTGTTCTCCCAGAGCTCGGCGGCCTCGCGCAGGGTCGTGGGGACGTGCTCGAAGCCGGCGGTGTAGGCGTTGCCGGGACAGGGCTCGGGCAGCTCCAGCTTCTGCTCGATGCCGTACAGGCCGGCCGCCACCAGTCCCGCGACGGCGAGGTGCGGGTTGACGTCGCCGCCGGGGAGGCGGTTCTCGAAGCGCATCGAGCGGCCGTGGCCGACGACGCGCAGGGAGCAGGTGCGGTTGTCGTATCCCCAGGCGACGGCGGTCGGCGCGAAGGAGCCCGGCTGGAACCGCTTGTAGGAGTTGATGTTCGGCGCGTACAGGAGGGAGAAGTCACGCAGGGCGGCGAGCTGGCCGGCGAGGAAGTGGCGCATGACGTCCGACATGCCGCCCTCGCCGTCCCCGGCCATGGCGTTGTTGCCGGCGGCGTCCGCGAGGGAGAGGTGGATGTGGCAGGAGTTGCCCTCGCGCTCGTTGTACTTGGCCATGAAGGTGATCGAGACGCCCTCCTGGGCGGCGATCTCCTTGGTGCCGGTCTTGTAGATCGCGTGCTGGTCGCAGGTGACCAGGGCGTCGTCGTACTTGAAGGCGATCTCGTGCTGGCCGGGGTTGCACTCGCCCTTGGCGGACTCGACGGTGAGGCCGGCGCCCGCCATCTCGTTGCGGATGCGGCGCAGCAGCGGCTCGATCCGGCCGGTGCCGAGCACCGAGTAGTCGATGTTGTACTGGTTGGCCGGGGTGAGGTCGCGGTAGTTCGCGTCCCAGGCCTGCTCGTAGGTGTCCTTGAAGACGATGAACTCCAGCTCGGTGCCGACGTTCGCCGTGTAGCCGTGCTCGGCGAGGCGTTCCAGCTGGCGGCGCAGGATCTGGCGGGGCGCGGCGAGCACGGGCGAGCCGTCGTTCCAGGCGAGGTCGGCGATCAGCATGGCCGTGCCGGCGTTCCACGGGACGCGGCGCAGCGTGGCCAGGTCCGGGTGCATGGCGAAGTCGCCGTAGCCGCGGTCCCAGGACGACATGGCGTAGCCCTCGACGGTGTTCATCTCGGTGTCGACGGCGAGGAGGTAGTTGCAGCCCTCGGTGCCGTGGTGGAGGACCTCGTCGAGGAAGAAGCGGGCGGCGAACCGCTTGCCCTGGAGCCGCCCTTGCATATCGGGGAACGCCAGGACGACAGTGTCGATCTCACCGCTCGCGACGAGGGCGTGCAGCTCCTCGACGCTCAGCGGGGGTGTGCGGTCTGCCACGGGAGAGCCTCCATTCGGCTACTTCGGTCAGCCGGGAGCCATAAGGTATTGCGCAGGACCATTGATTGGGAAGGGGGTCCGGCCATATGTCGCAGGCGGATACGGAGCACGGGGCGCCCGGAGCCGACGACCGGCTGACGTCGGTGCTGCGGCCGGTGCGGGCCGGCAACGGCTTCGAGGAGGCCCTGGAGCAGATCCTCCAGGTCGTCCGGCTCGGCCTGGTGCCGGGCGGCGAGCGGCTGCCCGCGGAGCGGGAGCTGGCGGACCGGCTGGGGATCAGCCGGGTCACGCTGCGCGAGGTGCTGAAGGTGCTGCAGGACCAGGGCCTGGTGGAGTCCCGGCGCGGCCGCTACGGCGGAACGTTCGTCCTGCCGCGCCCCGTCACCCCGGGCGAGGAGGAGCTGCGCCGCCGCCTGAAGGACGTCGACGTCGAGGACACGCTGCGCTTCCGCGAGGTGCTGGAGGTGGGCGCGGCCGGGCTGTGCGCGGCGCACGGGCTGGACGAGGAGCAGGCGGACCGGCTGCGCGCGGCACTGGCACACACGCACGACGCCCCGCTCGCGGACTACCGCCGGCTGGACACCCTGCTCCATCTCACGCTCGCCGAGCTGTCCGGCTCCCCCACCCTGACCGCCCAGTACGCGGCCGTACGCGCGACCGTGAACGACCTGCTGGACTGCATCCCGCTGCTGGTGCGCAACCTGGAGCACTCGCAGCGCCAGCACACCGCCCTGGTGGAGGCGGTGATCGAGGGCAACGCGGAGTGCGCGCGGGAGATCATGCGTGAGCACTGCGGGGGCACGGCGGCGCTGCTGCGCGGCTTCCTCGGCTGAGCGGCGCCCGGTCCCCGGTGCGGGTGGATTTACCGGCGATTAACGCAAGGGTATTGCGTTCGAGCAGCCGACCCGGCAAAGGTATGCATCCATTCCATTGAACCGGAGCCCGGTCGACCCACCCCACCGTGCCCGGAACCGCCCGGTGTCCACCGCACGTGGGGAGTTGGCCTTGTCCCTGGAATCCACGAACACACCCTCCGCCGCCCCGGAGGCGGACGACTACCTGGAGCGCAGAGCCCTGCGCCGCGGCAGCGCCGGCTGGGTGCTGCTGACCGGACTCGGCGTCGCGTACGTCGTCTCCGGCGACTACTCCGGCTGGAACTTCGGTCTGGCCGAGGGCGGCTTCGGCGGCCTGGCGATCGCCATGGTCCTCATGGGCACCATGTACGCCTGCATGGTCTTCGCCCTCGCCGAGCTGTCCTCGATCCTGCCGACGGCGGGCGGCGGCTACGGCTTCGCCCGCCGCGCCCTAGGCCCGTGGGGCGGCTTCCTCACCGGTACGGCGATCCTCATCGAGTACGTCCTCGCGCCGGCCGCCATCGTCATCTTCATCGGCGACTACGTCGAGTCGCTCGGCCTGTTCGGCCTGGAGTCGGGCTGGCCGGTGTACCTGGTCTGCTTCGCGATCTTCCTCGGCATCCACCTGTGGGGCGTGGGCGAGGCACTGCGCTTCAGCTTCGTGGTCACCGGCATCGCGGTGGTGGCCCTGATCGTGTTCGCGCTGGCGGCGCTGCCGGACTTCTCCTTCGCCTCGCTCGACGACATCCCGGTCGACTCCTCGGCGACGGGTGCGAACTCCTGGCTGCCCTTCGGCCTGCTCGGCATCTGGGCGGCGTTCCCCTTCGGCATGTGGTTCTTCCTGGGCGTCGAGGGCGTGCCGCTGGCCGCCGAGGAGACCAGGGAGCCGGCCCGTACCCTGCCGAAGGCGATCCGCTGGTCGATGGCCATCCTGGTCGTCCTGGCCGTGGTGACCTTCTTCGCGGCGGCCGGCGCACGCGGCTCGGCGGCGGTCCAGGAGGCGGGAAACCCCCTGGTGGAGGCGCTGCAGCCGAACGGCGAGGCCACGACGCTCAGCCGGATCGTGAACTACGCGGGCCTGGCCGGCCTGGTGGCGTCCTTCTTCTCCCTGATCTACGCGGGCTCGCGCCAGCTGTTCGCCCTGTCCCGCGCGGGCTACCTGCCCCGCTTCCTGTCCCTCACCAGCCGCCGCAAGGCGCCCTACCTGGGGCTGCTGGTGCCCGGCACACTCGGCTTCCTGCTGGCCGCCGTGTCCGGCAACGGCGCGCGGATGCTGAACATCGCGGTCTTCGGCGCGACCATCTCCTACGCCCTGATGTCGCTGTCGCACATCGTGCTGCGCCGCCGCGAGCCGGAGCTGGAACGGCCGTACCGCACGCCGGGCGGCGTGCTGACCTCGTCGGTCGCGCTGGTGCTGGCCTGTGCGGCGCTGGTGGCCACGTTCCTGGTGGACGTGACGGCGGCGGTGATCGCGCTGGTGGTGTACGGGGTGGCCATCGCCTACTTCGGCCTCTACAGCCGCAAGCACCTGGTGGCGAAGGCTCCCGAGGAGGAGTTCGCGGCGCTGGCGGCGGCCGAGGCAGAGTTGGCACGGGACTGACGTTTCGAGAGTTGAGGGAGTCGCTGTGGCCAGGCCGCTGATCGGGGTCAGCACCTATCTGGAGTCCGGTGCGCGCTGGGGCGTGTGGGAGCTGGAGGCCGCGCTGCTGCCGGTCGGCTATCCCCGGCTGGTGCAGCGGGCGGGCGGCCTGGCCGCGATGCTGCCGCCGGACGACCCGGAGCACGCGGCGGCCGCCGTCGGCCGGCTGGACGGGCTGGTCATCGCGGGCGGACCGGACGTCGAGCCGGTCCGCTACGGCGCCGAGCGCGACCCTCGCACGGGGCCGCCGGCGCGGGAGCGGGACGCGTGGGAGCTGGCGCTGATCGACGCGGCGCTGGCCGCCGGGGTGCCGCTGCTGGGTGTCTGCCGGGGCATGCAACTGCTGAACGTCGCCCTCGGTGGCACGCTGCAGCAGCACATCGACGGGCATGCGGAGGTCGTCGGCGTCTTCGGCAGCCATACCGTGAAGCCGGTGCCGGGGAGTCTGTACGCCGCCGCGGTACCGGACGAGACGTCCGTACCGACGTACCACCACCAGGCCGTGGACCGGCTGGGCGAGGGGCTCGTCGCGTCCGCCTACGCGGCGGACGGGACGGTGGAGGCGGTGGAACTGCCCTTGGGCGAGTGGGTGTTGGGCGTGCAGTGGCATCCGGAGATGGGGGACGATCTGCGGGTGATGCGCGCCCTGGTCCGCGCCGCGACCGCCTGACACCCTCGTTCCTCGCCCCCGCCGCCCCTACCCGTCCCCGGACTCCCGCATCGGCCTGAACGGCCTCGTCCTCACACGCCGGACGGGCTGAAGAACCCAGCCCCTCCGGCGTGTGAGGAGCGGGGTCCGGGGCGGAGCCCCGGAAGGACGGGACGGGTAGGGGCGGCGGGGGCGAAGAGGATCAGCCCCGGGTCAGGGCCAGCAGGTCGCGGGCCGGTCCCACCGGGCGGTGCCCCGTGGGCCACACCGCCCGAAGGTCCCGCGCGAGGGAGACGTCCGCCAACGGCACCGCCACCAGCCGCCGCATCGACAGTTCCTCCCCCACCGCCAGCTCACTGAGCACCGCCGGCCCCGCCCCACTCACCGCCGCGGCCTTCACCGCGGTGGTCGACGACAGTTCGATCAGCGGCCGTGCCAGACCCCCCAGCGCCGCGTCCAGCACCTGCCGCGTCCCCGACCCCTTCTCCCGAAGGATCAGCGGGGTCTTCGCCAGCTCCGCCCCCTCCAGCGGCCGCCGCCGACGGGCCCACAGATGCCCAGGGGCCGTCACCACGATCAGGCTGTCGTGGGCGATGACGACGGAGTCCAGCCCCGACGGCACGCTCAGCCCCTCCACGAACCCCAGATCCGCCTCGTCCGCCAGCAACCGCTCGGCCACCGCCGCGGAGTTCCCGGCGAGCAGCGACACCGCCGTGTCCGGGCGCTGGGCCCGCAGGGCGAGCAGCCAGCCCGGCAGCAGATACTCCGCGATCGTCATGCTCGCCGCCACCCGCAGCCGCGAGTCCCGCCGGTCCCGCAGCGCCTGCGCCCCGGCGTCGAACGCCTCCGCCGCCTCCACGATCCGCCGCGCCCAGTCCGTCACCAGCGCCCCGGCGTCCGTCAGCCGGGAGCCCCGCGGCGACCGGTCCACCAGCGCCACCCCGAGCTGCCGCTCCATCGACCGGATCCGGCTGCTGGCGGCGGGCTGAGTGATCCCCAGCTCGCGCGCCGCCCCGCCGAGACTGCCGAGCCGCGCCACCGCCAGCAACAGCTCCAGCCCGCCGAGGTCCGGTACGCGGTGCGCCAGGGTTCCCGCGCGAAACTGCCCCTCCGCCGCCTGAGTCATAAACCCAGTTTATGTCGCCATAGAGACGCGCTCCCTGGTGGGGGACGACCGGTGCCACGACCCTGAGCACATGGTCACCGCTGCCCGTCACCTCGGGCCCATCCGTCGCCTCGGCACCGTCCGTCACCTCGGACCCAACTGGTACTCCGCCGTCATGGGTACCGCCGCCGTGGCCACCGCCGGAGCCGGACTGCCGCTCCACGTCCCCGGTCTGCGCACCCTCTGCACGGCCGTCTGGGCGCTCTCCCTCCTCCTGCTGCTCACCCTGCTCGGCGCCCGCGCCCGGCACTGGACACGCCACCGCGACCAGGCCCGCGCCCACCTCCTCGACCCGTCCATGGCGCCCTTCTACGGCTGCCTGTCCATGGCCCTGCTCGCCGTCGGCGGCGGTGCCGTCACCGTCGGCCGGGACTGGACAGGCGGCTCGGCGGCGGTCGCGCTCGACGCGGTGCTGTTCGTCGCCGGCACGGCGATCGGACTGGCGGCGGCCGTCGCGGTCCCGTACCTGATGGCCGTACGCCATCGCATCGAACCGGCGCAGGCCACGCCCGTGTGGCTGCTGCCGCTCGTCGCGCCGATGGTGTCGGCCGCGCTCGGGCCGCTGCTGGTGCCGCATCTGCCGCCCGGGCAGGCCCGGGAGACGCTGCTTCTCGCCTGTGTCGCGATGTTCGGGCTCAGTCTGCTCGCCACCCTGCTGATGCTGCCGCTGGTGTTCGCCCGGCTGATCACGGGCGGCCCGCTGCCCCTCGCCCTCACTCCGACCCTGTTCCTGGTGCTGGGCCCGCTCGGCCAGTCGACGACCGCCGTCGGCGCGTTCGCCGATGTCGCCCCGGGTGTCGTCCCGGCGCCGTACAGCGAGGGCTTCGGGATTCTCGCCGTGCTGTACGGCGTGCCCGTCATGGGCTTCGCGCTGCTGTGGTTCGGGCTCGCCACCGCGCATGTCGTGCGCGCCCGGCGGCACGGCATGGGCTTCGCGATGACCTGGTGGGCGTTCACCTTCCCGGTCGGCACCTGTGTCACCGGCGCCGCGGCACTGGCCCGGCACACCGGGCTCGTCGTCTACGAGGGGCTCACCGTCGCCCTGTACGCGGTGCTCGTCGTGGCCTGGGCCGTCGCCGCCCTGCACACCGCTCGCGGGCTGCTCAGCGGCGCGCTGCTCGCAGCGCCCGCGCCAGCACGCGTGGCGCCTCGGCCAGTGACGGGCCGTACCACGTCAGATGCCGTCCGCTGACCAACGCGCAGGGCCGGCCGGCGAACGCCTCCGGGCCGTCGTCGGCGGTGAAGCGGTAGGGCTCGTCGGGGAGGACGACGACGTCCGGGGCCGCCGCGAGCAGGTCGTCCAGGGGGATGCGCGGGTAGCGGTCGTCGTGCGTCGCGTACACGTGGTCCACGCCGAGGCGGGTCAGGACGTCGCCCGCGAAGGTGTCCCGGCCGAGCACCATCCAGGGGCGTCGCCAGATCGGGACCACCGCTGTCGTACGGCGGTCCGGGGCCGGCAGCGACGACCAGGCCCGCTCCGCCTCGTCCAGCCAGCGCGGGCGGGGCGGCGCCCCACAGGCGTGCAGTACGCGCGTCAGCTCGACGAAGGCCTGCGGGACGTCCCGCACCTCGGTCACCAGGACCTCGACGCCGGCCGCGCGCAGGGCATCGAGGTCGGGGGCGCGGTTCTCCTCCTCGTTGGCGATCACCAGGTCGGGGGCGAGCGCGACGATCCGGTCCACCTCGGGATTCTTGGTGCCGCCGACGCGGGTGACGTCCAGTCCGGCAGGGTGGCTGCACCAGTCCGTGGCGCCGACGAGGACGCCGGGCGCCGAGACGGCCACGGCCTCCGTCAGGGACGGCACCAGGGAGACGACGCGCATCAGCGTCCCGGCCGGTCCCGGACCGCCTCGATGTGCTCGGCGACCGCGACGACGACCACCCGGGTGTCCGGCACGGTCGCCCGCCACCGGTGCCGTACCCCACCGGTGAGGTACAGGGTGTCGCCCCGTCCCAGACGGTAGGCGCGGCCCTCGGCCTCGATCTCGACGGCGCCGTCGGCGACGTACATCAACTGGTCGTTGCGGTACTGGAATTCACGGCCCGCGTCATGGTCTCCGGTGAACTCCGAGGCGTGCATCTGGTGGTGACCGCGCACCAGGGACCGCGTCCGGGGTTCCGGCGCCAGTTCGGTGGTGTCGGCCCGCACGACGTCGACGCTGCACGCGGGGTCGGCGGCGGCGAGGAGTTCCACGGCGGTCGTCCGCAGCGCGTCGGCGACCTTTTCGAGGGAGCTGCGGCTGGGGCGCGCCCGGTCGTTCTCGACCTGGCTCAGGAAGGGCACCGACAGGCCGCTGCGCTCGGCCACGACGGCGAGGGTGAGGTCCAGTGCACGGCGTCGCCGCCGTACGGCCGCGCCCACCCGAAGGGGTTGTTCTTTGTGGTCGCCCATCGCTCCGGCTCCCTCCTTCGCTCGTCGGTCCACTGTCCTCGCGCCCGACTTCCGGCGCACACCTTCTGTTGAGTTCTCTGCACCCTACGCATGTTCGGCAAACCGTTTCATGCGGCCGTCACATCGACGACACATCGGGTGAGGTACGACCCACAGGTTCGCGCCAGCCGATCGGCCCGCGCGACCCACCGGGCGCCCCCGTGGCGCCCCTGACTGCCGCTCAGTACGCGAGCGCCGCTGTTCTGTTCCATGCGTCCGCACACTCCCATTTTCCCTCTTCCCCGCCGATGGGCGGGCCTGGGCGGAGAGGTGGTGGAGGGGAGCGCGCGAGGGCGGGAAGTAGGGGCCGGTCAGAGGGAGTTCACACGGCCCAGCTCAGGTGGTGAGTTAGCGCTGCGTGGTTGGCCGGATCCTTTTCGTAGTGTGCCGGGTGACTATGCGCAGACGCCACGAGGGGCGGGCCCGCCGTACGGAGGGGAAAAACGTACGGCGTGACCCACCCCTCGGGTGGCGGTCGGGCCCGTCAGGTCACCCGGCCGCCTGGCTCTTCTGCGCGGACCCGGCGACCGGGGCCCACTTGTCCAGCAGGCCCGGGTTCCGCTTCAGCCAGGTGCGCACCGCGTCCTGCTCCTTGCCCTTGCCGGCCTTGGTGATCTGCGACTCCAGGCTCGTGAGCTGCTTCTCGGTCATGGAGAAGTCCTTCAGCCACTTGCCGACCTCGGGGTTGTCCCCGGCGAAGCCCTTGCGGGCGAGGGTGTGCACGCCGTCGCCCTTGCCCCAGGCGCCCTCGGGGTCCTCGAGCTTGGTCAGGTCGTAGTCGCTGTACGCCCAGTGCGGGGACCAGAGCGTGACGAGGACGGGCTCCTTCTTGGCGTACGCGCGCTTGAGCTCGGCGAGCATCGCGGGCGTCGAGCCGTCCACGACCTCGTACGTGCCCTCGAGGCCGTACTTCTTGAGGACCGTGTCCTTGAGCATGCCCATCATGCCGGCGCTCGGCTCGATGCCGATGATCTTGCCCTTGAACTTGGAGGCGTTGTTCTTGAGGTCCGCCATGGACTTCACGCCCTTGACGTACGAGGGGACGCTCAGCTCCAGGGAGGTGGGGCCGTACCAGGAACCGAGGTCCTCGAGCTGCTTCCCGTACTTCTTCCAGTACTCGGCGTGCGTGGTGGGCAGCCAGGAGTCCGTCTCGAAGTCGATCTGGCCGGTGGCGAGACCCGTGTAGAGGGGGCCGGCGGCGTACTGGCTGGTGGTGACCTTGAAGCCGCGCCGCTCCAGCAGTTCCTTCCAGAGGTACGTGGAGGCGATGCCCTCGTCCCACGGGATGTAGCCGATCTTGACTTCCTTGCCCTTGCCGACGTCCGTGGCGGAGGCCTCGGCGGTGCCGGAGGCCGGGCCGAGGACGCCCATGCCGCCCGCGACGAGGGACAGCGCGGCCACGCCGGCGACGGCGACGACCGGGCGCGGGCGGTAGTTCCAGACCTTGATGCCGCCCGCGGCACGCGCCTTGGCGGCGGCGCGGCGGCCGAGCGGGGAGATCTGGGCGCCGAGCGCGCCGGTGAGGCGGTCCAGGTAGATGGCGAGGACGACGATGCCGACGCCGGCCTCGAAGCCGAAGCCGATGTCGAGCTGGCCGATGGCCTCGTTGACCGCGCCGCCGAGGCCGCCGGTGCCGACCATGCCGGCGATGACGACCATCGACAGGCTCAGCATGATCACCTGGTTGATGCCCGCCATGATCGTCGGCAGGGCGAGCGGGAGCTGGACACGCAGCAGGGTGTCCCGTGGTGTGGTGCCGAACGCCTCGGCCGCCTCGACCAGCTCCGCGTCGACCTGGCGGATGCCGAGCTCGGTCATGCGGACGCCGGGGGCGAGCGCGAAGATCAGGGTGGCGATGACACCGGCGGCGGTGCCCAGTCCGAAGAAGAGGATGGCCGGGATCAGCAGCACCATCGACGGCATCGTCTGGAGCAGGTCCAGGACGGGCCGGACGGCCGCGCTGACCGTCCTGGAGCGGGCGGCCCAGATGCCCAGGGGGATCGAGAGCACCAGGGCGATGACCGTGGCGACCAGGACGAGGGCCAGTGTCGACATGGCCCGGTCCCACAGTTCGAGCGAGTCGACCAGTGCGAAACCGGCGAAGGCGAGGACGCCCGCGACCAGACCGCGCAGCCACCAGGCGAGCACGGCGAGGATGCCGGCGAGGAGAAGGGGCTCGGGGGCGGTCAGGACGGCGTTGAGGCCGTCGTACATGCCCTCCACGACCGTCTTGATCGCGTCGAAGAGCCAGCCCATGTGGGCGACCAACCAGTCGACGCCGGAGTCGACCCAGTCACCGAGACGCAGCCTAGGCATGGGCGATCACCTTGCCCTCGGGGTTGTCGCAGGGCGAGGGATCGGCGCTCTCGTCACCGAGGAACCCGACCAGCCGCTGGCGCGGGACGACGCCGACGACACGGTTGTCGTCGTCGACGACCGTGACGCGGTGCGACAGGCGGGCGCTGATCGCGCACAGCTCCACGAACGACGTCTCGCTGGTCGCGGTCTCGCAGGTGCACAGCGGGGCGTCGGCGGTGACCGAGGTGTCCATGAGGGCGCCCGCGGTCAGCACGCGGGAGCGGTCGACGTCCTGGATGAAGGAGGCGACGTAGTCGTCCTCGGGGCGCAGGAGGATGTCCTCGGCGGTGCCGGTCTGGACGATGCGGCCGTCCCGCATGACGGCGATGCGGTCGCCGAGGCGCATGGCCTCGTTGAGGTCGTGGGTGATGAAGACGATCGTCTTCTTCAGGCTCTTCTGCAGCTGGAGCAGCTGGTCCTGCATGTCCCGCCGGATCAGCGGGTCGAGCGCGCTGAAGGACTCGTCCATGAGGAGCAGGTCGGCGTCGGTGGCGAGGGCGCGGGCCAGGCCGACGCGCTGCTGCATACCGCCGGACAGCTCGTCGGGCCAGGACTTCTCCCAGCCGCCCAGACCGCACAGCTCAAGGGCCTCGGCGGCGCGCTTCTCGCGCTCGGCGCGCGGCACGCCCTGGACGGCGAGGCCGTAGGCGGCGTTCTCCAGCACGCTGCGGTGCGGGAACAGCGCGAAGTGCTGGAACACCATGCTGATCTTCTTGGCGCGGACCTCGCGCAGCTCGCGGTCACTGATCGCGGTCAGGTCCCGGCCGTCGAAGCGGACGTGACCCGCGGTCGGCTCCAGCAGGCCGTTGAGCAGCCGCAGCAAGGTGGACTTGCCGGACCCGGACAGGCCCATGACGACGAAGATCTGGCCGGGTTCGACGGTGAAGGAGGCGTCGATCACGGCGGCGGTGGTGCCGTCGGCGCGCAGCTCCTCACGGTCGGCTCCGTGGCGGAGCCGCTCGACGGCCTCGTCCGGTCGTCTGCCGAACACCTTGTACAGATGGTCGGCCTCAAGCCTGGATGACACGGGTACCTCTTGTCTCGACGGCAATGGAACGGAGCGACTGGCGCAACAGTTGCGCAGGAGGCGTCGCTCCGGGCTCGCGCCTGCCCGGGTTCTCCGCACACAAACGCACAAGTGGTCCAGGCCACAGGGCGGGTACGCAGCGCAACGCGGCGCTCACCGAACGGCTCGATGTCAGTGCCGTACGGCATGATGCGTGGCGTGACCGGACGACTGATGCTCCTCGACACCGCCTCGCTGTACTTCCGCGCCTACTTCGGCGTCCCGGACTCCGTGAAGGCCCCGGACGGCACTCCGGTGAACGCCGTGCGCGGACTCCTCGACTTCATCGACCGCCTGGTCAAGGACCACCGCCCGGACGCGCTGGTGGCCTGCATGGACGCGGACTGGCGGCCCGAGTGGCGGGTCGAGCTGATCCCCTCCTACAAGGCGCACCGGGTCGCCGAGGAGCGCGAGGTCGGGCCGGACGAGGAGGAGGTGCCGGACACGCTGTCGCCGCAGGTGCCGGTCATCGAGGCCGTCCTGGACGCGCTCGGCATCGCGCGCGTGGGCGTCGCGGGGTACGAGGCGGACGACGTGATCGGCACGTTCACGGCCCGCGCGAAGGGCCGGGTCGACATCGTCACCGGCGACCGCGACCTGTACCAGCTGGTCGACGACGAGCGCGGGGTGCGGGTGCTGTACCCGCTCAAGGGTGTCGGCACGCTCCAGCTCACCGACGAGGCGTGGCTGCGCGAGAAGTACGGCGTCGACGGCGGCGGGTACGCCGATCTGGCGCTGCTGCGCGGCGACCCGAGCGACGGCCTGCCGGGCGTGCCCGGGATCGGCGAGAAGACGGCCGCGAAGCTGCTGGCCGAGTTCGGGGACCTGGCCGGGATCATGGCGGCCGTCGACGACCCGAAGGCGAAGCTCACGCCCTCGCAGCGCAAGCGACTGGCGGAGTCGCGGCCGTATGTGGCCGTGGCCCCGAAGGTCGTGCGGGTCGCGCTGGACGTCCCGCTGCCCGACATCGACACGGCGCTACCGCGCACGCCCCGGGATCCGGCGGCCCTCGACGAGCTGGCGACGCGCTGGGGGCTCGGTGGATCGCTCCAGCGGCTCCTGGTGACGCTGGGGGCGTGAGACCGATGGGGGCGTGAAGTGCGCCCGGATCGTACGCATGGGGCTCGTGGCGCGGGGAATTCGGTCCGTAAGTGTGCGACATGCACCAGTCCATGAACGTTCATAGCGGCATTCCCCAGGCGGAGGTGCTAACTTAGGTAAACCTAAGCTTGGAACGAGGGAGGCCAGTGATGGCGCTACGCCCTGCCCGCAGGCCGCGGAAGCCCCACTCCGCGCAGGTCATCCGTACCGAACGGCTGACCCCGCACATGCAGCGTGTGGTGCTGGGCGGTGAGGGGCTCGCCGAGTTCGCGGCGGACACCTGCACGGACCATTACGTGAAGATGCTGTTCTCCCCCACCGGGGTGAGCTACCCCGAGCCCTTCGACCTGGAGCGCATCCGCGAGGAGCTGCCGCGCGACCAGTGGCCCGTGACGCGGACGTACACCGTGCGGGCCTGGGATCCCGAGCATCGTGAACTGACCCTGGACTTCGTGATTCACGGCGACGAGGGCCTGGCCGGCCCGTGGGCGATGCGTGCCCAGCCGGGCGAGACCGTGCGTTTCATGGGCCCCGGCGGCGCCTACGCCCCCGACCCGGACGCCGACTGGCATCTGCTCGTCGGCGACGAGAGCGCGCTGCCCGCGATCGCCCGCTCCCTGGAGTCTCTGCCGGAAGGCGCCACCGCGTACGCCTTCGTGGAGGTCTCCGGCCCCGAGGAGGAGCAGAAGATCGACTCCGACGTCGAGGTCATCTGGCTGCACCGCGGCTCGCGGCCCGTCGGCGAGGCGCTGGTCGAAGCGGTGCGCGCGCTGGAGTTCCCGGAGGGCCGGGTGCACGCGTTCGTGCACGGCGAGGCGCATTTCGTGAAGGAGCTGCGCCAGTTGCTGCGGGTCGACCGGGGCATCTCCCGTGAGGACCTCTCCATCTCCGGCTACTGGCGGCTCGGCCACGACGAGGACGGCTGGCAGGCGTCGAAGCGGGACTGGAACGCCCGGATCGAGGCGGAGCAGGAGGGGGCGGCGCCGGCGGCGTAGCTCCGATCGCACATCGGAAGGGGCGGCACCCGGCGAGGGTGCCGCCCCTTCCGCCTGCTGTCAGACCGAGCGCTGGTAGGACCGGAACGTCCGGATGGACAGCCACACCGCGGCGATCGCCAGCGCCAGCAGCCCGCCGCCCCGGATCAGGACGTCACTCCGGTCGGGGTGGTCGGACAGCGCCGAACGGCCCGCGACCATGGCCCAGTCGAGCGGGTTGAAGTCGGCGATGTGCCGCATCCAGTCCGGCATCTGCGACGGCGCCATGAAGGCGGAGGACAGGAAGGTCAGCGGCAGCAGCAGGAAGGTGTTGATGCCGATGATCGACTCGCGCTCCCGCACCAGCATGCCCAGCGCGTTGGACAGGGCCCCGAAGACGGTGCCGAGCAGGACCGCGGCGACGACCAGGACGCCGATGCCGACGACGCCGCCCGGGTAGTCCGCGCCGCCCAGCAGGCCGAGCAGCACGATGACGACCGACTGGAGGGCGGTGACCAGGCCGTTGTTGACGACGTTGCCGTTCATCAGCGCGGCCCGGCTGACCGGCGTGGTCAGGAACCGGTCGAGCGTGCCGCGCTGGATCTCGTCCAAAGTGGTCATCCCTGCCCACATGTTGGAGCTGAGGGCGCTCATCACGACGACGCCGGGCACCAGGTAGTCGAGATAGGACGTGGTGCCGAAGCCGCCGAGCTCGACAACCTCCTTGAACAGGCTGCCGAACAGGAAGAGCCAGATCACCGGCTGGATCAGCGTGATGATCGCGTAGGCCGGCTGCCGCACGAACACCATGAGTTGACGCTGCGTCATGTACCAGGTCTGGGAGATCGCGGTGCTCATCGCGCACCTCCGGTGCCGGCGGGGATCGAAGCGCTCATGGCGCCCTCGGTCCCGGCGGAGATCGAAAGGCTCATCGCGCACCCGGTCCCGGCGAGGACGAGGTCCTCGCGGCCATCGGCCTCGGCCTCGGCGTAACGGCGGCCCGCGTAACGCAGGTAGACGTCGTCGAGGGAGGGGCGGGCGACGGTCGCGGCGGCGACGCCGACCCCGGCGCGCTCGAGAGCGGCGAGGAGCGCGGGCATCGCCGCGGCGCCTTCGTCGGCCCGCACACTGACGCGGCGCCCCTCGAGCAGTACGTCGTACACCCCCGGCAGTGCGCGAAGTGTGCCGGTGAGGAGCGTACGCCCCGCCTCCCCGACCGGTTGGCGCAGTTCCACATGGACGGCGTCGCCGCGGAGTTCGCCCTTGAGGGCGTCCGGGGTGCCCGAGACGACGATCCGGCCGCGGTCGACGATCGCGATGCGCTCGGCGAGCCGGTCGGCCTCCTCCAGGTAGTGCGTGGTGAGCAGGACGGTCATGCCGTCCTCGCCGGCCAGCCGCCCGATCTCGTCCCACATCGCGGCGCGGGTCTCGGGGTCGAGGCCGGTGGTGGGCTCGTCCAGGAAGAGCACGTCGGGCCGGTGTACCAGACCGAGGGCGACGTCGAGGCGTCGGCGCATTCCACCGGAGTAGCCCTTGACCGGGCGGTCGGCGGCGTCGGTGAGCCGGAACCGGTCGAGCAGCTCGGCGACCCGGCGGCCGAGGTCCGCACGGCCCAGGCCGTGGAGCCTGCCCTGGAGTCGAAGGTTCTCGCGGCCGGTGGCGACCGGGTCCGCGCCGGAGTTCTGGGCGACCACGCCGATCGCGCGGCGTACCCGGTCCGGGTGGCGCAGCACGTCGTGGCCCGCGACGGTGGCCGAGCCCGCGTCGGGGCGGGCCAGGGTGGTGAGGATCTTGACGGTGGTGGACTTGCCGGCGCCGTTCGGGCCGAGGAGGCCGAAGACGGTGCCGGGTTCGACGGTGATGTCCATGCCGTTGAGGGCGGTGACCTCGCCGTAGGTCTTGGTCAGCCGGCGCGCCTCGACCGCGGGCGCACGGGTGCCAGGGCTGGTACTGCTCATGACGACTGCTCTCCTGTCGAGCGGATGCGTGATCGATCCGCGTGAGGAGCGCCGGGCTATCCTGGGTGTGCCGCACCTCGATCGCCCGGTCACGCCTCACGGCGGACTCGGTTCGGGGTTCGAGACCCTGGCGGGGCTGCTGCAACAGCGCCGCCGGGGTCTGCTTCTTCAGGGCGCTAGGTGAACTCCTGCGGCATCTCCCCCGTCTCGTGATACCGCCGCCACGGTTCGACGCCGGGCAGGGTGCCCTTCCTGATCTCCTCCAGGAAGCCGCGGACCCACTCGGCCTGCGCCTCGACCATGTGCAGTTGGTACTCGGTCTCCACCAGGAAGAGCCTCGGCAGCGTCTCGTAGAGCTTCTCCAGCGCTCCACGGCCGCTCGCCGCCTGCACCTCCAGGGCCTTGAGCCGCTCCTCCAGCAGCCGCACCACCTCGTCCGGCGGCAGCGCGCCCATCAGCGAGAGGGCGGTCTCGAAGATCGGGTACTCCTTCGCGGGCACGGCCATGAGGTCCGACAACCACTCGGTCATCTCCTCACGGCCGGCCTCGGTGAGCCCGTACACCGTGCGCTCGGGCCGGTTGCCCTGCTTCTGCACCTCCGTGACCTCGACGAAGCCGTGCTTCTCGAGGTTCTGCACGACGGTGTACAGCGAACCGTAGTTGATCTTCGTGCTGGCGTCCTTGCCCTGCTGGCGCAGGGTCTGGGCGATCTCGTACGGATGCATCGGCTTCTGCCACAGCGTCGTCAGCACGGCGAGCGCGAGCGGATTGCCGAGCTTGCGGCGCCTCAGGGCCATGATGTTCACCTCGCGTCCGAATATCCGTGGCCGAACATATCGCGAGTGGAACGGGCCGGTCAAGAGACACGATGTATCGCGTCTCGCGACGTGACCGGGCGGAGGGCGCGGAGGGCAGGGGGCCACACCAGGAGCCACCCCCGCCCCACCGATCCCACCTCGGCGCCGCACCCCTCCGCCCATCCACCGCTCACAAGCCCGGTACAGGCGGCGCGCCCGAAGGAGCGGGGCGTGAGACCGCGCGCCGGGTGGCCAGGGCGTCCGCTCCACGCGCCGGAGTGCACCCCCTTTCCGACGACCGGAAACCATCGCATGGTGCGAGGAGATGGGCTGTCAGGGAGAGTTGACGGCACCAGTGGGTGTCGCACCCGGGCCCGTGAGGGTGGTGTCCGGATGGCCGCGTGGGTCGGCAGGGGGACTCGGGATGGTCAGGACGAGTCGGCCGAGTTGAGGCGGGACCGGTGGCCACGATGTGCGATGCACCCAAGCACCCCGGGATCGCACCGAATGCGCACTTCGGGGCGCCCAGCGGCGGCTCCTTCCCCAACCCCGAACCTGTCTCGAACAGTTGACTAATCACATAGGTGCAGCGGAAGGTGGAGGGTGATCCACGACCGCGCCGCCGACGTCGCGGTCGTGGCGGTAGCGGCCACCGACCGTCTGCGCTCGTCCAGCGGTCGTCCCGGAGGCCGCGGCCGATGTCACGCCCGGAACGCGACATGACCGGGTCAGCTCGACCGGTTGCGGTCAGCGGGCCTCATTGGTGCACGAATCAGCCACGCCGCGGTCGCGGCGTGTGGAGCACAGCGCGTAGTTCATGGACTTGGTCGACTCCGCCTCCCGGAGGGCATCATGAAAGGCTCTGCTCCTGACCAGTTACCTGGGGCCGTCTTCCCTGGTCGGGCACACACCCCGGTCGGTGCGCGCCACCCGGGCGGCCAATTACGGTCTGCCGGTGCGAACTCAATCCGGACGCCTCCGATTCGGTGTTCCGTGCAGCCAGAGCGGGCGAATGAGGAGCAGAGGACGCCGTCGACGGAGCCATGTCCATCCATCAGCGGGGTTGAGAGGCAGGAGGTGCCCGTATGACCACTTTTGACGCTGCAACCGCCCCGCCGGAGGGCTTCCGGGTTCCAGCGCTCCGCGGTCCGGTCCCGGTGCGCATGCATCCCGAAGCCGACCGCGTGCAGGAGAGCCTCCTGCAATGGGCGTCCTTCCACGGGCTGTTCCAGAGTTCACGGCAGCGGGACGGGTACGCCCACAGCGAGTTCGCCCGCTTCGCCGGCTACACCTATCCCCGCGTCGCCGCACTCGAGACGGTGGCGTGGTGGCATGGTCACAACTGGCTCGTGGACGACTTCCTCGACCGGCCGCGCACCGAAGACGCACAGGCAGAGGCACTGGTGGCCGACCTGCTCGCGCAGCTACCGGTGGATCTCACAGAGCGGCCGAAGCCCAAAGGGGCTCTGGCCGCCGCTGCCGCCGACCTGTGGCGACGTACGGCGCCGGGGCGTTCGCCGGCCTGGCGAAGCCGGTACCGTGCCCACTACCGCGACTGGCTGGCCCTTTCCCTGCGCGCCCGCCCGCACCGGCAGGGGCGCAGCGCACTGGTGAGCGTCCCTACGTACATACGCCGCCGGCGTCTGCACTCGGGGGCCGAGATGACCTTCGACCTGTTGGAGGTCGGTCACGACCGGGAGTTGCCGGAGGCCGTGGTCGACAGCGATCTGTACCGCACGGTGCGATTCGCCGCGAACGATGCGATCAGCTGGACGAACGACCTGTACTCACTGCCCAAGGACCTCGCGGAAGGCGACGCGGACCACCTCACCGCAGTCGTCCGGCAGGCCCGTGGCAGCACCTGGGGCGAGGCCGCCAGGAAAGCCGCCCGTATGGTGCACGAAGCCACCGCCGACTTCATGACCGCCTGCGACGACCTGCGCGCCATGCGGGGACTGTACGAGGTCACCGATGCCCAGTGGGACGTCGTCGACGACTCGCTGAAGGACTTGGCCCTGTGGATCAGCGGCAGCCTCTACTGGCACCAGCACACTCCCCGGTACCGGAACAGCCCCGAGGCCACCGCGTTCGCGATGCGCGAGGAGGACCAGCTCGACTACGCGGGGCACTGATCGGCGCAGCCGTACAGGGCTGCATCGTCAGTTGCCTTCCGCAGGCGTGTCCAGCCACCGAGGTGAGGAGGGCACGCCTGCCGGTCGCGCCTCGTACCCTTGATCGTGATGAGACGCCGTACTTCGCCCCCGCCCTCTCCTCTGCCGCAGCGCGACGGGGTGGACCCCGTGCGGGTGCGGCTGCCGGCCGGGGACACCTGGCCGACCGTGCGGGATCATCTCGTGGCGCGGCTCGCCGTCGGGGCCCAGGTGATCGACACCATGCTCGACGAGGGCCGGATCGTGGACGCGGAGGGGCGTCCGGTGTCTCGCGACACGGCGTACGTGCCGGGGATGTTCGTATGGTTCCACCGTGAGCTGCCACACGAGGAGCACGTGCCCTTCCCGATCGACATCGTGTACCGCGACGAGCACGTGGTGGTGGCCGACAAGCCGCATTTCCTGGCCACCACCCCCCGCGGCAGCCATGTCACCGAAACCGCCCTGGCCCGGCTGCGACGGCAGCTGGAGATCCCGACGCTCGGCGCGGCCCACCGCCTGGACCGGCTGACCGCCGGACTCGTCCTTTTCACCGTGCGACCGGAGGAACGCGGCGCCTACCAGACGCTGTTCAGCGCCAGGAAGGTGACGAAGGAGTACGAGGCGGTGGCCCCGTACGACCCTGCACTGGACCTCCCGCGCACCGTACGCAGCCGCATCCTCAAGGAACGCGGCATCCTGGCCGCCCGCGAGATCGCGGGCGAACCCAACGCCGTGACCCGGGTCGAACTACTGGAACACCGTGCCGGGCGTGCCCGGTACCGGCTGTTGCCGCGTACCGGGCAGACCCACCAACTACGGGTGCACATGAGCGCCCTGGGGGTACCGATCCTCGGCGATCCCCTCTACCCGGTGGTGTGCGATCCCGTGGCCGCCGACGACTTCCGACGCCCGCTCCAACTGCTGGCGCGAGTCCTGGAGTTCACCGATCCCATCACGGGGCGCGAGCACCGTTTCGTCAGCCCGCGGGTGCTGCGGGCCTGGACGTCGTACGACGAGTGGGCCGCATAGGCCCAGCTGCCGAGTGCGCCGGTCAGGCCCGTGCCCGTCGGATCAGTCGCCGCGCCACCAGCGCATCAGACGCTGGAACACACCCGGTCGGGGGGTTGCTTCAGGCGTCGCTGAAGGTGCCGGAGCGGCGGGCGCCGCGGTGACGGGCTCCGAGGCCACCGGCGGTGGCTTCGGCGCGCTGAACTGCCAGTTGTTGGGTCGTTGCGACGACACCGGGTGCGCGGGACGTGCTGTGACCTCCTGCTGCGGCTTGGGCGCGAACTGCACCGGCAGTTCCACCAAATGCCGATTCGAGATCGACTCCCGCCAGCTCAGCTCGTCCTCCTCACAAGCGAGTTCGACGTCCGGAAGGCGGGTCAGCAACGCGTCGACGCCGACGTCGGCGATGGCACGACCGATGTCCTGGCCCGGGCACTCGTGGGAGCCGCCGCTGAAGGCGAGGTGGGAGCGGTTGCCATGCATGTTGGCCCTGGTGTCGGGACGCACGCGTGGGTCGACGTTGCCCGGAGCGATACCCATCAGCAGGCCGTCGCCCTTGCGAATGCGCTGACCGCCGAGCTCGGTCTCCTGCTTGGCGAAGTAGCCCAGGACGGTACTGAACGGCGGTTCGTCCCACAGGGACTGCTCCACTGCCTGAGGCACCGTCATCTGGCCGCCGTTGAGTTGCGCGCGGAACCTCGGATCGGTGAGCACCACGCGCAGTACGTTGGCAAGGAGGTTGGCGGTGCTTTCGTACGCGACGATGAGCACGAGGCGCAGATGCTGGCTGACCTCCTCGTCGGTGAGCCGCGCCGGGTGGTTGATGAGATGGCTGGTGAAGTCGTCCTGGGGCTCGGCCCGGCGGCGGCTCGTGAGCCGCATCAGGACTTCCATGATGTACGCGTTGCTGGCGATGGCGGTCTCGGTGCCCTTGGGAAGGTCACGAGCACATTCGACGAGCCGGTCGTTGTACTCCTCGGGCATGCCGAAGATCTCGCACATCACCACCATGGGCAGGCGCTCGGCGAACTGCGTGACCAGCTCCGCCCTGCCCTCCTCGCAGAACTTGTTGACGAGTTGCTGGGTGGCACGGTTGATGTGGCGGCGAATGCCCCGGTGGTCGATGGTGGACATGGCCCCGGTAACGGCACCGCGCAGTCGCAGGTGCTCCTCGCCTTCCGCGTAGCAGCAGAGGGGCTGCCAGGCGAGATGCGGCATGAGCGGGTGATCCGGCTTTACCGCACCGTCCTGCAGAGGCGCCCACAGCCGCGTATCCCGGCTGTACTGCGAAGGCGACCGCACCATATGCATGTTCTCCGTGTGCCCCAACACCACCCAGATCGGCACATCGTCATGCAACAACGCCGGAGCCACCGCGCCGTGCTCCTCGCGCAGTTTCTCGTACACCGCCTCCAGGTCCTCCGCGTCGGGACCGTAGAGCCGGCGCAGTCCGCCGGGGCCGATGCCGTGTGCGGGGCAGCCGGGGGGTGGGCCTGCCGTGGGGGCGTCCGTACCGGTCGGGAAGAGGGATTCAGGCGTCACGATGATCGCTCCGAAGCTGAAGTGGATCCGGTCTACAGAAGATGAGGGGGTGCCGGGCGCCGCACGGGCGGACGCGACTCGGGGGACGCGTGCGGCCGTACGGCGCGATCGGCGCGTGACTCACGCCGGCGCTTTCGCCATCGCCAGCGCGTGCAGGAAGCGCATCAGCGTCATCAGCACATCCCTGCTGGAGGCTCGACGGCGAGCGTCGCACTCGATGATCGGGATCTCATCGGGCAGATCGAGCGCCGTGCGGAGTTCGGGGATGGGGTAACGCGGGGCGTCCGGGAAGGTGTTGACGGCGACGACGAACGGCACGCCGCGTTCCTCCAGCCGCCCCATGACGTCGAAGCTGGTCTCCAGACGCCGCGTGTCGATCAGCACGACCGCGCCGAGCGCACCGTCGAACAGCCCGTTCCACAGGAACCAGAAGCGCTCCTGGCCGGGGGTGCCGAACAGGTACAGCACGAGCTGTTCGGTGATGCTGATGCGGCCGAAGTCCATCGCCACGGTGGTGGCCGTCTTGGTCTCCGAGCCGAAGTTGTCGTCGACGCCGATGCCGGCCTGCGTCATGGTCTCTTCGGTGGTCAGTGGCCTGATCTCGCTGACCGAGCCGACCATCGTCGTCTTGCCGACGCCGAAGCCGCCCACGATCACGATCTTGACCGCCGCCTCGGCCGTGTGCGGCAGCTGGTCCTCGGTCCGGGGGCCGGGGACGGTGTCAGAGCCTTTGAAGTCCATGCATCACCGCTTCGAGGATTGAACGGTCGGCGACGGCCTGACGCACGATCGGGGCACGCGCCGTCACCAGCCCGGCCGCCAGCATGTCGGTGAGCAGGACCGTGATCACGCTGAACGGCAGGTTCAGATAGGCCGAGAGCTCGGCCACGGACAGGGGGGTGGTGGTGAGCCGGAGCAGCGCCGACTGCTCGGGCGTCGCGGCGGGCGGGGGGTCGGCGCGCGCCACGATTAAGGCGACGAGGTCGAGGTCGCCGTCGCGCTCACCACCGTCCGGTCCGGCCACCACGAAGAGCCGCTCGGGGTTCTTCTGCTTCCCGGGACCGGGCGAGGGAGGAGGCGGGGGCGGGGGCGGTTGATGGCCCTGGGGGAATCGCCGCTGGCGTTGCGGAGGAGTCATACGGTCTGGCCGTTGCGCCGGGGCGGACTCGTGAGATGTGCGCCGATGCGGGCCACGAGGTCGGACATCCGGTTGCTCATCAGCCCCGGTTCGGCGAACGTGTCGGACAGCACGGCGAGATAGGCGTTGGCGCCCGCGGCCATCAGATAGAAGTAGCCGCCGTTGATCTCGATGAGGACCATCTTCATCTTGCCGTCGCTGTTCGGGATCTCCGAGGCGACCGCGCTCGCCAGGCTCTGGAGTCCGGCGCAGGCCGCGGCGACCCGGTCGGCCGTGTCCGGATCGCCGCCGTAGCGGGCGATCCGAAGACCGTCGGCCGAGAGCACGACGATCATCTCGATGCCCGGTACGCCGTCGTGGAGCTCCTTGAGCATCCAGTCGAAGTTGGCGCGCTGCTGGATCACTTGAGGTCCCCCTCGTCTTCGGCCTCGGCGCGGGCCGGTTGGGTTCGCGGTTGGAGTGTGAGCGGGTCGGGCTTGTCCTTGAGGCCGTTCCAGAACGCCTCGACCCACGCGCCGGGTACGGGCTCGTCCTTCTCGGGCTCCGGCTCGGGCTCGGCCGCACGCGTCGACCAGATGGTCGGCTTGCCCTCCCGTTCGGCCTGCTCGATGGCCGCCTGTTCGGCGATGCGCTTGCTGAGCGGGGTCTTGACCCTGCTGCGGCGCTGCGGAAGCCCGTTCGCCGTCCACTCGGTGACGACCGGGACGTCGTCCTCCATGGAAACCGTGGCGGGGATCTTCGGGCTGGTGGGGCGGCGCTTCTTGGGCGTGCGCTTGGGGCCTTCGAGCCCGTCGGGGTCCGCCTTGGGTGCCGCGGCTGCGCCGATGCCGTGGGCCAGTCCGGGGGCGGGGTCGTTGGTCATCATCTCGCGCGGCACCACGAGGATGGCGCGTACGCCGCCGTACGCGGAGGACCGCAGCGAGACCTGCATGTTGAACGCCGTGCACAGCCGGCCGACGACGGCGAGGCCGAGCCGCGGGGAGTCGCCGAGGTCCTGCAGGTCGGTACCCTGCTTGGCGCGCTCCAGCATGCCCTCGACCCGGGCGCGGGCCTCCTCGCTGAGGCTGACGCCGGAGTCCTCGATCTCGATGGCGACGCCGGTCTGCACCTCGGTGGCGGTGACGTGCACCTTGGTCTGCGGCGGCGAGTAGCGCGTGGCGTTGTCGAGGAGTTCGGCCGCCGCGTGGATGATCGGCTCGACGGAGATGCCGGCGATGTTGACCTGGACGATGGAGTCCAGGCTGATGCGGCGGTACTCCAGAATCCGGGACATGGCGCCGCGCAACACGCTGTACAGCGGGACGGGGTCGGGCCACTGGCGTCCGGGACGGCCGCCGCCCAGCACGGAGATCGAGTCGGCGAGGCGGCCGATCAGCATCGTGCCGTGGTCGATGCGCAGGAGGTCGTCGAAGACCTCGGGGTTGCGCCCGTGGTCCTCCTCCATCTCGCGCAGTTCCACGGCCTGTTGGTGGACGATCGCCTGGACGCGGCGGGCGATGTTGACGAAGGAGCGCTGGGCGGAGTCACGCAGGGCTTCCTCATGGTCGACGATGTCGAGCATCGACTTGACCAACTCGACCTGCGCCGGGGCGAGTTGGCCGTACGAGGGGTCGAGCTCGGCGAGGTCGCGCATCACTTCATGGGGTGAATTGCCGCAGCGCAGCGAATAGATCGCGGCGGGCGTGATCTCCGTGGCGAGGCGGGCCATCTCCTCACCGTGGGCGGCGACACGGCGTTCCAGATACGCGGCGTGACGGGCGTGCTCGGCCCGCGCGTCCCGCAGGGCGCGACCGCGGCGTACCGCCTCGGCCGCGGAGGCCAGCACGAGCAGCATGGCCACGGCACCGCACACGCCGACGGCCGTCCGGGCCGGGTCCGCCACCAGGGCGACGGCGGCTCCGATCGCCGCGGCCATCACTATGGCGGGCAGCAACAGCACACGTGCATAGGGGAGTTCACGGCGTCGGGGCGGGGATTGAACGCTCACCATGTGGGCCCTCTGAAACCAATCGGGTGGGTGTAGGGGGAGCTTGCAGCGGGGTACTTCATGGGTAGGTCGGAATCTTCTGCGCGTTTGGGAACAAGCGCACGATTACACCTCAACTCGGTGCGCTGCGGGCGAGCTTAGTCCGACCGGATCATCGCTGTGTCATATTCAGCAAGCACCTGAAATGGGGTGCACGGCAGCGGTACGCTCGGCCCCATTTATACGCTCGGATCACATTCGAACACGATGCGTTACATCGCGAAGATGTTCGAAGATTACTCACCGTGACGGGTGAAGATCGGGTTCCGGACCCCGGATCGAGCGTTCGGCGGGAGCGGCGGCGCCCGTCGTGGGCGGGAGCGGCGGCGTCCGTCGAGGACGGACGAGAGGCGCGCGCCACGACGACGGCGGAAACAACAAAGGCAAGGAGCCTCACCGCTCCTTGCCACTCTCAACTTATAGCGCACCGGGGGGCTTGCGGCAAGGCCCCCTCCATGCCGCAGAATCTCCGCTCGTAAGCCCACGACCTGCGGAAACGGGAGGCATATCAGTGCGTGCGTGTGGTGTGACCGCGCAGGCCCGGATCGTCGCCGCACACGAGGTCCGCCCACGACCGACCTACGGAGCCAAAGCCGTGAACCCCCTGACCACCAGCGCCTTCGCCCTTCCGGAACGCCTCTCCGCCAAGAGCGACCCCGCACTGATCGCCGCCGACGAGCGGCGCTTCGCCGCCATCGCGGAGTGCCTCGAGGAGTCCATCGCCGAGCTGTCCGACCGGCTCGCCGCCGCCCGCAGGGAACCGGGCGGCACGGGCCGCGAGGCGATGGACCGCGACAACGAGATCCACCGGCTCAGCGCCCGGCTGCGCACCCTGCGCCGCTTCGGCCTGGACCTGTGCCTCGGCCACATGGTCGGCGAGGACGGTGCCGAGCCCGTCTACGTGGGACGCCTCGGCCTGACCGACAGCACGGGCCGCCGGCTGCTGGTGGACTGGCGCTCCCCCGCCGCCGAGCCGTTCTTCGGCGCCACCCACGCCAACCCGATGGGCCTGGCCGGCCGCCGCCGGTACCGCTGGACCGGGGGCCGGATCACCGACTACTGGGACGAGGTGTTCACCCCGGACGGCTTCGACGGGCATGCCGCGCTCGACGACCAGTCCGCGTTCATCGCGAGCCTGGGCAGCACCCGCTCCCCGCGGATGCGCGATGTGCTCGGCACGATCCAGGCCGACCAGGACGCGATCATCCGCGCGGGGTCGCGGGGCGCGCTCGTCGTGGACGGCGGTCCCGGCACCGGCAAGACAGTCGTCGCCCTGCACCGCTCCGCCTACCTGCTGTACTCCGACCCGCGGCTCGACCAGCGCCGGGGCGGCGTGCTGTTCGTCGGCCCGCACCGGCCGTACCTGGCGTACGTCTCCGACGTCCTGCCCAGCCTCGGCGAGGAGGGCGTGCAGACCTGCATCCTGCGCGACCTCGTCCCCGAGGGCGCCTCCGCGGGAGTCGAGGCCGATCCTGAGGTGGCGCGTCTGAAGTCGTCCGCGGACCTGGTGCGGGCGATCGAGAAGGCCGTCCGCTTCTACGAGGAGCCACCCACCGAGGGCATGACGGTCACCACCCACTGGTCCGAGGTACGGCTGACCGCCCGCGACTGGGCCGTGGCCTTCGACGCGGCCGAGCCCGGTACGCCGCACAACGAGGCCCGCGACCAGGTCTGGGAGGAGTTGCTGACGATCCTGGTCGACCAGCACGAGGAGGACGCCTCCGGAGACGACGGTGAGATCTCCCCCGAGCTGATCCGCAGGTCGCTGTCGCAGAACCGGGAGCTGCGCTCGGCCTTCGACCGGTCGTGGCCGCTGCTGGAGGCGGCGGACCTGGTCGGGGACCTGTGGTCGGTCCCGGCCTATCTGCGGATGTGCGCACCCTGGCTCGGCCGCGAGGAGGTGCAGCGGCTCCAGCGGGCCGACGCCCAGGCGTGGACGGTGTCCGACCTTCCGCTCCTGGACGCCGCACGGCAGCGCCTCGGTGACCCTGAGGCGGCGCGCCGCAGCCGCCGCCACAAGAGCATCCTCGCCGCCCAGCGCGAGCGGATGACGCAGGTCGTCGACAGCCTCATCGAGGCCACGGCGAAGTCCGGCGCCGACATGGATGAGGGCGAGGGCCTGGTGATCATGCTGCGGGGGCAGGACGCCCAGGTCAGTCTGGTCGACGAGTCCGAACTGACCGACGTCGACCCGGACCGCCTGGCCGGACCGTTCGCGCACATCGTCGTCGACGAGGCGCAGGAGCTGACCGACGCGGAGTGGCAGATGCTGCTCCAGCGCTGCCCGTCACGCAGCTTCACCATCGTCGGCGACCGTGCCCAGGCCCGGCACGGGTTCACCGAGTCATGGCAGGAACGCCTCGCCCGCGTCGGGCTCGACCGGATCGACCTGGCCTCCCTGAACGTCAACTACCGCACGCCCATGGAGATCATGACCGAGGCCGAGCCGGTCATCCGGGCCGCGCTGCCGGACGCCAATGTGCCGACGTCGATCCGCAGCGGGGGCATCCCCGTGGTCCACGGAACGGTCGCGGACCGGGACCCGATCCTCGCCGCCTGGCTCGCCGAGCACGCGGAGGGAACCGCCTGCGTCATCGGCGACTCGACGTACCGCCCGACGGACCGCGTACGGTCCCTGACCCCCGAGCTGTCCAAGGGCCTGGAATTCGACCTGGTCGTCCTGGTGAACCCGGAGAACTTCGGCGAGGGCATCGAGGGAGCGGTGGACCACTACGTGGCGATGACACGAGCGACACGGCAACTGGTCGTGCTCCGCTGACGACACGCCCTCAGGGGCGCTGGGCCGCCGTCCGCTGACGGCACGCCCCCAGGGGCGCGGGGCTGCATTGATATGCGGCTCCGCCGCGGGGAGCGGGGCTGCATCGATATGCGGCTCCGCCGCGGGGCGCGACCAGCCGGCCCACCCCGCGCCCGCCCTGGGTCACCCCACCGACGAGTAGGCGACAACCCCCCGCAGCAGCCCCTCCACAGCCTTACGCGCGCTCTTCCCCACGGTCGAGTCGGAAGGAGACGCCGCCGAGATCTGCCCCAGCACGTCGATCACCTGCTTGCACCACCGCACGAAGTCCCCGGCCGGCATCTCCGCCTCCCGCAGCACCTCGTCCAGTCCCTTGCCGCTGGCCCACATGTAGGCGGCCCAGGCGAAGCCCAGATCCGGTTCACGCTGGCCGACACCCTCGGTCTGGGTGATCCTGAAGTCCTCCTCCAGAGCGTCCAGCCGGCCCCAGATCCGCACCATCTCACCGAGCGCGGCCTTGGCCTTGCCCGACGGCAGCTTCGGGGCCATCGCGTCGTCCCCGACCCGTGCCTCGTAGACCAACGCCGAGACGCAGGCGGCGAGTTCGGCCGGGCCGAGGCCCTCCCACACCCGCTCGCGCAGGCACTCGCTGGCGAGCAGGTCGAGTTCGCCGTACAGCCGGGCGAGGCGCTTGCCGTGCTCGGTCACCTCGTCGCCGCGCAGATAGTCCAGCTCGGTCAACAGCGCGACGATGCGGTCGAAGGTGCGCGCGATCGTGTTCGTGCGGCCCTCGATACGGCGCTCCAGCTGCGAGGTGTCGCGCAGCAGCCGGTGGTAGCGCTCGGCCCAACGGGCGTGGTCCTCACGGTCGTTGCAGCCGTGGCAGGGGTGCGCCCGCAGGGCCTTGCGCAGCCGGTCGATCTCGCGGTCGTCCGCGGCCTGGGAGCGCCGCTTGCGGTGCCGGTCCGGGGAGATGTGCCCGGCCTTGGTGCGCAGCGCGGACGCCAGATCCCGACGGGACTGCGGGGAGCGCGGGTTGAAGGACTTGGGGATCCGCATCCGCTCCAGCGCCTCCACGGGCACCGGGAAGTCCATCGCCGCCAGCCGCTTGACCTGCCGTTCGGCGGTCAGGACCAGCGGACGCGGCCCGTCGTGGTGCTCGAAGCCGCGGTGGCCGTTGGAGCGGCCGGCCGGCAGCCCCGGGTCGAGCACCAGCGCGAGCCCGGCGTACTTGCCGGTCGGCACATGGATGACGTCGCCCGGCTTGAGCTTCTCCAGCGCGACGGCGGCCTCCGCGCGCCGCTCGGCCGCGCCCTGCCGGGCCAACTCGTTCTCGCGGTCCTTCAGTTCGCGGCGCAGTTGCGCGTACTCCTCGAAGTTCCCGAGGTGGCAGGTCATCGACTCCTTGTAGCCCTCCAGCCCTTCCTCGTTGCGCTGGACCTGGCGGGAGATCCCGACGACGGACTTGTCGGCCTGGAACTGCGCGAAGGACGTCTCCAGCAGTTCGCGCGAGCGGTGCCGCCCGAACTGCTCGACCAGGTTGACCGCCATGTTGTACGACGGCTTGAAGCTGGAGCGCAGCGGGTAGGTGCGGGTGCCGGCCAGGCCCGCGAGGTGGTCCGGGCTCATGCCGCGCTGCCACAGCACCACGGCGTGTCCCTCGACGTCGATGCCGCGGCGGCCCGCACGACCGGTCAGCTGGGTGTACTCGCCGGGGGTGATGTCGGCGTGCTGCTCGCCGTTCCACTTGACGAGCTTCTCCAACACCACCGAGCGCGCCGGCATGTTGATGCCGAGGGCGAGGGTCTCGGTGGCGAAGACGGCCTTCACCAGGCCGCGGACGAACAGCTCCTCGACGACCTCCTTGAAGGTCGGGAGCATGCCCGCGTGGTGGGCCGCTATACCGCGCTCCAGACCCTCCAGCCACTCGTAGTACCCGAGGACGTGCAGGTCCTCGGTCGGGATGGACGCGGTGCGCTCCTCGACGAGGGCGCGCACCTTCTCCCGCGCCTCGTCGTCGTTCAGCCGCAGCCCCGCGTACAGGCACTGCTGGACGGCGGCCTCGCAGGCGGCGCGGCTGAAGATGAAGGTGATGGCGGGCAGCAGGCCCTCGGCGTCGAGGCGTTCGATGACTTCGGGCCGCCCGGGCGTCCACACCCTGGAGCGCTGTCTGCGATCCCGCTCCCGGTCGGCCTCGCGCATGGCGCGGCCCCGTCTGCGGTCCTGGTAGGAGGGCCGCTGGGACTCCATCCGGGCCAGCCGTGTGAGGTCGGGGTTGACGGCCTTCTTGCTGCCCTCGCCCTCCTCGAACAGGTCGTACATCCGGCGTCCGGCGAGCACGTGCTGGAAGAGCGGCACGGGCCGGTGCTCGGAGACGATGACCTCGGTGTCGCCGCGGACGGTGTCGAGCCAGTCGCCGAACTCCTCGGCGTTGGACACGGTCGCCGACAGCGAGACGAGGGTGACCGACTCGGGCAGGTGAATGATCACCTCTTCCCATACGGCGCCCCGGAAGCGGTCGGAGAGGTAGTGCACCTCGTCCATGACCACGTAGCCGAGGCCGAGGAGGGTCTGCGACCCGGCGTACAGCATGTTCCGCAGTACCTCGGTGGTCATCACGACCACCGCGGCGTCCGGGTTGACGCTGTTGTCGCCGGTGAGCAGACCGACCATGCCGTTGCCGTAACGGCGGCACAGGTCGGCGTACTTCTGGTTGGACAGCGCCTTGATGGGCGTCGTGTAGAAGCACTTCTTGCCCTGCATCAGGGCGAGGTGGACGGCGAACTCGCCGACGATCGTCTTGCCGGAGCCGGTGGGCGCGGCCACCAGCACGCCCTTCCCCGTCTCGAGCGCCTGGCATGCCTCGATCTGGAAGGGGTCGAGGCCGAAGTCGTACATCTCGCGGAAGGAGGCGAGCGCGGTGGCCTGCTCGGCGGCGCGCCTGCGTGCTGCCGCATACCGCTCGGCCGGTGAGAGGTCCTCTGTCATCGTGCTTTCGAGCGTACCGGGCCCCACTGACAACAGGACGATCATTATCCGGATCGGCACCGGGCGGACCCGGGATCCGCGCAGCTCACGACCGCGAAGCGGAAGCGGCCGGGTGCGCCCCGTAGGCGCCCCGGCCTCTTCTTGCCCAGAACCGTCTCTCAGGTGACGTCGTCGTAACCGTTGACCCGCTCCGTGGTCGCCTGCTCCGGCAGGGCACGGCTCGCGGAGACGGTTTCGACCTGCCCGATGTCCTCGGGGGTCAGGTCCAGGTCCGAGGCCTCGTCGTCGGCCGGTCCCATGGCGTCACGGCGGCGCCTGCGGCGGTCGTTGAGCAGGGAGACCGTGACGGCGGCGAAGTACAGGACCCAGATCGGTCCGGCGAGCGCCATCATGGTCAGCGGGTCCGTGCTCGGCGTCGCGAGCGCCGCGAACACGGTGATACCCATGATCATGCCGCGCCACCAGCCGAGCATGCGCTTGCCGGTGATCGCACCCGTGAAGTTGAGCATCACGAGCAGCAGTGGCAGTTCGAAGGAGAGACCGAAGACGATCACCATGCGCGTGACGAGGTCGAGCAGATCGTCGAGCGGCAGGAGGTTGTCGACGCCGAACGGGGTGAACTCGATCAGCACGTCGGCGGTCTTCGGCAGCACCTTGTAGGCGAAGAAGGCGCCGGCGAGGAAGAGCGGGAAGCCCGTGCCGACGAAGGCGTAGGCGTACTTGCGCTCGTGCTTGTGCAGGCCGGGGGCGACGAAGGCCCACAGCTGGTACAACCAGACCGGTGCGGCCAGGACGACACCGGCCATCAGGGACACCTTCAGAGCCAGCGTGAACGGCGCGAGCAGACCGTTGATCGTGATCTGCGCGCACGGGTTCTCGTCGCGCGCCGTCTTGGCCAGTTCCTCGAACGACTTCGGGCAGCCGACCGACTCCAGGACCGGCTTGGTGAAGAAGTTGATGATCTCCTGATAGAAGAAGGCGGCGACGACCGTGATGATCACGATCGCGAGCAGCGCCTTCGCGAGCCGGTTGCGGAGCTCACGAAGGTGTTCCGCGAGGGGCATCCGCCCCTCGGGATCCCTCTCCTCTTTGCGGGCAGACTTCAGCAACCCACGTTCCCATCTCGTGCGGCGGGCCGGAGGTCACCGGCCCTGCGTCAGCGCTTGGTGGTGTCCGTCGGCTCGTTGACCGGGCGGGAGCTGGTCACATCGCCGGGGGAAGCCTGGATGATGCGCTGAGCCGGGGGCTGCTGGTCGTCGCCGGCGTTGTTCGGCGGGTCGGCCGGGGCGGCGGACTTGTTGTCGTCCTTCATCGCCTTGGCCTCGCTCTTGAGGATCCGGGCGGACTTGCCGAGCGAGCGCGCCATGTCCGGAAGCTTCTTCGCGCCGAACAGCAGGATGATGACGACGAGGATGAGAATGATCTCGGGGGCTCCGAGCCTTCCGAACATAAGTCTTTACCTTCTCACCGAGGCGGCTGGGGTGGGATGCTGTCCGATCGGTCGGACATGTGTCCGAACGATCGCGTTGACAGCGATCGTAACGCTCAGGGGTAAACGAGAGGCAATCCCCGTGCGTACTACTCCCTGTCCGCGGTCCGGGCCTCGTTCTCCGACCCGCGACCAGCAGCGTACCTTTCCCTACCGCCAAGTTGACAGGGCGAAGTGGCCCAAAACGCATGCGGCACTGCACTCACACCCCATACTTGGGGTGACTACAGGGAGTCCACAGCCCGGGCGGCGCTCATGCTCGCCCGCTCCAGCTCCTCGGCGGCCCTGCTGATGCGCTGCGCCGAGTCCGAGACCTGCCGGCCCAGGCGCTGCGCCTCCAGGAAGACCCGCACGGCGAGCACACCGAGCACGGCGAGACCCACGAAACCCACAGCTACCGCGAACATCGGCCAGAACATGAAGGCGAGCCTAGACCGTCCTAGACCGTGGAGTGCAGCCGCAGGGTGCTGACCCCGCCGCCGGTCAGCAGCTCGACGATGCGCTCGCCGGCCGGCTTGCGCACGGCGACGCCGCAGTCGGGGCAGGTGAAGGAGTAGAACGTCGTACGGCTGCTGGCCCCGATGGCGAGGCGGAGGGCGCCCGCGGTGAGCTCGAAGTGGCCCCGGCAGTCCGGGCAGCCCGCTCTGAACATCACCGGAGCCACGCTTCTCATCCCGGCGAACGCGGCCGCCACCGTGATTCCCCGCACACCGGACCCGGACGTAGCCGACTCGCTCAAAGCCCTCGCTCCTGCCTGTCGCCCTGCCGTTCCTGAACCACACTCGCCCCGTGGGGCTCCCGCACCTCGGCCCCGTCGTACGCCGACAGGGCCTCGCGGGCCGCCTGCCGGGCGCTGTCGGCCAGCTCGGGCGGCGACACGATGCGGCCGTCGCGGCCCAGCCGGAGCGCCAGGCGCCGCAGGGACGCCGGGTCGGGGGTGCGCAGAGTGATACGCAGCCCGCCGTCCGCAAGCTCATCCGCGCTGTCGTGCGGGTAGTACTCGGCGACCCAGCGCCCGCCCGGACCGACCTCGACGACGACCTCCGGGTCCTCCGCCGCGGGCTGCACCAGCCCTTCGGACAGGTCCCGCAGCTCGACCTCCGGCGGCGCGGACGCCTCGTCGAGGATCTTGATCTCGGCGACCCGGTCCAGCCGGAAGGTGCGGCGGGCTTCCGAGCGCCGGCACCAGGCCTCGACATAGGTGTGGCCGACGCTGACCAGGCGGATGGGGTCGATCTCGCGCTCGGTGACCTCGTCGCGGGCCGGTGAGTAGTAGCGGATCCACAGCCGGCGCCGCTCGGAGATCGCCCGGTCGACGTCCGCGAAGACACCGCCCTCGGACTCGAAGGTCACCGACAGCCGGGCGCTCGCCCCGGCCGCCTCGCCCGCGGCGGTCTCCACCTTGGCGGTCGCCCGCAGCAGCGCCTGCCGGTCGCTCTCGCGCAGGCCGGGCAGCGTCGCCACGGCACGCGCGGCCACCAGCAGCGCGGTCGCCTCGTCCGCGGCGATCCGCAGCGGCTCGGCGACGTCGTCGGGGTTGTGCCACCAGATGCGCTCGCCGTCGGTGTCGATGTCGAGCAGATCGCCGCCGCGGAAACTGGTGCCGCACATGGGCAGCACATCCAGGTCGGAGACGAGCTCGTCCTCGGAGATCCCGAAGGCGCGCGCAACGTCCTCGACGCGGGCGCCGGGACGCTCCTTCAGATACGTCACCAGCGAGAGCATCCGCCGGGTCTGGTCGATGGCGTTGACGGGCCTGACCGGTTTGCCTGCCACTGTCTCGCTCCGCTCCCCCTCAGCCCTTGGCCACGGCACGCAGCCGGTCCACCACGTCGGCCCGCAGCTCTGCGGGCTCCAGGACCACCACATCGGGCCCGAACTCCACCAGCCAGGCATCCAGCCCGTGGCCGTACGGAATCTCCAACTCGTCCCAGCCGTCGCCGAGTTCCCGCACCGCCGTGGCCTTCGCCCGAAGGGGGTACCCGGCCTCCGTGCGCAGCCGGATCAGCGCGGAGCGGTCGGCGGTCTCCCCCGCCCAGCTCGCGACGGTCTCGCGGACGGTGACGACATCGGGGATCTCGGCGGTGAAGCGGCCGCTGCGGCTGCGCACCTTGCCGGTGATCCGGGACAGCCGGAACACCCGCTCCGCGCCACGGTCCCGGTCCCAGCCCGCCAGATACCAGTGGCCGCGCCAGCACTCCAGCGCCCACGGCTCGACATGGCGCTGCTCGGGACGGGCGGCGGTGGCCTTGCGGTAGTCGAAGACGACCGGACGGCGGTCCCGGCAGGCCAGCATCAACGGCTCGAACGCCGCCTCGTGCACGGGGATACGGGGCTCCAGCGCGCCGTGCACCTCGTACGGGTCGACGTCCTCCGGCAGCCCCGCCGCGCGCAGCTTCTGCAGGGCTCCGCTGGCCGCGCCCGCGAGCCGGACCTGCTGCCACACCTTGGCGGCCAGCCCGAGCGCCGCGGCCTCCTCGGCGTCGAGGGTGATCGGCGGCAGCCGGTTGCTGTCGCGGCGGGCCAGATAGCCGACCTCGCCGTCCAGGTTCTCCACGGTCTCGATCACGAGACCGAGTTCGCGCAGATCGTCCTTGTCGCGCTCGAACATGCGGTTGAAGGAGTCGTCGCTGCCCGCTTCGAGATAGGCCTCGATGGACTCACGAAGCTCACGCTTGCTCAGTGGCCGCCGCGTCCCGAGCAGACACAGCGCCAGGTTCATGAGCCGCTCGGCCTTGGCAATGGCCATCGACGCCCTTCGCCTTCCCTATGGTGCTTACGAGCGATGACCGTACCGCTCCGCGGTGGCGTGACAAAAGCCGAGGCCCATGCCCGCACAGGCATGGGCCCCAGGTAGTCGGCTCCGGTCGTCCGCCGATCACAGGCGACGATCGGATGCGACGATCAGACGCCGAGCAGGTCGACCACGAAGATCAGGGTCTCACCGGGCTTGATCGCCGGGGTGGGGCTCTGGTTGCCGTAGGCGAGGTGCGCCGGGATGGTCAGCTGGCGACGGCCGCCGACCTTCATGCCCTGCACGCCCTGGTCCCAGCCCTTGATGACGCGGCCGCCACCGAGCGGGAAGCGGAACGGCGTCCCGCGGTTCCAGCTGGCGTCGAATTCCTCACCGGTGCTGAAGGCCACGCCCACGTAGTGGACGGTGACGGTCTGGCCCGCCTGCGCAACCGCGCCGTCGCCCTCCCAGATGTCCTTGATCTCGAGGTCCGCCGGGGGCTCGCCGCCCGGGAAGTCGATCTCGGGCTTGTCGATGCTCACTTCATCACTCCTTGTTACGTGACCTGAGTCGCGGAACGCTCTCAGAGACACCTCGGTCAGACGACTCCGAGGATATCCACGACGAAGACCAGGGTGTTCTTGGCAAGCTCGCTGCTGGGGTTGGCGCCGTAGCCGAGCGAGGGCGGGATCACCAGCAGCACGCGGTCGCCCACGTTCTTGCCGACGAGGCCCTTGTCCCAGCCCTGCACCACGGACCCGGTGCCGATCTGGAAGGCAGTCGCGCCACCGTGGTCCCAGGAGGAGTCGAACTTCTTGCCGTCCTCCCACTTCACCCCGGTGTACTGGGCCACCAGGCCCTGGCCGGCCTCGACCTTCTTGCCGTCGCCCTTGATCAGCACCTGCTGCTCGAGGTCCTTCGGGGCCTTGGTGTTCTTGGGAATGGTGATGGTCGCCGCTTTCTGGGACGGGGCCTTCACCTCCGGCATACCCGCCGCGGGGGCCGCCTGCTCGCCCTTGACCTCGGCCTTGGCGTCGACAGTGGCGGCACCGTCGACGTCCAGCACCCAGACCAGCACGTCCTTGGCGGTCAGACCCGAGGAGGGGTTCAGCCCCTCACCGATCAGGTCACCCGCAGTGCCCTGCACGAGGATCCGGCTGCCCGACTTCTTGCCCTTGACAGCGTCAAGAACCTTCGCCGGCAGCTGCTGGCTCTGCTTGCCGATCTGCTCGACGGACTGCGGCCGGGGCGTACCCGAGCTGGTCGACGTGGTCTGCCAGGTGCCACCCAGCTCCTTGTTGTCGCCCCACTTCTCGACTGTCCAGTCCAGCCGGACGAAGTCGGAGGCCTTGACCGCGGTTCCATCGCCCTCCGAGACCGTCTCGACGACGGTCTTCGCGGCCGGCTCGCCGTCCTTGGGAGTGGAGATCTCGGGCTTCTCCCCGGCCTTTCCGTCGACCTCTGCGACCGCTCCCGCCTGCGCCCCGTCGCTGTCACCATCCGATCCGCACGCGGCGGCGAACAACAGGGCGGGCACGGCCAGCAGCGCCGCGATGCGGCGTTTGGTGTTGTAGTTCATCAGTCCCACTGGGCTAGGGGGTGGCGGGCAATGGCCGTCACTTTACGACGTACGCGCCTCCGTCATCGGTCGCCGCACGACACGCCGCCGCCCGGGCCCCTTTTCCGGCCCGGGCGGCCTCACCATAGGGGACGACTCACTTACGGTCCGTCAGGAAGCCGTCCTGTTGGACAGCGCGCGGAGCTTCCTTTGGAACTCGGCCCGGCCGATCCGGTCGGCAGGGCTTCCGTCATGTGCGCCCGCCGCGTAGGTGGCGTCGATGACAGTGTCACCGGTCTTCCGATAGAGGAAGTTGGGCGTCATGGCCGGATCGGTCTCCGAGTCGACGGCCTCGTTGTCGGTGGCGAAGACGAAGAGCTCGACGCCCGTCCCGAAGGTGTCCTTGGCCGGTGCCTCCTCGATGTCGTACCGAACTCCGTCAGCTGTGCCGCCCATCGACCGCACGACAACCTCGGAGCCCTTGCTCAAGCCCCCCTTGTACACCTCGTCGACCCGGATGACGACGGGCGTGTAGACGACTTCGAATGTCGAACCATCGTCCAGTATGTCCTTGGCGTACACGTTGGGACGCCGGTCCACGACTGTGCCCTCGAAGACGTTCTCGTTGAGCGGGAAGGTGACGGCCGCGGCGGGGCTACTGTCCACCGCGTAGGAGTGCGCCGCTATGACACGTGCGGCCTTGTCGTCGTGCGTCTTCGCTGCAGCACCGCGCTCATCCCCGCCGGTCCCCGCGCACGCGGTGGCACCGAGTGCGAGAAGGGCGACGAAGGCCGAGACGCGCAGCAGGGCGCGCGGCCGTGTTCTGAGTACTGTGTTCATTGACGTTCCCCCGTCAGTAAATGGCCTTGACACCGGCTATGTCGTCGCTGTTCAGCGCCCGCCGGGTCCCGGTGGGTATGGCCGTCATGACCGACTTCTTCTCCGCGTCGGTGTAGGCGGTGCCATCCGCACAATGCGGGGCCCAAGGGTGGGCGAGCCCGGTGAAGTGGCCAACCTCATGCACGGCGACCGTCTGCACGTCCGCCTTTTTCTGGCTGATGTTCTGGCTGGCATTGACCCAGGTGAACCTGTTGGAAAGGTACAGCGTGCCGCCCTTGTGAGTGCCGCTGCCGGAGCGCTGGGCCTGGGCGTATCCGGGCGCGCTGCCCATGAGGCTGGTGTAGCTGTAGGACGCGCGGAAGGCGTAGATCTGCCAGCCGGCGGTGTAGACGGGCGAGTCGTACCGCAGATGGGAACCGCTACGGTTCCACTGCTTCAGACCCTTGCCCAGACCGCTGCGCAACTTGTTGGGGAAGGTCGTGTTCGCAGCGATGAGCTTTGAGGTGGACGTGCTGTCCCACTTGGTCATGCTGGTGCGGCAGTACGCGGCGGCGGGCGACGCAGTTACCCCCACCAGAGCCGTCGCGACCACCGCTCCCGCCGTTCCCAGAACGGCTGCCGTACGAACTCTTGTCCTGACAGAGCGCAAAATGAACCCCCGTAACATGTCGACGCTTCAGGGAGACCCCGAAGCGGGCCTCCACAACGACGCCACCCGGCCTGGTCATGACCATGGCGACAGTCGGAAGCTAACAGGGGGCACGGACATCAGCCCGTGGATTTACGCCCGTGAGGCATGCGGCGGTTGCTCTGATCGACATGCGGGTCGGCATGTCGCGCACGGAAGTTCACTCTCCAGTGATAGTGCGTCATCCACGCAGTGCGACCGTTTTGCGATCATTTAGCGGCACACAATGACCTGAACCTTGCCAGGAGGGAACGATTCCGCCTAGTCACCTCAGGGTGTGCTCTCGTGACATCTATCACGACAGAAACGCGGATACGCCCGGTGCCCGGAGGTATCACCCTCCGGGCACCGGGCGTATCGCACGGCAGGACGCCAAGGCGACCGCGTCCCGCTACATTCCGGCGATGAGTTTCTCCACCCGGTCGTCCACCGAACGGAACGGGTCCTTGCACAGGACCGTGCGCTGCGCCTGGTCGTTGAGCTTGAGGTGGACCCAGTCGACGGTGAAGTCGCGGCGCTGTTCCTGGGCCCTGCGGATGAAATCGCCGCGCAGCCGGGCCCGAGTGGTCTGCGGCGGAACGGACTTGCCTTCGAAGATCTTCAAGTCGTTGCAGATACGCGCCGCTTGACCCTTCTTCTCCAGCAGGTAGTACAGGCCACGACGCCGGTGGATGTCGTGGTAGGCGAGGTCTATCTGCGCGACCCGCGGATGCGACATGGTCATGTTGTGCTTGGCCCGGTACCGCTCGATGAGCTTGTACTTCATGACCCAGTCGATCTCGGTGCCGATGCGGTCGAGGTCCTCGGACTCGATCGCGTCCAGCGTGCGGCCCCACAGCTCCAGCACCTGCTCGACGGTGCCCGTGCGGATGCCGCGGCGCTCGCAGAAGTCCACGGCCTTCTCGTAGTACTCGCGCTGCACCTCGAGAGCGGACGCCTCGCGGCCGCTGGCCAGGCGCACCTTGCGCCGGCCGGTGATGTCGTGGCTGACCTCGCGGATCGCCCGGATGGGGTTCTCCAGGGTCAGGTCGCGCATCACGGTGCCCGCCTCGATCATGCGCAGCACCAGGTCGGTCGCGCCGACCTTGAGCAGCATGGTCGTCTCGGACATGTTCGAGTCACCCACGATGACGTGGAGACGGCGGTAGCGCTCCGCGTCCGCGTGCGGCTCGTCGCGCGTGTTGATGATCGGCCGGGAGCGGGTCGTCGCCGAGGAGACGCCCTCCCAGATGTGCTCGGCCCGCTGGCTGACGCAGTACACCGCGCCCCGCGGGGTCTGCAGCACCTTTCCGGCGCCACAGAGAAGCTGCCTGGTGACCAGGAACGGAATGAGGATGTCCGCGAGCCGGGAGAACTCCCCGTGCCGTGCCACGAGATAGTTCTCATGGCAACCGTAGGAGTTGCCCGCCGAGTCGGTGTTGTTCTTGAAGAGGTAGACGTCGCCCGCGATTCCCTCCTCGTGCAGGCGTCGTTCGGCGTCCACCAGGAGTCCCTCGAGAATGCGCTCGCCCGCTTTGTCGTGGGTGACCAGTTCGGTCACGTTGTCGCATTCCGGTGTGGCGTATTCCGGATGCGATCCCACGTCGAGATAGAGGCGGGCGCCGTTTCGCAGAAAGACATTGCTGCTGCGGCCCCATGACACGACACGGCGGAAGAGGTACCGCGCCACCTCGTCAGGCGACAGGCGGCGCTGTCCCCTGAACGTGCACGTGACGCCGTACTCGTTCTCCAGCCCGAAAATGCGGCGGTCCATGACTGAACATTACGCCCGATCCCCTGAGCTGAAACGGGGTTCGACGGCACGGTTTGGATCATTTTCCGATGAAGCCGCAACCACCGCACCCCTGCCGGGAGCTGCGAGGACCCGTCCGGTGGCCAGCAGGACCAGCAACGACACCGCCCCCGCACCACCCGGCACGGCGAACCCCCAGAAGGCCCCACCCGCCTCGACCACCGGCCCCGCGAGGCCCGTTCCGACGGACGCGCCCACGGTGAACGTGGTCACAAGCCAGGAGAACGCCTCGGTGACCGTCCCCCGCGGCGCGTGCCGGTCGACGAGCACGAAGGCACACGCGATGCACGGCGCCAGGAACACCCCGGCGAGTACCGCCAGAAGCGTCATGGGGACCGCGCCCGGCATCAGCATCAGGGGCAGGTAACACACCGCCAGAAGGGCCACCAGCAGCCGCAGTCGCCGCGCCGGCTCGCCACCCCACTGCCGCGCCCCGTACACCGTGCCGCCGATCAGGGCACCGAGCCCGAGCCCCGCCATCAGCCAGCCGTACACCACGTCACCGCCGTGGCCGTCCGCGTACGACACCGCCGCCACCGCGATCGACCCCATCGCCACGCCCACGAACAGGAACGCCCCGAGCAGCGCCAGCAGGCCCGCCGAACGCAGCGCCCCCAGCCAGTGCGCCTCACGCGGTGCCGAGCGCCACGCGCGCGAGGGCGGCGACACGACCACCCACAGGGCGCCCAGCACCCCGATGACGTTCAGCACGAGCAGCGCCGCCTGGGCCGACCACAGCGACGCGCACAACGTCAGCAGCAACGGACCCACGGTGAACATGACTTCCTGCGCCACCGCGTCCATGGCGTACGCGGTGTGCACCTGGCCCTCCTTGTGCAGGACCGACCCCCACAACGCCCGCAGACCGCCCTCCAGGGGCGGCGTGAACAGTCCGGCGGCGGCCACCGCCGCGTAGGCGAGCGACAGCGGGGCGATGCCCACGAAGGCGAAGGCGGCCATGGCGAGCGCCGAGGCGATCGCGGCCGGGAGCTGCACCCGCGGCTGACCGTGCAGGTCGACCAGACGCCCCAGCAGCGGCTGACCGACCGCGTTGGCCACGCCGTACACGGCCGCCAGCGCACCGGCCAGGGTGTAGGAGCCGCCCTCCGCGCGCACGAACAGCAGGATCGCGAGCGCGGCGACGGCGTTCGGCAGCCGCCCTACGAGGGTGCCGGCGAGCAGCCGGGCGGCATGCCTCGCCCTCAGGATCTCCACGTATGCGCCGGTCATCGGCCGCGCCGCCCTCCGCTGAAGTTTTACGTATAACGTCCTCCGTCATACGTACCATGTGCGCTGTTCACGAGTCCAGATGAAGGAGCAGACGGAAGGTGGCACACGGCAGCACACGCCCCACCAGCCGCGACGTGGCCCAGGCAGCGGGCGTGTCCCAGGCCGCGGTATCCCTCGTCCTCGGCGACAAATGGCGCGGCCGCGTCTCCGCGGCCACCGCCGAACGCGTACGGGAAGCAGCCCGCGAACTCGGCTACCGGCCCAACCTCGCCGCCCGCAACCTGCGCCTCGGCCACACCCGCACCGTACTCCTGGTGGTCCCCGCCCTCACCACCGAATTCTTCGCCGGCGTCTACACCGGCGCCGCCCGCATCGCCGCCCGGCACGGCTTCGGCGTCGTCCTCTACCCCTCCCCCGAAGGCATCGGCCCCGCCCGCAACCCCTTCGCCTCCGCCCAGGCCGCCCTCGACGGCGTCATCGCCTCCTCCATGGCCGCCGACGCCCTCACCCCCATCCGCGGCGACCAACTCCCCCTCGTCATGCTCGACAGCGACCCCGCCGGCAGCCTCGGCGCCGCGACCGTGAACCTCGACATCGCCGACGGCGTCCGCCAGGTCGCCGAACACCTGCTGAGCCTCGGCCACCGCCGCTTCCTGCACCTCGCCGCCGACATCGCGTCCTGGACCTTCGAAGTGCGCGCCCACGAACTGGCCACCCGGCTCGCCCGGACCCCCGGCACCTCACTGCTGACCACGCGCGCCCCCATCTCCATCGACGGCGCCCGCACCGCCGCCGAGACCGCGCTCGCCGCCCACGGCCCCCGCCCCACCGCGATCATCTGCGACGACGACAAACTCGCCGCCGGCGCCTACAAGGCGGCACGACGCCTGGGCCTGCGCATCCCCGACGACCTCTCCGTCACCGGCCTCGACGACCTGGCCCTCGCCACCGCCATCGACCCCGAACTCACCACCGTCCGACTGGACGCGGAACTCTTCGGCGAACGCGGCATGCAAGCCCTCCTGGCGGTCCTGGAAGGCCGCGAGCCGGAAGAGGGCGACATTCCGGTCCAACTCGTCGTACGAGGCTCCACAGCGCCACCCAGCGCCCCCTGACGGCCCCCGGGAACGCCCTGTGCCCCGGCCGAAGGTCGGCCGGGGCACAGTACGGGCAGGATGAAGCGGGGGCGCGGCTACTCCTCGGACGTGCCGGACTCCTCCGAGGACTCGTCGTCGGCGCTCTCGGCCTCGGTGGCCGCTCCACCGGCCTCCAGCAGCCGGGCGAGCTGACGCCCCACGATGCGCTTGAACTTGCGCGACTGCGGACGCGTCCGGTCCAGCACCGCGACCTCCAGGCGCTCCGCGGGGATCTCCCGCTGAGTGCCGTTCGACTCGCGCGACAGCGCCTGCACGGCCAGCTTCAACGCCTCGGCGAGCGTCATGCCGTCCTGATGACGCTGATCCAGGTAGTTACTGATCAGCTCCGCGTTACCGCCGACCGCGACCGAGCCGTGCTCGTCCACGATCGACCCGTCGTGCGGCAACCGGTAGATCTGGTCACCCTCCGGCGTCGCGCCCACCTCGGCGACGACCAGCTCCACCTCGTACGGCTTCTCGGCCGCCGAGGAGAAGATCGTGCCCAGCGTCTGGGCGTAGACGTTCGCCAGACCACGCGCGGTCACATCGTCACGGTCATAGGTGTAACCACGAAGATCGGCATACCGCACACCACCGATCCGCAGATTCTCGTACTCGTTGTACTTGCCGGCCGCCGCGAAGCCGATGCGGTCGTAGATCTCGCTGAACTTGTGCAGCGCACGGGACGGGTTCTCGCCGACGAACACGATGCCGTCGGCGTACTGGAGCACGACCAGGCTGCGACCACGCGCGATGCCCTTGCGGGCGTACTCCGCCCGGTCGGCCATGGCCTGCTGGGGTGAGACATAGAACGGCGTCGACACCGGTTATCCGTCCCTTTCTGTCGAAGTCACAGGATCACCTTGATAAGACGGAACCCGCGCCTACAGCAGCGCGGCCCGCGGACCGTCGGGCTGCTCCAGACGCCGCTCCAGGATCGAGCGGGCGATCTCGGAGGACTCGTCATCGCCCAGCCGACGGAAACCGTCCTCGGTGATCACGGTGACGATCGGGTAGATCCGGCGGGCGACATCGGGACCACCGGTCGCCGAGTCGTCGTCGGCCGCGTCGTACAAGGCCTGCACCACCAGCGTCGTGGCCTCGGCCTCGCTCAGATCATCACGGAAGAGCTTCTTCATGGCGCCACGCGCGAAGATCGAACCGGAACCCGTGGCGGCGAAGCCGTGCTCCTCGGAACGACCGCCGGTCACGTCGTAGGAGAAGATCCGCCCCCGCTCGCGGTCCACGTCGTACCCGGCGAACAACGGCACCACGGCCAGCCCCTGCATCGCCATGCCGAGGTTGGACCGGATCATGGTCGACAACCGGTTCGCCTTGCCCTCCAGCGACAGCTGGGCGCCCTCGACCTTCTCGAAGTGCTCCAGCTCCAGCTGGAAGAGCTTGACCATCTCGACCGCCAGGCCGGCCGTACCGGCGATACCCACGGCCGAGTACTCGTCGGCGGGGAACACCTTCTCGATGTCGCGCTGCGCGATGACGTTGCCCATGGTGGCGCGACGGTCACCGGCGAGGACGACACCTCCGGGGAAGGTGACGGCCACGATGGTCGTGCCGTGCGGCGCCTCGATCACACCCTGCGTGGGCGGGAGTTGACGCTTGCCGGGCAGCAGCTCCGGCTGGTGGTCGGAGAGAAAGTCCATGAAGGAGGACGACCCAGGCGTCAGGAAGGCAGCTGGTAGACGCCCGGTGCTACGAGTGTTGGCTTCCACGCGATTCCTTCCACGTAAGCAGCAGCCCGCCTTATGACGTCGGGCCGATCCTTGAATTGCCCCAGTGCGGCGTTGCAGCTGAAGCACAGTACGCCACGGACCCTACCCGTCTCGTGGCAGTGATCCACATGCTCGGGCAAAGCTGCCAAACATATGCAGCAGACGCCTCCTTGAGAGGCAACCAACTCGTCGCGCTCGGCTTCGGTGATGCCGTACTGGCGCTTCAGGTGACCCTGCCGTCCCTGGACGGCCCGGCACGCCTTGCACCGTGTCGACAGACCGTCGGACGCAGTGGCGTTCCGATGCCACTCACTGTGCGGCTTGACCTCACCGCACGTCCGACAGATCTTGTGCCCGGCCGGGACGTCCACCTTCTCCCGTACCGGCTTGCCCATGGCCTCCCGGCGGCGCCGGTAGTGCGCTGCGCTGTATTCCGCCACGCACTCCCGACACCGCACCTGAAGGCCATCACGCCGGTTCCTGTCCCGTGCGAATGCCTCAGGAGACAGGTCGCGCTTGCAACCCGTGCACTGTTTCGCGTTCGGATCCCCAGCCACCCTCATCCCCCGCCACCTTCGATCCGAAGGCAAAAGCGGCCAGATCTCCTTTACTGGCCACCCTTTTGCACGAAGGAGCGAACGAAATCCTCGGCATTTTCCTCGAGTACGTCGTCAATCTCGTCCAGAACCGAGTCCACGTCGTCGCTCAGCTTCTCCTGGCGCTCCTTGAGGTCCTCGGAGGCCTGCGTCTCCGCAGCCTGCTCCTCGACTTCTTCGGTGGAGCGCGTGGCCTTCTGCTGTCCGCCGCCGGTGTCCTTGGTTGCCATATCCCTCACCCCGCTCGTGTCGCCCGACATGTTCGACAGGTCGGCTTTCCTGCCGATCGGTGATGATCAGACCCTACAAGCCGGGTCTGACATCGGCCCCGCAGTTTCTCCAACGTACGGGGGCCACCTCGATGATTCCCGGGCGCCGGGTTTTCCACCCTGCCCGGCCGATGTCCGGCCGAGGCCGCCCGGGCCGGATCAGTTCCCTGACAGGACCCTGACCAGGTCTTCCGCGGTCCGGCAGCGGTCCAGGAGCTCCTTGACGTGATTTCGCGTTCCGCGAAGCGGTTCGAGGGTTGGAACCCGCTGGAGGGAGTCGCGGCCGGGGAGATCGAAGATGACCGAGTCCCAGGAAGCCGCGGCGACGTCGTCGGCGTATTGCTCCAGGCAGCGGCCCCGGAAGTACGCCCGGGTGTCCTCAGGAGGCTTGACCTGCGCCCGTTCCACGGACTGCTCGTCCAGCAGGCGCTTGATGCGGCCGCGGGCCACCAGACGGTTGTAGAGGCCCTTCTCGGGGCGTACGTCGGCGTACTGGAGGTCGACGAGGTGGAGCCTTGCGGCGTCCCAGTCGAGGTCGTCGCGGCGGCGGTAGCCCTCCATGAGCTCCCGCTTGGCGACCCAGTCCAGCTCGCCGGAGAGGCTCATCGGGTCGCGCTCGAGCCGGTTGAGGGTGTCCTCCCAGCGGGACAGGACGTCCTTGGTCTGCTCGTCGGCGTCCGCGCCGAAGCGCTCCTCGACGTATTTGCGGGAGAGTTCGTAGTACTCCATCTGGAGCTGTACGGCGGTGAGTGTGCGGCCGCTGCGGAGGGTGACCAGACGCTTCAGGGAGGGGTCGTGCGAGACCTGGTGGAGCGTGCGTACGGGCTGGTCGACGGCCAGGTCCACCGCGATGAAGCCGTCCTCGATCATGGACAGGACCAGGGCGGTCGTGCCCAGCTTGAGGTAGGTCGAGATCTCGGAGAGGTTCGCGTCGCCGATGATCACGTGGAGCCGGCGGTATTTCTCGGCGTCGGCGTGTGGCTCGTCGCGGGTGTTGATGATCGGGCGCTTCAGGGTGGTCTCCAGCCCCACCTCGACCTCGAAGTAGTCCGCGCGCTGGCTGAGCTGGAAGCCGTGTTCGTGGCCGTCCTGGCCGATGCCGACGCGGCCGGCTCCGGCGAAGACCTGGCGGGAGACGAAGAAGGGCGTGAGGTGGCGCACGATGTCCGAGAAGGCGGTCTCCCGCTTCATCAGGTAGTTCTCGTGCGTGCCGTAGGAGGCGCCCTTGTTGTCGGTGTTGTTCTTGTAGAGGTGGATGGGCTGGGCGCCGGGGAGCTGGGCTGCTCGCTCGGCGGCCTCGGCCATGATGCGCTCGCCGGCCTTGTCCCACAGGACTGCGTCTCGCGGGTTGGTGACCTCGGGCGAGCTGTATTCGGGGTGGGCATGGTCGACGTAGAGCCGTGCTCCGTTGGTGAGGATCACGTTGGCCAGGCCGATGTCCTCGTCGGTGAGCTGGCTGGCGTCGGCGGCCTCTCGGGCGAGGTCGAAGCCCCGCGCGTCCCGCAGCGGATTCTCCTCCTCGAAGTCCCAGCGGGCCCGGCGGGCCCGGTGCATCGCCGCCGCGTAGGCGTTGACGATCTGGGATGAGGTGAGCATGGCATTGGCGTTGGGGTGGCCGGGGACGGAGATCCCGTACTCCGTCTCGATGCCCATTACTCGCCGTACGGTCATGCGGCCCTCCTTGCCCGGCGGCACCCTCGGTCGTGGGCGCCGCACAAGTACCGCTGGCGCTCGGTTGCGTGTGCGGTGCCCGTCCCCGCACTGCGCGACTCGGCGGTACGGAAGAGCCTAGAGCGCCTTTGCCCTGGTGGGGAGATCATTTGCGTCATTGCCTTGCACGCCTTGTGTTCCGGTTGCGCCGGAAAAACAGTGGGCTGCGGGTACCCGATGAGGGCACCCGCAGCCGCCCTGGGTTTTACAGGTACTGTCCGGTGTTCGCCACCGTGTCGATGGAGCGTCCGGTGTCGGCGCCCTGCTTTCCGGTGATCAGGGTGCGGATGTAGACGATCCGCTCGCCCTTCTTTCCGGAGATCCGGGCCCAGTCGTCCGGGTTGGTGGTGTTGGGCAGGTCCTCGTTCTCCTTGAACTCGTCCACGCATGCCTGGAGCAGGTGGGAGACGCGGAGGCCCTTCTGCTTGTGCTCGAGGAAGTCCTTGATCGCCATTTTCTTGGCGCGGCCCACGATGTTCTCGATCATGGCGCCGGAATTGAAGTCCTTGAAGTAGAGGACTTCCTTGTCGCCATTGGCGTAGGTGACTTCCAGGAAGCGGTTCTCCTCGGATTCGGCGTACATCTGCTCGACGGCGGTCTGGATCATGCTCTGGACCGTCATCGACTTGTCGCCGCTGTGTTCGCCGAGGTCCTCCGAGTGGAGCGGGAGGCGCTCGGTGAGGTACTTGCCGAAGATGTCCTTGGCGGCTTCGGCGTCCGGACGCTCGATCTTGATCTTCACGTCCAGGCGGCCGGGTCGCAGGATGGCGGGGTCGATCATGTCCTCGCGGTTGGAGGCGCCGATCACGACCACGTTCTGCAGGCCTTCCACGCCGTCGATCTCGGCGAGCAGCTGCGGGACGATGGTGTTCTCCACGTCCGAGCTGACGCCGGAGCCACGGGTGCGGAACAGGGACTCCATCTCGTCGAAGAAGACGATGACGGGTGTGCCCTCCGACGCCTTCTCCCGCGCACGCTGGAAGACGAGGCGGATCTGCCGCTCGGTCTCGCCGACGTATTTGTTGAGAAGCTCGGGGCCCTTGATGTTGAGGAAGAAGCTCTTGCCGGCGGCGACGCCGGTCACCTCGGCGACCTTCTTGGCGAGCGAGTTGGCGACGGCCTTGGCGATGAGCGTCTTGCCGCATCCCGGCGGCCCGTAGAGCAGGACGCCCTTGGGCGGGCGCAGTTCGTGCTCCTTGAACAGGTCCGGGTAGAGGTACGGCAGCTCGACGGCGTCGCGGATGGCCTCGATCTGGCCGCCGAGTCCGCCGATCTGCTCGTAGCCGATGTCGGGTACTTCTTCGAGGACGAGTTCCTCGACCTCGCTCTTGGGAACGATCTCGTAGACATAGCCGGAGCGGGGTTCGAGGAGCAGGGCGTCGCCGGGGCGGATGTTCACGCCGCGCAGTGGCTCGGCGAGTCGTACCACCCGTTCTTCGTCGGTGTGCCCGAGCACCAGGGCGCGTTCGCCGTCCTCGAGGATCTCCTTGAGGGTGACGATGTCCCCGACGCTCTCGAATTCCATGGCTTCGACCACGTTGAGGGCTTCGTTGAGCATCAGCTCCTGGCCGCGCCTGAGGTCGTCGAGTTCGACGCTCGGGCTCACGTTCACGCGGAGCTTGCGTCCTCCGGTGAAGATGTCGGCGGTGCCGTCCTCGTTGGCTTGCAGGAAGACACCGAAGCCGGCCGGCGGCTGTGCGAGCCGGTCGACCTCTTCCTTGAGGGCCACGATCTGGTCTCGGGCCTCACGGAGCGTGTTCGCAAGACGCTCGTTCTGTGCGGATACGCCGGCCAGGTTCGTCTGCAACTCGACGATCCGCTCTTCGAGAATCCTCGTGTGTCGCGGAGAGTCGGCGAGCTTGCGTCGCAGGACGGCGATCTCCTGCTCAAGGTAGGCGATCTGCCCGGCCGGGTCGTCGGACCCTCGTCCCGGGCGGATGCCGCGGTTCATGTCGTCGTCGTGGGCTGCCACGGTCCTCACCTCCTCCAAGGGGAGCTGGACGCTTCCAGACCCTACCTGGGTGGGTGTCGATTGAAACCCCTAGATCACAAAGACGGTCGGGGTGTGTCCGATCTTCACCCTTGCGCTCTCCCTCACGCCAGGGGAATACCCACCGCACATGATTGGAACCCAGGCGAAGGTAGGGTCGAAGTGTTCAACACCCGTCAGAGCTGGCCGGATTCCCGTTCGGCTCGACGTAGCGAGCGGTAGGAGAGATGAGCGTGGAGCGGACGGCCGGGGTCGAGGGTGAGGCGCTGGAGGTCTGGATCGATCAGGATCTCTGTACCGGTGACGGGATCTGTGCCCAGTATGCGCCCGAGGTGTTCGAGCTGGACATCGACGGGCTGGCCTACGTGAAGAGCCCTGAGGACGAGCTCTTGCAGGCCAAGGGGGCCACAACGCCCGTGCCGCTGCCGCTTCTCACGGATGTGGTGGACTCGGCGAAGGAGTGTCCGGGCGACTGCATCCACGTGCGTCGGGTTTCGGACAGGGTCGAGGTCTTCGGTCCGGACGCCGAGTGACCTTGCGTTCACGGGGTGTTACTACTGTCTGATTTCTCACAACTCGTGGTGGCGAGGGTCAGACGCTGTGGGCACCGGCGGGTGTCGAGCGGACGAATGTGCCGTTCTGCCACTGCCATTTCGCGCTGTCGTTGACGTCCGGGCAGCAGCGGGGCACGTCGGTCGACGAGTAGCCGAGCAGTTCGGCCTCGACCGCTTCGTCACGGACGGCGATGTCACTGACGGTGATGCTGTCCTTGGGGTCGACGAGGGTCGCGACGACGCGGGGAGCGGCTGTCTCCTTGGCGTTCGTGAGGACGTAGACGCCGTCGGGTGGGGTTCCCATCGGGGAGTCGCAGTGGACGACGGCCACGGTTTCGGGGCTGCCGTCGCCGTCGAGGTCTCCGGTGGCCTTCTTCACCACGACCGCTTTCACGGGGCCGCATTCGAGCGGGAAGTCGATGCGTGCGGGGTCGGGGGGTGTGACCGCCGCGGCGGCGTGCTTCGTCTCGGGGCCGGCTGCCTGGGCCGCTGTCGCCGCGCCCGGCTGGAGGACCGAGGAGAACGCCACGACGCCGGCGACCGCTGTGGCGGTGGCGAGCCAGTGGATGGGCCGGGTGTGGGTGTGTGCCAGTTCCGGGACGGCGGATTGCTGCACTAGGAGTGTCTCCCGTGAGGGCTGTGCCGGTGGGGGTGAGTGGCCAGCATCGTGCCACACGTCACAGTGTGACGGAACGGCGGGGGTGTGGAGTTCCGGTGCCGGATGTCGGGTGGTCGGGGCGCGGATGGGGCGTGCGGCGCCCGGTGGGTTGTCGGATTGGGGGGTCGCGTCAACGGAAAGGCGCTGTGGTCGACTTCCCGGTGTGTCCTGGGAACTCGACCACAGCGCCTGTGCGTTGACGCGGTACGGGGTCTGGCTCAGCGGCCGGCGCCACCGTCGGCGTTGGGGCCTTCGTAGTCCTCGCCGTAGGCGCCCTTGGCGGGGCGTCGGCGGCGCATGGGCGGCTCCACTCCGTCGGCGAGTCGGCGGGCGGTGAGCAGGAAGCCGGTGTGTCCGATCATCCGGTGGTCGGGGCGGACGGCGAGGCCCTCGATGTGCCAGTTGCGGATCATCGATTCCCAGGCGGTCGGCTCGTTGAAGCAGCCGATCTCGCGGATGGACTCGACGGTCCGGGCGAGCTGGGTGGTGGTGGCGACGTAGCAGCACACGATGCCGCCGGGGACGAGTGCCTTGGAGACGGCTTCCAGGCACTCCCAGGGGGCGAGCATGTCGAGGATGACGCGGTCGACCTCGGTGTCGGAGAGGTTGTCCTGGAGGTCGCCGACGGTGAGCTGCCAGGCGGGGTGGGGGCCGCCGAAGTAGCGCTCGACGTTCTGCCGGGCGATGTCGGCGAAGTCCTCGCGGCGCTCGTAGGAGTGCAGCATGCCCTGGTCGCCGATGGCGCGCAGCAGGAAGCTGCTGAGCGAGCCGGAGCCGACGCCGGCCTCGACGACTCGGGCGCCGGGGAAGATGTCGGCGAAGGCGAGGATCTGCCCCGCGTCCTTGGGGTAGACGACGGCTGCCCCGCGGGGCATGGACAGGACGTAGTCGGGGAGCAGGGGGCGCAGCGCGAGGTAGGCGACGTTCCCGGTGGTGCGGACAACGCTGCCCTCGGGAGCACCGATCAGTTCGTCGTGCGGGAAGGAACCCTTGTGGGTGTGGAAGTTCTTCCCGGCTTCGAGCGTGAACGTGTAGTGGCGGCCCTTGGGGTCGGTCAGCTGAACCTGGTCCCCGACCTTGAAGGGCCCGCGACGGCGGGCGGCACCGGTCGGTTCGGACATGTGAACAGCCTACCGGCGTTTCCGGGGGTCGCCGACCACCGGTGAGCGGGCCCGGCAGCGGGGTGTGTCAGTTCGGTCGGGCCATCGCCTTGACGAAGGCGCGCTCGACGTCGGCCGCCGACAGGACGCCGTAGATCTCGCCGGTCTCCTCGACGACGAGGTACTCGGTGGCGGGGTTGGCGCGGAGGGCGTCGAGGAGTTCCTCGCCGGAGAGTTCGGCGGAGACGCGCATGCCGTCGGTGAGGTCCTGGGCGACACCGCTGACGGGCACCCAGGGGCGGCGGTGCTCCGGTACGCCGGCGATGGCGGCCTCGCGGACGAGGGAGACGGGGTTGCCGTCGGCGTCGACGACGACGAGGGCGCGGGCGCCGGCCGCGTTGGCGCGGCGCAGGGCTTCGGAGAGGGGTGTGTCGGTCTCGACGGGGACGGCGCGGCGGGTGAGGTTGCGGGCGCGCAGTTCCGGGAGGTGCTCGCGCAGCCGGGCCATGCGCAGGCTGTTGCCGGCGCCGGTCCAGATGATCGCCGCGAGGATGGCGGCGAGCAGGGCGTCCATGACGGTGTCCATGCCGACGTTGTCGACGGCGTCGGAGCCGAGGGCGCCGGACTGGGTGAGCCACGGGAGGCCGACGAGGACGGAGACGGCGAGGGCGCGGCCGACCCAGGCGGCGGCGACGGTGCCGCTCATCGGGCGCCCGGTGATCTTCCAGACGACCGCGCGGAGCATGCGGCCGCCGTCGAGGGGCAGGCCGGGCAGCAGGTTGAAGGCGGCGACGATGAGGTTGGAGATCATCAGGCCGGCCAGCAGGACGCCGGGGACGGTGCCGGGCTCGACCAGCTGCATGGCGCCGTAGAAGATGCCGGAGAGGACGAGGGAGAGCAGGGGGCCGACGAAGGCCAGCACGAACTCGCGGCCGGGGGTCTCGGCTTCCTTCTCGATCTCGGAGACGCCGCCGAAGAACTGGAGCTGGATGCGCCGGACCGGGAGTTTGAAGCGCAGGGCGGCGACCGTGTGGGCGAGTTCGTGGACGAGGACGGACGCGTAGAAGGCGACCGCGAAGAACAGCGAGACGAGGTAGCGGGCGGCGCCGAGTTCGGGCAGTACCCGGTCGAGCTGTCCGCCGAAGACCCAGGTGATCAGTGCGGCGACGAGGAACCAGCTCGGCGCGACGTACACGGGCACGCCGAACGGCCGCCCCATCAGCAGCCCGCCCCGGGGGTCCTTCGGCCGCTGCGGCGGCCGGCCCTTGGTGGTGCCGGAGTGGGCGAGGGTGCGGTCGAGGTGGGGGGTGGCCTGGTGGTCGTGGGGGGTGGGGCCGTCCGGGCCGTGTGTGCCTTCGGGGTGTGTGTTCCCGGGGCCGGGGGTGCCGCTCGGGTGCTTGCGGCCGGCGTCGGAGGTGGGGCCCTGGTCCGTGTGGGGTGCGGCGGAGGGCGGGGTCGGGCGGGGGGCCGCCGCGGGGGCGGGGTCCGCCGCTTCGGGGCGGTCGGCGGAGCCGCTGCCCGGGTCTCCGTCGCCGTCCGTGCCCGGCGGGTCGCTCTTGGCGTCCGCGTCGCGGGAGTCCTGCGGGGTTTCGTTCTGCGGGGTGTTCTCGGCGGTGGGCGGCGTCGGGGGGCCTTCGGGGGCGGCGGCGTCGCGGCCGGGGCCGAATCGACGGGCGTCCGTGAGTCGTTCGTCGGACGGGGCCGGGTCGGGGCGTGTCGGGTCGGTGGCCGGTGCCGTACGGTCTGGTCGGCGCTCGGTCGACTCGTCGGTGCCGGACCGCGGCTGCCCGCTCCCGCCGCTCTCGTCCACGGTGTCCCCTCGTTCGCAGCGTCTTCCGCGCCTGCCGGGCGGAAGGGTCTCGGGTCGATGGTATGCGGCCGTCCTGACGCGTTCCGCCCCGGCACCCCCTCAGTTTCCCCCGACGTACCGGCCGTAACATCCGGGCTGGGTCACTGTCAGTGGCGGGCCGTAAGGTCTGTGGACATGGAGACGAGCACGGAGGGTGCCGCGGCGGGCTGCGGCGGTGACGTCGCGCCGGTGACGGCGCCGGTCGCGGGGCCGGTGGCGGACGAGGAGCCGACGGCGGCGGACGGTACGGCGGAGACGGTCGCGACGGGTGATCGCGCGGCGGGTGGGGGCACGGCGGACGAGGGTGCGGTCGTGGCCGCCGATGACGCGGGGACTGCCGGGGTCACCGTTCTGCCGGTGATACCGCCGACGTCGCTGTCCCCGTCCCGTGCCGGTGATTTCATGCAGTGCCCCCTGCTCTACCGCTTCCGGGTGATCGACCGGCTGCCCGAGAAGCCGAGCGCTGCGGCGACCAAGGGGACGCTCGTGCACGCCGTGCTGGAGCGGCTCTTCGACGCTCCGGCGGCCGAGCGGACCGCTCCGCGGGCCAAGTCCCTGATTCCCGGGCAGTGGGACCGGCTGCGGGAGAACAGGCCGGAGGTCGTGGAGCTGTTCGCGGACGACCCCGAGGGCGAGCGGCTGGCGACCTGGCTGGCCGAGGCGGAGCAGCTCGTCGAGCGCTGGTTCGGGCTGGAGGATCCGACCCGGCTGGAGCCGGCCGAGCGTGAGCTGTTCGTCGAGGCCGAGCTGGAGTCGGGTCTGAAGCTGCGCGGGATCATCGACCGCGTCGACGTGGCGCCCACGGGCGAGGTGCGGATCGTCGACTACAAGACGGGCAAGGCGCCCCGGCCCGAGTACGCCGAGGGCGCGCTGTTCCAGATGAAGTTCTACGCCCTGGTGGTGTGGCGGCTGAAGAACGTCGTCCCGCGCCGGCTCCAGCTCGTGTATCTCGGCAGCGGTGACGTGCTGACGTACGACCCGGTGCTCGCGGACCTGGAGCGGGTCGAGCGCAAGCTGCTCGCGCTGTGGGACGCGATCCGGCAGGCGACGGAGTCGGGTGACTGGCGGCCGCGGCCGACGAAGCTGTGCGGCTGGTGCGATCACCAGGCCCACTGCCCGGAATTCGGCGGTACTCCCCCGCCCTATCCGCTGCCGGTGAGGGCGGTCCGGCCGGATGCGGCCGGGGGGCCCGGGGTTGTCCCCCGGGGTGCGCGGTCGCTGCCGGTCGGGGCGGGCGAGTCCGGTGACGGCACGCAGGGCAGAATGGGGCCGGACTAGCGAAGGAGACTCACGTGGCCATCCGCGTCCTACTGGTCGACGACCAGCCCCTGCTGCGTACCGGCTTCCGGATGATCCTGGAGGCCGAGCAGGACATCGCGGTCGTGGGCGAGGCCGGTGACGGCCTGCAGGCCCTCGATCAGGTGCGGGCCCTCCAGCCCGACGTGGTCCTCATGGACATCCGTATGCCCCGGATGGACGGGGTCGAGGCGACGCGGCAGATCACCGGGCCCGGGCGGGACGGTCCGGCGAAGGTGCTGGTGCTGACGACGTTCGATCTCGACGAGTACGTGGTGGAGGCGCTGAAGGCGGGCGCCAGCGGCTTCCTGCTGAAGGACGCCCCGGCCAACGAGCTGGTGCAGGCGATCCGGGTGGTCGCCGCCGGTGAGGCGATGCTCGCGCCGAGCATCACGCGCCGGCTGCTCGACAAGTACTCCGCGCATCTGCCGTCGGGCGACGAGCCGGTCCCGGACACCCTGCACACGCTCACCGAGCGGGAGGTGGAGGTCCTGAAGCTGGTGGCGCGGGGGCTGTCCAACGCCGAGATCGCCGCCGACCTGTTCGTCAGCGAGACGACCGTGAAGACCCATGTGGGGCATGTGCTGACCAAGCTGGGTCTGCGGGACCGTGTGCAGGCCGCGGTGTACGCCTACGAGAGCGGTCTGGTGCGTCCCGGCGCACAGTAGGAGACCGGGTCGCGACGAAGAGGGCGCCCCTTCCGGAAGGAAGGGGCGCCCTCGGCGTATCGGGCCGTGTACGGCACCCGTCAGCCCTTGCTCAGCTCCCAGAAGCGGAACACGGTGGAGGCGTCGAGGCAGTACTCCAGGCCGTAGACGTTGTCCCGGACGACCGCGTACTGCTTGGCCTGCCAGACCGGCAGGATCGGCAGTTCCTTGGCGACGATGTCCTGGAGCTGGCCGAAGTCGTCCTCGGTCGCGGCGCGGTCGCTCTCGGACGCGGTGCGCGGGATGAGCGTGCCGGTGATCGCGTTGTTGCTGTAGTTGTTGCTCAGCACGTTGCCCTTGCCGAAGAAGGGCGCCGTGAAGTTGTCGGCGTCCGGGTAGTCCGGGATCCAGCCCTTCACGTACACGCCGTACTTGCCGTCGGCGATGTCCTTCTCGTACTGGTCGAACGCGACGGACTGCACGTCGGCGTCGAAAAGGCCGCTGTCGTTGAGCTGCTTGGCGATCGCCTTCAACTCGTCGTCGGTGGCGGGGCCGTAGCGCGACGGGGTGGACCACAGGGTCAGCTTGACCTTGCCGTTCACGCCCTCTTCCTGGAGCGCGTCGGCGGCCTTGGCCCGGGAGGGGCGGGCGCCGTAGGTGTCGAAGAAGGCCGTGTTGTGGCCGCCGATACCGGCCGGGATGATCGAGTACAGCGGCGTCGCCGTGCCCTGGTAGACGTCCCTGATGAGGGCGTCACGGTCGAGCAGGTAGGCGATGGCCTTGCGCACGCCGAGCTTTCCGGTGACCGGGTCGTCCATGTTGAAGACCAGGTGCTGGACCTCGGCGCTGCCGCCCTCGACGACCTCTATGCCGCTGTCGCCGCCGGAGTTCTCGACGTCGGCGATGTCGCCGGCGGTGAGACCGCGGTAGGCGATGTCGACCTCGTTCTCCGTCAGGGCCTTCTTCAGGGCTTCCTGGTCGCCGTGGAAGAACTTCATCGTCACGCCGGAGTTCTGCACTTCGGCGGTGCCCTTGTAGCTCTCGTTGACCGAGAACACGGCCTCGTCGTCGTCGAACTTGTCGAGCTTGTACGGGCCGGAGCCGACCGCCTGGCCGTCCTCGCGCAGGCCGTCGGCGTCGTACTGGTCCTCGTCGACGATGGAGCCGGCGCCCGAGGCGATCTTGCTCGGGAAGGTGGCGTCGGAGGAGTTCAGCCGGAAGACGACCGTCTTGTCGTCGGGCGTCTCGACCTTGCTGAGGGTCGGGAACATGACCGCGGGGCCGTCGGGGTCATTGATCTTCAGCAGGCGGTCGAAGGAGAACTTCACGTCCTTCGAGGTCAGCTCGTCGCCGTTGCTGAACTTCAGGCCGTCCTTGAGCGTGCACTTGTAGACCGTGGCCCGAGTGTCGGAGAAGGCGCACTCCTCGGCGGCCTCGGGCTGCGGTTCCGTGGCGCCCTTGGGGAAGCTGAGCAGCGACTGGAAGACGTTGTTGAACAACAGCCAGGAGCCGGGGTCGTAGCCGGAGGCGGGGTCGGTGGCCAGGACGTCGTCGGACATCCCCATCACCACCGAGGTGCCGGTGCCGGCGGCGTCCCCCGTCTCCGTGCCGCAGCCGGTCAGCAGGCCGGAGGCCAGCCCTGCCACTACGGGCAGGACCGGCCACTGGTTGCGCATGTTCACGTACGAGTGCCTTGTCGTCGATTGTGAGGAACCCGTCCCGGGTCCCGGGCCAGGCCCGGCGTCCTGGTCGAGGGCGCCGGGCACGGAGAGACGTCAGCCGCTCACGCCACGGCCGAGCTCCCACAGCTGAAGGGTCGAGGAGGAGTTGAGGACGTACGCGGTGCCCGTGACGGCGTCGTTCGCCGCGACGTACTGCTTGCCCTGCCACAGCGGCAGCACCGGCACGTCGTTGGCCACGATGTCCTGGATCTCGGTGAGGCTGCCAGAGGCGGACAGCCGGTCGGCGACGCGGCGGGACTCCGGGATCAGGTCGCTGCGGATCGCGGAGTTGGCGTACGGCGAGCCGAGGAAGTTGTCCTTGTCGAGGAACGGCGCGAGGTAGTTGTCGGCGTCGGGGAAGTCCGGGAACCAGCCCATGCCGTAGACGTCGTACGCGCCCTTCTGCTCGGCGGGGCGGAACGTCGCCCAGGGCGTGCCCTTGATGTCGACCTCGAACAGGCCGCTGCCGTTGAGCTGCTTCTTCAGCAGCTCGAACTCCTTCTCGGTGGCCGAGCCGTAGTGGTCGGTCGTGTAGTGCAGGGTCAGCTTCACCGGGGTGGTGATCCCGGCCCCCTCCAGCAGCGACTTGGCCTTGCCGACGTTCGGGTCGCCGTACTTGTTGAAGAACGAGTTGGAGTGGCCGGTGATGCTGGCCGGGACCAGCGAGTACAGCGGCTCGGCCTGGGAGCCGTAGACCTTGGAGACGAGTTCGCCGCGGTCGACGACCTGGGCCATGGCCTGGCGGACGGCCTTGCTCTTGACCGTCGGGGCGTTGGTGTTGAAGGCCAGGTAGCGGATCTCCAGGCCGGACATGTCGACGAGGTCGACCTGGTCGTCGGAGTCGGCCGACAGCTTCTGGATCTGCTCGGGCGACATGGTGCGGGTCATCAGGTCGATGTCGCCCTTGTCGAGGGCGGTGCCCATCTCGTCGGCGTCCTCGAAGTTGCGCAGTTCGACCTTGTCGTTGTTCACCTTCAGGCTGCCCCGGTAGTGGGGGTTCTTGGTGAACACGGCGGAGACCAGCTTGTCGCCGTCGACCTCGGCCTTGAGGGTGTACGGTCCGGAGCCGTCCACGTCGAAGCCGTCGCGCAGCTGCTTCTTGGCGTAGATGTCGGGGTCGACGATGCCGGCGACCGGGGTCGACAGCTTGAACGGGAAGGTGGCGTCCGCGGTCTTGAGGTGGAAGATGACCTCGCTGTCGCCCTGGGTCTCGACGGTGTCGATCGTGGACAGCAGGGCGAAGACACCGCTGTCGGCCTTCAGGGCACGGGCGCGGTCGATGGAGTACTTCACGTCCGAGGCGGTGACCGGGTCGCCGTTGGCGAACTTCAGGTCCTTGCGCAGCGTGCAGGCGTAGCGCTCGTTGCCGCTGTCGGTGAAGCCGCAGCTCTGGGCGGCTTCGGGGACCGGTTCGCCCTCGCCGCGCGGCTGGATCATCAGGGTCTGCACGGTCTGGCGCAGGATGTTCCAGGTGCCGACGTCGTAGGCGAACGCCGGGTCGAGGGGGGCGGGAGCGTCCTTCGAGGCAGTGAACGCGTCGGTGGTGCCGACGACGATCGCGTCGCCGTTGTCGCTGCCGCTGTCGGTTCCGCCGCAGGCGGCGAGAACCGGCACGAGCAGGCCGATGACGGCCGGCAGCACCAAAGTCTTGCGGTTCATGCTCGGGTTTCTCCAGCTGTCGACTCCGTGTACCCGGCATGCAGGGGTGTCGCGGCGGATCACGGGGGTAGTTGCGATGTTCTCTCGATGAGATTAGTCCGCGCGCGCAGGAGGGTTCGAAGCGACCGGAGTTGAGGATCCATCACGGAGCGGAACCGGGCGCGGACGCAACGAAAACCTGAGCAGGGAAGGATTCGTGCACCGTCCCATCAATCGGGACACAAAGGTGCGTCCGGCACGTACGGTCGGGGGTCGACGGCACAGTGCCGGCTCCCTGTCGACCCCCGTGGGCGTGGCGAACATCACAAACTGGCCGGTCTTCGGGGGCGCCGGAATTCAGCCATCCGGAACGTTCGAATTTCCTTGCCGAATTCTCGCGTTATCGATGTTGCACGCTGGGTGAACGTCCGGCGCATTTGTGTTGTCAGGCGGCCATCAGCCCGCGCAGAAATGCCAGATCGACCTGTTCGAGGGAGGTCACGACGGTGCGGCGGGCGGCCGGCGCGATGGGGGCGATCGACGGTACGGCCACCACATGGCAGCCGGCCGCCTCCGCGGCGGCGACGCCGGTCGCGGTGTCCTCGACGACCGCGCATCTGGCCGGGTCGGCGCCCAGTCCGGCCGCGGCCAGCAGATACGGGTCCGGGTGCGGCTTGGTGCGCTCCACCTCGTCACCGGCGACGGTCAGCGCGAAGTGCTGGGGGCCGAGCGAGGTGAGGACGCGGTCGATGATGCGCCGGTGCGAGGCGGAGACCAGGGCCGTGGGGATCTCGTGCGCGGCCAGCTCGGCCAGCAGCCGGGCCGCTCCCGGCATCAGCGGCAGGGCGCGGTCGATCCGGTCCTCGAAGCCCTGGTTGAGCAGCACCGTGAGTTCGGCGAGCGCGATGTCGGCGCCGGTGGCCTCGATGAGGAAGCCGGCGCTGCGGGTCATCGGGCCGCCGACCACGACATGGCGCCAGGAGTCGTCGAGGGTGTGACCGAGGCCGGCGAAGATCTCGACCTCGACGTCCCACCAGAAGCCCTCCGTGTCCACCAGAGTGCCGTCCATGTCGAGGAGAACAGCCTGCAGAGCCGACCCATCGGCCGTACGGGTTACTGGCGCGGGGACCGTGCTGGTCATCCTGGCGCACCTCCTTGAGGGGCGGACAGGCCGGCTCCCGTCAAGGGAACCGGCCTGCGGTGGACCGTCCAGTGTACGACGTGCTTGGCCGAAGCGCCTGGTTTGGCCGGTGTGCCTCCGGGCACACCGGAAACACACCGGGGGACGCCCCGACCGGCCCGGACGCGGGCCCGGGGACGGCGGCGCCGGGCGCCTCACCGTGCGTTGAAGTACTTCGCCTCCGGGTGGTGGATCACGATCGCGTCCGTGGACTGCTCGGGGTGCAGCTGGAACTCCTCGGACAGCTGGACGCCGATGCGCTCGGGCTGGAGCAGGTCGGCGATCTTGGACCGGTCCTCCAGGTTCGGGCAGGCGCCGTAGCCGAGTGAGAAGCGGGCGCCGCGGTACTTCAGCGCGAACATGTCCTCCATCTCGGAGGGGTCCTCACCGGCGAAGCCGAGCTCGGAACGCACCCGCGCGTGCCAGTACTCGGCGAGCGCCTCGGCCAGCTGCACGGACAGGCCGTGCAGTTCGAGGTAGTCGCGGTAGGAGTTCGACTCGAAGAGCCGGGCGGTCTCCTCGCCGATGCGCGAGCCCACGGTGACGACCTGGAGGCCCACGACGTCGGTCTCGCCGGACTCCTGCGGACGGAAGAAGTCCGCGAGGCACAGCCGGCGGCCGCGGCGCTGGCGCGGGAAGGTGAAGCGGGTGCGCTCGTTGCCGTGCTCGTCGAGCAGGATCAGGTCGTCGTCCTTGGAGACGCAGGGGAAGTAGCCGTAGACGACGGCGGCTTCGAGGAGGTTCTCCGTCTGGAGCCTGTCGAGCAGGCCGCGCAGCCGCGGGCGGCCCTCGGTCTCGACGAGTTCCTGGTACGACGGCCCCTCTCCGCTGCGGACCTCCTTCAGGCCCCACTGGCCCTTGAACAGGGCGCCCTCGTCGAGCCAGGAGGCGTACTCCTTGAGCTGGATGCCCTTGATGACGCGGGTGCCCCAGAACGGCGGCTCGGGCACCGGGTTGTCGGTGGCGACGTCGGAGCGGACGTGGCCCTCCTCGGGACGCTCGTCCACGACGGCGGCGGTGGCGGCGGTGCGCACCCGGCGCTGCTTGAGCTCGGGCAGCTTCGCGCCGGGCACGCCGCGCTTGACGCCGATGAGGGCGTCCATGAGGCGCAGACCCTCGAACGCGTCACGCGCGTACCGGACTTCGCCCTCGTAGATCTCGTGCAGGTCCTGCTCGACGTAGGCGCGGGTCAGGGCCGCTCCGCCGAGGATGACCGGGTAATCCGCCGCGAGGCCGCGCTGGTTGAGCTCCTCCAGGTTCTCCTTCATGATCACCGTGGACTTCACCAGCAGACCGGACATGCCGATGACGTCGGCCCGGTGCTCCTCGGCGGCCTCCAGGATCGCGGAGACGGGCTGCTTGATGCCCAGGTTCACCACGTTGTAGCCGTTGTTGGACAGGATGATGTCCACGAGGTTCTTGCCGATGTCGTGCACGTCGCCGCGCACGGTGGCCAGCACGATGGTGCCCTTGCCGTCGGCGTCGGTCTTCTCCATGTGCGGTTCGAGGTAGGCGACGGCGGCCTTCATGACCTCGGCGGACTGGAGGACGAACGGCAGCTGCATCTGGCCGGAGCCGAACAGTTCGCCGACGACCTTCATGCCGTCCAGGAGCGTCTCGTTGACGATGTCGAGCGCCGGGCGGTCCTGGAGGGCCGCGTCGAGGTCGGGCTCCAGGCCGTTGCGCTCGCCGTCGATGATGCGGCGCTTGAGGCGCTCCTCCAGCGGGAGGGCGGCCAGTTCCTCGGCCTTGCCGGCCTTCAGGGACTTGGCGGTGGCGCCCTCGAAGAGCTGCATCAGCTTCTGGAGCGGGTCGTAGCCCTCGCTGCGGCGGTCGTGGATCAGGTCGAGGGCCGTCTGGACCTCTTCCTCGCTGAACCGGGCGATCGGCAGGATCTTCGAGGCGTGCACGATCGCCGAGTCCAGGCCCGCCTTGACGCACTCGTCGAGGAAGACGGAGTTCAGCAGGATGCGGGCGGCCGGGTTGAGGCCGAAGGAGATGTTCGACAGGCCCAGGGTGGTCTGGACGTCCGGGTGGCGGCGCTTGAGCTCGCGGATCGCCTCGATGGTGGCGATGCCGTCCTTGCGGGACTCCTCCTGACCGGTGCAGATGGTGAAGGTCAGCGTGTCGATGAGGATGTCGGACTCGTGGATGCCCCAGTTGCCGGTCAGGTCGTCGATCAGCCGTTCGGCGATCTCGACCTTCTTCTCCGGTGTGCGGGCCTGCCCCTCCTCGTCGATGGTCAGCGCGATCAGCGCGGCGCCGTGCTCCTGCGCCAGCTTGGTGACCTTCGCGAAGCGGGACTCGGGTCCGTCGCCGTCCTCGTAGTTGACGGAGTTGATGACCGCGCGGCCGCCGAGCTTCTCCAGGCCGGCCTGGATGACCGGCACCTCGGTGGAGTCGAGGACGATCGGCAGGGTGGAGGCGGTGGCGAAGCGGCCGGCGAGTTCCTCCATGTCGGCGACGCCGTCGCGGCCGACGTAGTCCACGCACAGGTCGAGCATGTGCGCGCCCTCGCGGATCTGCTCGCGCGCCATCTCCACGCAGTCGTCCCAGCGGGCCTCCAGCATGGCCTCGCGGAACTTCTTGGAGCCGTTGGCGTTGGTGCGCTCGCCGATGGCCAGGTAGGAGGTGTCCTGGCGGAACGGGACGGTCTGGTAGAGGGAGGCGGCACCGGGCTCGGGGCGCGGGGCGCGCTCGGTCGGGGTGACGCCCTGCACGCGCTGGACCAGCTGGCGCAGGTGCTCGGGGGTGGTGCCGCAGCAGCCGCCGATCAGGGAGAGGCCGTAGTCCCGTACGAAGGTCTCGTGGGCGTCGGCGAGTTCCGGGGCGGTGAGCGGGTAGGTGGCGCCGTTCTTGCCGAGGACCGGCAGGCCCGCGTTCGGCATGCACGACAGGGGGATGCGGGAGTGCCGGGAGAGGTAGCGCAGGTGCTCGCTCATCTCGGCGGGGCCGGTCGCGCAGTTCATGCCGATCATGTCGATGCCGAGGGGCTCCAGCGCGGTGAGCGCGGCGCCGATCTCGGAGCCCAGCAGCATGGTGCCGGTGGTCTCGACGGTGACGGAGACGATGATCGGAACGTCCAGGCCGGCGATCTCGCGGGCGCGCTGGGCGCCGATCACGGCCGCCTTGGTCTGGAGCAGGTCCTGGGTGGTCTCCACGATCAGGGCGTCGGCGCCGCCGGCGATCAGGCCCTCGGCGTTCTGCTGGAAGGCGTCGCGGATCGTGGTGTACCCGATGTGGCCGAGCGTGGGCAGCTTGGTGCCGGGCCCGATGGAGCCGAGGACCCAGCGCTGGCGGCCGTCGCGGGCGCCGAACGCGTCGGCGGTCTCGCGGGCGATACGGGCGCCCGCCTCGGACAGCTCGTACACGCGGTCGGCGATGTCGTACTCGGCCGCGGCGGCGTGGTTGGCGCCGAAGGTGTTGGTCTCCACGCAGTCCACGCCGGCGTCGTAGTACGCCTCGTGGACGGAGCGGACGATGTCCGGACGGGTGACGTTGAGGATTTCGTTGCAGCCCTCGAGGTTCTGAAAGTCCTCCAGGGTGGGTTCCTGGGCCTGCAACATGGTGCCCATCGCTCCGTCGGCGACCACCACTCGGGTGGCGAGCGCCTCACGGAGTGCGGACACGCGGGTCCGGCTGTCGGCGGAAGGGGTCGGTGGCAACGAGGCCATGAAAGGGCTCCCTGGAGTGCGACGGCTGTCGGCTTTGCACCCGGCGCGGAACGGTCCGCTGTGGGCGCACGCCGCCAGGGTAGCCGGGTCCGCACGGAAGTGGTCGGTCGGTCCACGACGCGGGACGGAGCGCGGCGGCAGGATCGATCTTCGGCCACGGGTCCGGTGAAGGACGCGCACGGATACCGGCCGACCATTAGCGAGAGGTCGTCATCGACCGGTAGTGTTCGACATTGCCGAACGGCGGCAGCGACGTCGCAGGGTCGACGGTCGAAGGGGACGGAGGCAGCACGGCGATGGCACGGAACATCCAGTCGCTCGAACGGGCGGCCGCGATGCTGCGGCTCCTCGCGGGCGGCGAGCGACGCCTCGGCCTGTCGGACATCGCCTCCTCCCTGGGCCTCGCCAAAGGCACCGCCCACGGGATCCTGCGCACCCTCCAGCAGGAGGGCTTCGTCGAGCAGGACGAGGCCTCGGGCCGCTATCAGCTGGGCGCCGAGCTGCTGCGCCTGGGCACCACCTATCTGGACGTGCACGAGCTGCGGGCGCGCGCCCTGGTCTGGACGGACGACCTGGCCCGCTCCAGCGGCGAGAGCGTCTATCTGGGTGTCCTGCACCAGCAGGGCGTCCTGATCGTGCACCACGTCTTCCGCCCCGACGACAGCCGGCAGGTGCTGGAGATCGGCGCCATGCAGCCGTTGCACTCCACGGCGCTCGGCAAGGTGCTGTCCGCGTACGACCCGGTGGCGCACAGCGAGGCGATCGAGGCCGACCGCAAGGCGTTCACGGACCGCACGATGTGCGAACTGGACGGCTTCGAGCACATCCTCGACATGACACGCGCGCGTGGGTACGCCGCGGACGTCGAGGAGACCTGGGAAGGCGTCTCCTCCGTGGCCGCCCCCATCCACGACCGGCGCCGCATGCCGGTCGGCGCGGTCGGCATCACCGGCGCCGTGGAACGGCTGTGCCGGGACGGCGAACTGCGCCCCGAGCTGATCGCGGCGGTGCGGGACTGCGCGCGGGCCGTGTCACGGGATCTGGGTGCCGGACGCTTCTGAGCGCCGCACGGACAAGTAGGAGCCGACCGGGACGTCCTTGGACGTTCCGGTCCTTGGCATAACCACACATAGCGGGATCAACGGGACCACGGGAACACAGCGTGTCCCCTACGCCGCAGTACGCGTTCGATCGAGCAGTGTCGACAAATCAACACATCCGATAACGATCGAGCATTCGATAACAGGACCCTTGACGCACGCCTTACGCCGGGACAAGACTCCCGTCCATCGGTCGGCATTGTCGAACACCTACCGGCAATACGCGCTAGAGTGTGACAGTGCCAAGGGCCGGCATCGCCCTCACCCCCGAGGGCAACGCGAACCACCGGTGGGACCCGGGGTTCGGCTTCCCCTGGACGAAGGACAAAGGAGTCGCGGGTGTCCAGCTCCGACATCTTCATCGGCGAGACCATCGGTACCGCCATACTCATCCTGCTCGGCGGTGGCGTCTGCGCCGCCGTCACGCTGAAGGCCTCCAAGGCTCGCAACGCCGGCTGGCTCGCCATCACCTTCGGGTGGGGCTTCGCGGTGCTCACGGCGGTCTACACCTCGGCGCCGCTGTCCGGTGCCCACCTGAACCCGGCCGTCACGGTCGCACTCGCGATCAAGGACAACGACTGGAGCAACGTTCCGACGTACTTCGCCGGACAGCTCCTCGGCGCCATGATCGGTGCCGCCCTGGTCTGGGTCGCCTACTACGGCCAGTTCCACGCCCACCTCACCGACAAGGAGATCGTCGGCGGTCCGGGCGCGCAGGCCACGACCGCCAAGGCCGTCGAGGCCCAGGAGAAGGGCGCCGGCCCGGTCCTGGGCATCTTCTCCACCGGTCCCGAGATCCGGAACGCGGTGCAGAACCTCCTCACGGAGATCATCGGCACGGTCGTGCTGGTGCTCGCGGTCCTCACCCAGGGCCTGAACGACAGTGGCAAGGGCCTGGGCACCCTGGGCGCCCTGATCACCGCACTCGTGGTCGTCTCCATCGGTCTGTCGCTCGGCGGCCCGACCGGTTACGCGATCAACCCGGCCCGTGACCTCGGTCCGCGCATCGTGCACGCCCTCCTGCCCCTGCCCAACAAGGGCGGCTCGGACTGGGGCTACGCCTGGATCCCGGTGGTCGGTCCGCTCATCGGCGGCGCCATCGCGGCAGGCATCTACAACGTCGCTTTCGCTTAGGAACAGTGAGTTCACCCATCCGGGTGAGATGCACCGAAACTCTCAGCGCGCGCCGTACGTAAAGCCCCATAACCACGGAACTTCCAGGAGCTAACTGTGACCGACGCCCACACCGCCGGCCCCTTCATCGCCGCGATCGACCAGGGCACCACCTCGTCCCGCTGCATCGTCTTCGACCGCGACGGACGCATCGTCTCCGTCGACCAGAAGGAGCACGAGCAGATCTTCCCGAAGCCGGGCTGGGTCGAGCACAACGCCAACGAGATCTGGACCAACGTCCAGGAGGTCGTCGCCGGAGCCGTCCAGAAGGCCGGCATCACCCGTGACGACATCAAGGCCATCGGCATCACCAACCAGCGCGAGACCACCGTGCTGTGGGACAAGAACACCGGTGAGCCCGTCCACAACGCCATCGTCTGGCAGGACACCCGCACCGACGCGCTCTGCAAGGAGCTCGGCCGCAACGTCGGGCAGGACCGCTTCCGCCGTGAGACCGGTCTGCCCCTCGCCTCCTACTTCGCCGGCCCCAAGGCCCGCTGGCTGCTGGACAACGTCGAGGGCCTCAAGGAGCGCGCCGCGGCCGGCGACATCCTCTTCGGCACCATGGACACCTGGGTCATCTGGAACCTGACCGGCGGTGTCAACGGCGGCAAGCACGTCACCGACGTCACCAACGCGTCCCGCACCATGCTGATGAACCTCCACACCATGGAGTGGGACGACAAGATCGCCGAGTCGATCGGCGTGCCGCTGCAGATCCTGCCCGAGATCCGCTCCTCCGCGGAGGTCTACGGCGAGGTCACCGGCGGCAAGCTGGGCGACCTGCTCGGCGGCATCCCGGTCGCTTCCGCGCTCGGCGACCAGCAGGCGGCCCTGTTCGGCCAGACCTGTTTCTCCGAGGGCGAGGTCAAGTCGACGTACGGCACCGGCACCTTCATGGTGATGAACACCGGTGACAAGATCATCAACTCCTACGCGGGGCTGCTGACCACCGTCGGCTACAAGATCGGCGAACAGGACACGGTCTACGCCCTGGAGGGCTCGATCGCCGTCACGGGCTCCCTGGTGCAGTGGATGCGCGACCAGATGGGCCTGATCTCCACCGCAGCCGAGATCGAGACGCTCGCGCTCTCGGTCGAGGACAACGGCGGCGCCTACTTCGTGCCGGCCTTCTCCGGCCTGTTCGCCCCGCACTGGCGTTCCGACGCCCGCGGTGTGATCGCCGGTCTGACCCGGTACGTCACCAAGGCGCACCTCGCGCGCGCCGTCCTGGAGGCCACCGCCTGGCAGACCCGGGAGATCGCCGACGCCATGGTCAAGGACTCCGGCGACGAGCTGGTGGCCCTCAAGGTCGACGGCGGCATGACCTCCAACAACCTGCTGATGCAGACCCTCTCGGACTTCCTGGACGCCCCCGTGGTGCGCCCGATGGTCGCCGAGACCACCTGCCTCGGCGCCGCCTACGCCGCCGGTCTCGCCGTCGGCTTCTGGTCCAGCACCGACGAGCTTCGTGCCAACTGGCGCCGGGCCGCCGAGTGGACCCCCCGCATGGACGCGGAGACCCGCGACCGTGAGTACAAGAACTGGCTCAAGGCCGTCGAGCGGACCATGGGCTGGATCGAGGACGACGAGAGCTGAACGGCTCTCGCCCGCTCTCGAACTCTGATGAGGAGTAAGAACCCGAAATGACCAGTCAGACCACCCTGCAGTCCGTGCCTGCCCTCGGTACGCGCCCGGCCTCCGGCTTCAACCCGAGCCGAGCCGAGACCCGGGAGCAGCTCTCCAAGGCGTCGTACGACCTCCTCGTGATCGGCGGCGGCATCCTGGGCATCTCCACCGCCTGGCACGCCGCGCAGTCCGGCCTCAGGGTGGCTCTGGTCGACGCCGGCGACTTCGCCGGCGCCACCTCCTCCGCCTCCTCCAAGCTGCTCCACGGCGGTCTGCGCTACCTGCAGACCGGCGCGGTGAAGCTGGTGGCGGAGAACCACTTCGAGCGCCGTGCGGTCTCCCGCCAGGTGGCTCCCCACCTGGCGAACCCGCTCACGTTCTACCTCCCCGTGTACAAGGGCGGGCCGCACGGCGCCGCGAAGCTCGGAGCGGGCGTCTTCGCCTACTCCGCGCTCTCCGCCTTCGGTGACGGCGTCGGCCACCTCCTCTCCCCCGCCAAGGCGGCGCAGGACGTGCCCGAGCTGCGCACCGACAACCTCAAGGCCGTGGCCGTGTACGGCGACGACCAGATGAACGACGCGCGCATGGCGCTGATGACGGTCCGCGGGGCCGTCGAGGCGGGCGCGGTCGTGCTCAACCACGCCGAGGTCACCGGCCTGCGCTTCACCAAGGGCCGGGTGACCGGCGCCGACCTGAAGGACCGCCTGTCCGGGGACGAGTTCGGCGTCAACGCCCGTCTCGTGCTGAACGCGACCGGCCCCTGGGTCGACCACCTGCGCAAGATGGAGGACCCGAACGCGGCCCCGTCGATCCGGCTGTCGAAGGGCGCGCACCTGGTCCTGAAGCGGACGGCGCCCTGGAAGGCCGCGCTCGCGACCCCGATCGACAAGTACCGCATCACGTTCGCCCTGCCCTGGGAGGACATGCTGCTGCTCGGCACCACGGACGAGGAGTTCGAGGGCGACCCGGCGGACGTCTCGGTCAACGACAAGGACATAGCCCAGATCCTGGACGAGGCCGCGTTCTCGATCCGGGACCAGCAGCTGGACCGCGATCTGATCACGTACGCGTTCGCGGGTCTGCGGGTGCTGCCCGGCGGTCCCGGTGACACGGCGAAGGCCAAGCGCGAGACGGTCGTGACCGAGGGCACCGGCGGCATGCTGTCCGTCGCGGGCGGCAAGTGGACGACCTTCCGGCACATCGGCCGCACGATCATGAAGAAGCTGGAGGCGCTGCCGGGCCACCCGCTCGGCGACGACTTCGAGCCCATCTCCTCCCTGCCGAAGAAGCTGCCGCTGCCGGGCATCGCCAACCCGCGCGCGGTCGCGCACCGGCTGCTCACCGACCGTCCGGCGCCGGGTCCGCGCATGGCGGCCGACACGGCGAAGCACCTGGCGACGCACTACGGCTCCCTCGCCTTCGACATCGCCCGCATCGCCAACGAGAACCCGGAGCTGGGCGAGCGCGTCCACCCGGACGCCCCGGAGATCTGGGCGCAGGTCGTCTACGCCCGGGACAACGAGTGGGCGGAGACGCAGGACGACGTGCTGCGCCGCCGTACGACGCTGACGATCCGGGGTCTTGCCACGGACGACGTCCGGGCGAAGGTGCAGGACCTGCTCGACAAGAAGTGACCTCGCAGGCGTCGGACGAGGTTTCCGCCGGATGGACCTCTCCCGACGCCGGGTCCGGCCAACTCCCCTGACCAGGCCGGACCGCACGAGGGCGGCCCCTTCCGCACCGGGGCCGGCCACGACCGGAAGGGGCGGCTCCCGCCGATGGAGCCGCCCCTTCCGCCTGCGTGGAACCGGTGCGCAGCCCGGCGGCGCCGGGCTTCCGGCAGCCCTCCGATTGCTTCCGCGCGCCCCTCCCCCGCACCGGTGAATCGGCGTTCCGAGCCCTGCACGGCGGCTACAAAAGTGCCTTTGCACAGGGTTCGGGCAGGCACGGGGAGCGTCGGGTCATGAGTGGCGGATGGCGGAGTGCGCGGCTGCGCCGACGCGTGGCGTTCGGGGTGTGCGCAGCGGCGCTGGTGGCGCTGGCGGCCGTGCTGCGCGCGATCGACGACGTGAGTGCCGCGAGCGTGCTCGTCTCCGTGATCGGCGCGGTCGTGTCGGTCGCCGCGCTCCTCGCCGACGTGCTGCGCGGCGACGCCGACCCCCTGCCCCAGCCGGCCGCGGCGTTACGGCACCGGGCCGCGGACGCGCTCGCCGATGCGGTACGAGAGCAGTGGACGGCGGAGTTCCGGCTGCGCAGGCTCCAGGACCCGGAGCCGGTGGACGTGCGGTGGGTCGCGGCGGATCCGCGACTGGCCGACCATCCGGAGAACGTCCCCCGGATCCCCGCGCCCCGCGACGGCGAACGGCAACTGGGCGGCATCGTGGACGCGTTCGCGGGCACCCCGGGCCGCCGGCTCGTGGTCCTCGGCGGACCCGGTTCCGGCAAGAGCGTGCTGGCCCTGCGGTTCACCCTGGACCGGCTGGCCGCCCGGCCGCCCGGCGGCGCGGTGCCGGTGATCTTCCCGCTGGCCGGCTGGGACCCCCGGCACAGCGGGCTGCGCGACTGGCTCGCCGAGCGCCTGGCCACCGACCACCGCCCCCTGGCCGCACTCGCGGACGGGCGGCGCACCCTGGCGCGCGCCCTGCTCGACACCGGACTGGTGCTGCCCGTCCTCGACGGCTTCGACGAGCTGCCGCAGGACGTGTACGGGGAGGCCGTACGGCGGGTCAACGCCGAACTCGACGACGACGTACCGCTGTTGCTGACCAGCCGTCCGCAGGCCTGGGCGACGGCCGTGGACGAGGGCGACGTCCTCACGGCCGCCCAGGTCGTGGAGCTCGTGCCGCTGGACATCGGGCAGTCGGCGGCGTATCTGGAGCGCACCGCCCGGCCCCTGCCCGGCGACGGAGGCCGCCGGGCGACGGTGTGGACGCCGGTGCTGCGGTACCTGCAGGAGGACCCGGGGCACCCGCTGGCCGCGGTCCTGACGGTGCCGCTGATGGTGGCTCTGGCCCGCACCGTCTACGGCGACAGGTCCCGGGATCCGGCCGAACTCCTGGACGGCGCACGCTTCGAGAACGCCGAGCGGATCGAGGAACACCTGCTGGAGGCGTTCGTGCCGGCGGCGTTCCACGACGCCGGGGACCGGGGCGCGGTGGAGGCGAGGCGCCGGCTCGGGGCGCTGGCGCGGGAGTTGCAGAAGCGCGGGACCGGGCGCCTCGGCTGGTGGGAGCTGGAGTCCATGGCGCCGCGGCTGCTGCGGGTGTACGCGCCGGGGCTCGTGGCGATGGCGGCGACCGCCGTGCTGCTGCTCCCCGGGCTGCTGAGCCGTGCGTCGGCGGATCTGGCCACCGTGGAGGACGCCGGTTCGTTCGTGACGAACCTGGTGGGCCAGACGCTGGGCTACTCGCTCGGGGTGGCGTTCCTGCTGCCGCCGGTGGCCGGCCGGGTGCGCCGGATCGTCTTCCTGCGCCGGCAGTTGGTGATCACCACCGCGGCCGCGGGTGTGCTGTGGGCGGGCTTCGCGCTCCGGGACGATCTGCGTTTCGGCTACCGGTTCGGCGCGGTGACCGACGGCTGGCTGCCGGACCTGTTCGGGGGCTGTCTGTTCGCGCTGTTGTTCACACTGTTCTTCGGCATCGCGGGACTGCCGAGGCGTCCCGTGCCGCTGAGCCTGCCCTGGGCGGGCCATCACCGGCGGCGGGCCGCCGCCCGGGGCTGCGGGGGCGCGCTCCTGGTGGGCGGCGTCGCCGTGGTCGGCGGGGTGCTGATCGGGGTGGCCGACAGCCCCTGGACCGCGCTCATCGGCACGGTCTGCGCGGTGGCGGGCGTCGTGCTGCTGCTGAGCGCCACCCGGCGGGCCGAGCGGGACAGCGCCCCACGGGCCCGGCCCGGCCGGATCACCGGGCGCTTCGCGGCGGAGCTGGCGCGGGGCACGGCGGCGACGCTGCTGATCGGCGTGGTCGCGACCGGTGTCGGAGGCGCCGCCGCGGTGAGTGTCACGGTGCTCAAGTCGGGCTCCCGGGACGACCTCGACGGGCGGCGGATCGAGAACTGGGAGTTCCGGGAGGGGCACGGGGTGCGGGTCGCGCGCACCGAGCGGCCGGTGCGGGGCACACTGCTGTACCCCGCCGGGCGCACCCGGCCGGTGGCCTACCCGAAGGGGACGACACCGCCGAACTGCGAGGTGCCGCTGCTGACGGACCGGCGGTGCCGTGCCTTCGTCTCCGCCGGCACCGAGTTCCGGTCGCACCGGGGCGCCGTGGTCCTGCGTCTGGCGACCTCGGGCGGCCCGGTGACGGCCGAGGCGGCGGGCATGCGGGACGCGCTGCCGCCGCGGGGCCGTGACTGGCTCACCGAGGGGCCCGTGGGGGGCGTCGCCGGGCGGCTCCTTCCGCCGATCCTCGCGGCGGGCCTCCTGGTCGGGGTGGTCGGCGGCTGCGTGTGCGGGGTCCATCACGCCCTGAGCGCGCCGTCCGACGTGATGCGAGCGGCGGGTCCCCGGTCCTCGCTGCGCACCGACCGCACGGCCACCTTCGTGCGGGGCGGTGTCGCGGCCCTGGTCACCGGTGCCGTCTGCCTGCCGGTCGTGGCCTTCTCCCGGGACTGGGGCGGGTTCATGCACGCGGGCACCCAGCTGTGGGTTCCCGTCGGCACCGCCGCACTCGCCCTGAGCGCCTGGGGCCGCCTGGCCGTCACCCGGGTCTGGCTCGCCGTGTCCGGCCGTATGCCGTGGCGGCTCATGGCGTTCCTGGACGAGGCGCACCGCCGGGGGGTGCTGCGGCAGTCGGGGGCGTACTACGAGTTCCGGCATCTGCGGCTGCAGCGGCAACTGGCCTCGGAGCCGGCGCCCCATGCCGAGGAGCAGCGGCTTCACGCACGCGGGTAGCCGCTCGGGGGCCCGGACCGGAGCCCCGCATAATGGCGGGATACGTCGGATGTCTCAGGACGACATCCTGAACGACAGGGAGGCCGGCCATGGCAGTCACCGACGAGGCGATCGAGAAGATCAAGGGCATGATCGTCTCCGGCGCCCTGCGCCCCGGCGACCGGCTCCCCAAGGAGAGCGAGCTGGCCGCCGAACTCGGGCTGTCGCGCAACTCCCTGCGGGAGGCCGTGCGTGCCCTGTCGCTGATCCGGATCCTGGACGTGCGGCAGGGCGACGGTACCTATGTCACGAGCCTCGATCCGCAGTTGCTGCTGGAGGCGCTGAGCTTCGTCGTCGACTTCCACCGCGACGACACGGTCCTGGAGTTCCTCGCCGTACGCCGCATCCTGGAGCCCGCGGCCACGGCGATGGCGGCGTCCCGGATCAGTGAGCAGCAACTGAGCGCCCTGTCGGCCCAGTTGGACAAGCTGGGCGAGGCCCCGTCGGTGGAGGAACTCGTCGCCTGCGACCTGGAGTTCCACCGGGGCATCGTGCAGAGCTCCGGCAACTCCGTGCTGTGCTCGCTGCTGGACGGCCTGTCCGGACCGACGACCCGGGCGCGTATCTGGCGGGGCCTGACCCAGGAGGACGCGGTCAGCCGGACCCTGCACGAGCACCGCGCGGTCCTGGCGGCCCTGCGCGACCGGGACGCGGAGGCGGCACGGTCATGGGCGACGGTGCACATCGCGAGCGTGGAGCAGTGGCTGCGGTCCACGCTGTGAGTCAGGGCCGCGGCGGCGGGTCGGCGCCCCCGGACCCACCGCCGGGTGCGGCCGCGGCCTCGGCAAGGCGGTGCTGCAGCTCGATGTGGCGGAACTGGTAGACGGCGCCGGTGCGGCGCAGGACACCCCGGTGTTCGTGAGCGTCGGTGAGAAAGGCGACGACGTCGAAGGGCGCCCCGGCGCGCAGGGCCAGATAGCAGCGGGCGACCGCGTAGCGGGGCCAGGCCGACTGACGGATCCCGATGGCCAGCCCCGTCAGCAACGACGGGACCAGCCCCACCACATAGGCCCACTGCCCGTTCCCGTCCGTGGTCGCGCCCCACACCCCCGTGGACCCCCAGACGGTGGCGCACCAGCCCTGAGTGCCGATCACCACGGCACCGACCACCACCGCCGTCAGGACACAGGTGCCGAGCGTGCGCCGGTCGTTGACCAGCAGGGCGCGGCCGTCGACACCGGCGCCGAGGTCGACCGGAACCGTCCGCAGGCCGTTCAGGAGCAGACAGGCCACCGCGAACACGGCGCCCACCTGGAGTGCCGCCCAGCCCGCCGCCACGGGATCGGCGGGCGCGAGGTACATCCGGGTGGAGCCACCGGAGAGCACGTCCGCGAGCAGCCCCTCCAGCAGGATGCTGCCCCCGAGGAGCAGCCCGCCCAGCAGCCCTCGGCACACGCCCCTCGCACTCCACCGCCAGCGCACCCGGGCGACGGGACAGGCGGGGTCCGTGCCCACGCCGTCCCTGCCGACGGCCGCCGCCGCGATGCCGTAGAGCAGGGCGCTGACGGTTCCGCAGGCGTTGCCGAAGCAGAGTCCGTAGCAGATCGCGGCGACGAACCCGGTCGCCGGAAGCCGCCAGTCCCAGTCGGCGGGCAGCCGCACACCGGTCCGGCCGCCGAAGGCGAACCCGCAGATGATCACCCCGACGAGGGCCAGGGAGCCACCGTCGGCCAGGCGGCGCAGCACGAGTTCGGCCCAGACGTCGGGAGCGACGGCTGCCGCGCACAGCAACGTGACGGTCAGGGCCGCCGAGAGACCTCCCGCCAGGCCGCCGCAGATCCCCGCCGCCACGACCCCGAGTCCGCCGCGCTCCTCCCATCGCGGCGACGAAGGCACCTGCGGCGCGAAGGCGTGGGTGACTTCCATGCCCACGCCCTCCACCAGCCAGCCCAGCGTGCCCAGCAGGACACCGGCCAGCACCTGGGGCAGGGCACTCGGCAGGGCATGGCCCAGTTTCCACCACGCCACCTCGGCCGCCCCGTCCGCACCGCGCTCCATGTGCCGCGCCAGGAACCGCAGCACCTGCCGGGCCTCACGCACGGTCCACGGACACGGCCGCTCCGTCCGCGGCCGGTAGGCGGCATCGACGAACGCGTCGAGCAGATGCCGCTCCACCGCCGCCCGCGTCGGGCGCCGCAGCAACTCGGCCGGATCGGGCAGCGCGCCCTCACCCTCCCCCGGCCGCGGGTTGTACACCGAGCGTGCCAGCGAGACCGTCAACGGGCTGGTGAGCGCCCGCGCCACCGGTGTGCCCGTGCCCAGCGCCGCCACCACCGGCACCCAGCGGGCCGCGGCCGCGGTGCCCTCGCCGCCCGCGTCCCGCAGCAGATAGCGGGCGACTTCCTGTGCGTCCAGCGGTTCCAGCTCGATCCCGGCCATGCCGGAGAGCCGCGCCGGCACGCCCGTGCGGGGCCGCAGCGCCGCCCGGTACTCGGCGGGGCGGCTCGAGAGCACCAGTCCGCGGCCGTACGGCAACGCCTCGCCGATGCGGTGCAGCGCCAACCCGCTCGTGCCGGCGGGCAGTTCGTCGAACCCGTCCAGCACCGGGAGCACCAGCCGCCGCTCCAGCAGCATCCGGGCGAGCGAGACGTCCCCGTACTCCCCCGGCGCCGGTGCGCCCAGTGCGGCGTGGTCCTGCACCAGCTTGCGCTCCATCCAGCCCCGTAGATCCACGGCCGCCGGATTCCACGAGGCCAGCGGGAAGAGCACGGGCACCGGATCGCCCGCCGCGCGGTCCTCGATCAGCGCGAGCAGCAGCCGTACGAGCAGCAGCGTCTTGCCCGATCCCGGGGCGCCCAGCACCAGCAGCCGTGGATCGGGCATCCGGCCCGCGAGGATCGTGCCGATCTCGTCGTCCCGGCCCGCCAGGCCCCGCGTCACCTCGGCGAGGTCGGTGTCGGCGCCGCGCCAGGCGACCGGCAGCGGATACGGGTCCGCAAGCCGCCGCGCCCGCGCCTCCGCCTCCCACTGCCGGCGTACGGCGACGGCGAGCCGGTCGGCGACCGCGCCGGGGTCCGTCGGCGTGGCCGCCGCCTCGGCGCGGTCCGCCCGGTAGGCGCTCCACGCCAGGTAGGCGCCGGCCAGGGTGGGCAGCAGCGCGGCGACCACGGCCGCCGGGTCCTCGACGCGCGGGGCGACCAGCAGCGCCCCCAGCGTCCCCGCCCCGAGCAGCGTCAGATAGACGATCCCGACCCGCCGCACGCGCGACCTGGGCGCAACTCCGCTCACCCGAGGCAGAGTTCCGCAGCCGTGCCCCCGGCCCGGAGCCGTTCCGGCCATGGCCACACGAGTGGGTGACGGGTCCGGCCGACCCGGCGCGCCGGTGGTCGTGCCACGCGCGGGACCGGTCGGTCATCGGATCTCTGAACGATCATCCGACGTATGATGCGGTCATGCGTACGGTGGCCTGGACACGACCTGAACTGTCGCCGAACCGCCCTGATCAGCGGCCGCGACCGCCGGGGACAGCTCGGATGACTGCGGGGTGTTCCGGGGTGACGAACGGGGCAGTGATCCGTTCATGCCCCCCGTGCAAGGGGGCTGCGGGCGCCCCCGCCGCACGCCGTAAGGTTGGTTCGTCAGGCGAGGGCACGTCGGAAGGAGGCACTGGGTGATCGAGCTCGAGGGGGTTCCCGAGCTGATCGACCCGGTCATGGTGGCCGCGTTCGAGGGCTGGAACGATGCCGGCGACGCCGCCTCCACCGCGGTCGCGCATCTGGACAGGGAATGGAAGGGCGAGGTCTTCGCGGCGCTGGACGCCGAGGACTACTACGACTTCCAGGTGAACCGCCCCACCGTGTGGATGGACGCGGGTGTCCGCAAGATCACGTGGCCCACGACCCGGCTCTCCGTGGTCCGGGTCGGCGGCGAGAAGCCGCGCGATCTCGTACTCGTCCGAGGAATCGAACCGTCCATGCGCTGGCGCTCGTTCTGCAACGAGCTCCTCGGCTTCGCGCACGAGCTGGGCGTGGAGCTGGTGGTCATCCTGGGCGCCCTGCTCGGCGACACCCCGCACACCCGTCCGGTCCCGATCAGCGGCACCACGTCCGACCCGGACCTGGCCCGCCGGATGGATCTGGAGGAGACCAAGTACGAGGGTCCGACCGGCATCGTCGGCGTGCTCCAGGAAGCGTGCACGCACGCGGGCGTGCCGGCCGTCAGCCTGTGGGCCGCCGTACCGCACTACGTCTCCCAGCCGCCGAACCCGAAGGCGACGCTGGCCCTGCTCAACCGGCTGGAAGACCTGATCGACGTCCGTATCCCGCTGGGCGAGCTGCCCGAGGACGCGCGCGCCTGGCAGGTCGGCGTGGACCAGCTGGCCGCCGAGGACAGCGAGGTCGCCGAGTACGTGCAGACGCTGGAGGAGGCCCGCGACACCGCGGAGCTGCCGGAGGCGTCGGGCGAGGCCATCGCGCGCGAGTTCGAGCGGTATCTGCGGCGCCGGGACGGCGGCCCGTCGCCCGGCGACCGTACCCGTCCGCCGATGCCCCCGAAGCCGGGCAACAAGGACGACGACGAGGACACCTCGGACGACTGAGGCTCCCCGAGCCGAGGAAGTGGGCGGTGCGCGGGACCCCGCCCCCCCCCCAACCCGTGCGG
>NZ_JBIDDQ010000022.1:0-144139 GCF_043195415.1 Streptomyces sp. Y7
TCCATCAGCCCGTCCGCCCACGTCGGACGGGCTGATGGATGTGAACCGGCTCGTTCGCCCACGTCGGACGGGCTGATGGATGTGAACCGGCTCGTTCGCCCACGTCGGACGGGCTGAAAGAGTGCGGACCGGCCCGTCCGCTCACGTCGCACGGGCTGATGGGTGCGGACCGGCCCCTGGTCAGGCGCGCGCCCGGCCGTACCCCACCAACGCCCGCCCCAGAAACCCCACCGCCACCGTCGACAACACCGTCCGCACCACATTCCACGCCACCCACGGATCCTCGAACTCCTCCCGCAGCGTGGCCGGATCCCCGGCGGCGTCGAGGCCGTTGTTCAGCGGGATGTTGAAGGCCACCGTCACCAGGAACGCCAGCCCGTACGCCACCAGCGCTCCCCACACCCACCACCGGTACGGGCGGCCGCGCAGTTGCCACGCCGACACCCCCGTCAGCACCAGCGCCCCTAGGAAGCCGAGCAGGAACACCGGGTTCTGGATCACGTCGTTGATGTCGCGCATGACGTCGACGAACACGCGGTCGTCGCTGCGGGCCAGCGCCGGCATCACGGCGCAGGCGAAGATGTAGAAGGCCCCGGCGATCAGGCCCGTGGTGACCATGGCCGCGCCCAGTACGGTTCCGGCGATCCCGTTGTTTCGTGTCATGTCCCTCAGTCAACGGCCGCGCGGGCCCGGCGAACATGGCCGTCACGCGCAGCCGCATACGCGGTCGTCCAGCGCCGACCGCCGGTACGAGGGGTTCCGGCCCCGCCACGGGGCAGGCACTGTAAGAGGGAACGGTTCCCCCAGATCTCCCCCCAGCTCTCCTCACGGCATCTCACCGACCCCTCCTGACCGGGTTGACCCCTAGGCGGTGACAGGCACATGGCACTGGGTACGGCCACGGACCCGTACGAACTGCGGTTCGACGCCGGGCGGATCTCTCTGGATCTCCTCGCGACCACACACCCGGAGGAACGGTTCGACTCCGTCGAGGTGCTGTGTGCCTGGATCGTCGGCGCCGGTCTCGTCCCGCCCGGCACCCCGCTGGCCCACGCCGGCCCGCCCTGGCTGGTGGACTTCCGTGAACTGCGCGGACGAATAGGACAGTTGGTGCGGGGCTCGCTCGCCCCCGAGCCCTGGCCGTCGTACGACATCGCGCTCGCCATGGTGAACGAGGTCGCCCGCGCCGCGCCCCCGGCGCCGCGTGCCGTGCGAGGGGAGGACGGCACGCTGGTGCGGGAGTTGGATCATCCGCCGGAGTGCGCCGCGCTGCTCGGGGCCGTCGCGCGGGACGCCCTGGAACTGCTCACCGACCCCGTCGCGCGGGCCGCGCTCAGAGAGTGCGAAGGGGACAACTGCCCCATCGTCTATCTCGACACATCACGGGGGCGCAGGAGGCGTTGGTGCTCCAGTGAGGTCTGCGGGAATCGCGAAAGAGTGGCCCGGCATCGTCGCCGAGTGGCCCTCACCCGCGCCTGACAGTCCGTTATGCGGCTTCTGTGAAACGGCTGTCGAAGTGATTTCGATTACATGCCGTTTACCTACGCGACCGTAGGGAAGCGTGGAGATGATCTTGCCGATGTGACGGAAATGTAAAGATCGCGCGGTGGGAATGTGCTGCCATGTCCCGCTCGTCACGTCACTCCGAAGAAAACTGTCGCCTCACTTTGAACACTCAACGCATCGCTTGCGTACGGGTGGTCGAGCGACCGACTGGGGGAACCCCCGGACATCGGAGGTGGGCGTGCGCAAGGATTCCGTCGTGGCCAATGAACGTGGATCGAGGGCCCGACATCGCATGTCCCAGCCCTCGGAACCTGATGAGGAGCTGATGCGTGCGCTGTACAGAGAGCACGCCGGACCCCTCCTCGCGTATGTCCTTCGACTGGTCGCCGGTGACCGGCAACGAGCAGAGGACGTTGTGCAGGAGACGCTCATCCGTGCCTGGAAGAACGCCGGACAGCTCAATCGAGCGACCGGATCGGTACGCCCCTGGCTGGTGACGGTCGCCCGGCGCATCGTCATCGACGGCCACCGCAGTCGGCAGGCCCGGCCGCAGGAGGTCGATCCGTCGCCGCTGGAGGTCATCCCCGCGGAGGACGAGATCGACAAGGCGCTGTGGCTGATGACGCTGTCGGACGCACTCGACGACCTGACCCCCGCCCACCGGGAGGTTCTCGTCGAGACGTACTTCAAGGGGCGTACCGTCAATGAGGCGGCCGAGACGCTGGGCATACCCAGCGGCACCGTTCGCTCAAGGGTTTTCTATGCCCTGCGGTCGATGAAGCTGGCTCTGGAGGAGCGGGGGGTGACGGCGTGATGAGTGTTTACGGGGGAAACCAGGGATTCGGGATGGGCGGTTCGGGTATGTCTGGGTCCATGAGCCCCACGCAGGGACGACCGGGCCCGAGTGAGCATGAGACCGTCGGCGCCTACGCCCTCGGGATCCTCGACGACGCCGAGGCAACCGCTTTCGAGGCTCATCTCGCGACCTGCGAATGGTGCGCCCAGCAACTGGACGAACTCGCCGGAATGGAACCGATGCTGGCCGCGCTCGCGGACCTGCCGGGTTCCGGTTCGCCCGCGATCGGTGAGTCCCTGTCGGCGAAGCCCAGCCCGCGCATGGTGAACAACCTCGTCGACGAGGTCGCCGAGCGGCGCGCCCAGAAGCGCCGGCGCAGCTTCTACATGGTGGCCGCGGCGGCCGCGCTGATCGTCGGCGGTCCGTTCGCCGCGATGGCGGCGAGTGGCGGCAGCGACAGCGGCGGTGACGGCGGCAACCGGGTCGTGAGCGCGACCAACCCCGCCAAGGACCTCTTCACCGGTATCGAGAACAAGGTCTCGGGCAACGACGCGAAGACCGGGGTCAGCGCGACCGTCGGCCTGGACGCGAAGCCCTGGGGCACCCAGACGGGCCTGGAGCTCAAGGGCGTCAAGGGCCCGCTCAAGTGTTCCCTGATCTTCGTCGGCAAGGACGGCCAGCGCGAGACGGCGGCCTCCTGGTCCGTCCCCAAGTGGGGCTACGGCATCCCGGACGCCAAGACAGAGCAGGCCAGGAACCCGCTCTACGTCAGCGGTGGCGTGTCCATGGCACCCGACGAGGTCGATCATGTCGAGGTCATGGACTTCGACGGAAACAAGCTCGTCGAGGTCGACGTGTAGTCGACGTAGCTTTTCCGGGTCCCCTTCGCGTACGGTTGACGGCTGCCCAGCACGTCAGAAGGGGGCCCGGTGGCCGCTCAGGCTCCACAGGAAACCGCGCTCGACTCCCTGCGAGACCGAGAGATCGGCGTCGAACAGGAACACCTCAACCGGGTGTACCGGCGCCTCGAGGAGAAGATCCACGAGGCGGAGTTCCTGATGAACGACGCGGCCCAGCGCGGCCAGGTCGGCACGCCCGGCGCGCTCGCCGAGCGGGACGCGCAGGTCTTCCGGGCCGGCGTGCACCTCAACCGGCTCAACAACGAGTTCGAGGACTTCCTCTTCGGACGCATCGACCTGCTCCTCGGCAAGGACGGCAAGAAGGGCCCCGACGGCGCCTACACCGCCGTCGAGCCCGCCGAGGGCGCGGTGCGCGACGACGGCACCGCCGACATCGCCGAGACCCTGCACATCGGCCGTATCGGTGTGCTCGACGCGGACTACGCCCCGCTGGTCATCGACTGGCGGGCCCCGGCCGCGGCGCCCTTCTACCGCTCCACCCCGGTCGACCCGGGGCGGGTCGTACGGCGCCGGGTCATCCGCTCCAAGGGCCGCAAGGTGCTCGGCGTCGAGGACGACCTGATGCGCCCCGAGCTCAAGGCGTTCCTGGACGGGCACGAACTGCCCGTCATCGGCGACGGCGCCCTGATGGCGGCCCTCGGACAGGCCCGCGGCCACACCATGCGGGACATCGTGGCGTCCATCCAGGCCGAGCAGGACCTGGTCATCCGCGCCCCCGCCGCCTCGGTGACCTACGTCGAGGGCGGCCCCGGCACCGGCAAGACCGCCGTCGCCCTGCACCGCGCCGCCTATCTGCTCTACCAGGACCGGCGCCGCTACGCGGGCGGCATCCTGATCGTCTCGCCGACCCCGCTGCTGGTGGCGTACACCGAAGGCGTCCTGCCGTCGCTCGGCGAGGAGGGCCAGGTCGCCATCCGCGCGATCGGGTCCCTCGTCGACGGCGTCGAGGCCACGCTCTACGACTCCCCGGCCACGGCCCGCGCCAAGGGCTCGTACCGCATGCTCAAGGTGCTGCGGAAGGCGGCGCGCGGCGCGCTGGAGCTGGGTACGGGCGGCGCGGCCGTCGCCGGCGGCGCCGGGGCGGACCGCGGTGGGCAGCTCGCCTTCGGCGACGACGCCGACGACAGTCCCGTGCCGGCCCCCGCCGGACCCCCCACCCGGCTGCGCGTCGTCGCCTTCGGGCGCCGCCTGGAGCTGGAGGCCGACGCGCTGGAACGCGTCCGCCGCACCGCCCTCGGCGGCACGGCACCCGTGAACCTGCTGCGCCCGCGCGCCCGCAAGCTGCTGCTCGACGCCCTGTGGGCGCAGTCCGGCGGCGCCACCCGGCACACCGACCCGGAGCTCGCCGCCGAGCTGCGTTCCTCCTTCGACGAGGACGTGGCCTCGGAGGACAGCTTCATCGCCTTCCTCGACGCGTGGTGGCCGGAGCTCACCCCGAAGGCGGTCCTCGCGGCGATGGCCGACGAGCGCCGCCTCGGCCGCTGGGCGCGCCGCATCCTCAACCCCGGCGAGGTACGCAAGGTGGCCCGCTCGCTCAAGCGCGACGGCCTCACCGTGCACGACATCGCCATGCTCGACGAGCTCCAGGCGATCCTCGGCACCCCGGCCCGCCCGCGCAAGAAGCGCGACCTGGACCCGCTCGACCAGCTCACCGGCCTGGAGGAGCTGATGCCGGTGCGCGAGGAGTCGCAGCGCGAGCGCGCCGAGCGGCTGGCGGCCGAGCGCACCGAGTACGCCCACGTCATCGTCGACGAGGCCCAGGACCTCACGCCGATGCAGTGGCGCATGGTCGGCCGCCGCGGCCGGCACGCCACCTGGACGGTCGTCGGCGACCCGGCCCAGTCCTCCTGGTCCGACGTGGACGAGGCGGCCGAGGCACGCGACGAGGCTCTCGGCACCCGCCCGCGCCGCCGCTTCCAGCTCACCGTGAACTACCGCAACCCGGCCGAGATCGCCGAGCTCGCCGCGAAGGTGCTGGCCCTGGCCATGCCGGGTTCGACGTCCCCGTCGGCGGTGCGCTCCACCGGCGTACGGCCGCGCTTCACTGTGGTCCGCGACACGCTCGCGCAGACCGTCCGCGAGGAGGCGGCCCGGCTGCTCGACCAGGTCGACGGGACCATCGGCGTCGTCGTCGCCATGCGGCGGCGCGAGGAGGCGGCCAAGTGGCTCACCGGGCTCGGCGACCGCGTCGTCGCGCTCGGCAGCCTGGAGGCGAAGGGCCTGGAGTACGACGCCACGGTCGTCGTCTCCCCGGCGGAGATCGCGGACGAGTCACCGGCCGGACTGCGGGTGCTGTACGTCGCACTGACCCGGGCGACCCAGCAGCTGACGGTGGTCTCGGGCGACCGCGACGAGCCGGATGCGTCCGGCGTGCCGGACCTGCTGCGGGACTGACGCACGGAGCGGGGCCGAACGGGGGCTTTGCCGGCGGCGGGGAAATGAACTCGCGGTACGGGAATGGCCTTGCGGGATCTGTTTGTTAGCCTGGGTGTGACACCGGCTCGATCCAAGCCCCCGGGCCCAACCTTCGTCGCTACGAGCGACCACTTGCCGCGAGGCGAGCATGGCGGGTCGGTGTCATGAACGTAGAAGAGGCCCACGTCACGATGTGACGTGGGCCTCTTTTCTTGCGAAGACGTGGCGAACAATACGTTCGCAATCCATGCCCGGCTAACTCCTACTCAGCGGTAGGTGCGACGATCGGACGGCATACAGCGACACACGGTGAAAGCAGAGGAAGTCGGCCATGGCAACGGCGCCCAGCGTCTCCTACTCGATGACGGTCCGGCTGGAGGTGCCCGCGAGCGGAACCGCGGTCTCCCAGCTCACCACGGCCGTGGAGTCTCACGGAGGCTCGGTCACCGGCCTCGACGTGACCGCCTCCGGGCACGAGAAGCTCCGGATCGACGTCACCATCGCCGCCACCTCCACCGCGCACGCCGACGAGATCGTGGAGCAGCTGCGCACCATCGAGGGCGTCACGCTGGGCAAGGTCTCGGACCGTACGTTCCTCATGCACCTCGGCGGCAAGATCGAGATGCAGTCCAAGCACCCCATCCGCAACCGTGACGACCTGTCCATGGTCTACACGCCGGGTGTGGCGCGGGTCTGCATGGCGATCGCCGAGAACCCCGAGGACGCCCGCCGCCTGACCATCAAGCGCAACTCCGTTGCGGTTGTGACGGACGGCTCGGCCGTGCTGGGACTGGGCAACATCGGCCCGAAGGCCGCGCTGCCCGTGATGGAGGGCAAGGCGGCCCTGTTCAAGCGGTTCGCCGGCATCGACGCCTGGCCGATCTGCCTGGACACCCAGGACACCGACGCGATCGTCGAGATCGTCAAGGCGATCGCCCCCGGGTTCGCCGGCATCAACCTCGAGGACATCTCCGCCCCGCGCTGCTTCGAGATCGAGGCCCGCCTGCGCGAGGCCCTCGACATCCCCGTCTTCCACGACGACCAGCACGGCACCGCGATCGTCGTCCTCGCCGCGCTCACCAACGCACTTCGGGTGGCGGGCAAGGCCATCGAGAACATCCGCGTCGTCATGTCCGGTGCCGGCGCCGCCGGTACGGCCATCCTCAAGCTGCTGCTGGCCGCCGGTGTGAAGAACGCCGTCGTGGCGGACATCCACGGTGTCGTGCACGCCGGCCGCGAGGACCTGGTGAACGCCGCGGCCGACTCGCCGCTGCGCTGGATCGCCGACAACACCAACCCCGAGGGCCTGACCGGCACGCTGAAGGAGGCCGTGCGCGGCGCGGACGTCTTCATCGGCGTCTCCGCCCCGAACGTCCTCGACGGCCCCGACGTGGCCGCCATGGCGGAGAACGCGATCGTGTTCGCGCTCGCGAACCCCGACCCCGAGGTCGACCCGGCAATCGCCCGTCTGACGGCCGCAGTTGTGGCCACCGGCCGCTCCGACTTCCCGAACCAGATCAACAACGTGCTGGTCTTCCCGGGCGTCTTCCGCGGTCTGCTGGACGCTCAGTCCCGCACCGTCAACACGGACATGATGCTCGCGGCCGCGAAGGCCCTGGCGGACGTGGTGACCGAGGACGAGCTGAACCCGAACTACATCATCCCGAGCGTGTTCAACGACAAGGTCGCGGGCGCGGTCGCCGGCGCGGTGCGGGAGGCCGCGAAGGCCGTCTCCGCGGTGACGTCGGGCGAGTAATCGCACGGGTTCGGCGCCTCACAGCCCTGAAAAGTGTGCATGGGCTGTGAGGATCGCCACGGCAAGCCCTTGTAACGGCGCGTCGTGGAACCTGGGGCCTTGGCACGCCGTTTATCGTGACGGCCAAGCTCAGGCCCTCTCTTCGTGTGACCCCCACGGGTGTTCTCACGACTCCTCCGGGCGCCGGATTGGCTTTCCCGCCGCAGGTAGGGGCAGGATGCGTCTCTGGGCGCGAGGGTCTGACGACGGACCCGGGTCCCGGGTCACACCGAGGACCCTGGCAGCATCGACATCGCTGTGCCCGACATGCGGCTCCGCCGCGTGGCACGCCTCAAGGCAAATGAACACGGGAGTAACAACATGAACCGCAGTGAGCTGGTGGCCGCGCTGGCCGACCGCGCCGAGGTGACCCGCAAGGACGCCGACGCCGTGCTGGCCGCGTTCGCCGAGACCGTCGGCGAGGTCGTCGCCAAGGGCGACGAGAAGGTCACCATCCCCGGCTTCCTGACCTTCGAGCGCACCCACCGTGCCGCTCGCACCGCCCGCAACCCGCAGACCGGCGACCCGATCCAGATCCCCGCCGGTTACAGCGTGAAGGTCTCCGCGGGCAGCAAGCTCAAGGAAGCCGCCAAGGGCAAGTAAGGGTCCGCCCGAGCGCCGTTGTGGTGTGGCGCCGTGGGCGACTGCGGGCCGCCTGGCCGGCCGCGCAGTTCCCCGCGCCCCCTTCGGGGCGCTGTAGCAACGCCGATGGGGCGGCCACCCGGAACCGGGTGGCCGCCCCATCGGCGTACGTGTGTGTCAGCCGAGTGCCTTGCCCGGCAGCTCCACCTTCGCGCCGAGCTCCACGAGCTTCTCCATGAAGTTCTCGTAGCCGCGGTTGATGAGGTCGATGCCGTGGACCCGGGACGTGCCCTGGGCCGCGAGGGCGGCGATGAGGTACGAGAAGCCGCCTCGCAGGTCGGGGATGACCAGGTCGGCGCCCTGGAGCTTCGTCGGACCGGACACCACCGCGGAGTGCAGGAAGTTGCGCTGGCCGAAGCGGCAGTCGGAGCCGCCGAGGCACTCGCGGTAGAGCTGGATGTGCGCGCCCATCTGGTTCAGGGCGGACGTGAAGCCGAGGCGGGACTCGTAGACCGTCTCGTGGATGATGGACAGGCCCGTGGCCTGCGTGAGGGCCACCACCAGCGGCTGCTGCCAGTCGGTCTGGAAGCCCGGGTGCACGTCCGTTTCGAGGGCGATGGACTTCAACTGGCCACCGGGGTGCCAGAAGCGGATGCCCTCGTCGTCGATCTCGAAGGCACCGCCCACCTTCCGGTAGGTGTTGAGGAACGTCATCATCGAGCGCTGCTGGGCGCCGCGGACGTAGATGTTGCCCTCGGTCGCCAGCGCGGCGGACGCCCAGGAGGCGGCCTCCAGGCGGTCCGGGAGCGCGCGGTGGTTGTAGCCGCCGAGCCGGTCCACACCGGTGATGCGGATGGTCCGGTCGGTGTCCATCGCGATGATGGCGCCCATCTTCTGCAGGACGCAGATGAGGTCCTCGATCTCCGGCTCCACGGCCGCGTTCGAGAGCTCGGTGACGCCTTCCGCGAGGACGGCCGTCAGCAGCACCTGCTCGGTGGCGCCGACGGACGGGTACGGCAGCCGGATCTTCGTGCCGCGCAACCGCTGCGGGGCCTCCAGGTACTGGCCGTCGGCCCGCTTCTCGATCGTCGCGCCGAACTGCCGCAGCACCTCGAAGTGGAAGTCGATGGGCCGGCCGCCGATGTCGCAGCCGCCGAGGCCCGGGATGAAGGCGTGCCCGAGGCGGTGCAGCAGCGGACCGCACAGGAGGATCGGGATCCGGCTGGAACCCGCGTGGGCATCGATGTCAGCGACGTTCGCGCTCTCCACGTGCGAGGGGTCCATCACCAACTCGCCGGGTTCCTCACCGGGACGGACCGTCACCCCGTGCAGTTGCAGCAGACCGCGTACGACGCGCACGTCACGGATGTCCGGCACGTTGCGCAGTCGACTCGGCTCACTGCCCAGCAGGGCGGCGACCATTGCCTTCGGTACGAGGTTCTTCGCACCGCGGACACGGATCTCGCCCTCCAGCGGGGTTCCGCCGTGGACAAGCAGGACATCGTCGTTGACGGTCATGTATCTCGCGTTCCGATGAGTTGGGCAGGGGCCAGGAGGGAAAGGGTAATCGCCGTCGCCCCCCCTTCAGTAAGCCCAAGTACGGCTCAGGAACGTCATAGCTCTGTCACAACACGAACGGTTCCCCGTCGGGCACGAGCGGTCACCGTCGCGGCTGTGCGCCGGGCAGCGCTTCCGTCCGCCCTGAGCTGCATTCACTCCCGAACCGGCATTGCCTCCCCACATGGAGGGAAGATGCGGGATCATGTCTGGCATGACCGAGGTGTCCTCGCTCACAGGGCGGTTGCTCGTGGCAACGCCCGCCCTGGCGGACCCGAACTTCGACCGCGCGGTGGTGCTCCTTCTCGACCACGACGAGGAGGGCTCCCTCGGTGTCGTCCTCAACCGTCCGACCCCCGTCGACGTGGGCGACATCCTGGAGGGCTGGGCGGATCTCGCCGGCGAGCCCGGCGTCGTCTTCCAGGGCGGCCCGGTGTCGCTGGACTCGGCTCTCGGCGTGGCCGTCATCCCCGGCGACGCGAACGGCGAGAGCGCCCCGCTGGGCTGGCGCCGGGTGCACGGCGCGATCGGACTGGTGGACCTGGAGGCACCGCCCGAGCTGCTCGCCTCGGCCGTCGGATCCCTGAGAATCTTCGCCGGGTACGCCGGATGGGGGCCCGGCCAGCTGGAGGACGAGCTGGTGGAGGGCGCCTGGTACGTCGTGGAGTCCGAACCGGGCGATGTGTCCTCGCCGTCCCCGGAAGGGCTGTGGCGCTCGGTGCTGCGCCGCCAGCGCAACGAGCTCGCGATGGTGGCCACGTACCCCGACGACCCGTCGCTCAACTGATGCGTGTGAGCTTCAGTACTCTTGGCGGTATGAGCACTCTCGAGCCCGAGCGCGGGACTGGTACGGGGACCCTCGTCGAGCCCACGCCGCAGACTTCCCACGGCGACGGCGACCACGAGCGCTTCGCCCACTACGTCCAGAAGGACAAGATCATGGCGAGCGCCCTCGACGGGACCCCCGTCGTGGCGCTGTGCGGCAAGGTCTGGGTGCCCGGCCGCGACCCGAAGAAGTACCCCGTGTGCCCCATGTGCAAGGAGATCTACGAGTCCATGGGCGCCGGCGGCGGTGACGACAAGGGCAAGGGCGACAAGTAGCCCGGCCCCGGCCCGGCGGCCGTAAGGCCCGCTAGCCCCCGCGAGGCCCCCAGGGTGCGTTTTGCGCGCCCTGGGGGCCTTTGTGCTGCCCCTGCGTTGCAGGGAGTGCGTCCGCCGGTCACAGAGTGGTTGAGACCTCTTGTGGTCGTGTTCATGAACTCCCTAGCCTCCGAGTGTTGTGCACAGCGAAACCGTCATTGCGCATGTTGCAACACCTCATCGGAGGAGCACCATGAAGCTGTCCGTCCGTTCGCTCCGGGTCCCCGCGCTCGCGGCTGCCGCGCTCGTCGTCGCGGCCTGCGCCCCCCAGACCTCCGACAACGCCTCCTCCGACAAGGACGAGAAGACCGGCACCCTGCGGGTCTGGCTCTTCCAGGAGGTCGGCAACCAGCCGAAGGAGAAGGTCGTCGACTCCGTCGTCGCCGCCTTCGAGAAGGAGCACGAGGGCACGAAGGTCGACGTCGAGTACATCCCGGTCGAGACCCGCGCCCAGCGCGTGAAGGCCGCCTTCAACGACCCGAAGTCCGCCCCCGACGTCATCGAGTACGGCAACACCGACACCGCCGGCTATGTGAAGGACGGCGGACTCCTCGACGTCACGAAGGAGTTCGGCGCCTGGAGCGAGGCGGAGGACACCGACCCCACGGCCAGGCAGTCCGTCACCGTGGACGGCAAGATCTACGGCGCCCCCTTCTACGTCGGAGTGCGCGCCCTGTACTACCGCACCGACGTCTTCGAGGACCTCGGTCTCGAAGTGCCGAAGACCATGGCCGAGTTGGGAACCACGGCCCGCAGGATCCGCGCCGCCGAGCCCGGGCTGTACGGGCTCGTGGTGGGCGGTGCGTACACCTACGGCGCGATGCCGTTCGTGTGGGCCAACGGCGGTGAGATCGCCACCGGCAAGGGCGGCTCGTACGCCTCGGCCATCGACAGCGAGGCCGCGCAGAAGGGCATCAAGGAGTACACCGCCCTCTTCACCGACGACAACTGTCCGGCCGCCAAGTGCGCGGGCATGGGCGGCAACGACACGGTCACCGCGTTCGCGGCCGGCAAGGCGGGCATGGCGATCGGCGGCGACTTCAGCCACGCGGCCGTGGAGGCCGGGAAGGTGAAGGGCAAGTACGCGGTCGTGCCGCTGCCGGGCGTGAAGGCGGGGTCCGTGGCGCCGGCGTTCGCCGGGGGCAACAACATCGGTGTCCTGAAGAGCACGTCGCACCGGACGCTGGCGGTCCAGCTCATGGAGCAGCTGGCCTCGAAGCGGACGCAGACGTCGATGTTCGAGGCGATGGGGTTCCTGCCCACGTTCGGGGACGTGCGGGAGAAGGCCGCGGCCGAGAAGCCGTACGTGAAGCCCTTCGTGGAGACGCTGTCCTCGGGGACGAAGTTCGTGCCCGCGTCCCCCGCCTGGTCGGAGATCGACTCGTCGCTCGTCCTGCCGACGATGTTCCAGGAGGTCATCAGCGGCAAGAAGGATGTCGCCGGGGCGTCGGGGGACGCGGCGAAGAAGATGGATGAGGCGTTCGGGTCCGCCGGATGACTGCGCCTACGAGCTCGGGGCGTGCGGATCGTGTGCGGCCGCCGGTGGATCGTGGCTGGTCGCGCACACGCGGCGGCAGCCGCACATTCAACACAGCCCCGCGCCCCTTGGGGCGTTCCAGTGGCCGGCGTCGAAAGAGCTGGACTCCCTGGCTGTATCTCGCTCCCGCCCTCGTCGTCCTCGGCGGGCTGCTCGTCTACCCCGTCTATCAGCTCGGGCTGATCTCGCTCTTCCAGTACACGCAGGCACAGGTCAGCGGTGGGGAGCCGACCACCTTCCAGGGGTTCGGGAACTACGCGGAGCTGTTCTCGGACCCGCAGTTCTGGCAGGTGCTGCTGGCCACCGTCGTCTTCGCGGCGGCGTGTGTCGTGTCGACGCTCGCCGTGGGATGCGCCCTCGCCGTACTGCTCACGCGGGTGCGTGCCGTGCCGCGGCTGGCGCTGATGCTGGCCGCGCTGGGCGCGTGGGCGACGCCGGCCATCACCGGGTCGACGGTGTGGCTGTTCCTGTTCGACCCCGACTTCGGACCGGTGAACCGGCTGCTGGGGCTCGGTGACCACTCCTGGACGTACGGGCGGTTCAGCGCCTTCTTCCTGGTGCTGCTCGAAGTGGTGTGGTGCTCCTTCCCGTTCGTGATGGTCACGGTCTACGCCGGTATCCGCTCCGTCCCGGCCGAGGTGCTGGAGGCCGCCGCGCTGGACGGCGCCTCGCAGTGGCGGATCTGGCGGTCGGTGCTGGCGCCGATGCTGCGGCCGATCCTGGTGGTCGTCACCATCCAGTCGGTGATCTGGGACTTCAAGGTCTTCACCCAGATCTACGTCATGACGGGCGGCGGCGGCATCGCAGGCCAGAACCTCGTGCTGAACGTGTACGCCTACCAGAAGGCGTTCGCGTCCTCGCAGTACAGCCTGGGCTCGGCGATCGGCGTGGTGATGCTGCTGATCCTGCTGGCGGTGACGCTCGGGTATCTGCGGCTGCTGCGCAGACAGGGGGAGGAGCTGTGAGTTCCATGAATCCGACGCGTCTCGTACGGCGGCCCTGGCGGCTGCTGGCGGAGGCGTCCGCGCTGCTGATCGCCGTGGTGGTGGCGTTTCCGCTGTACTGGATGGTGCTCGGCGCCTTCAAACCGGCCGGGGAGATCGAGTCGAGCGAGCCGCGGCCGTGGACGCTGGAGCCCTCGCTGGAATCCTTCCGGCGCGTCTTCGAGCAGAACGAATTCGGCCGCTACTTCGTCAACAGCCTTGTCGTCGCGTGCACCGTGGTGATCGCCTCGGCGCTGATCGCGTTTCTCGCGGCGACCGCGGTCACCCGATTCCGGTTCCGCTTCCGGACCACCCTGCTGATCATGTTTCTGGTGGCCCAGATGGTGCCGGTGGAGGCCCTGACGATCCCCTTGTTCTTCCTCATGCGGGACTTCGGCCAACTGAACACGCTCGGGTCGCTGATCCTGCCGCACATCGCGTTCTCGCTGCCGTTCGCGATCTGGATGCTGCGGGGGTTTGTGAAGGCCGTTCCGGAGGCCCTGGAGGAGGCCGCGTACATCGACGGGGCGAGCCGCTCGCGATTCCTGTGGCAGATCCTTTTCCCGCTGGTCTTCCCGGGGTTGGTGGCCACCAGCGTTTTCTCCTTCATCTCCGCCTGGAACGACTTCCTGTTCGCCAAGTCGTTCATCATCAGCGACACCTCGCAGTCCACGCTGCCGATGGCCCTGCTCGTCTTCTACAAGCCGGACGAGCCGGACTGGGGCGGCGTGATGGCGGCGTCCACGGTGATGACGATTCCGGTGCTGATCTTCTTCGTACTCGTACAGCGACGTCTGGTCTCGGGGCTGGGCGGGGCGGTCAAGGACTGAAAGGCCTGATCATTCATGGATCTCATTCCGCTGCCTCAGCAGATGGAGCGGGCCGAGGGCTTCTTCGAACTCGGCGACGGCTTCGGGATCGAGGCCGGACCGGGCACCGAGGACACCGCGCGCTGGCTGCGCGCGACGCTCGGCGCGGCGACCGGGCTCGCGCTGCCGCCGAGGAAGGGGGACGAGCACGACGTCCTCCACCTGTCCGTCCGGCCCGGCCTCGACGCCGAGGCCTATCGCCTCGTCGTCGCCCCCCACGGCGTCCATATCCAGGGCGGATCGCCCGCCGGCGTCTTCTGGGGCGCCCAGACGATGCGGCAGCTTCTCGGCCCCGACGCCTTCCGGCGCGCCCCCCTTCCCGGTCGTACGTGGCGGCTGCCCCTGACCGAGATCCGGGACTCCCCCCGATTCCGCTGGCGCGGCCTCATGCTCGACGTCGCCCGGCACTTCATGCCCAAGGACGGCGTCCTGCGCTACCTGGACCTGATGGCCGCCCACAAACTCAACGTCTTCCACTTCCATCTGACGGACGACCAGGGCTGGCGCGTCGAGATCAAGAAGTACCCCCGGCTCACCGAGGTCGGCTCCTGGCGGGCGCGCACGAAATTCGGCCACCGGGCCTCGCCGCTGTGGGAGGAGAAGCCGCACGGTGGCCACTACACCCAGGACGACATCCGCGAGATCGTCGCGTACGCCGCCGAGCGGCATATCACCGTCGTCCCGGAAATCGACGTACCCGGCCACTCGCAGGCCGCCATCGCCGCGTACCCGGAACTCGGCAACACCGACGTCATCGACACCTCCGCGCTCTCGGTCTGGGACACCTGGGGGATCAATCCGAACGTACTCGCCCCCACTGACAACACCCTGCGCTTCTACGAGGGGGTGTTCGAGGAAGTCCTGGAGCTGTTCCCCTCGGAGTTCCTTCACGTCGGGGGCGACGAATGCCTCAAGGACCAGTGGCGGCAGTCGGCCACCGCTCAGGAGCGCATCCGGGAACTCGGGCTGAAGGACGAGGACGAGCTCCAGGCGTGGTTCATCGGCCACTTCGACACCTGGCTCACCGCCCGCGGGCGCCGGCTCATCGGCTGGGACGAGATTCTGGAGGGCGGGCTCGCGAAAGGCGCGGCCGTGTCGTCCTGGCGCGGATACGCCGGCGGTGTCGCGGCGGCCCGCGCGGGCCACGACGTCGTCATGTGCCCCGAGCAGCAGGTGTATCTGGACCACCGTCAGGACGCGGGCCCCGACGAGCCGGTGCCGATCGGCTACGTGCGCACCCTGCAGGACGTCTACCGGTTCGAGCCCGTTCCCGCGGAGTTGACGCCGGAGGAGGCCGGCCATGTGCTCGGCACCCAGGCCAACCTGTGGACCGAGGTGATGGAGGACCGGTCCAGGGTGGACTACCAGGCGTTTCCGCGCCTGGCCGCCTTCGCCGAGGTGGCCTGGAGCGACCTGCCCGCCTCGGCGGAACGGGACTTCGCCGGCTTCGAGCGCCGACTGGCCGCCCACTACGGGCGACTTGACGCTCTCGGGGTCGCGTACCGGCCACCCGCCGGACCGCGGCCCTGGCAGCGGCGCCCCGGCGTCCCGGGCCGGCCGATCGACGGGCCGCCCCCGAACAGATAATGGAAAAAAACCGGCATGGGGTCACCGAAGAGTGTCAATCGGTCAAGATCGGTGATGGCGTACGAAAACGGACCATCTCCCTGATCAGGTGGGCGAATGCCTCCTAGCGGACCCCTGTCTTCGTGCCCTGCGAAGATGTGCCAGAGTTGCCACGTCCGCCCTGTCAGCACGTACCGTACGGCAACACAGGTGGGACCAGGTGGGGCAGCGGGAAGGGGCAGCCGGTTTGACCACGCACGCACCGCAGGCGGCGCAGGCCGTCACGCTGCCCACGACGCTGGACGAGGCCGTGGCGGCCCTCGCGGCCATGCCCGCCGCCGTGCCCGTGGCGGGCGGCACCGACCTGATGGCCGCCGTCAACTCCGGGCAGCTCAGGCCGGCCGCGCTGGTCGGCCTCGGCCGGATCAGCGAGATCCGCGGCTGGCAGTACCAGGACGGCCACGCGCTGCTCGGCGCGGGCCTCACGCACGCGCGCATGGGCCGCCCCGACTTCGCGGCCCTCATCCCGGCGCTCGCCGCCGCCGCGCGCGCCGCGGGCCCGCCGCAGATCCGCAACGCCGGCACCCTCGGCGGCAACATCGCCTCGGCCTCACCGACCGGTGACGCCCTGCCGGTGCTCGCCGCGCTCGAAGCGACCCTGATCGTCGCGGGCCCGGGCGGAGCCCGCCGGGAGATCCCCGTGTCGCACCTCCTGGCCGGCATGGAGATGCTGCGCGCCGGCGAACTCATCGGGTACGTGCGCGTGCCGCTGCTGCACGCCCCGCAGGTCTTCCTCAAGGCCACCGGGCGCACCGGCCCGGGACGCGCCATGGCCTCCGTCGCCGTCGTGCTCGACCCCGCCCGGCGCGGAGTCAGGTGCGCCGTCGGCGCCATAGCGCCGATGCCGCTCAGGCCCCTGGAGGCCGAGCAGTGGGTCGCCCAGCTGATCGACTGGGACAACAGCCGCGCGATCGTCCCCGAGGCGCTCAACGCCTTCGGCGAGTACGTCGCCGCCGCCTGCATCCCCGACCCGGCCCCGGCCGAGGACGGGTCCGTGACGCAGCATCCGCCCGCCGTACTGCACCTGCGGCGCACCGTCGCCGCGCTGGCCCGACGAGCACTGGGGAGGGCGTTGTCGTGACCGACGACCAGCACGGAGAGGGCACGCCCCGGGGCCGGGGCCGCTGGGACCCGCTGCCCCAGGGCGAGTACGACGACGGGGCCACGGCCTTCGTCAAGCTCCCCGAAGGCGGCATCGAGGCCCTCCTGGCCTCCTCCGACAGCCCGCTCGCCGCGCCCGGCCACGGGTACGTCCCGCCGCAGATAACGGTCACGCCGGGCACGGGCGCGGGCACCGACCCCTCGGCCCCCGGCGGCTGGCCGGCCGCGGGCACGCCCGCCGAGGGCACCGGATGGCCCGACCCGAACGCCCCGCAGGAGCCGGGCGGCGACCGGTTCACCTACAACCCCGGCGCCACCCAGCAGTGGAACTTCTCCGAGACCGCGGCGGGCCAGGACCCCGGGGCTCCGGGGCAGGACGTCACCGGGCAGTGGTCGATCCCCGTCGCCGGGGGTGACCTTCCGGACGAATCGGGCGAGTTCACCACGTCGTCGCTCGTCGAGCAGTGGGGCGGCACACCGCCCGCCACGCTGCCGGGCGGCGCGGCCGCACCCTGGGCGCCGCAGGCGACCGGGCAGCCGTGGGGACAGCAGACGGAGACCGCGGCCGCCGAGGCGCTGGGAACCGCGCCCGCGGGGCCCGCCGACACCGGGCACGTTCCCGGACAGCCGGGGCCGCACGCCGGCGACCCGCAGGCCGGACCCGCCGGCGGGCGCCCGTCGCGGCGGCCGGTCGGAACCGGGCCCGCGTCCGCCGCCTTCGGCCGTGACGGCGATCCGTCCGCGGACCCCCACGCACGCGTGGCACCCGGCGCGTTCGCCCCGGGCCACTCCGAGGACTCCGCGGAGAGCGCTCCAGAGGCCCCACAGGCCGCTCCCGGGACCGGTGAGCCCGCCACGGACCGCCCGGACGCCCGGGGCGCCACAGAGGCCCCCCAGGGCCCCGCGGAGCCCACCGCCGAGAGCGCGCCCGACGACGGCGACTCCGGCCCCGCGGCCGCCGAGGACTCCGAGCAGGCCGACGACGCGCCGCCGCTGCCCGGCGAGGAACACCCCCTGGCCTCCTACGTGCTGCGCGTCAACGGGGTCGACCGGCCCGTCTCGGACGCCTGGATCGGGGAGTCGCTGCTCTACGTGCTGCGCGAGCGGCTCGGCCTCGCGGGCGCCAAGGACGGCTGCTCGCAGGGCGAGTGCGGCGCCTGCAACGTGCAGGTCGACGGACGCCTCGTCGCGTCCTGCCTGGTGCCCGCCGTGACCGCCGCCGGCAGCGAGGTCCGCACCGTCGAGGGCCTCGCCGTCGACGGGCAGCCCTCGGACGTGCAGCGGGCGCTCGCCCGCTGCGGCGCCGTGCAGTGCGGCTTCTGCGTGCCGGGCATGGCGATGACCGTGCACGACCTGCTGGAGGGCAACCCGGCGCCGACCGAGCTGGAGACCCGCCAGGCGCTGTGCGGCAACCTGTGCCGCTGCTCCGGCTACCGGGGCGTGGTGGACGCCGTGAAGGAAGTCGTCGCCGAACGCGAGGCGCACAGCGGGTCCGACGACGAACAGGACGGGGACGAGCCGCGTATCCCCCACCAGGCGGGCCCGGGAGCCGGCGGGGTCAACCCGTCGGCGTTCGAGCCACGGGGCGCCAGGGGACCGCATGACCAGGCGTACGGCCAGGACGGAGGCCAGGCGTGAGCAACGAAGCCGCCACCGCGACCACAGCCGCGGAGGCAGCACCCGCCCCCGAGCCGATCCCGCACGGCCTCGGCGCCTCACTCCAGGCCGCCGACGCCCGCGCCAAGACCGAGGGCACGTTCCCGTACGCGGCCGACCTGTGGGCCGAGGGCCTGCTGTGGGCGGCCGTACTGCGCTCGCCGCACCCGCACGCGCGCATCAAGTCCATCGACACCGCCCACGCGCGGGAGATGCCCGGCGTCCGGGCCGTCGTCACGCACGAGGACGTGCCGGGCAGCTCGCTGGTCGGCCGCGGCAAGGCCGACCGCCCCGTCTTCGCCTCTGAGGTCGTACGCCACCACGGCGAGCCCATCGCCGCCGTCGCCGCCGACCACCCGGACACCGCCCGGCTGGCCGCCGCGGCCGTCATCGTCGAGTACGAGACGCTCGACCCGGTGACCGACCCCGAGCAGGCCTTCGAGGCCGAGCCGCTGCACCCCGACGGCAACCTGATCCGGCACATCCCGCTGCGCCACGGCGACCCGGACGCGGCCGGCGACATCGTCGTCGAGGGCCTGTACCGCATCGGCCGCCAGGACCCGGCCCCGATCGGCGCCGAGGCCGGCCTCGCCGTGCCGCGGCCCGACGGCGGCGTGGAGCTCTACCTCGCCTCCACCGACCCGCACACCGACCGCGACCGGGCCGCCGCCTGCTACGGCCTGGAACCCGAGCGCGTCAAGGTCGTCGTCACCGGAGTGCCCGGCGCCACCGCCGACCGCGAGGACCAGGGCTTCCAGCTCCCGCTCGGATTGCTGGCGCTGAAGACCGGCTGCCCGGTGAAGCTGACGGCCACCCGCGAGGAGTCCTTCCTCGGCCACACCCACCGGCACCCGACCCTGCTGCGCTACCGCCATCACGCGGACGCCGAGGGCAAACTGGTCAAGGTCGAGGCACAGATCCTGCTGGACGCGGGCGCCTACGCCGACACCTCCGCCGAAGCCCTGGCCGCCGCCGTCGGTTTCGCCTGCGGCCCGTACGTCGTCCCGAACGCCTTCATCGAGGGCTGGGCCGTACGCACCAACAACCCGCCCTCCGGCCATGTGCGCGGCGAGGGCGCCATGCAGGTGTGCGCCGCCTACGAGGCGCAGATGGACAAGCTCGCCAAGAAGCTCGGCCTGGACCCGGCGGAGCTGCGCCTGCGCAACGCGCTGGCCACGGGCGACGTCCTGCCGACGGGGCAGACGGTGACGTGCCCGGCCCCGGTGGCCGAGCTCCTGCAGGCGGTACGGGACTACCCGCTGCCGGCGCTGCCCAAGGACACCCCCGAGGACGAGTGGCTGCTGCCCGGCGGCCCCGAGGGCGCGGGCGAACCGGGTGCCGTGCGGCGCGGCGTGGGCTACGGCCTGGGCATGGTGCACATGCTCGGCGCCGAGGGCGCGGACGAGGTCTCCACGGCGACCGTGAAGGTCCACGACGGCGTGGCGACCGTGCTCTGCGCGGCCGTCGAGACCGGTCAGGGCTTCACGACCCTGGCCCGGCAGATCGTCCAGGAGACCCTCGGCATCGACGAGGTGCACGTGGCACCCGTGGACACCGACCAGCCCCCGGCGGGCGCGGGCTGCCGCGGCCGTCACACCTGGGTGTCGGGCGGCGCGGTGGAGCGGGCGGCCAAGATGGTCCGCACGCAGCTCCTCCAGCCCCTGGCGCACAAGTTCGGCATGTCCACCGAGCTGCTCCAGATCACCGACGGCAAGATCACGTCGTACGACGGCGTCCTGTCGACCACCGTCACCGAGGCGATGGACGGCAAGGAGCTGTGGGCGACGGCCCAGTGCCGCCCGCACCCGACCGAGCCGCTGAACGACGCCGGCCAGGGCGACGCCTTCGTGGGCATGTCCTTCTGCGCGATCCGCGCGGTCGTCGACGTCGACATCGAGCTGGGCTCGGTGCGCGTGGTCGAGCTGGCGCTCGCCCAGGACGTCGGGCGGGTGCTGAACCCGGCGCAGCTGGAGGCGCGCATCGAGGCGGGCGTGACGCAGGGCGTGGGCATAGCGCTCACGGAGAACCTGCGCTCGGCACGTGGCCTGATCCGGCACCCGGATCTGACGGGTTACTCCCTGCCGACGGCCCTGGACGCCCCCGACATCCGGATCGTGAAGCTGGTCGAGGAGCGGGACGTGGTCGCGCCCTTCGGCGCGAAGGCGGTCAGCGCGGTGCCGGTGGTGACGTCGCCGGCGGCCATCGCGTCCGCCGTGCGCGCGGCGACGGGCCGTCCCGTGAACCGGCTGCCGATCAGGCCGCAGGCCGCGGTGGTCAACGCGCAGTGAGCCGACGGTCGGCCGACCCGTCCGACCGGCAGGACCGCCGCACGCCCTGATGTGCCGAATTCCCGGTTCGCCCCGCTCGTGGACCGACTCGCGGGCTGACTCGTGGGAGCGATTCCAGCGAGGAGGGAACGTTCTGGGGTGCGTCGAGCGTCTACTGATGTGAAGCGCTGTCAGCGGGCGAGCTGGTCCAGGGGCGTTGTCAGTGGTGGCGCGTAGTGTTCTGGGCAGTGGGGACGGCAGCCGGGTCCGGCGGGCCGGTCGGTAGGCCGTGTCGTGCCCGGGGTGGCGAGAAAGCGCATGCGGGGGAGCCATGAGCACGACGACCACGACTCACGTCGCTGATACGGCGATCGTCCTGACCGAGGCCGAGCTGGGTCCTTACGTCACGCACGCGTCGACGCGGCGCTGGCTGACGGGACCCGGACTGCCCGGCGACAGCGGTGTGCTGACCTTCGCCGAGCTCGGCCGGGACGGCCTGCGGACGGTCGCGGACTCGACGGGCGACCCCGGGGACCGGCTCGCGGCCGGGCTCAGGGACCAGCTGGTGATAGGCGGACTGCTCGGGCCCGGCGGCCTGGAGACGGAGTCGCTCCTGCTGGACGGCGTCACGGGCGAGATCTCGACGACGCACTTCCTGCACGACCGCCCCGACCTGATGGACCGCCGCCCCCTGGCGCCGTCCCTGCGGACGCTGGTGCGCTTCGCCGAGGCGACGGACGAACTGGCGGGCCTGCGCGGCCAGTTCGCCTCCTACGTCGGCCGGTACGGCCCCAAGGCGGTGGCGGAGGCGTCCCGGCACCTGCTCGCGGTGTTCGAGGAGGGCGCGGACGGTGAGCCGGCGCCGTTCTGGAAGATGGCCGCGCTGATCCGGCCGCTGGCGCTCGTCGCCGGCCGGGCCGGCACCTCGGGCCTGGCCTTGGACCTGCCGTCCCGTCTGCTGGACGAGGAGTTCGGCCGGCGCCAGGTGGTGCGCTTCGAGGACGTCGACTTCCCCGGCACGCTCACGCACGAGCCGACCCGCCGCTTCCTGCGCGAAGTGGGCCTGCCCGAGGACGGCTTCCTGTTCTGCCTGGACACGGACGTGTCGCTGCCGACGCTCGCCGAGTACTACGCCGAGGTCGACCCCTCGGCCGAACTCCCGGCCCGGGCCGATCACTTGATCCGCCTCGGTCATCTCGTCGAGGACAACAGCCTGGTCGTCGACGGCGCGTCGGGTGCGGTGCTGAACTGGAGCGAGTCCGAGGCGCGGCTCTTCCCGCTGAACACGGACGTGTCGACCCTCGCCTTCACCCTCTGGCTGCTGCACCGCGAGCAGGCGATAGACCAGGCGTCGGGCCATGCGCTGACCAGCGACACCTACGACCAGCTCGCCATGACCATGCTTCAGGTCCTGTCGACGGTCGACCCCACCGGCACCAGGGCGGGCCGGGACGGCCGGCACTACTGGACCGAGGTGTTCCAGGACGAGGCGAGCGGGGTGCTCGAATCGGTGGGCGGGGTGCGCTGAGCCCGGCCGGCGACCGGCTCGGGCAGCGGCCCGCTGCGGCCGACGGCTGACCGGGAGCGGTCGGCCGCCGGCGTCAGGAGCGGGGCGTCAGGAGGACTTGGCGTTCGCGCGGCGCCGGCGCACGGCCAGGATCAGGGCGCCGCCGAGGGCCGCCGCGGCGGCCGCCGAACCGGCGATCAGCGGGGTGCCGTCGGAGCCGGTGCTCGCCAGGTTGCCGTCGACGGAGCCGGTGGTGGAGCCGCCGGTGGAGGTGCCGGCCGACGAGGAGCCGCTGCCACCGGTGGAACCCGTGCCGCCGGTGGACTGGCCCGCGGGGTCGTTGCCGCCCGTGCCGGCGCCGCCGTCCGTGGAGCCGCCGGTGGAGGTGCCGCCCGAGGTGCCGGGGTCGGGCTCGTAGTCGGTGGGGATGGCGACGCGGATCGGGGCCGTGTCGTTGGCGGGGTTCTTGTCGAACTCCGGGTGGATGTCGTAGACGGAGGTCGCCTTCACCTCGCCGGTGGTGGTCTTGGCGTCCTCGTCGATCTCCAGCATGAAGGTGAAGGAGAGGGCCTCGCCGACGTCGATGGTGTGGTCGGCGGGCGAGCAGACGTACGTGGACTTGCCCGGCGTGCCACCCGGACCGGTCGGGCCGTCGATGCCGAACGGCGCGCACTCCTCGGGCACCTCACTGGCGACGGTGTCCTTCGGGATCTTCACCATGAGGGCCGGCTGGTCGTCGCTCTCCTGGTTCTGGATCCAGCCGGGGCCGTCGTTGCGGAGCTGCACCGTGATCGACTGCCGGTCGCCCGCGAGGGCCTCGGTGTCCTCGCCGACGGCGACGAGGTCGGCGGAGCTGTCGGCGGTCAGGGTCATCCGCCGGTAGCTGTCGTCGTAGCCCTCGCCCGGGGCCTCGCCGGTGGCCGAGGTGCCGTACTCGACGGCCTCCATCAGCGCGCTGTCCAGCGCCTTGAACCGCACGGGCGTCTCGACGGAGGCGCCGGGTGCGACGTCGAGGTCGAGCTCGCACAGGGCCTGGCGGACCTGGTCCTGGACGGTCGAGTACGTGCAGCCCTTCGTCTCCTCGGCGAAGTCGAGGCCGCGGGTGAGGCGGACCCGGAAGGTGACGCCGTCCGCGGCCGCCGTGCCGTTGTTGGTGATGACGACGTTCTCGTCGTACACATCGCCCGGCTTGGGGGACGCGCTCGGCAGGTTCGAGATCACCAGGGCGGGCGCGGCCTCCTCGGCGTGTGCCGAAGGGGCGACGACCGCGGGAACGGCCGCGGCGATCGCGGCGGCGGCCACGAAGGCCGCCGACGTACGGAGGTGCGAGGGGCGGAGGCGCTGGCGCACGGATGGGTCTCCTCGTCCAAACAGGAAGCACGGCGACCGGAGCTTTGCCGTCCAGTCATGTCCTGGACACCCCGAAGGCGTCGAGGGTTGTACTCCTGTTTGAGGAGAGACGAAGGAGACGGTGCGGACGAGGGGAAGAGGTGGAGGCCGTGGCGGGAATCGAACCCGCGTGATTCCCCGCGAGCGGAGCTCGCTGATGGATGCGGTGCGGGCGAATCCCTGAACCGCTCGGGCACACGGTCGTGTCGGGGGAGTGGAGTTGGAGGCCGTGGCGGGAATCGAACCCGCGTGATTCCCCGCGAGCGGAGCTCGCTGATGGATGCGGCGCAGGCGAATCCCTGAACCGCTCGGGCACACGGTCGTCTGAGGGGAGTGGAACTGGAGGCCGTGGCGGGAATCGAACCCGCGTGATTCCCCGCGAGCGGAGCTCGCTGATGGATGCGGTGCAGGCGAATCCCTGAACCGCTCGGGCACACGGTCGTGTGAGGGGAGTGGAGGTGGAGGCCGTGGCGGGAATCGAACCCGCGTAATTCGCTTTGCAGGCGAATCCCTGAACCACTCGGGCACACGGCCGTGTCGGGGGAGCGGGACTCCGTTCCGAACCCGGTGGATCGACCGTACGACCCGGCTCGCCGGCGCCTCAAGCAAACCGGGCGCGCTGCAATGCGACTGCCACACCCCGTTCACGAACCCCGTGGTCGTACGACCAAGGTCTCACCCCGGGGCCGCCTCCCGACAGGGGCCAAAGCGGGTTGTGGACCTTACGCTGGCGACCATGACTGCCCTCGAGCCGCGCGACGCCGACCTCGCGAAGACATCCGATGTGCCCTCGGTCCCCGAGTCCGAGGAGAGTGTGCTGGGCAGGTCCTACCGGGCGCTCAGCATCGGGATCGTCTCCGTCGTGCTGCTCATCGCCTTCGAGGCCACCGCCGTCGGGACGGCGATGCCGGTCGCGGCGCGCGAGCTGGACGGGGTGTCGCTGTACGCGTTCGCGTTCTCGGGGTACTTCACCACCAGCCTGTTCGGGATGGTGCTCGCCGGGCAGTGGTCGGACCGGCGCGGACCGCTCGGCGCGCTCACGGCCGGCATCGCCTCCTTCGGCGCCGGGCTGCTGCTGGCCGGGACGGCCGGGGTGATGTGGCTGTTCATTCTCGGAAGGGCCGTGCAGGGGCTCGGCGGGGGACTGGTCATCGTCGCCCTGTACGTCGTCGTCGGCCGGGCCTACCCGGAGCGGTTGCGGCCGGCGATCATGGCGGCGTTCGCGGCGAGCTGGGTCGTGCCGTCGATCGTGGGGCCGCTGGCCTCGGGAGCGGTGACCGAGCATCTGGGCTGGCGTTGGGTGTTCGTCGGGATCCCGGTCCTGGTCGTCTTCCCGCTCGCGCTCGCGCTGCCGCAGATACGGCGCCGGGCGGGCGGCCCCCTCGACGGCTCCGGCCGCCCCGCCTCCTTCGACCGGCGCCGCATCCGGCTCGCCCTCGGCATCTCCGTCGGCGCGGGTCTGCTCCAGTACGCCGCCCAGGACCTGAGGTGGCTCTCCCTCGTCCCCGGTGTCGCCGGCGCCGCGCTCCTCGTGCCCGCCGTGCTCGGGCTGCTCCCGCGCGGCACCTACCGGGCGGCGCGCGGGCTGCCGTCCGTGGTGCTGCTGCGCGGGGTGGCCGCGGGGTCGTTCATCGCGGCCGAGTCGTTCGTGCCGCTGATGCTGGTCACCCAGCGGGGGCTGTCGCCGACGCTCGCCGGGTTCTCGCTCGCGGCGGGTGGCGGGACCTGGGCGCTGGGGTCCTGGCTGCAGTCCCGGCCGCGGCTGGAGCCGTACCGGGAACGGCTGATGACGCTGGGGATGGTGCTGGTGGCGGCCTCCATCGCGGCCGCGCCGAGCGTGCTGATCCACTCCGTGCCGGCCTGGTCCCTGGCCGTGGCGTGGGCGTTCGGATGCTTCGGGATGGGCCTGGTGATCTCCTCCACCAGCGTGCTGCTCCTCCACCTCTCCGCCCCCGAGGAGGCCGGCACCAACTCCGCCGCCCTCCAGATCTCCGACGGCCTCTCCAACGTGATCCTGCTGGCGATCGGCGGTGCCGCGTTCGCCGCACTCGGCGGGGGCGCGGTGAGCCACACGGCGACGGAGGCGTCCACCACGTCCGGCTCGCACCCGGCCGCCTTCGCCGCGGTGTTCCTGCCGATGGCGGCGGTGGCGCTGGCGGGAGCCTGGGTGACCACGCGGGTGCGGGAGCGGTGAGGAGAGACGTGAGGGAACGGGCGGTCCCGGGACCGGGGCGGTCGTAAATCGGTCGTGGGCGGGTGGGTACGGCGCCTAGCCTTCCGCCATGGACGAGCTCATCCTCCGTCTCGACCCCGCCCTGCGGCGGGAGCTCGACGACCTCGCGGACGCCACCGGCCGGCTCCCCGAGGACATCGCCGTGGACGCCGTGCTGCACCGGCTCACGCAGGAGTCCTCGCAGGTGCTGGTGACGGCTCAGGCGCTCGCCGGCGCGCACGCCGAACTGCTGCGGAGGCTGGGCGAATGACCAGGCATCTGACGGTCGCGGAGGTCACGACGATCGCCCGGATCGCCTTCGGCGGGCGTACCCCGGAGGTCCGGGAGCGGGGGCTGTTCGTGTCCGCCGTGCACCGGCCCCGCGCCCGTATGTTCGGCACGGCGGCCTACGAGGACCTCCACGAGCAGGCGGCCGCGCTGCTGCACGCCATCGCGACGAACCACCCCCTCGTGGACGGGAACAAGCGCACGGCCTGGCTGGCCGCCGCGACCTTCCTCGCCGTCAACGGCGTCGATCTCGCGGGCTGTGACCAGGACACCGCGTACGACCTGGTCATCGATGTGGCCTCCGGGGACGAGAGCGACATCTCCGTGATAGCGGGCCGGCTGCGGCGGTTGTGACGTCGGTCCCACCCGCGTGTGACCCGGCCTTGTCCGCGCCTGGGCACCGTCGGGCCGCCGGTAGGGTGGCCCGGTTGTCATACGTAGCCGAGCCGCCCGACCCCTTTACGGAGACCGTGACTACCACCGCCGCCTCCTCCTCGCACCATCTGTCCCCCGCCTTTCCCGGCCGCGCCCCCTGGGGCACCGCGAGCAAGCTGCGTGCCTGGCAGCAGGGCGCGATGGAGAAGTACATCCAGGAGCAGCCGCGTGACTTCCTCGCGGTCGCCACGCCGGGCGCCGGCAAGACGACCTTCGCCCTCACCCTGGCCTCCTGGCTGCTGCACCACCATGTCGTGCAGCAGGTCACCGTGGTCGCGCCCACCGAGCACCTGAAGAAGCAGTGGGCGGAAGCGGCCGCGCGTATAGGCATCAAGCTCGACCCGGAGTACAGCGCCGGCCCGCTCGGCAAGGACTACCACGGCGTCGCCGTGACGTATGCCGGTGTCGGCGTACGGCCCATGCTGCACCGCAACCGCGTTGAGCAGCGCAAGACCCTCGTCATCCTCGACGAGATCCACCACGCCGGTGACTCCAAGTCCTGGGGCGAGGCATGCCTGGAGGCCTTCGAGCCCGCCACGCGCCGGCTCGCGCTCACCGGTACGCCGTTCCGGTCCGACACCAACCCGATCCCCTTCGTGACGTACGAGGAGGGGAACGACGGGATCCGGCGATCCGCCGCCGACTACACCTACGGGTACGGCAACGCGCTCGCCGACCACGTCGTGCGGCCGGTCATCTTCCTCTCCTACAGCGGCAACATGCGCTGGCGCACCAAGGCGGGCGACGAGATCGCCGCGCGGCTCGGCGAGCCCATGACCAAGGACGCCATCAGCCAGGCATGGCGTACGGCGCTGGACCCGCGCGGCGAGTGGATGCCGAGCGTGCTGCGCGCCGCCGACCAGCGGCTGACCGAGGTCAGGAAGGCCATCCCGGACGCGGGCGCCCTCGTCATCGCCTCCGACCAGGACTCCGCGCGCGCCTACGCCAAGCTCATCCGTGAGATCACCGGAAACAAGGCGACGCTCGTGCTCTCCGACGACGCCGGCGCGTCCAAGCGGATCGACGACTTCAGCGGCAGCAACGACCGCTGGATGGTCGCCGTCCGCATGGTGTCGGAAGGCGTCGACGTGCCCCGGCTGGCGGTGGGCGTGTACGCCACGACCATCTCCACGCCCCTCTTCTTCGCCCAGGCCGTCGGACGTTTCGTGCGGTCCCGGCGGCGCGGCGAGACCGCGTCCGTGTTCCTGCCGACCGTCCCGGACCTGCTCACCTTCGCCAACGAGATGGAGGTCGAGCGCGACCACGCCCTCGACAAGCCGAAGAAAGAGGGCGAGGAGGACCCGTACGCCGAGTCCGAGAAGGAGATGGAGGAGGCGAACAAGGAGCAGGACGAGGACACCGGCGAGCAGGAGCAGTTCTCCTTCGAGGCGCTGGAGTCCGAGGCCGTCTTCGACCGGGTCCTCTACGACGGTGCCGAGTTCGGCATGCAGGCCCACCCGGGCAGCGAGGAGGAGCAGGACTACCTCGGGATCCCCGGGCTGCTGGAGCCCGACCAGGTCCAACTCCTGCTCCAGAAGCGGCAGGCGCGGCAGATCGCGCACAGCCGCAAGAAGCCGGACTCCGAGGCGGATCTGCTGGAGCTGCCGGCCGAGCGGCGGCCCGTCGTCTCGCACAAGGAGATGATGGAGCTGCGCAAGCAGCTCAACACGATGGTCAGTGCGTATGTGCATCAGAGCGGGAAGCCGCACGGGGTGATCCATACGGAGCTGCGGCGGGTGTGCGGGGGGCCGCCGAGCGCGGAGGCGACGGCCGGGCAGCTTCGGCAGCGGATCGCCAAGGTGCAGGAGTGGGCCACGCGGATGAAGTGACGCCGCGGGTGGGATGGTGCCGCGGGTGGGTGGTGCCGGTTGTGGTTCGGGTGCGGGTCGGTGGGGGCTTGTCGCGCAGTTCCCCGCGTCCCTTGAGGCGCTGCGGGCGCGGTCGGTGGGGGCTTGTCGCGCAGTTCCCGCGCCCCTCGGGGCGCTGCGGGCGCCGTACGTATCAGGGCAAACGGGCGTGGTCCGTACCGGCCACTGCCCGGATTCTGGACGGAGCCTTCCGCTCAGCGAACCGGCTTCGCTAATGTCCGCCTACGCACACGCCCCGTGGCAGCGCCGCCGCGGAGCGCAGCCGTGAAGCGACGCGGTCCGGAATGCCGGACCGCAGGCCGATCGGCGGCCTCTGAAGCGCGTCACTGACGGGACTCGGTGACGCATCCGCCGCGAGGGGGCTGCCGACCTCACCACTAAGGAGTGGGCGTCGTGACCGCGGAGACCTCTCAGACGCTCGACCGGGGACTGCGTGTCCTCAAACTGCTGGCCGATACGGACCACGGGCTGACCGTCACCGAGCTTTCCAACAAACTGGGCGTGAACCGGACCGTCGTGTACCGGCTCCTCGCCACACTGGAACAACACGCCCTCGTACGCCGCGACCTCGGCGGCCGCGCCCGGGTCGGGCTCGGGGTGCTGCGACTGGGCCGACAGGTGCATCCGCTGGTGCGCGAGGCCGCGCTGCCGGCGCTGCGTTCGCTCGCCGAGGACATCGGGGCGACGGCCCATCTGACGCTGGTGGACGGCACGGAGGCGCTCGCCGTCGCCGTGGTCGAGCCGACCTGGACCGACTACCACGTGGCCTACCGGGCCGGCTTCCGGCACCCGCTGGACCGCGGTGCCGCCGGCCGGGCCATACTCTCCGCCCGGCGGCAGCCCATGGAGGAGCCCGGTTACACCCTGACCCACGGCGAGCTGGAGGCGGGAGCGAGCGGGGCGGCCGCGCCGCTGCTCGGCGTGACGGGGGTCGAGGGCAGCGTGGGCGTGGTGATGCTGGCCGACTCGGTGCCGGAGCGGGTGGGACCGCGCGTCATGGACGCGGCCAAGGAGGTGGCCGAGGCCCTGCGCTGACGCCTGTCGGCCATGCCGTGCGGTGGCCGGTCGCCGGGTGGCGTGGTGCGCAGGCGCTCTAGGCAGGGCCCGTGCCACCTCCGACACTCGATCCATGACCTCACTCAGCATCCGCACGGTTCACGACGTCGCCGGGTTCACCGCGGTCGCCGACTACTTCAGCGACGTATGGCAGACGCCCCGTACCGCGCCTCCCTTACTGCCCGAGACGCTGCACAGCATCGCCCACGCGGGCGGGGCCGTGCACGCCGTGTTCGACGGGGAGCGGCTCGCCGGTGCCTGTGTGGCCGTGTTCGGGCCGCCGCTGACGAGAGAGGTGTACTCCGTGCTGGCCGCCGCCGAGCGGGGGCTCGGGGTGCCGCTCAAGGAGGCGCAGCGGGCGTGGGCGGTGGAGCTGGGGGCACGCACCATGCGCTGGACCTTCGATCCGCTGGTCGGGCGCAACGCCCGCTTCAACTTCGTCAAGCTGGGCGCCGAGGGCACCGAGTACCTCGTCGACTTCTACGGCCCCATGGCGGACGGCGTGAACGACGGCGACGAGACCGACCGGCTGGCGGTGACCTGGGACCTGATCGAGCCGGGCCGGCACGAAGGCGTCGCGGGGCCGGCCGAGCGCGAGGTCGCGCCCACCACGCACGCCGCTCCCGACGGCGGCCCGCTCGCCCGCCGCGACCTCTCCGACCGGCATGTGTGGTGCCGGGTGCCGGACGACATCGTGGCGCTGCGTGCCGCCGATCCCCGGCTGGCGCTGCGCTGGCGGCGTGCCGTACGGGACGTCTTCACGAAGGCGTTCGCGGACGGTTTCCTCGCGACGGGTATGTCTCGTGACGGCTGGTACACGCTCACCCGCCGGGAGGCCGCTTCGTGAAGCTCGCACGCGTCGAGATCGTCCATGTGGCGATTCCGCTGGTCAGCCCCTTCCGTACGTCCTTCGGCACGATGACGACGAAGGACACCTTCCTGCTGCGCGTCGTCACCGACGCCGCCGAGGGCTGGTCGGAGTTCGCGGCCGACCCGGAACCGGGGTACTGCTCGGAGTTCGTGGCCGGCGCGGAGATCGTGCTGCGCGACTTCCTGTTGCCGCGCGTCGCCGCGCTCCCCGTGCTCGCCGCGGCCCACCTCGCGCCCGCGACGGCGGGCGTCAAGGGGCACGAGCTGGCGAAGGCGGCGCTGGAGACGGCGGTGCTGGACGCGGAGCTGCGGTCGTACGGGATGTCGCTGGCCACGTATCTCGGAGCGGTGCGGGAGCGGGTGCCGGCCGGGGTGTCGGTCGGGATCCAGCCGACGATCGCCGAGCTGCTGGACGCCGTGGAGGGCTATCTCGCCGAGGGGTACGTGCGGATCAAGCTGAAGATCGAACCGGGGTGGGATCTCGAACCCGTACGGGCGGTGCGCGACCGCTTCGGGTGGGACCTGCCGCTCCAGGTCGACGCCAACACGGCGTACACGCTCGCGGACGCCGAGCATCTGCGGCGGCTGGACGAGTTCGGGCTGCTGCTGATCGAGGAGCCGCTGGACGAGAACAACCTGCACGCCCACGCCTGTCTCCAGCAGCGCATCTCGACGCCCGTCTGTCTGGACGAGTCCCTGCACAACGCCCGTGACACCGCGTCCGCCATCGCGATGGACGCCTGCCGGGTCGTGAACGTCAAGCCCGCTCGGGTCGGGGGGTACCTGGAGGCGCGGCGGGTGCACGACGTGGCGCACGCGCACGGGGTGCCGGTGTGGTGCGGCGGCATGCTGGAGACGGGGATCGGCCGGGCGGCGAACCTGGCGCTGGCCGCCCTGCCCGGTTTCACGCTGCCCGGGGACACCTCCGCGTCCAGCCGCTACTTCGCCGAGGACATCACGGAGCCGTTCGTGCTGGTGGACGGGCATCTGCCGGTGCCGCGGACGCCGGGGATCGGGGTGCGGCCGCTGCCGGAGGTCCTGCGGCGCTTCACCAGGGAGCGGCGAGACCTGTACGTGACCTGACGAGCCCTGGTCCGTGACCTCGGTGGGGCAGCCTGGGCAGCTCCGACCTGCACCTGGCCCCGACCCGCCGTCACGTTAGATTGATCCCGTGTTCTCTCGCCTCACGCGCCCCCGGGCCGTCGCCCTCTGCGCTCTCCCGGTCGTGGCCCTGCTCGCCACGGCGGCCTTCGCGCCACTGCCGTTCTCGCTGACGCAGCCCGGCCTGACGGCGGACGTGCTGGGCGAGAACCGGGGCGAGCAGGTCATCACGATCTCCGGTGCGCCGACCCGGGACACCACCGGCCAACTGCGCATGACGACGATCGAGGCGACCTCGCCCGACACGGACGTGTCGCTCGGCGATGTGATCGACGCGTGGTTCAGCACGGACAAGGCGGTCATGCCGCGCGACTCGGTCTATCCGAGCGGGCGCAGCACGCAGGAGATCGAGCAGTACAACACCGAGCAGATGCGGGAGTCGCAGGGCGACGCGACCGACGCCGCGCTGAACTACCTCGACCTCGACGACAAGGACATCAAGGTCACCCTGAAGCTCGCGGACGTGGGCGGTCCCAGCGCCGGTCTGCTCTTCTCCCTCGGCATCGTCGACAAGCTCAACGGCGACGGCACCGGAGGCGACCTCACCGGCGGCCGCACCATCGCCGGGACCGGCACGATCGACCCCGCCGGCAAGGTCGGCGCGGTCGGCGGCGTCTCCCTGAAAACGCAGGCGGCCAGCCGCGACGGCGCGACGGTCTTCCTGGTCCCCAAGGAGGAGTGCGGCGACGCGAAGGCCGAACTCCCCAAGGGCCTGCGCCTGATCCCGGTGACCACCTTGAAGGGTGCGGTCAGCGCCCTTCAGGCCCTGGAGTCGGGCAAGGGGTCGGTCCCCAGCTGCTAGCGGGCCAGCGCCGGCGACCTCGGGGTGGCCAGCCGCAGGCCGACCTCCACGAGGGTCCAGCCGAGGCGGATACGCAGGTCACGGGTGGGGCCGGCCGCGGTGGCGAGGCGGTGTGCGGCGGCCTGGGCGTGGAGTTCGGCGGCTCGGATGCGCTGTAAGGCGCGGTGGGTTTCCGGGTCGATCACTGCGGGCTCTTTCGGTCCGTGGCGATGGGGAAGACGTGCGTGTGGAAGCGGACGTACTCCGCTTCGGGGGTGTCCTCGGGGACGTCGAGGCCGTCGTAGGTGCCGATCAACTCATGGACCCTGGCGATGAGTTCACGGGCGAGCTCGGGCGTCAGGCGCAGCTCCCAGTCGCTCAGGTCCATGGCGCGGTTGTCCCACCACGCGGGCCCCCACCGGTCGCGGGTGGCCACCCAGTTCGTCAGGTCGCGGTGGTGCTGCGAGACCATCTCGTGCAGAAAGACGTCGGCCGCGCCGCGCACCGCCGGGTCCGTGGACTGGTGCAGGTCCTCCTGGATCGAGATGCCCTGCTCGACCACCTTCCACCAGCGCTCCCGCCCCTTGCCGCGTTCCGGCGCGTCCTCGACGAAGCCGTGCGCGGCGAGCTGGCGCAGGTGGTAGCTGGTGGCGCCGCTGGACTCGCCGAGACGTTCGGCGAGCATCGACGCGGTGGCCGGGCCGTGCCGTCGCAGTGCGCCGAGCAGTTCCATCCGCAGGGGATGCGCGAGTCCGCGCAGTGAACGGGCGTCGAGTTTCCGTACGTCGTGCTCTCCGGCCATGCGTGCAAAGGTAGTTGTGCAACTACTTCTTTGCAAGGAGTTCTTTGGAACTTTTGAACCCCCAACTCCCGGTCACTCGGCCCTACTTCACGAACCCCTCCTGCTTCATCCAGTCCAGCGCCACCTGATGAGGGTCCTCCCCGTCCACGTCCACCTTCGCGTTCAGGTCCTGGGCGACGGAGTTGTTCAGCTTCTTGGTGATCGGGTCGAGGACCTCGGGGATCGCCGGCCACTTCTTCAGGGTCTTGGTGTTGATCACCGGGGCGGCGTTGTAGTTGGGGAAGAAGTGCTTGTTGTCGTCCATCACCACGAGGTTCATGGACTTGATGCGGCCGTCCGTCGTGAAGACCTCGCCGTAGGTGCAGGTCCCCTTGGCGACCTGGGTGTAGATGATCCCGGTGTCCATCTGGGTGATGTTGCCCGTCGGCACGTTCATGCCGTACGCCTTCTGCATGCCCGGCAGCCCGTCCGCCCGGTTGGCGAACTCGACCTCCACGCACAGCGTCACCGCGTCGGGGTCCGACTTGGACAGCGCGGCGACCTCCGAGAGGTCGTTCGTGCGGTACTTCTTGTGGTTCGCCTGGTTCATCGCCAGCGCGTAGGTGTTGTCCAGCGCGGACGGCGGCAGCCAGGTCAGCCCGTTCTTCGCGTCCTCCTTGCGCACCGCCTCCCACTGCTCCTGCGGGTCGGTGATGGGATCGCTGTGGCCCAGATACGTGATCCAGGCCGTGCCCGTGTACTCGTACCCCGCGTCCGCGTCGCCCTTCCTGACCGCCTCCCGGCTGCCGATGGACCCCTGGATGCCGGTGCGGTCGAGCACGTCCGCGCCCGCCGCCTCGAAGGCGATGCCCATGATCGCGCCGAGGATGAGCTGCTCGGTGAAGGACTTCGACGTGACCGTCAGTTCGGCGCCCTTGAGCGGTTCGCCCCGGCCGATCGTCCCGGGCCGTACGTCGTCCACCATGGGGGAGCCGCTGGTCAGACCGCACCCGGCGGCCGCCACCAGCAACCCCGCCGTCAGCAGGACCACGGGCCGCCTCACAGGTCCAGCCCCCTCGGCCGCAGCAGCACTTCCGCCAGCGAGGCCAGCCAGTCCACCAGCAGGGCGAGGGCGACCGTGAGGATCGAGCCCAGGACCAGGACCGGCATGCGCTGGTTGGTGATACCGGCCGTGATCAGCACGCCGAGCCCGCCGCCTCCGCCGAAGACCGCCAGGGTCGCCGTACCGACGTTGAGGACCAGGGCCGTGCGCACGCCCGCCAGGATCAGCGGGACCGCCAGGGGGAGTTCCACCCGTGACAGGACCCCCATCGGGGACATGCCGATGCCGCGCGCCGCCTCCAGCATGGTCGGGTCGTTCGCCTTGAGGCCGGCCATCGTGTTGGACAGCACGGGCAGCACGGCGTACGCGATCATGCCGATCAGGGCCGCCCTGCGGCCGATGCCCAGCCAGATCACCAGCAGCGCGAGCAGACCGATCGCCGGGGTCGCCTGGCCCATGTTGGCGAACGCCAGCACCACCGGGGTGGCCTTGCGGAACGGCCGCCTGGTGAGCAGGATCCCCAGCGGGATCGCGATGATCAGCACGAAGAAGGTGGAGATCGCCGTGAGCTCGATGTGCTCCCACAGGGCCTGGGAGACCTGACCGTTCGACAGCGCGTTCTCGGAGACCGCGTCGAGGTCGGCCTGCTGGAACCACAGCCAGGTCGCGAGCAGCAGCACCACCAGCATCGCGGGTACGACGGTGAGCTTCTGCCAGCTCAGCCGGGCCGGGGCCCGGACATGCGTGGGGGAGGGGGCCTCCCCGCTCGCCGTGGACGCACCGGTCGCGGGAGCCTCGGATTCCCCGGACGTCTCCCGTGCCCGGGAGGTCCTGGGGGCCTCGGGACTGCTCACGCCTTCATCCCCCCTGTCTCGCCCTCCTGCTCGGCGTGCGTGCGCTCCGTCCGCGCCCCCTCCAGCTCGTGCTGGGCCTCCAGCGCCTCCAGCCGGTCGGCCTCCAGCAGCTCGTGCACGGAGTTCATCAGCGTCTCCATGTCGACGACGCCCGTGTACTCGCCGCGCCGCCCGGTCACCACGACCCGCCCCGCGTTGTCGGTGAGGACCGCCTCCAGGGCGTCCCGCAGCGTGGCGTCCGGCGTCACCGTGTCGTTCACCAGCGTCCCGGCCCGCGCCAGCGAACCCCGGGCCCGCATCAGATCGCCGCGCCGGAGCCACTTGTAGGGCCGGCCCCGCTTGTCGAGCAGCAGGATCTCGTTGGTGCCGCTGGAGCGGAGCCGGTTGAAGATCTCCTGGAGCGGGTCGTCGACGGTGACCGTCGGATAGTCGGTGATCTCCACGTCCCGCACCCGGGACAGGTTCAGCCGCTTCAGCGCCGCCCCGGCTCCCACGAAGCCGGAGACGAAGTCGTCCGCCGGGTTGGTGAGGATCGCCTCCGGGGTGTCGAACTGGGCGATGTGCGACTGCTCGCGCAGCACGGCGATACGGTCACCGAGCTTGATCGCCTCGTCGAAGTCGTGCGTCACGAAGACGATCGTCTTGTGCAGCTCGTGCTGGAGCCTGATCAGCTCGTCCTGGAGATGGTCACGGGTGATCGGGTCGACCGCGCCGAACGGCTCGTCCATCAGCAGCACCGGCGGGTCGGCAGCCAACGCCCGCGCCACGCCCACGCGTTGCTGCTGACCGCCGGAGAGCTGGCGGGGATACCGGCCGCGGAACTCCCCGACGTCCAGCCCGACGAGGTCGAGCAGCTCCTCGACGCGCGAGGCGATCCGCGTCTTCGACCAGCCGATCATCTTCGGCACGAGGGCGATGTTCTGCGCGACCGTCATGTGCGGGAACAGCCCCGCGGACTGGATCGCGTAGCCGACCTTGCGGCGCAGCTTCACCGGGTCGATGTCGGTGACGTCCTCGCCGCCGATGCGGATACGGCCACCGGTGGGCTCGATCAGCCGGTTGATCATCTTCAGCGTCGTCGACTTCCCGCACCCGGACGGGCCGACGAGGATGACGACCTCGCCGGCCTTGATCTCCATGTTCACGTTGTCCACGGCCGGCTGCGGCGTGCCCGGATAATGCTTCGAGAGGTTCTCCAGCTCGATGGAGGCGCCGTGGTGGCCGTCGTGACCGTTGTTCTCAGGCACGGATCCCCCTGGGGATGGTCAGCCGCCCGATCAGGACGTACGCGGCGTCGAACAGCAGCGCCAGGATGATGATCCCGACCGTGCCCGCGAGTACCTGGTTCAGCGCGTTCGCGCTGCCCAGCGAGGCGAGACCGCGGAAGATCACATTGCCGAGGCCGGGGCCGGAGGCGTACGCCGCGATGGCCGCGATGCCCATCAGCATCTGCGTGGCGACCCGGATCCCGGTCAGGATCGGCGGCCAGGCCAGCGGCAGCTCCACCTTCAGCAGCCGGGTGAGCCGCGACATCCCGATGCCCTTGGCCGCGTCCACCAGGGACGGGTCGACCCCGCGCAGCCCGACGATGGAGTTGCGCACGATCGGCAGCAGCCCGTACAGCGTCAGCGCGATCACCGTGGGGGCCACGCCCAGCCCCACGATCGGGATGAGCAGACCGATCATGGCCAGCGACGGAATGGTCAGGATGCCGGAGGTGGTCAGCGTGGCGAGATTGCCCGCCCACTCGGTGCGATAGGTGGCCACGCCGATCAGCACCCCGATCACGGTCGCCACCACCATGCACTGCAGGACGGCGCTGGCGTGCTGGAGGGCGTCGGCGAACAGCTGCTGGTGGCGGTTGCCCAGGTACTCCCAGAAGCTCACTCGCACTCACCCCACCGGGTCGCGGGCTAGTTGTCGGCCCTGTCCTGAGCCGCCTGCTCCACCAAGGGGATGATCCGCAGCGGCACCGGGTTCTCCATCACGATCGCGGTGGAGGCCCGGACGATCCCATCGAAGCCGACAACCCGGTCGATCACCCGCTGGAGATCGGCGTTGGAGCGCGCCACGAGCCGGCACATCATGTCCCCGGTCCCGGTGGTGGTGTGCAGCTCCAGCACCTCCGGCACGGTCGCCAAGTGGGCGCGTACGTCCGGCCCTTGCCCCTGGCGGATCTGGAGAGTCGCGAACGCGGTGACCGGATAGCCGAGCGCGGCCGGATCCACCTGGGGACCGAATCCGCGGATGACTCCGTTCGACTGAAGCCGGTCCAGCCGCGCCTGCACGGTCCCGCGGGCCACCCCCAGCCGCCGGGACATCTCCAGCACCCCGATCCGCGGCTCGCGCGCCAGCAGCACGATGATCCGTCCGTCCAGATGATCGATCGCCACAGCAGCCTCCCTGGTGGGGTGGTCATCCTGTACAGACAGCCCGCAGAAACGGACCCTGCACTGTGCATATTGTCCAGTGAAAAACCAAACTATTGCGCACCTTGCCGTCCGGAGTGAGGCTGCGCCTATGACGCAGACCACACACCACACTCCCGACACCGCCCGGCAGGCCGACCCCTTCCCGGTCAAGGGAATGGACGCGGTCGTCTTCGCCGTGGGCAACGCCAAGCAGGCGGCGCACTACTACTCGACCGCTTTCGGCATGCGTCTCGTGGCCTACTCCGGACCGGAGAACGGCAGCCGCGAGACCGCGAGCTATGTGCTGGAGAACGGCTCCGCCCGGTTCGTCCTCACCTCCGTCATCAAGCCCGCCACCGCCTGGGGCCACTTCCTCGCCCAGCACGTGGCCGAGCACGGCGACGGCGTCGTCGACCTCGCGATCGAGGTGCCGGACGCGCGGGCCGCGTACGCCTACGCCCTCGAACACGGCGCCCGCTCGGTGGCCGAGCCGTACGAGGTGAAGGACGAGCACGGCACGGTCGTGCTGGCCGCCATCGCGACGTACGGCGAGACCCGGCACACCCTGGTCGAGCGCGCCGGCTACGACGGCCCGTACCTGCCCGGCTTCGTCGCGGCGAAGCCGATGGTCGAGCCGCCCGCCCACCGGACCTTCCAGGCCATCGACCACTGCGTCGGCAACGTCGAGCTCGGCCGGATGAACGAGTGGGTCGGCTTCTACAACAAGGTCATGGGCTTCACGAACATGAAGGAGTTCGTGGGCGACGACATCGCGACCGAGTACAGCGCGCTGATGTCGAAGGTCGTGGCCGACGGCACGCTCAAGGTCAAGTTCCCGATCAACGAGCCCGCCATCGCCAAGAAGAAGTCCCAGATCGACGAGTACCTGGAGTTCTACGGCGGCGCCGGCGTCCAGCACATCGCGCTCAACACGAACGACATCGTGGCGACGGTCCGGACGATGCGCGCGGCCGGCGTCCAGTTCCTGGACACCCCCGACTCGTACTACGACACCCTCGGCGAGTGGGTCGGCGACACCCGTGTCCCCGTCGAGACCCTGCGCGAGCTGAAGATCCTCGCCGACCGCGACGAGGACGGCTACCTGCTGCAGATCTTCACCAAGCCGGTCCAGGACCGTCCGACCGTTTTCTTCGAGATCATCGAGCGGCACGGTTCGATGGGCTTCGGAAAGGGCAACTTCAAGGCCCTGTTCGAGGCGATCGAGCGGGAGCAGGCCAAGCGCGGGAACCTGTGACGGCCCACTGAGCTTCTCCAGTCGTGCGGGTGTCACGGGGGGCATCCGCACGACGGGGGGAGACACCCGTGAGGGACACGGTGGACCGCTTCGACCTGTCCGTGGCGTCCGAGCGCTGGCTGTGGAGGCGGACCACGCTCAAGGAGCCCACCGTCCTGCAGTCCTTCGCCTTCGACGAGACGAACCAGCACCTGTACGTCCTTCAGATCGTCCGGGGCGGCTCCGAGGCCGGCGACCTGTGCCTGAACCGGCTCGACCTCCGGGGAAAACGCCTCGGCCACATGTACCTGCGCGGCTTCGGGCACGGCGTGGGCATCGGCGTGCAGCACGCGTCCGACGGCACCGTCTGGATCTGGACCGAGTGCGCCGCGAGCGACAGCGGCTACGGCCGGGGGGTCACCCGCTTCCGCTTCTTCCCCGGCGCCACCCGTACCGCTGCCGACGTCAACGTCCGCTTCCCGGTCCCGGGTTCGGCCGGCAACCAGCCGTCGGTCTGCCAGGCGACGGGCCGTATCGCCGTCCGCCACCGGGTCGACGACGTGCCGCGCTACCGGATCTACGACCTCGCCGCCTTCGTCGCCGGCGACTACAGCGTGCACCTCGCCGACTTCCCGCAGACCGGCACGCACCCCGACCCGACGGTCCCCTTCCAGGGGTTCGCCCTGCACGGCGACCACCTGTACCAGCTCGCCGGAACGCCCTACGACCCGCGGACCAACCCGCCCGCGGGCCGCGGCGACACCCATGTGTCCTGTCTCGACATCCGCACCGGCGAACCGGTCCAGCGCGAGCGCACCGAGGCCGGTCACTCGCTCTCCTTCCGCGAGCCGGAGGGCCTCGCGGTGCGGCGGACACCGAAACCGTGGCTGTGCATGGGCTTCGCGTCCGGAGCGGTGGGCGCCCGCGAGTTCTCCGTCTACTACAAGCCGCACCGCCCCTGATGCGAGCCGCACCGCCCCTGACAGAAGCCGCACCGCCCCTGAAGGCCGGCCCGGCTCACTCCTCCCCGGGCTTCCCCTCGGACTCCTCCTCGGGCTCCGCGTCCATGTCCGGCACGTCCTCCACCGACGGTTCGCCCAGCTCCCGGAGCGCCTGCTCCGCCAACGGCACCCGGAGCGGCGAGAAGTGGGGACTGATCCGCAGCGCCTCCTGGAGGTGCCGGCGCGCGGCCCCCGGCATCTCCAGCTCCCGCTCGATCATCCCCAGGTGGTACACGTACAGCGCGCTGCGCACCCCGCCCCCGTGCTGCCGGTCGGTCGCCACCCGCGCGAACTTCAGCGCCTCCTTGTCCTCGCCGGACCGGTGCAGCGCCCAGCCCAGCGCGTCGGCCACCGCGATCCCCGGCTGCCGGCGCCACTCGGCCCGCAGCCGCCGCACCGCGGACCGCGGGTCGCCGTGGTCCGCCTCGAAACGGCCCAGCACCAGCTCCTCGTCCACCCCGCCGGCCGCGGCCCGCGCCGCCCGCTCCCGCAGCGCGTCGTACTGCACCCGCGCCGCCTGCCCCAGCCCCAGCGACTCGTACAGTTCGCCCAGCTCCAGCGCGTACTGCGGATCCGGCTGCTTGGCGAAGGCCGCCCGGTAGGCGTTCAGCGCCTCCGTCGTACGGCCCAGCGCGGCCAGCGTCCGCCCCTGTCCGGCGAGCGCGGCCCGCTGGTCGGGGTCGAGCCGCACCGCCTCCTGGAAGTACCGCAGGGCCACGTCCAGGTCACCGCGTTCGAAGGCGAGCTGACCGCCCCGCTCCAGATACGCCGCCCGCTCGGCCGGCGCCTCGGCTCCCGCCGCCGCGTCCGACAACGCGGCCGCCGCGTCCTCCCGCCAGCCCCGGTCCCGGTACACGCCCGCCGACCACGCCAGCACCTCCGGCCCCTTGCGCAGCTGCACCAGCCGGTCCAGCGCCCGCTTCGCCGCCTTGTAGTCACCGAGCCCGGTCTGCGCCTCGATCAGCTGCGGATACGTCGCCCACCGCTTGCGGTCCGCCTTCAGGGCCGCCTCGCTCCAGGTGCGCGCCGCCCGGAAGTCCCGCCGCGCGTTCGCCAGCGCCGCCATGCCGTCCAGCGCCCCGGCGTTGCTCGCCCGCACCTTCAGGGACGTCCGCAGCGCCCGTTCCGCCTTCGGGTAGTTGGCCGGATCCGAGGTCCGGCGCCCCTGCTCCACATACGCCGCACCCAGCACGGCCCACGACTCGGCGTCCCTCGGGGCGGCCCGCACGTGCCGTTCCCGCTCGTCGATCAGCACCGCCAGATCGGGCAGCGCGGCCCTCACGCCCGTGGTGACCGCGGCCAGCGCCTGCGCCCCCGGTGCCGGCTCGGGCGCCCCGGTCCCGCCCGACCCCCACGGCAGCAGCGTCAGCAGCCCGCCGAGCGCGGCACACCCCGCCACCGAGGCGAGCAGCGCCCGCCGTCGGACACGCCAGAACCCCGGCCGCGCGTCCTGTCCGTTCTCCACGGCGTCGTTCTCCATGGCGCTCACTGTGCGTGAAACCGGTGCGCCGACACGACGACCGCACCCGCCTTACGTCGGCTGCCGTACGCGGGGTTCACACCGATGGCCCCGGGTGTCACGCTGTGATCATGAGCCGTATCGAAGCCGCACCCGCCCAGGCCCGGGGTGACCTCACCGAGCGGCTGCTCGCGGGTCTGCCCGCGGAGGCCGTCCTCACCGACCCCGACATCACGGCCTCCTACGCCAACGACATGGCCAGCTTCTGCCCGGCCGGCGCCCCCGCGGTGGTGGTGCTGCCGCGCACCGTCGAAGAGGTCCAGCACGTCATGCGCACCGCCACCGAGCTGCGCGTCCCGGTCGTCCCCCAGGGCGCCCGCACGGGACTGTCCGGCGGGGCCAACGCCTCCGACGGCTGCATCGTGCTGTCGCTGACCAGGATGGACCGCATCCTGGAGATCAACCCCGTCGACCGCATCGCCGTCGTCGAGCCCGGCGTCATCAACGCCGCCCTGTCGCGCGCGGTGGGCGAACACGGCCTGTACTACCCGCCGGACCCCTCCAGCTGGGAGATGTGCACGATCGGCGGCAACATCGGCACCGCCTCCGGGGGCCTGTGCTGCGTGAAGTACGGGGTCACAGCCGAGTACGTCCTCGGCCTCGACGTCGTCCTCGCCGACGGCCGTCTGATGACGACCGGCCGCCGCACGGCCAAGGGGGTCGCGGGGTACGACATGACCCGCCTGTTCGTCGGCTCCGAGGGCTCGCTCGGCATCGTCGTACGGGCCGTCCTGGCGCTGCGGCCGCAGCCGCCGCAGCAGCTGGTGCTGGCCGCCGAGTTCGCGTCCGCGGCCGCCGCCTGCGACGCGGTGTGCCGGATCATGGCCGGCGGGCACGTTCCGTCACTGCTGGAGATCATGGACCGTACGACGGTCAAGGCGGTGAACGACCTCGCGCACATGGGGCTGCCGGAGAGCACCGAGGCCCTCCTGCTGGCCGCCTTCGACACCCCGGACCCCGCGGCCGACCTGGCCGCCGTCGGCGCGCTGTGCGAGGCGGCCGGCGCCACCCAGGTGGTCCCGGCGGACGACGCCGCCGAGTCCGAACTCCTCCTCCAGGCGCGGCGGTTGTCCCTGACCGCGCTGGAGGCGGTGCGGGGCGTGACGATGATCGACGACGTGTGCGTGCCCCGTTCGCGGCTCGGCGACCTCATCGAGGGCGTCGAGCGGATCGCGGAGAAGCACCAGCTGACCATCGGCGTCGTCGCGCACGCCGGTGACGGCAACACCCACCCGACCGTCTGCTTCGACGCGTCGGACCCCGACGAGTCCCGGCGCGCCCGCGAGTCCTTCGACGAGATCATGGCCCTCGGCCTGGAACTCGGCGGCACGATCACCGGCGAGCACGGCGTGGGTGTCCTGAAGAAGGAGTGGCTGGCGCGCGAGATCGGCCCCGTCGGGATCGAGATGCAGCGGGGCATCAAGCAGGTCTTCGACCCGCTGGACATCCTGAACCCGGGCAAGCTCTTCTGACGTCCCGCACCTCACTGGGCGAGCAGCTGGTCGAGCGCGTCGTCGATCCCCAGCTGCTCGCCCTCGGTTCCCGGAGGCACCAGCCGCAGCGTCCGCTCCAGCCAGGCCGACACCTGCGCCGCGGGTGCCTCCAGGAGGGCGTCGCCGTCGGGCGAGCTCAGCCCCATCAGCACCACACTGCGGCCCTCGGCCTTCGTCGGCCACACCCGCACGTCCCCGTGCCCGCACGGCCGGAACACCCCCTCGACGAGCAGATCGCGGGAGAAGGTCCAGAACACGGGCTGCTCGGAGTTGATGTGGAAGGTGACGTGCACGGCGTACGGATCGTCGCTGCGATAACCCAGCCGCGCCGGCACCGGCACACTGCGCTCCGGCGACAGGATGAGCCGCAACTCCAGTTCGCGCTCCACGACGGTGTGATGCATGGCGTTCGTTTCCTCTCTCGCGACGCGTGCGAGCCGCACGGACGGGCTCGTACGAGTGGAGAGGGAGCGGGGCCGCGGACCATTACGCGACTTCCCCCGACTTTTTCCGGCCCGATCCCGCAGGGGTGGTGTCGTCGGCCTACCGCACCGGAGTTCCGCTCGTGTGAAGTACGTGTACGAGGTTGCCTGGCTGTGCTTTCCCGGGGGGTGACCCCCGGACCCCCAGCCGACGGAGTGAGACCGCCGGTCTCCGAGCAGCCGCCGCGGGTGGGTGGTCCCGGGGTGGTGTCGTCGGCCTACCGCACCGGAGTTCCGCTCGTGTGCAGTACGTGTACGAGGTTGCCTGGCTGTGCTTTCCCGGGGGGTGACCCCCGGACCCCCAGCCGACAGAGCGAGACCGCCGTTGTCCGAGCAGCCGCCGCGAGTGAGTGGTGTCGTCGGCATACCGCACCGGAGTCCCGCTCGTGTGCAGTACGTGTACGAGGTTGCCTGGAAAGGGGCGGGTCCGGCGGGACCGGCGGTGGTTGGCGCGCCGGTCTGATAGATGTGGAGGCCCTCATTTGACCCACGAGCAGATACCGGACGACGGACATGAGCGCCCCTACCCCGGCCCCCGGTGACGACCGGCCCCGCGATGGGTATTACCCGGACCCGTCCATTCCTGGATATGTCCGGTACTGGAACGGTGCCTCCTGGGTGCCGGGCACCAGCCGTCCGGCACCCACGGACGGCGAGACGCTCGCGCCGCCGCCGGGTGCGCAGCCGTCCCAGCCGCCCTCGGTGGAGGAGACCGGCCCGCACTTCTTCGACGAGGAGCCGGCCGCCGGGTCCGCACCGGGCGGAGCCCAGCACGGCAGCCGCCCCGAGCCGGCGTCCGCTTGGGGCGCCGACTCCGGGCACCAGTCCGGCTTCGGCGGCGACCAGGACCGCCGGGTCTCCTGGGGGCAGCCCGAACCCGACCCGCGGGATCCGCGCACGGCGGCCCAGCCGGACGGCCACGCCGCCCGCGCCGACGGCACGGCGTCGATCCCGCCCGCCGAGCCGGCCGCGGACTCCGGCGGTGTCGCCTCAGGTGACACGTTCATGATCCGCAGGCCCGTCGCCGGCGCCGCGAGCCAGGCCGCTCCCGGTATCCCCGGCCCCGGTGGCCCCGCCCCCGCCGACGGCACCATGGCGATCCGCGCCGTGTCCCCGCGCACGGGGCAGCAGGGCGGGGCGGCCGGGGCGCAGACCGGTGGCACGGGCGCGTCCGCCGTCCCGGGCGCCGCACGTGCGGACGCAGAGCGCCCCGGCGCGGCCGGTGCCCCGCAGGGCCCCGGCTTCGGCGCGGGGAAGGCCGCCGCGGAACGCGCCGGGACGGCCCAGCCACCGGCCCAGGCGGCCGCTGGAGCCGGGTCCGCCGCCCAGGCGCCCGCCGGCACCCCCGGAGGCGTCCCCGGCCCGCAGCAGGCCGCTCCGAGCGTTCCCCGTCAGGCCGCCGGCCCGCAGCAGCAGGCCGCCGGTTCCGGCACGCCCATGGCCGCGGGCGCCGGCGGCGGTCAGTCCTCCTGGGCGCAGCAGGTCCACCGGCTCGCGGGCCCGTCCGACGAGGACCAGCCCGTCGCCCCCTGGAAGCCCCCGACCCTGGACCCCTTCCAGGCCGCCGCCATGCGTCAGGCCGCCGCCCGCCCCGCCAACCTCGGCAAGCGGCTGGCCGCCCGGCTGCTCGACACCGTCGTGCTGGCCGCCGTCACCGCGGTGGTCGCCGTGCCGCTCGGCACCAAGGCCATCGACCACGTCAACGACAAGATCGACGCCGCGAAGCTGTCCGGCGAGACGGTCACCGTCTGGCTGCTGGACGGCACCACGTCCGTGTATCTCAGCGTCATCCTGGCCGTGCTGCTCCTGTTCGGCGTGGTCTACGAGGCGCTGCCCACCGCCAAGTGGGGCCGCACCCTGGGCAAGAAGGTGCTCGGCCTGGAGGTGCGGGACATCGAGGGCCACGAGCCTCCGCAGTTCGGCGCCGCCCTGCGCCGCTGGCTCGTGTACAGCGTCCCCGGCCTCCTCGTCATCGGCGTCGTCGGTGTCCTGTGGTGCGTGTTCGACCGTCCGTGGCACCAGTGCTGGCACGACAAGGCTGCGCATACGTTCGTCGCGGGCTGACCCGTACGGCGTACGTCCCGGGGGATTTACGTACTCCGGACGGCCCCGCGCCGGATGCGAAAGCGCGGGGTTCGCGGTCGACTCGGGGCCATGAGCAGCGAACCGCCTCCCGGTTCCGGGCAGCAGCCCCCGGAAGACGACAGGTTCAGGAAGCAGCCCCCGCCGCCCGGGGGCTCGGGTTCGCCGTACGGTGATCAGCCTCCGTACGGCGGCCAGCCCCCGCCTCCGCCGGGTGGCGGTGGTGGTCCCTACGGCGGTGACCCGTACGGCGGCGGCGGTTACCCCAGCGACCCCCTCGCCGGGATGCCCCCGCTGGCCGACAGCGGCAAACGCACGATCGCCCGCATCCTCGACATGATCCTGGTGGGTGTCGTGGTCTGGCTGCTCACCTGGGGATTCGGCGTCACCGAACTCGACGTGGACACCGACAAGGTGGAGTACGGCAAGTCCCTCGGCCAGTCGGCGATCGCTGCCGTGCTCTACATCGCCTACGACACCGTCATGACGGTCCGGGACGGACAGACCCTCGGCAAGCGGCTGTTCAAGCTGCGGGTGGCCAACCTCGACAACGGCGCCACGCCGTCCGTGCAGAACTCACTGATCCGCGCGGCGGTCCTGTGGATCCCGTTCGCGTTCTGCTGTGCCTGCATCTGGACGGCGATCTGCGGCGGTTGGAGTTACTTCGACCGGCCCTACAAACAGGGTCTGCACGACAAGGCGGCGAAGACAGTGGTGGTCAGCACCGGCAGCTGACGGATGTCAGGACTGCGAGAGTGCGGGCTCCTCGGCCTTCTCCTGTTCCGCGCCGACGGGCTTGCGCACCGTCACCACGCGGGTCTTCTTCGGGATCGGCACCGTCATGGCGACCAGGAGGCCGAGCATGAGCGCCGCTACGGCGATGACCGCGATCCCCACACCCGAACTGGTCTGTGACAGCAGCAGCATGGCGAGCGTGGAGAAGATCACGGTGCACGAGCCGTAGGAGAGCTGTGCGGCAGTCGGACGAGGCATGATCATCGTGTCCTCGGAATCAGGGGTGCACGGGGGTCTCGGCCTGGCTTTGCGCCGACGTCCGGGCGTTCCGCCATCCGACTCTAACCGCGTGCATGCCCGAGAGGAACAAACCGTAAGCGTGACCTAACCAACAGTGCCGGTGCACAGGGGGCGCACGGAGTCATGGCGTCCAGCAAGTGGACGGCGGCACGCGCCCGTTCGTCAAAGATCGTTGTTCGCTAAACGAACACCAACTCCGCATAATGCAATTGACCTGTTCAAGTCAAGGTCTGTTTTTTCTGCTTAACCTCTAGTCAAATGTCGTCACTTGACTACACGCGTTGATCCCGCGCGCGGATCCTCCATGACCAGGACCCTCCTTCCGCGCGCCCGGCGCGGGGGAGGATCTCAAGTGACCAGTAGACCCTGGACGTTCAGAACGGCGGCGACCGCCGTCGCGCTCGCCACGGCGGCGGCCACGTTCTCGACCTTCGCGGTGGCGCAGGCCGACGAAGGCGCGCCGGCTTCCGTGGAGCGGCACGACCCGGCGGACAACACCCACGCCGAGCACAACCTCGACGGCCCGATGAGCAAGACTCAGGAGGCCCAGCGCGAGGAAGCCCTGAACCAGGTCATATCCGGCGACGCCAAGGTGACCAAGCGCGAGGGCTCGCAGGTCGTCCAGCTCAAGAGCAAGAAGGGCGACAGCAAGTACGTCGAGCTCGGGCGCGAGAAGACCGACAAGATCTTCACGATCCTGGTCGAGTTCGGCGACAAGCTCAGCGAGTTCGGCGGCACCCCCGGCCCGGCCCACAACCAGATAGCCGAGCCCGACCGCGCCCTGGACAACTCCACGGCGTGGAAGAAGGACTACAACCAGAAGCACTACGAGGACCTCTACTTCGGCACCGGCAAGAAGACCGAGTCGGTGAAGAAGTACTACGAGAAGCAGTCCTCGGGCCGCTACTCGGTCGAGGGCGAGGTCGCCGACTGGGTCAAGGTCCCCTATAACGAGGCCCGCTACGGCAACAACGCCTGCGGCCAGACCAACTGCTCCAGCGTCTGGAACGTCGTCAGCGACGGTCTGAACGCGTGGGTCGCCCAGCAGAAGGCGGCTGGGAAGACCGACGCCGAGATCAAGGCGGACGTCAAGCAGTTCGACCAGTGGGACCGCTACGACTTCGACGGTGACGGCGACTTCAACGAGGCCGACGGCTACATCGACCACTTCCAGGTCGTGCACGCCGGTGAGGACGAGTCCGCGGGCGGCGGCGCGCAGGGCACCGACGCCATCTGGGCCCACCGCTGGTACGCGTTCGGCACCGACGCGGGTGCCACCGGCCCCGCCGGCAACAAGCTGGGCGGCGCGAAGATCGGCGACACCGGCGTCTGGGTCGGCGACTACACGGTCCAGCCCGAGAACGGCGGCCTGGGTGTCTACGCCCACGAGTACGGCCACGACCTCGGCCTGCCGGACCACTACGACACCACCGGCAACGGCGACAACTCCACCGGCTTCTGGACCCTGATGTCCTCCGGTTCCTGGCTCGGCACCGGCAAGAACGAGATCGGTGACCTGCCGGGCGACATGACCGCCTGGGACAAGCTCCAGCTGGGCTGGCTCAAGTACGACACGGCCAAGGCCGCCACGAGCTCGTGGCACAAGCTGGGTGTCGCCGAGTACAACACCAAGCACAAGCAGGGTCTTGTGGTCGAGCTGCCCAAGAAGCGGGTCACCACGACGATCGTGGCGCCGGCGCAGGGCGCGAACCAGTGGTGGAGCGGCAGCGGTGACAACCTCGCCAACACCCTGACCCGTTCCGTGGACCTCACGGGCAAGACCTCCGCCTCGCTGACGCTGGACGGCTGGTACGACATCGAGGCCGAGTACGACTACCTCTACACCGAGGTCTCGACCGACGGCGGCGCCAACTGGACGGCCGTCGACGGCACCGTCGACGGTGCGGCCATCCCGAAGGACGCCAGCGGCAAGCCGGCGCTCACCGGCACGGTCGACGCGTACAAGAAGCTGGTCTTCCCGCTGGACGCCTACGCCGGCAAGAAGGTCGACCTGCGCTTCCGCTACCAGACCGACGGCGGCGTGGCCCAGAAGGGCTTCGCGGCCGACCAGATCACCGTGACGGCCGACGGCACGGCGCTGTTCTCCGACAACGCCGAGAGCGCGGACGCCGCTTGGAAGACCAAGGGCTTCTCCCGCATCGGCGCGTCCATCACGGACGACTACGCCCAGTACTACATCGCCGAGAACCGTCAGTACGTCTCGTACGACAAGGTCCTGAAGACCGGCCCGTACAACTTCGGCTTCGCGACGACCCGTCCGGACTGGGTGGAGCACTACCCGTACCAGAACGGTCTGTTGATCTGGAAGTGGGACACCTCCCAGGCGGACAACAACACCAGCGTCCACCCCGGTGTCGGCCTGGTCCTGCCGATCGACTCGCACCCGGCGGCGCTGAAGTGGGCCGACGGCACGGTGATGCGCAACCGCATCCAGTCCTTCGACTCCCCGTTCAGCAAGTTCCGCACGGACGGCATCAACCTGCACAACGCCGACGCGCTGACCAAGATCCCGTCGCGTCCGGGGGTGTCGGTCTTCAACGACCGCACCCACACGTACTACGACGCGCTGACCCCGACCGCCGGTGTCAAGATCACTGACACCAACACCAAGATCAAGATCGTCAAGGAGGCCAAGGACGGCTCCACGATCGAGCTCGAGGTCGCTCCTGCGGTGAAGTAATCGGCATCATTGCAGGTCAGAGCATGATCGGCGGCAACCCCCTGGCGGGGTTGCCGCCGCTCGTGTTTAGGTGCACCCTGTGCTTCCGTTATTGACACCGGGGCCGGCGACGGCACCGGCACCGACCCTGACACCGACTCGCACGGGGGTGTGACCGCATGGCCGCAGGAGGTTTCTGCAAGCTGCCGACCGGCAGCGTGGTGGTGGCTCTGAACCTGCCCAGACCCACCGCCGACGGCACGGGCTGCGTCCGTGTCCTCGTCCACGCCCAGAACCGCGCCCGAGCCCTGACCAGGCTCCGCAACCTGGGCATGCGCGCCGTCTACCTGCGGGGCAACGCCGCTCCGCCCACCCCGGACGAGATCACCGCCGTCCTGCACCACCCCGACGGCCTGATATGGCGAACGGCCCCCGACAACGGTGTCGCCACCGCCCCGGACCTGATGCAGGAACTGTGGCACCCGATCAGGGCACTCCTGAGGAGACCCACGGCAAGGCCCTGGGGCACGGAAACCACCGGCACCCTCTGAGCCACGCAGGAGCAGCACCGGCACCCCCTGGGCCACGCAGGAGCAGCCCGGCACCCCCTGGGCCACGCAGGAGCGGCACCGGCACCCCCTGGGCCGCAGGCAGCAGCGGGCGCCCCTGAGGCACGGGCTGCAGCCACGCCCCCGGGCACACGAAGCACCGGCGCCCTCTGAGCCACGGGCGGCGGCCACGCCCTGGGGGCGCGGGGAACTGCGCGAACGGCCACGACGACGCGGCAGCCGCCGGACGGCCGACCGCGGCACCCCCGTCGGGCGGACCGGCTACGCCACGACCGGCTTCCCGGACAGCTCGACCCCCGCCTCGCGCATCTCCTCGAGTGCCCGCTCAGTGGTCTCCGTGGCCACCCCCGCGGTCAGATCCAGCAGCACCTGCGTACGGAACCCCTCCCGCGCCGCATCCAGCGCGGTAGCCCGCACGCAGTGGTCCGTGGCGATGCCCACCACGTCCACCTCCGAGACCTCCCGGGCCCGCAGCCAGTCCGCCAGCTTCACGCCGTTCTCGTCGGCCCCCTCGAACCCGCTGTACGCCGCCGCGTACGCCCCCTTGTCGAAGACCGCGTCGATCGCGCCCGAGGCCACCGCGGGGGCGAAGTTCGGGTGGAACCCGACCCCCTCCGTGCCCGCGACGCAGTGCGCCGGCCAGGAGTGCCGGAAGTCGGGGTGGGCGGAGAAGTGACCGCCCGGCGCGATGTGGTGGTCGCGGGTGGCCACGACATGCTGGTAGCCGGACCCGGCCGCCTGCCCGATCAGCTCGGTGACGGCGGCGGCCACGTCGGCACCGCCGGCCACGGCGAGGCTGCCTCCCTCGCAGAAGTCGTTCTGCACGTCTACGACGATCAAGGCGCGGCGCATGGTCGGTGTCCTTCGGTTATGGACGCTGGGGTCGGGACGCTGAAAATCGGTGCCGGCCCGGCCGGTGAACTTCCGAGCCTAGAGACTTCGGGTGCGGTGCGGGAGGGGGCATGGGGTGAGCACGCCGGGCGCGCTCGCTTCACGCCCCCGCGGAGCTCCCCGAGCGCCCGTTGACATACTCGGTCGGAATGACAGGTTCCCCGCGCGAGAGCTGCGTGGCGGACAGCGGCAGGTTCGCGCGCGCGGCCGCGTGCCGGTCCCGTACGGCGTCCAGCGGCTCCCGGGCCACCACGGTCCCGCCCTTGACGAGCTCGACCAGCAGCTGCCGGTCGGCGAGTTCCGCCGGCACCGCCGCCGTGCCGATGACCTCGCTCTCCGCGACGCCGTACTCGTCCAGGCGCCGCGCGGCCCACTTGCGGCCCCCGATGGAGGTCTTGCCCCCGGTCGACTTCTTCGCGACCGGCAGCAGCGGTGCGCCGGCCTCGGTGGACTCGGCGCGGGCGACCAGCTTGTAGACCATCGAGCAGGTCGGGTGCCCGGAGCCGGTCACCAGCTGGGTGCCGACGCCGTACGCGTCCACCGGCGCCGCCGCCAGCGAGGCGATGGCGTACTCGTCCAGGTCGGAGGTCACGATGATCCGGGTGCCGGTCGCGCCCAGCTCGTCGAGCTGCTGGCGGACCCGGTGCGCGACCAGCAGCAGATCACCGGAGTCGATACGGACAGCGCCCAGCTCGGGCCCGGCCACCTCCACGGCCGTACGGACCGCCTCGGCGACGTCGTAGGTGTCCACGAGCAGCGTGGTGCCGCGGCCCATGGAGTTGACCTGGGCCTGGAAGGCGTCCCGCTCGCGGTCGTGCAGCAGGGTGAAGGCGTGGGCGCTGGTGCCGACCGTGGGGATGCCGTAGCGGAAGCCGGCGGCCAGGTCGGACGTGGAGGTGAAGCCGCCGACGTAGGCGGCGCGGGAGGCGGCCACGGCGGCCAGCTCGTGGGTGCGGCGGGCGCCCATCTCGATGAGCGGGCGGGTGCCGGCCGCCGACGACATGCGGGAGGCGGCGGCGGCGATCGCGGAGTCGTGGTTGAGGATGGAGAGGATCACCGTCTCCAGCAGCACGCACTCGGCGAAGGTGCCCTCCACCCGCATGATCGGCGAGCCGGGGAAGTAGACCTCCCCCTCGGGGTAGCCCCAGATGTCACCGGAGAACCGGTAGTCCGCGAGCCAGGCCAGGGTCTGCTCGTCGACGATCCTCCCCTCGCGCAGGAAGCCGAGGACGTCCGCGTCGAAGCGGAAGTTCTCGACGGCGTCCAGGACTCGGCCGGTGCCGGCCACGACGCCGTAGCGCCGGCCCTCCGGCAGCCGCCGGGTGAAGACCTCGAACACGCTCCGCCGCTCGGCGGTGCCCGCCTTCAGGGCGGCCTGAAGCATCGTGAGCTCGTACTGGTCCGTGAAGAGCGCTGTCGAGGGAACGTCCACCGGCAGCCCAAGGTCCGCTGTGTTCATGGCAACCGATGGTACCCCCATTTCGTCAGTCTGACGATTTGGTCCCGGGAGTTCGGCGGGGATTTGTGCGACCACCCCCCTGCGGTGGCAGCATGGGCACTGTGACGTCACCCGCTCCCGTAGAGATCGAACGCACCGAATCGGCGGAGGAGACCTTCGCCGTACCCGAGCCGGACGTCCCCTGGGTCACGATCGTGCACAACGACCCGGTCAACCTCATGAGCTATGTGACCTACGTCTTCCAGTCGTACTTCGGGTACACGAAGGACAAGGCGACCAAGCTCATGCTCGATGTCCACCACAAAGGCCGGGCGGTCGTCTCCAGCGGTAGTCGCGAGGAGATGGAACGCGATGTGCAGGCGATGCACGGCTACGGTCTGTGGGCCACCCTGCAGCAGGACCGGAAGTAGCGAATCGTCTTCATGCCAGGAACCTTCGAACCGCTCCCCGGCGGCGGCGCGGCCGTCGCCCTCGACGACGTCGAGATCTCCATCATCCGGTCGCTGGCCGTGCAGCTCCTGGAGCTCATCGGCCCCGGCCCCGCCGAGGACGCCCCCGACGACCCGCTCGCCGAGCTGTTCGCCGAGGGCCCGAGCGAACCGCCGGCCGACCCGGTCCTCAAGCGCCTCTTCCCGGACGCCTACGGCGACCCCGACGGCACTCCGCAGGCCAAGGAGGCCGAGGAGCAGCGGGCGTACTCCGCGGAATTCCGCCGCTACACCGAGAACGACCTGCGGTCGGGCAAGCGGGACAACGCCCTCACCGTGGTGCGCTGCCTGGACTCGCTGAGCACCGCCTCCGCCGGTGAGGGCGGCGCCGTGCTCAAGCTCTCCGTCGAGGAGTCCCAGCAGTGGCTCGGCGCGCTGAACGACCTGCGCCTGGCCATCGGCTCCCGGCTGGAGATCGCCGACGAGGACGACACCGATCTGCTCTACCGGCTCCCGGACGAGGATCCGCGCAAGCCGATGGTGATGGCCTACCTGTGGCTCGGAGGGCTCCAGGAGACGCTGGTCGCCACGCTCATGCCGTAGTTCGCGACCGTCTTGTGCTGAAGTGTGACGATTTTGTGTTCGCTCAGCGGACGCTCAAATCCGGATAACGATCGCGTCACTGCCGCCACCCGCTATGGGGGCGGCAGTCTCGTTTGTCCGCTTCTTCCTGTGCGATGCGCCACACGAAGCGCCCCCGATCACGGTTAAGGCCGTGATAAATCTTCACGACGCCCGCCGAGCACCACCCGAATGTTCGGCCGGGTGCGCCACAGGGCCGACGGATCGTCGGCAGGGCACAGCTCCAGCAATCCGGGGGGATCGAGACCCGATCCGGGGCCGACGAAGGTCCGGGTCGGCATGGAGAAAGGCGCACAACACATGACCTCTGCGAAGGTCACTGACGAGAAGGCCACGGGTACCCCGGAAGAGGGGTACGAGCGGGGTCTCGGCAGCCGTCAGGTCCAGATGATCGCGATCGGCGGCGCCATCGGCGTCGGCCTCTTCATGGGTGCCGGAGCGAACATCGCGAAGGCCGGCCCCAGCATCATCCTCATGTACGCCCTCGCGGGCGTCGTCATCTTCTTCATCATGCGGGCCCTGGGCGAGCTGCTGCTCTACCGGCCCGTCTCCGGCTCCTTCGCCGAGTACGCCCGCGAATTCCTCGGCCCCTTCTTCGGGTTCGTCACGGGCTGGACGTACTGGCTCATGTGGGTGGTCACCGGCATGGCCGAGCTCACCGCCGCCGCGATCTACATCCACTTCTGGTTCCCCGAGATCCCGCAATGGGTCAGCGCCCTGGTGTTCCTGGTGGTGCTCTTCGGTGTGAACCTGATCTCCGTCAAGATCTTCGGCGAGGTCGAGTTCTGGTTCTCGATGATCAAGGTCACGGCCATCATCGGCATGATCGTCATCGGCCTCGGCGTGCTCACCCTCGGCTTCTCCGACGCCGGTGACACCGCCACCGTCTCCAACCTCTGGGCGCACGACGGCTTCTTCCCGAACGGCATCGGCTCCAGCCTGATGACGCTCCAGGGCGTCATGTTCGCCTACCTCGCCGTCGAGCTCGTCGGCGTCACCGCGGGCGAGTCCGAGAACCCCGAGAAGACCCTGCCCAAGGCCATCAACACGCTGCCCTGGCGCATCATCGTCTTCTACGTCGGTGCCCTGCTGGTCATCCTGTCCGTCGTGAAGTGGACCGAGTTCTCCGCGGGCGAGAGCCCCTTCGTCCACGCGTTCGGCAAGATCGGCATCCCGCTCGCCGCGGGCATCGTGAACTTCGTGGTGCTCACCGCGGCCCTTTCCTCCTGCAACTCGGGCATGTACTCGACCGGCCGCATGCTGCGCGACCTGGCCGCCAACAGCGAGGCCCCGCAGGCGTTCGGCAAGCTCAACTCCCGCAAGACGCCCGCCATCGGCATCACGGTCTCCGTGGCGCTCATGGGCATCGGTGTGGTCCTGAACTACGTCGTCCCGGAGAAGGCGTTCCTCTACGTCACCTCCGTCGCCACCGCGGCCGGCATCTGGACGTGGATGATGATCCTCGTCAGTCACATCCGCTACCGCGCCGCGGTCGACGCGGGCCGGCTGCGTGCCTCGTCCTTCCCCGCTCCCGGCGGTGCGCTCTTCAGCTGGGTCGCGCTTCTCTTCCTCATCGGCGTGACCTTCATGATCGCGTACGACAAGGACGCGCGGGTCTGCCTGTACGTCGCGGCCGGCTGGGCCGTCGCCCTGGGCATCGGCTGGGCGGTCCTCAAGCGCCGTAACCCGCAGCTCGGGGAGCGCGGGGGCGAGCCGGAGCTCGAGAAGGTCGGCTAGGCGCTTCGCTGTAAAGGCCGCGCGGGGCCATCGGTCGTCCGCGGCTCCGCTGTGGCCGGTCGCGCAGTTCCCCGCGCCCCTTCAGGGCGTTGCCGATCTGCCCCTCCAGGACGTCCCGCCCCCGGAGCACTCGTGGCGCTCCCGGTGGCTGCCGCTCAGGGCGTCCGGCATGTGGGCCGCCCCGTACCACTCTTCGGTACGGGGCGGCCCGTTGCTTATCCTGACGCACATGCTGACCATCACGCAGGCCCTCGTCGACCAGATCGTCGCCCACGCCCGCAAGGACCACCCCGACGAGGCGTGCGGCGTCGTCGCGGGCCCGGCCGGCTCGGACCGTCCCGAGCGCTTCATCCCGATGCTGAACGCGGCCATGTCGCCGACGTTCTACGAGTTCGACTCCGGCGACCTGCTCAAGCTCTACCGCGAGATGGACGACCGCGACGAGGAGCCGGTGGTCATCTACCACTCCCACACCGCCACCGAGGCCTACCCCTCGCGCACCGACATCTCCTACGCCAACGAGCCCGGCGCGCACTACGTCCTGGTCTCCACCGCCGACACCGACGGCCTCGGCGACTTCCAGTTCCGCTCCTACCGGATCGTCGACGGCGAGGTGGCGGAGGAGGAGGTCAAGGTCGTCGAGGCCCACTGAGCCGGTCTGAACAGTGCGGTCTCACTCCCCGGCCCTCAACCGTCCGCGATGTGGGATCACCTTCCAAAAGCCGGACCGGGAATCGATACGATGACCCCATGGTTTTCCACGACGTGAGCGAGAAGACGCCGGGCATGTTGCTCGTGGCGCGGCTGCACGTCGACCTGTGCAGGCTCGCCAGCGCCATCTGTTGACGCGACACCCTGCCGCCGACCGGCCGTGAGCCGCGGCGCTTCACACGCACCACCCCGCTGTACTGCGCTGCCGCGCGCCCCCGACTGACTACTCCCGACAGGAGCCCTGAGCCATGGCCATCGAGGTCCGCATCCCCACCATCCTCCGCACCTACACCGACGGTCAGAAGGCGGTGGAGGGCAGCGGTGACACCCTCGCCGAGCTGTTCACCGACCTCGAGACCCGGCACACGGGCATCCAGGCCCGCATCGTGGACGGCGACCAGCTGCGCCGCTTCGTCAACGTCTACCTCAACGACGAGGACGTCCGCTTCCTCGACGGCATCAACACCAAGCTCGCCGACGGCGACAACGTGACGATCCTGCCGGCCGTGGCCGGCGGCATGGCCTGATCCGAATGCGCTACGACTCCCCGCTCGCCGCGGTGGGCAACACCCCTCTGGTGCGCCTGCCGCGGTTGTCGCCGTCCGAGGACGTCCGCATCTGGGCCAAGCTGGAGGACCGCAACCCCACCGGCTCGGTCAAGGACCGCCCCGCCCTGCACATGATCGAGCAGGCGGAGAAGGACGGCCGCCTCACCCCGGGCTGCACGATCCTGGAGCCGACCAGCGGCAACACCGGCATCTCGCTCGCGATGGCGGCCAAGCTCAAGGGCTACCGCATGGTCTGCGTGATGCCCGAGAACACCTCGCAGGAGCGCCGCGACCTGCTCGGCATGTGGGGCGCGGAGATCATCTCGTCCCCGGCCGCGGGCGGCTCCAACACCGCCGTACGGGTCGCCAAGGAGCTCTCGGCCGAGCACCCCGACTGGGTGATGCTCTACCAGTACGGCAACCCCGACAACGCGGGCGCCCACTACGCCACGACGGGCCCGGAGATCCTCGCCGACCTCCCCTCCGTCACCCACTTCGTCGCCGGCCTCGGCACCACCGGCACCCTGATGGGCGTCGGCCGCTTCCTGCGTGAGCAGAAGCCCGACGTGAAGATCGTCGCCGCCGAACCGCGCTACGACGACCTGGTCTACGGCCTGCGCAACCTCGACGAGGGCTTCGTCCCCGAGCTGTACGACGCCTCCGTCCTGACCACCCGCTTCTCGGTCGGCTCGGCCGACGCGGTCACCCGCACCCGTGAACTCCTCCAGCAGGAGGGCATCTTCGCGGGCGTCTCCACCGGCGCCGCCCTGCACGCGGCGATCGGCGTCGGCAACAAGGCGCTGAAGGCGGGGGAGAGCGCGGACATCGTGTTCGTCGTCGCCGACGGCGGCTGGAAGTACCTCTCGACGGGCGTCTACACGGCGGCCACGACCGAGGAAGCGATCGAGACCCTCCAGGGTCAGCTCTGGGCCTGAGCGGTGCCCGCGAGGGCCCCGCTCCCACCCGGCGGAGCGCCTATTCGGCGAGGTGACGGACCTGGTCCCACACGACCGGGTCCATCACCCCCACCCGCCGCCGGAACTCCCACACCGGTACGTTCCGCAGTTCGCCGGTCTCCAGGAAACTCGCCCGGCCGCGGGCGTCGCCGACCGCGCCCGGCGGCAGCGGGATCACTCCGTAGCGTTCGGCGCGGTACTTGCTGGTGATCTTCGCGACGGTCACCTGCTGCCCGCGCACCGCCAGCACCAGACACGGCCGGTCCTTGGCCCGCCCGTCTGCCGCCACCGCCGCGCCCGAGGCGCCGGGCACCGCGCCCTTCGACCCCGGCCCGTCCTCGTAGGGCACTCGCGCCCACCAGATCTCCGCGGGCTCCGGCCGCGCCGACGCGCGCCCCGCGGGCCGTCCCGGCGGGCGGGTCCGACGGCTCCTGGGCCGGCTGCCGCGCCCCCATCCGTCCACGAGCGTGGCGATCAGCGCGAGCAGTACCACCGCCGCGAGCGCCAGCCACCAGGACGTGTCCATGAGGAGAAGGTACCGGCGCGCCCCGGCCCGCGCGCGCCCTCTTCCCCGCCTTCTTTGCCCTTTGCCACGACCGTGTGCGAGTGCTTCGCACGCACCTGCCGTTACTCGGGTCCCATATCCAGCCGAACGCGTGACACCACAGGTGAGTTCGCCCACAACAGACCTTTGCGGAGGAGCGACCGGAGGTTTTGCGCCTTACGCTCGACAAACCGCACGACCCCCGAAGCCCCAATTCCCGATCTTCTGGATTTCCCGCCAGCGGAGGTTTCTGTTTCATGAAGCTCACCGTCGTCGGCTGCTCGGGGTCGTTCCCGTCCGCGGAATCGGCCTGCTCGAGCTACCTCGTCGAGGCCGACGGCTTCCGGCTGCTTCTCGACATGGGCAACGGCGCCCTCGGCGAGCTGCAGCGCCACTGCGGTCTCTACGACCTCGACGCGATCTTCCTCAGCCACCTGCACGCCGACCACTGCATCGACATGTGCGCGTATTTCGTCGCGCGCTACTACCGGCACGACGGCGGACGCTGCGACCCGATCCCGGTCTACGGACCCGAGGGCACCGAGCAGCGCCTGACCACCGCCTACGCCGACACCCCCACCGCCTCGTCCATGAGCGAGGTCTTCGACTTCCACACGGTCAAGCCGTCCACCTTCGAGATCGGCCCCTTCACGGTGCACACCGAACGCGTGGCCCATCCGGTGGAGGCGTACGGCATCCGCATCGAGCACGGTGGAAAGACGCTGACCTACTCGGGTGACACGGGCATCAGCACCGCCCTGGACGAACTCGCCCGCGACGCGGATCTGTTCCTGTGCGAGGCCGCCTTCACGCACGGCAAGGAGAACATCCCCGACCTGCACCTCAACGGTCGTGAGGCAGGTCAGTCGGCGGCCCGCGCGGGCGCCCGCCGTCTGGTCCTCACCCACATCCCGCCGTGGACCGACCCCCAGGTCAATCTGGCCGACGCGCGTGAGGTCTACGACGGTCCGGTGGAACTCGCGGTGCCGAGGCGCACGTACGAGATCTAGCCTTCGAGAACACGGCCCGTACGGGGTTCAGGCCCGTATGCGCGAAGAAGGCCCCGGAACCTTCCCGGTTCCGGGGCCTTCGTCATGCCGTACGGCTCGGCCTCACGCCTTGGTGAGGTCCTCCAGCTCCTCCTCGGGCTCGCGGCCCGGGGTGGGGAGGTTCCACTTCGTGATGGCGAAGCGGAAGACGGAGTAGTAGATCGCGGCGAAGACGAGGCCGATCGGGATGATGAGCCATGGCTTCGTCGCCAGGTTCCAGTTGAGCGCGTAGTCGATGAAGCCCGCGGAGAAGGTGAAGCCCGCGTGGACGCCGAGCGCCCAGGTGATCGCCATCGACAGGGCGGTCAGGACCGCGTGGATCACGTACAGCACCGGGGCGATGAACATGAACGCGAACTCGATGGGCTCGGTGACACCGGTGACGAAGGACGTCAGGGCGAGCGAGATCATCATGCCCATCACGGCCTTGCGACGCTCGGGGCGGGCGCAGTGCGCGATGGCGATGGCGGCGGCCGGCAGACCGAACATCATGATCGGGAAGAAGCCCGACATGAACTGACCGGCGGTCGGGTCACCGGCGAAGAAGCGGTTCAGGTCGCCGTGCACGATCTCACCGGCGGCGTCCTTGAAGTCGCCGAGCTGGAACCAGGAGACGGTGTTCACGAACTGGTGCATGCCGACCGGGATCAGCGCGCGGTTGATCAGACCGAACAGACCCGCGCCGACGGCGCCGAGACCGGTCATCCACTCGCCGAAGTCGGCGATGACCTCACCGATCGGCTCCCACACCAGGCCGAAGAAGACACCCATGACGGTGCCGACGAAGGCCATGATGATCGGGACGAGACGGCGGCCGTTGAAGAAGCCGAGCCAGTCCACCAGCTTGGTGCGGTGGTAGCGCTGCCACAGCACGGCGGCCAGCAGACCCATGATGATGCCGCCGAGGACACCGGGGTTGTTGTAGGTCGCGGCTATGTCCGCGCCGGCCTGCACCTTGGCCTCGGTGACCGGGAACGCCTTCAGCACGTTGCTGTAGACAAGGAAGCCGACGAGCGCGGCCAGGGCGGTCGAGCCGTCCGACTTCTTGGCGAAGCCGATCGCCACACCGATGCAGAACAGCATCGGCAGGTTGTCGAAGATCGCGCCACCGGCGGTGGCGAACACGGCCGCGACCTTGTCCCAGCCGAGCCCGTCCGCGCCGAACACGTCGGGCTGGCCGAAGCGGAGCAGGAGACCTGCGGCCGGAAGCACGGCGATCGGCAGCTGCAGGCTGCGGCCGACCTTCTGAAGGCCCTGGAAAAGACCGGATCCCCACTTCTTTGTGGGGGCCGCCGTTGGCGAGGTGGCGGTGCTCATAGACTTCCTCCATCGGGTGGTGGTCTACACCACTCAGTGGTGTAGACCTGTTGTAGCACGATGAAGGTGAGATAAGGAACCCGCGATTCCCAAGGGTTTTCTGGACCGTTATCAAGCCCTAAATCAGCCCTTTGTGACGTCCTCGACCTGGTCCTCGGGCTCCCTGCCCGGCGTCTTGAGATCGAACTTCGTGATCGCGAAGCGGAAGATCACGTAGTAGACGAGCGCGAAGCACAGGCCGATCGGAATCATCGCCCACGGTTTCGTCGCCAGGTTCCAGTTGATGATGTAGTCGATCAGACCGGCCGAGAAGCTGAAGCCGTCGTGCACGCCCAGGCCCCAGGTGACCGCCATCGACGCACCGGTCAGCACCGCGTGCACCGCGTACAGCAGCGGCGCGACGAACAGGAACGAGTACTCGATCGGTTCCGTGATGCCGGTGACGAAGGACGTCAGGGCCACCGACAGCATCAGGCCGCCGACCTCCTTACGGCGGCTCGGCCTGGCGCAGTGGGTCATGGCGAGGGCCGCCGCGGGCAGCGCGAACATCATGATCGGGAAGAAGCCCGAGGTGAACTGGCCGGCGTCCGGGTCGCCCGCGAGGAACATGTTGATGTCGCCGTGCACGACCGTGCCGTCCGGCTTGGTGTAGGTGCCGAACTGGAACCAGATGGGCACATTGAGGAACTGGTGCAGCCCGACGACCAGAAGCGCACGGTTGGCGATGCCGAAGACACCGGCGCCCCAGGAACCCAGGTCGCTCATCCAGTCGCTGAAGCTCTCCAGCGCGTCACCGATCGGCGGCCACACCCACAGGCACAGCGCCGCGAACGCGATCGCCACGAACGCCATGATGATGGGGACGAGCCGCCGGCCGTTGAAGAAGCCGAGCCAGTCCACCAGCTTCGTACGGTGGTAACGGGCCCAGAAGAAGGCGGCCAGCAGACCGATGACGATGCCGCCGAAGACACCCGGATTCTGGTACTCGAAGACCGTCACCGTCCCGTCCTGCAGCTGACAGCCGACGTTGGGGACCGCCTTCGAGCCCTCCGGGCAGTCCTCCGGGAACTGGCGCAGCACGTTGTAGTAGACGAGGAACCCCGCGACCGCCGCCAGCGCCGTCGAACCGTCGGACTTCTTCGCCATGCCGATGGCCACACCGATGCAGAACAGCAGCGGCAGCCCGAGCGAGCCGTCCAGCAGTGCGCCGCCCGCGCCCGCCATCACCTTGGAGACATCGGTCCAGCCGAGTCCGTCGTCCCCGAACACGTCCGGCTGGCCGAGGCGGTTGAGGATGCCGGCGGCGGGCAGGACGGCGATGGGCAGTTGAAGGCTGCGGCCCATCTTCTGCAGGCCCTGGAAGAACTTGTGCCAGCGCGCCCGCGCGGGACTGATGGCGGAGCTGTCGGCACTCATGGACGCCCCTCGGTAAGGTGGTGTAGACCAGTTGGCGACGGTTCCACTGTCGTGAACGCCATCCTTCGGCACCCACGGCATGACCGCTCGCGAAGATGGGCCAACTGTGGGTTACTGCGACAAAGCGGTTCGGATCAGGGAGAAGGAACATGGCCAGCAAGGCTGAGAAGATCGTTGCCGGGCTCGGTGGCATCGACAACATCGAGGAGATCGAGGGCTGCATCACCCGGCTGCGCACCGAGGTCAGTGACGCCTCGCTGGTCGACGAGTCCGCCCTGAAGGCCGCCGGCGCCCACGGCGTCGTGAAGATGGGCACCGCCATCCAGGTCGTCATCGGCACCGACGCCGACCCGATCGCCGCGGAGATCGAAGACATGATGTGAGCGACGCAGCTCACCGAAGGGGCCCCCGTCCACCGCGACAGGGGCCCCTTCCCCGTGTGGGGCTAGGCTCACGCCATGGCAGCTACCTCCTCAACGACCCGCATCGACGGGCGCACCCCCGAACAGCTCCGGCCGGTCACCATCGAACGCGCCTGGAGCAAGCACGCGGAGGGCTCCGTCCTCGTCTCCTTCGGTGACACGAAGGTCCTGTGCACCGCCTCCTTCACCGAAGGCGTCCCGCGCTGGCGCAAGGGCAGCGGAGAGGGCTGGGTCACCGCGGAGTACGCCATGCTGCCCCGCGCCACCAACACCCGCGGCGACCGCGAGTCCGTCCGCGGCAAGATCGGCGGCCGCACCCACGAGATCAGCCGCCTCATCGGCCGCTCCCTGCGCGCGGTCATCGACTACAAGGCGCTCGGCGAGAACACCATCGTCCTCGACTGCGACGTCCTCCAGGCCGACGGCGGCACCCGCACCGCCGCCATCACCGGCGCCTACGTCGCCCTCGCCGACGCCATCGCCTGGGCCCAGGGCAAGAAGCTGATCAAGCCCGGCCGCAAGCCGCTCACCGGCACCGTCAGCGCCGTCTCGGTCGGCATCGTCGACGGCGTCCCGCTCCTCGACCTCCGCTACGAGGAGGACGTGAAGGCCGACACCGACATGAACGTCGTCTGCACCGGCGACGGCCGCTTCGTCGAGGTCCAGGGCACCGCCGAGGCCGAGCCCTTCGCGCGCGAGGAGCTCAACGCCCTGCTGGACCTGGCCGTTTCGGGCTGCGGGGAGCTGGCGGACCTCCAGCGCAAGGCGCTTGATACCGTCCTCGAAAAGTAAAGGGCGCGCCAAGAAGAGCCGCCGCTTCGGGCAACCACGCGGCCTTCCCCGGCGTCACTAGGGGTACGGGCGTACGGCACACCGCTGTGCGCCCGGCCAGTGAGCACGGGGGGCCTGCGGGGCCTGTGCAGGGAGGGGAACGTCAAGCATGGCCACGAGCCGACGACGCCGGAGCCGTATCGCCATAGCCGCCGCCACGATCGCGGCGGTAGGACTGACGGCCGGGCTGACCACCGGCTGCGACGCCGTCAACAAGGCACTGGACTGCGTCCAGACCGCCGAGGCAGTCGCCGACAGTGTCACGGAACTCCAGCAGGCCGTGGACAACGCCTCGAACGACCCCACGCAGATCGACGAGGCGATCGTGTCCATCGGGGACAACCTCGACGAGATCGGCAGCAAGACGGACAACGCCGACCTCGACAAGGCGACCGCGGACATGCGCAAGGCCCTACTCGAGGTCCAGACGGCCGTCGAGAACGGTGACACCACGCCCGACATCAGCGGGATCACGGACGCGGCCGGCGAGCTGACGAAGGTCTGCACGCCGTAACGCCGCGCCGACGCGACTCATCTGCCCGGTTCCGTCGGCAGGCGGCCCCGGTTCCGTCGGCGGTCGGCCCCGGTTCCGTCGGCGTGCGGCCGCAGGCCCGTCGTGGCTGGTCGCGCAGTTCCCCGCGCCCCTATCGACCGCTCCGCGGCCGCCTTGGGGCGTCCGGGGCTGCCTGGCTACTGTGTTGCCATGACCCGCCTCATCCTCGCCACCCGCAACGCCGGAAAGATCATCGAGCTCCGGGCGATCCTCGCCGACGCAGGTCTCGACCACGAGCTCGTCGGCGCGGACGCCTACCCGGAGATCCCCGACGTCAAGGAAACCGGCGTCACCTTCGCCGAGAACGCGCTGCTGAAGGCCCACGCCCTGGCGCGGGCGACCGGACTGCCCGCCGTCGCCGACGACTCCGGGCTCTGCGTCGACGTCCTCAACGGCGCCCCCGGCATCTTCTCGGCCCGCTGGGCCGGCCGGCACGGCGACGACAAGGCCAACCTGGACCTGCTGCTGGCCCAGCTCTCCGACATCGACGAGGCCCACCGCGGCGCCCACTTCGCCTGCGCCGCCGCACTCGCCCTGCCCGACGGCACGGAGCGCGTGGTCGAGGGACAGCTCAGGGGCATCCTGCGCCAGGTACCGGCCGGCACCAACGGCTTCGGGTACGACCCTGTCCTGCAGCCGGAGGGCGAGAGCCGGACCTGCGCCGAGCTGAACCCCGAGGAGAAGAACGCCATCAGTCACCGGGGCAAGGCGTTCCGGGCACTGGTGCCGGTGGTGCGGGAGCTGGTGGGCTGACTGGGCGGACAGGCCCCGCGCCTAAGAAGTGAAGGCGCGGGGCCTGTTTCTCGTGTGGGCCCGGTGGGACTCGAACCCACGACACACCGGACCTAAACCGGCGCCCTCTAGCCTGCTGGGGTACGGGCCCGCAGCGCCGCCTACTTTACTGCGCCCTGTGCTTTGCTCGCTGACCACCTCGGCACCACGTACTGGTGATCGCATGGCAGTTGGGGCAGAGCAGCCGCAGGTTCTCGCGCCGGTCGTCGCGCCAGTCACCGTTGATGTGGTCGACCTCCAGCGTCATGGGCTTGCCGAGCCACTCCGGAGCGACTCTGCAACGGGCGCACCTTTCGGGTACGCCGACGTCGCGGAGCGCGCGACGTAGCAGCGAGGTCTTTGTCCGGAGCCTGCCGTCGTGCAGCACCAGAATGTCCTCCGGGCGTTTGGCGGTCGCGCTCGGTCTGCCCCGTTGGTGGGCCTGGCCCAGGAAGTGGGAGGTGTCGAGGCACTCCTCGGCCACCCACTGGTGGAACAGGGTGCGGAACTGGCCGGTGCGAGGTCGTCCCAGGGCGCGGAGCGCCCCCGCGATGGACGTCGCCTCGTGAACAGCGCGCCGCAGCTCCTCCTGGGCCGGTTTCGGGTGTGGCTTCCCGGCCCGCCTCCGGCGGGGGAAGTGCGAGATGTCGATGCCGAAGTGCTCGAAGCGCTTGTACAGGTGCTGACGAAGATTGCGGTACGGCCTGGTGCCGATAAAGGCGATGACCTCTTCGATGTCGGAGCACAGTGCGGCGGCTTCTGCCAGTCGCTCGCGCGTGTACTCCACGCTGGTGCTCATGAGGTGCCGCCCCTGGCACGTCCCTTGCCCCGGCCCCGGTAACTGTCCGTGGTCGAGTGGCAGTTGGGGCAGAGCAGCCGCAGGTTCTCGATGCGGTTGTTCCGCCAGTTGCCGTCGATGTGGTCGACCTCCAGAGGAAGGCGTTCGCCGAGCCACACCGGTTCGATCCCGCACAGGGCACAGTTCTCCGCTGCGCCCAGCTCTCGCATCGCCCGCTTGAGCCGGCTGCCCGGCACTCGCCCGGCCCCGGCCGAGCTCTCGTCGACGAGGATCTCTTCGGCCGTGTGGCGGCGCTGATTGTTCCGATGCCGCTCGGTGCGGACCGCAGGCGTGAAGTGCGAGGTATCGAGGCCGTAGAGCTTGATACGGCGGGAGATGTTCGTATGGTGCCCCCCGACCACTTCGAGCCCGAGCTCCCGCAGGACCTCGTTGACGCTGGTCGACACCGCGACCACCGGCTCCAGGACCTGCCTCGTCCACTTGGCCCCCTCCCGCTCGAAGTGCGAGACGTCCACCCCGAGTTTCTTCATCCGCTCGTGGATGTACCGCCGTCTCCAGCCCTTCGGATCCACCCCCAACCGCTCAAGCGCCTCCGACAAGGTCCGTGCCCCCCGAGCCGCCTCTTCCAACCGCTCCCTGGTGTACGCACTGGCACCCATCGCGCCCCTCCGCTCTCGGTCACCTGTTCATGACCCGTACGGAGCAACGAACCGGCGGTCGGGTGGTGACGGGGGCGCTGGTATGGTGTGGATCACCAGGCAAGCCTTCCGGGCTCGGGCGACCGAGCAACTCCGGGAGGCTTTTTTCATGATCATTCACAGTGCTGTGCCGGTGCGTGTGCGCCCGGCCGAACACGAGGACCGTCCCGTCGTCGAACGCCTCTGGCTGCTGTTCCGGCATGACCTGTCCGAGTTCGGCGGGCAACTGCCCCACCCGGACGGGACGTTTCGCAAGGAGCGGCTGGAGGCGGCTTTCAGCGGTGACGCCGACTGGGTGCCGTATCTGTTCAGCAGGGGCGAGCATCCCGTCGGGTTCGCCTTCGTGCGGGCGGCCGGTGGCCCCACCCGTGTGCTCAACAGCTTCTTCGTGGTGCGGGGAGCGCGCCGGGCCGGAGTCGGGTCGGAGGCGGTGCGGGAGGTGGTGCGGCGGCATCCCGGGGAATGGGCCGTCGCCTTTCAGGACGTCAACGCGGGCGCCGTACGGTTCTGGCGGCGGGTCGCCGAGGAACTCGCGCCGGGGATGTGGAGCGAGGAGCGCAGGCCGGTGCCGGGGCGGGCCGACCTGGCTCCCGATGTGTGGATCTCGTTCAGATACCCAGGTCCTTGATGATCTTCGCCACGTGGCCGGTCGCCCGCACGTTGTACAGCGCCCGCTCGACCTTGCCCTCCTCGTCCACGACGATCGTGGACCGGATGACGCCCATGTACGTCTTGCCGTAGTTCTTCTTCTCGCCGTAGGCGCCGTACGCCTCGGTGACGGACTTCTCCGGGTCGGCCAGCAGCGTGACCTTGAGGGACTCCTTCTCGCGGAACTTGGCGAGCTTCTCCGGGGCGTCCGGGGAGATGCCGATCACGTCGTAGCCCGCGCCGGCCAGCAGCTCCAGGTTGTCCGTGAAGTCGCAGGCCTGCTTGGTGCAGCCCGGGGTCAGGGCGGCGGGGTAGAAGTAGACGATGACCTTGCGGCCCTTGTGGTCCGACAGGGACATCTCGTTGCCGTCGGCGTCGGGCAGGGTGAAGGCGGGGGCCACGTCCCCCGGCTGGAGTCGCTCGCTCATCGAACCAGCGTAACCGGGGAGCCTGACAGTGCGGTCCGGCGAGGAACTGACAGACTGTCCGGAAACAGCATCAGCTTCACTTCGGAGGCCGTACGGTGGCGGACACGTCGGACACCAGAACACCGGCGCAGATCGAGGCGGACATCAAAGCCCGCCGCGCAGCGCTGGCCGAGACGCTCGACGAGATCGGGGTGCGCGTGCACCCGAAGACGATCGTGGGCGACGCCAAGGCCAAGGTCGTCTCGAACATCGACCACACCCTGGGGCGGGCCTATGTCGAGGTCAACCGGGCCGTGAGCGGGGTGACGGCCAAGTTCACCGACGAGGCGGGCGCGCCCCGGCTGGAGCGCATCGTGCCCGTCGCGCTCGTCGCGGTCGGCCTTGTCGGGCTGCTCGCCCTGGGTACCCGGCGCCGCCGGGGCTGAGCGGCGGACCCGAGGGCGTACGCGGGCGGTAAAGGCAGGTAGGTTCACAGCGTGAGCGCCAACAGAAACGAGCACAGCCCCCACCACGACAAGCTGCCCATCCGGATGCTGCATGACCGCGTACTCGTGCGGCAGGACACCGGCGAGGGCGAGCGGCGTTCCGGTGGCGGCATCCTGATCCCCGCCACCGCGGCCGTGGGCCGTCGGCTGGCCTGGGCCGAGGTCGTCGCGGTGGGGCAGAACGTACGCACCGTGGAGACCGGTGACCGGGTGCTGTACGACCCGGAGGACCGCGCCGAGGTCGAGGTGCGCGGGGTCGCGTACGTGCTCATGCGCGAGCGTGATCTGCATGCCGTGGCCGCCGACCGGTTCGAGGGGGCGGAGGACTCCACGGGGCTCTACCTGTAGTCCGCTCCGCCTCGGGATCGACGGTTCGAAGGGGCTGGTGACCATCGTCACCGGCCCCTTTCGCTGTTTCCTTTGCTAGTTTTGAAGGGACCCGACGAGACGCGCCGTACCGGGACGTACGCAAAGACGACGCACCCCCGTTCCATGTCGTACGTCTCGGAGGTGCCTGTCATGGCCTGGGTTCTGCTCGTCGTCGCCGGTCTGCTCGAGGTCGGCTGGTCGATCGGCATGAAGTACACCGACGGATTCACCCGGCTCGTCCCCAGCCTGTTCACCGGCGCCGGCATCGTCGCCAGCATGCTGCTGCTGTCCTACGCCGCGAGGTCGCTGCCCATCGGCACCGCCTACGGAGTGTGGGTGGGTATCGGTGCGGCCGGTGCCGCGGTGGTCGGCATGGTCGTGTTGGGGGAGCCGGCCACCGCCGCGCGGATCTTCTTCGTCTGCCTGCTGCTGGTCGCCGTCGTGGGTCTCAAGGCGACCAGCGGTCACTGAGTCCCGGCGGTCACCGGGTCCCGGCGGCCACGGGGTCGGGCGGCCACGGGGTCGGGCGGTCGCCGGGCGGGCCGGGGGCTCACTGTCTGCGGTTGGTGCTCTGCGGCCCGTTCGTGGTGCCGAGCGTGACTCCACCGCTGTCGGTGCCGCCGGAGTCGGTCCCGTCGGTCGTGCCGCCGGTGTCCGTGCCGCCCGAGTCCGTGCCGCCGTCCGTCGTGCCCCCGTCGGTGGTGCCTCCGTCCGCGGTGCCGCCGGTGTCGGTCCCGCCGGTCGCGCCGCCGTCGGTGGTGCCCCCGTCGGTGGTGCCGCCGGTCGTCGTGTCGCCGGTGGTGCCGCCGTCCGTCTCGCCCGGCGTCTCGCCCCCGGTCTGGCCCTCGGTGTCCTGGCCGCCGGTCGTCGTCTCCCCGGTGGTGCCGTCCTCGTCCTGGTCGCCGGAGTCCTCGTCGCCCTGGGTCGGGTCGGTCGTCGGGTACTGGGGCACGTCCGCGCCCTCCTGGAGCTGCAGGTCGAACTCGCCGACCGGCTTGCCCTTCAGGGCCTCCTTGGTGAACTGGGCCCAGATGTCGGTGGGCGCCCCGCCGCCGTTGATGCGGTTCAGGCCCATCACGCCGTACAGCGACTTGTGCTTGGCGGTGACCGGGTCCTGGCCCATGACGGAGACGACGGTGGCCAGTTCGGGCGTGTACCCGGCGAACCAGGCGGCGGTGTCCTCCTCGGCGGTACCGGTCTTGCCCGCCGCGGGCCGCCCGGCGGCCAGGGCCGCGGTGGCGGTGCCGTTGTCGACGACGCTCCGCAGGACGGAGGTCGTGGTGTCGGCGGCCTCGCGGGTGATGACCTGGGAGGTCTTGCGTGCCGGCAGCTCGATGACGTCGGCGCCGTCCTTGGTGATCTTGTCGATCATCGTGTACGTGCCGTGCTTGCCGTGGTTGGCGAGGGTCGCGTACGCCTCCGCCATGTCGAGGACGCTGGCGGTGGCGGTGCCGAGGGCGATCGACGGGTACGGCTGGAGGTCGGGGGTACTGGTCGGCAGGCCCAGCTCGATCGCGGTGTCCTTGACCTTCTCCGGGCCGACGTCCACGGCCATCTGCGCGTACACCGAGTTCACGGAGGAGTCGGTGGCCTCGCGGACGGAGATGTCGCCGTAGGAGTGCTGGTCCTCGTTCTCGGGGGCGTAGGCACCGGTCCAGCCCTGGACGGGGCGCTTGTTGGTGCCGTCGTAGATCGTGTTCGGGGTGATCTGACGGCCGTCCTGGGTGGTCGAGCCGTTCTCCACGGCCGAGGTGAACACGAACGGCTTGAAGGTGGAGCCGACCTGGAAGTCCCTGCGGGTGGCGTTCGGGGTGTACTGCTTGACGTAGTCGATGCCGTTGTACATCGCGACGACCTTGCCGGTCCTCGGGTCGACGGAGGCGCCGCCCGCGCGGACGTAGTTGTCGACCTTGTTGTTCTTCTTGTCCAGCTTGGACATCAGCTGGTCGTTGACGGCGTCGACGAAGGCGTTCTGCTTGTCCTTCTGCAGGGTGGTGGTGATGCGGTAGCCGCCGAGCTCCAGCTCCTCCTCGCTGACGATCTTGTTCCTCGTCAGATAGTCCTTGACGATCTGCACGATGTAGCCGCGCTGACCGGAGAGGTTGGTGGAGGTCGCGGCCTCCTTCGGGGTCGGGAACTTCATGCCCGCCCGCTTGGACTCGCTGAGCCAGCCCTTGGTGACCATGCCGTCCAGGACGTAGTTCCAGCGGGCCACGGCCGCGGCCTTGTTCTCCGGGTGGGCGACGACGTCGTACTCGCTGGGCGCGTTGACCAGCGCGGCCAGGTACGCGGCGCGGGCCGGGTCGAGGTCCTTGGCGTCCATGCCGTAGTAGGCCTGGGCGGCGGCCTGGATGCCGTAGGCGTTGCGGCCGAAGAAGCTGGTGTTGAGGTAGCCCTCGAGGATCTCGTTCTTGGTCTTCTCGCGATCCAGCTTGATCGCGATGATGAACTCCTTCGCCTTGCGGGTGACCGTCTGGTCCTGGCGCAGGTAGTAGTTCTTCACGTACTGCTGGGTGATCGTGGAGCCGGACTGCTTGCCCTTGCCGGTGGCCGTGTTCCAGGCAGCCCGCAGCATCGCCTTGGGGTCGACGGCGGACTCGCTGTAGAAGTCGCGGTCCTCGGCGGCCAGGATCGCGTGCTGGGCGTCCTTGGACATCTGCGCGAGGGTGACGTTCTCCCGGTTGACCTCGCCGTCGCGGGCGATCACCGAGCCGTCCGCGTACATGTAGACGTTGGCCTGCTTCGTCGCGAGCGCGTTGGCCGGCGGGATCTTGACCAGGGAGTAGGCCAGGAAGAACAGGCCGACGAGCAGCAGCGTGCCGACGACGAAGGTGCCCAGCACCATGCGCCAGGTCGGGATGATCCGCCGCCAGCCCGTCCTCTTCGGCCGCTTGGGCTTCCCGTTCTGCTGCTGTGGCTGGGCCTGCGGCTCTTGCGGCTGCGGCTCGTCACTCATCTCTGGCACGGACTCCTGTTTCGCGTCGTACGTTCCCGTACGCCCTCGTACGCCTACTGCGCCCCCATTGAAGACTCTCGCATCGGGCGTTCCGTTCCCGGAAACCGGCGCGTGTCCTGGAAAGTGAGCAGACTCATTTGCCCGCGGCGCCCGGAAAATGGCTGGCAGCCCCGCTCGCGCGCGCACTAGGCTCCTGCGCTTCGGTGCCGGGCGCGGGCGAGGAGGGCTGTGGATGTGGGCTCCGGGCGGTTGTACCTGGCCGTCGCGGCAGGCGGCTTCAGACGGTACGCGACCTATCGGGTGGCCACCGCCGCCGGCGTGTTCACCAACACCGTCTTCGGCGTGATCCTCGTCCACACCTATCTGGCGCTGTGGGACCAGAAGCCCTATCTCGGCGGCTACGACCAGGCGCAGGCCGTCACCTATGTGTGGCTGGGGCAGTGCCTGTACGCGACGCTCGCGATCCAGGGCGGCGGCGCCGAGAAGGACCTCATGGAGCGGATCCGCACCGGTGAGATCGCCGTCGACCTGTACCGGCCGGCCGATCTCCAACTCTGGTGGCTGGCCGGGGACATGGGGCGGGCGCTGTTCCAGATGGTCGGGCGGGGCGTGGTCCCGTTCCTGTTCGGCGCGGTGTTCTTCCCGATGGCGCTGCCGTCGGACGTCACCCTGTGGGCGGCCTTCACGGTCACCCTGCTGCTGGCGGCGGTCGTCAGCTTCGCGATCCGCTATCTGGCGGCCCTGAGCGTGTTCTGGCTGCTGGACGGCAAGGGCGTCAACCAGGCCCTGATGATCACCGGGATCTTCTTCTCCGGCATGGTGCTGCCCCTGAACGCCTTCCCGGGCGTGTTCGGCGAGGTCGCACGGGTGCTGCCGTGGGCGGCGCAGATCCAGATGCCGGCGGACGTGCTGATGGGGGAGCGGGCGCCGCTCGGGGCGTTCGCCTTCCAGGCGGTGTGGGCGGTGGTGCTGCTGGCGGCGGGGCGGATCGTGCAGTCGGCGGCGACGCGCCGGGTGGTGGTGCAGGGTGGGTGAGCGCGGTGCCCTGTTCGAAGGGCTGCGGGCCTACCTGCTGATCGCCGCCATGTGGGTGCGCTCCAGCATGACCTACCGCACCTCCTTCGCCGTCAACGTGCTCGGCAACCTGATGGTGACCGGCCTGGACTTCGTGGCGATCCTGCTGATGTTCTCGCAGGTCGACACCCTGGGTGGCTGGTCGCTTCCGGAGATCGCCCTGCTGTACGGCCTGTCGGCGACCGCGTTCGGGATCGCCGACCTGGTGCTGGGCTCGATGGACGCCCTGGGCGCCCGGATCCGCGACGGCTCCTTCGACACGCTGCTGGTGCGGCCCGCGCCGGTGCTCGCGCAGGTCGGCGCCGACCAGTTCGCGCTGCGCCGCCTCGGCCGGATCACCCAGGGAGCGCTGGTCCTGGGCTGGGCGCTGGTGTCGGCCGGTGTCGACTGGACGCCCGTGAAGGTGCTGCTGGTGCCGGTGATGCTGCTCAGTGGGGCGGCGATCTTCTCGGCGGTGTTCGTGGCGGGCGCGTCCTTCCAGATATTCGCGCAGGACGCCGCCGAGGTGCAGAACGCGTTCACCTACGGCGGGACGACGCTGCTGCAGTACCCGCCCACCGTGTTCGGCAAGGACCTGGTGCGCGGCGTGACCTTCATGCTGCCCCTCGCCTTCGTCAACTGGGTGCCCGCCGCCTACGTGTTGGAGCGGCCGTACCCGATCGACCTGCCCGGCTGGACGGCCTTCGCCTCGCCCCTGGTGGCGGCGGTGTGCTGTGCGCTCGCCGGTCTGGCGTGGCGGGCCGGGCTGCGGTCGTATCGGAGTACGGGGAGTTAGGGGCAGGCATGTCAGAGGCGGCGTTCATCGAGCTCGACGATGTCGAGAAGGTCTTCGACGTGCGCAGGAAGACCGGTTTCCTCAAGCGGGAGCGGCGGCAGGTGCGGGCCGTCGACTCGATCTCCTTCCGGGTGGCATGCGGGGAGATGGTGGGCTACATCGGGCCGAACGGCGCCGGCAAGTCGACCACGATCAAGATGCTGACCGGCATCCTCACCCCCAGCGGCGGCCGGCTGCGGGTGGCCGGCATCAACCCCTCCCGCGAACGCACCCGGCTCGCCCACCGCATCGGGGTGGTGTTCGGGCAGCGCACCACACTGTGGTGGGACCTGCCGCTGATCGACTCGTACAAGCTGATGCACCGCATGTACCGCATCCCCGACGCCCGCTACCGCGAGAACCTCGACCGGCTCGTGGAACTCCTCGGCCTGGCCGACCTGTTGGACGTGCCCGTACGGCAGCTGTCGCTCGGCCAGCGGATGCGCGGCGACATCGCGGCGGCGCTGCTGCACGACCCGGAGGTGCTGTACCTGGACGAGCCGACCATCGGGCTCGACGTCATCTCCAAGGCCAAGGTGCGCGAGTTCCTGCGGGAGTTGAACACCGAGCGCGGCACGACGGTGCTGCTGACCACGCACGACCTCCAGGACATCGAGCAGCTGTGCTCACGGGTGATGGTCATCGACCACGGGCGGCTGATGTACGACGGCCCGCTCGCCGGGCTGCACGAGGTGGGGGAGAGCGAGCGGATCCTGGTCGTCGACCTGGAGCGTGAGCTGCCGCCGATCGAGGCCGGGCCCGCGCGCGTGGTGAAGGTCGAGGGGCCGCGGCAGTGGCTGGCGTTTCCGGCGGCCGAGTCGGCGGCGGTGCTGGTGGCGCGGATCGCGGCGGAGTATCCGCTGGTGGATCTGTCGGTGCGAGAGCCCGACATCGAGGCCGTGATCGCCAAGATGTACGCGGAACAGGCCGAGAAGGCGGGACGGGCCGAGCGGGCGATCTCGTAGCCCCGGAGCGGGGTTGCTCGTAGGCTGCCTTACATGAGCGACGCTGTGCCTTCCGAGGGATCATCCCCCAGGCCAACCGGACCGGAGCTGCGTGCCTCCGACGCCGATCGTGAACGGGTCGCCGAGGTCCTGCGGGACGCCCTCGCGGAGGGGCGGCTCGACATGGAGGAGTTCGAGGAACGCCTCGACGCGACGTACAAGGCACGCACCTACGGGGATCTGGCCCCGATCACCCGGGATCTGCCGGTGGGCGAGGTGGCCGTGCCGAAGGTCGACATGGTCAAGAAGCCCGGGGCCGCCGTCGGGAGTTGGGGTGACCGGATCGTCGGCGGCGAGGGGTCGTCGACGTGGGGGGTCGCCGTGCTGTCGGGGTTCCAGCGCAAGGGGCGCTGGACCGTGCCGAGGCGGTTCAACTGCTTCGCGTTCTGGGGCGGCGGGGAGATCGACCTGCGGGAGGCGAACTTCGCGGACGGCGTGGTCGAGATCAACTGCGTCGCGATCATGGGCGGAGTGGAGGTCGTCGTGCCGCCCGGCGTCGAGGTCGAGGTGCGCGGGATCGGGATCATGGGCGGTTTCGACCACCGCGAGGACGGGGCGCCCGGGGATCCCGGTGCGCCGCGGGTGATCGTGACCGGGTTCGCGTTCTGGGGCGGTGTCGGGGTCGAGCGGAAGCTGACCCGGACGCAGAAGCTCCAGCTGCGCGAGGAGCGGCGCCGGGAGCGGCTGGAACGGCGCGAGGAGCGCCGGGAGCTGCGGTCCTCGGCCCGCGACGAGCAGTACGAGGCCCACCGCGGGATGCTCGAGGAGCACCGGGACATGTGGCGCCACGGCCACGGGGAGCGCGGGCCGCGCGGGGAGAAGGCCCGGGAGCGCGACGAGGACTGAGCGGTGCCGGAGCTGTCGCTCGAGGGTGGGGCCGCCCCGCCCGCGCTCGCGGGATGCCTCCCCCGGAGGGCAGCCACCCGGAGCCCGCCCGTGCCGCCCCAGCGGCACCAGTGTCCGCGGCTGAGCAGGTCCCGCTACAGCTCCGCTGGAGCCGCGCCCTTGAGGGACTGCAGGTCGAAGGAGTCCGCCATCCGCTCGTAGCCCTGGTCGCTGGGGTGCAGGTGGTCGCCCGAGTCGTAGTCGGGGCGGAACTTGCGCGGGTTGTACGGGTCCCGCACGGCCTCGTCGAAGTCGGCGACCGCGTCGAAGACCCGGCCGGCGCGGATCTCGGCGTTGATCTGCTGCCGTACGTTCTCGCGGGCGTCCGTGTAGCCCCGGTGGCCCTGGAAGGGCATCAGGGTGGCGCCGACGACCTTGAGGCCGCGGGCGTGGGCCTGGCGGACCAGGGCGCGCAGTCCGTCGAGGATGCGGTCGGGGTCGGCGAGGTTCGGGTTGCGCAGGATGTCGTTGACGCCGAGGTCGATGACGACGACCTTGACGCTGGTACGCGACAGCGCGTCGCGGTGGAAGCGGCCGACGCCCGCCTGGTTGTCCGCGGGGCGTCCGCCTCCGCTGGCGAGGATCTGGTTGCCGCTGATGCCCTGGTTGACGACGCTGTAGCGCGGCACGTCCTCGCCCGCGGCGACGGCGGCCCGTAGCCGGCGTGAGAGGACGTCCGTCCAGCGCCGGTTGGCGTTCTGGGTGGACGTGATGCCGTCGGTCAGGGAGTCCCCGAAGACCACGACGGTGCCCGCGGAGTCGTGGCTGAGGACGTCCAGCGCCGTCAGGTACCGCCAGGCGTCGACCTGCCCGGTGTACGCCGTGCCGGTCGCGTCCTCGGTGAGGTCGCCCTCGGCGACATAGCTGGTCTGGCGGGCGTGCGGGTGGTAGGTCACCGGGCCGGACGGGGTGGGGGAGTACGTGGTCACCAGGACGTCGGTGTCCGCCGGGATCGTCAGGCGCACCGCGTCGCTGAGAACTTGCTGGCCCGGCGGGATGACCACCGAGGGGCTGCCGCCGAAGGTCAGCCGGCGCATGGTGTCCGCGACCGCGGCCGCCGTGGAGGAGCCGGCCGCGAGGGCGACGGACGCGTGCGTGATCGTCAGCCGGGACTGGCCGTAGAGATTGGACAGCGTGATCCGGGCACTCGTACCGCCGACGCTGGTGTGCACGACGTTGCGTACCGAGTCGCCGGCGAGGCCCTCCAGCTCGGTGCCGGGCTCGGCGCCGACGGGGGAGGCGGACCAGGCGCCCACCCAGATGCCGGTGGAGGCCGGGGCGACGGGGCCCCGTCCGGAGCCGGTCTTGGTGGGGGCGCTCTTGCCGGTTGCGCTGCCGTCGTCGGAGGCGACTCCGATGTATATCGCGGCGGAAAGCGTGACGATCAGGGCGATGATCGCGCTGAGCAAGGCATAACCGTTTCGCCTGGTCATGCGGTGCGTGTCTCCTCGGGCGGATGGGAGCCCGAGGCTCCGATGTGATCACCTCATGATGCGTCATGAGGCAGAGGGGAGTTGCACGGACCCCCCATTGGGCCGCCGGAGTTCATCCGGAGTTCGTCATCGACCTCCCCCCACGGGACAGACGCCGGGAACTCTTGATTCGTTCCAGGAGTCGGTCAGGAAGGGACAATGTGTGCGGGGGATCCTGGACGGGTGGAGCGGAATGGAACGTACGAATCCGGATGAAACGGCAACGCGTGACGTAGAGCAGCATGCCCGGCCGGACACCGCCGATAACCGGCGCGTGCCCGCATCGGCCGTACGTGCGATGACCACCTTCACCGCCGCCGACCTGGAGAAGCAGCGCGGCGTACGGCGGATGAAGCTCACCGCGACCGGGCTGCTGCTCCTCGTCGCGCTGGTCTACGTCCTCGCCAAGGTCGCCGCGAACCAGGGCGCGGGCGCCTGGGCCGGGTACGTCGCCGCGGCCGCCGAGGCCGGCATGGTCGGCGCGCTCGCCGACTGGTTCGCGGTCACGGCCCTGTTCCGCCACCCCTTGGGCCTGCCCATCCCGCACACCGCGATCATCCCGACCAAGAAGGACCAGCTCGGCGTCTCTCTGGGCGAGTTCGTCGGTGAGAACTTCCTCTCCGAGGACGTCGTACGGCAGCGGCTGCGCGCCGTCGGCATCGGCAGCCGGCTGGGCGCCTGGCTCGCCGAACCCGAGCACGCGGACCGGGTGACGGCGGAGCTGTCGGCGGCACTCAGGGGCGCCCTGACGGTCATGCGCGACTCGGACGTCCAGGCGGTCGTGGGCGAGGCGATCACCCGGCGCGCCGACGCCCAGGAGGTCGCGCCCGGCATAGGGAAGATGCTGGAGAAGATCGTCGCCGACGGCGGCCACAAGCGGGTCGTCGACCTCGTCGTCGCCCGGGCGCAGAACTGGCTGATCCTGCACGACGACGAGATCATGGACGCCGTCCAGGGCGGCGCCCCCGGCTGGACCCCGAGGTTCGTGGACCGCAGGGTCGGCGAGCGGGTCTACAAGGAACTGCTGCGCTTCGTCACCGAGATGCGCGACATGCCCACCCACCCGGCCCGGGCCGCGCTCGACCGGTTCCTGACCGACTTCGCCTCCGACCTGCAGTCCGACACCGAGACCCGCGCGCGTGTCGAGCGGCTCAAGGGAGAGGTGCTCGGCCGCGGCGAGGTGCAGGACCTGATCGCCTCCGCCTGGACCGCCGTACGCCGGATGATCGTCTCGGCGGCCGAGGACGAGCGCAGCGAGCTGCGGCTGCGGGTGCGTGCCTCGCTGCTGTCGCTGGGCGCGCGGATGGCGGTCGAGCCGCGGCTGCAGGCCAAGGTCGACGGCTGGGTGGAGGGCGCGGCGGTGTACGTCGTCTCCACCTACCGCAAGGAGATCACCTCCCTGATCACGGACACCGTGGCGAGCTGGGACGCGGAGCACACGACCAGGAAGATCGAGGCGCACATCGGACGCGACCTCCAGTTCATCCGGATCAACGGCACCGTGGTGGGCTCGCTCGCCGGACTGCTGATCTACACCGTGTCGCGGGCGCTGGGGGCGTAGAACGGGAGCTCAGGGCGGTCGGCGGGGCGTAGGGCCAAGGCCTCGGGGCACTCGGCCGGGGTTCCGCTCGATGAGGAGGGGGCCCATGACCTCAGCGCAGGCCGCGACCGGCCGCACCGTGACCACCGACATCCCCGCCCGCCTCGACCGCCTGCCGTGGTCGCGCTGGCACTGGACGATCGTGATCGGTCTCGGCACCGTGTGGATTCTCGACGGCCTGGAGGTCACGGTCGTCGGCAGCATCGCTCCCCGGCTGTCCGAGCCCGGCAGCGGCCTGCCGATCACCTCCGGCCAGGTCACCGGCCTGGCCGCCGCGCTCTATGTGGCCGGTGCCTGCCTGGGCGCGCTGTTCTGGGGCCGGCTGACCGACCTGTGGGGCCGCAAGAAGCTCTTCATGATCACGCTCGCGGTCTATCTGGCGGCGACGGCCCTCACCGCGATCTCGTTCGACACCTGGTGGTTCTTCCTGTTCCGCTTCCTGACCGGCTTCGGCATCGGCGGCGAGTACGCGGCGATCAACTCCGCGATCGACGAGCTGATCCCGGCGCAGTACCGCGGCCGCGTCGACCTGATGATCAACGGCAGTTTCTGGCTGGGCGCGGTCGCCGGCTCGCTGCTGTCGATCGTCGCGCTGGACACGGCGATCCTGCCCGCGGATGTCGGCTGGCGGCTGACGTTCGCGCTCGGTGCCGTCCTGGCCCTGGTGATCCTGCTGGTCCGGCGGCACGTCCCGGAGAGCCCGCGATGGCTGCTGATCCACGGCCGCGACGACGAGGCGGAACGGATCGTGAGCGACATCGAGAGCAAGGTGGAGTCCGAGCGGGGTGAGCCGCTCCCGCGCCCCGAGGGCGAGATCACCATCCACCAGCGCCCCAGTGTGACGTTCCTGGAGATCGGCCGCACGGTCTTCGCCAAGTACCGCAGGCGGGCGTTCCTCGGCTTCTCCCTCTTCATCGGCCAGGCGTTCCTCTACAACGCCATCACCTTCGGCTTCGGCGCGATCCTCGCCACCTTCTTCGACGTGCCGACCGGCAACACCGGCTACTACTTCGCGGTCATCGCGGTCGGCAACTTCATGGGCCCGCTGCTGCTCGGCAAGCTCTTCGACACGGTCGGCCGGCGCGTCATGATCTCCTCGACGTACCTGCTCTCGGGTCTGCTGCTGTTCGGCACGGCCTGGCTGTTCGACCGGGGCGCGCTCAACGCGACCACGATGACGGCCTGTTGGTGCGCGGTCCTGTTCTTCGCCTCGGCGGGCGCGTCGAGCGCCTACCTCACGGTCTCCGAGATCTTCCCGATGGAGACCCGCGCGATGTCCATCGCCTTCTTCTACGCCCTCGGCACCGCGGCCGGCGGCATCAGCGGCCCGCTGCTGTTCGCCGACCTCACCGGGACGGGCAAGGTCGGCGACACGGTCCTCGCCTTCCAGATCGGCGCGGCGCTGATGTGCCTGGCCGGCCTGGTCGCGGCCTTCTTCGCGGTGCGCGCGGAACGCCGCTCGCTGGAGGACATCGCCCGTCCGCTCACGGCGGTGGCCAAGCCGTCGGGTGCGGGGGTGCGGGCGGCGAAGGCGTCGGGTACGTGAGGAGCCCTTCCCGGGGGCGTCCTACTGCGGCTCGCGCCGGGCCCGGTCGCGGCGGCGCAGCAGGAGCATGCCGCCGGCCAGGGCCGTGACGCCGGTGGCGGCGGTCCAGCCGAGGAGGCCGTTCGAGCCGGTGGCGGCGAGGTCGCCACCGGCGGGGGAGGCCGAGGGCGAGGCGGTGGTGGCCGTCTGCGGCCGGGGATCCGCGCCGCTCCTCGCCCCGGCAGCGTCACCTGCCCCGGCAGCGCCACCGGCTGCGGCGGTCGCGCTCGGTGAGCCACCCGTGCCGGCCGCACCCGCCGCCCCGGTCGTCCTCTCGCGCGTGAACGCCAGCGTCCCGAAACCGAGTTGGTCGTATCCGCCGCTGTCCGGCCCGTAGTTCCCGCCGCCGCCCTCGGGCGCGGACCGGGCGGCGATCCGGGTGACGTACGAGGCCGGCAGAGAGCGGCGCCTGGTGTAGTGGTTGGCGATCATCGCCCAGATCGGGCGGGTCATCTCCGGGTTCACGGCAGCCGCCTCGGTCACGGTCTCCGATCCCGACCAGCCGCCGATCGCGCCCTTCCTGCGGGTGTTCGCGGTGAACGGGACCTCCCCGCCCATCGCCCACTTGGCCACGTACTGGGCGCCCTTGAGGAAGCGGCTGTCGTCATGGCCGTACAGGTCGATGCCCTGGTTCCAGGCCATCTCGCAGATGGTGCCCATCAGACCGACGCCGAGCAGCGCGTGCCCCTGGTCGCGGCCGGCCTCCAGCCACTCGCCCAGTCCGTCGTCGTACACGACGGGGATGGCGTTGCGGATCGAGCCGAGGCCCTCGCCGTGCTTGAAGTACTCCACGACGCGGTCCACCTTCGCCCGGTCGTCGCAGTGGATGCCGATGGCCAGGACACAGGCCATGTTGCACAGGTCCCAGTTGGTCCAGTAGTTGGTGACGACCGCGTTGTTGTGGTGGGCGAGGAAGCTCTCGCTCAGCGGGTGGAAGACGTCCAGCAGCATCCCGCGGAACCGCTCGGCCTCGAAGTCCTCGTGGTCGCGCACGAGTTCGGCCGCGTTGGCGAACTGGTAGCCGTACAGCCCGGCCGCGAGGAACCGGTCGGCGCTGCCCGCGAGCCGGGTCAGCGTCGCCGACCAGGCGTTGAGGATGGCGACGGCCGTGTCGGCATGCGCGCTCTCGCCGGTGATGTGCCAGCGCAGGGCGTTCTGGTAGGCGGCGTGGATGTCCTTGTAGAGCGCCGCGTAGTTCTGCGGCGAGCCCGCGCCTCGGTGGACGACGGAGCTGGGCCGGGGCCGCCAGTCGCTGCGCGCATGCGGATTGGCGGCCAGCTCGGCGAAACCGGCTGTGTACGGCTGCGCGCCCGCCTTCACCCTGGCGGCCATCCGGTCCAGGTCGGCGCGGGTGTGCAGCAGGCCGGGATGGACGAGGGAGGCGCCGGCCGCGGCTGCCGGGACGCTCGTACCGATTCCGATTCCGATTCCGGCTCCGACGGCTCCGGCGGTCGCTCCCGCGGCCCTGAGCATGCTCCGGCGGCTGATCTGTCGTGTCACGTGGCTCATTCCTCGCGTGCCTGTGGCTGGGGACGGTGAGGAGACGGGGCCAGACTGCGGGGGATAACAAAAACTCCGGAACCCCTCCGAGGAGCCGCACCGATGACCATCCGCAGGATCGTCCCCAACGTCCACGCCGGGTCCGAGGAAGCGATCGCGACGAGCCGTGACTTCTACGGCCTGCTCGGCTTCGAGGAGGTGATGGACATGGGCTGGGTGATGACCATGGCGTCCCCCGCCAACCCCACCGCCCAGATCAGCTTCTTCACCGAGGAGGCCACCGGCCCCGTCGTCCCCGACCTGAGCGTCGAGGTCGAGGACGTCGACGCGGTGTATGCCCGGGTCGCCGCCTCGGGCGCGGAGATCGTACGGGAGCTGAAGGACGAGGAGTGGGGCGTACGGCGGTTCTTCGTACGGGACCCGGGCGGGCAGGTGGTGAACGTGCTGAGCCATCGGTCCTGAGGAGACGGGGCGTCCCGGCGCACCCCGCGCCTCAGCCCCGTCGGTCCGCCACCGCCCAGGACGCCAGGGCCATCGCCCCCGCCACCGAGAACACGGCGGGCCAGGCGCCCACCTTCTTGGCCAGGGGGTGCGAACCGGCGAAGGCGGCGACGTACGCGGTGGTCAGGGCGCCCGCCGCCGTGGCGCCGGCGCGCTGCCGCCACTGCTGTGCGGCGGTGGCCCCGGCCACCGCCAATACGGCCCCGCCGAGCTGCCGGTTCCTGGTCCAGCGGGCCACGCCGTACCCGCCGACGAGCCCGCCCGCCGCGACCACCGCGCTGGGAACCCTGGCCATGTTGCCTCCTACCACTGCTGCCGGGCCGGCGCCCTGTTTCGGCCGGTCCCTGGAGATCCGAGGCTAACCGGCCCCGCCGCGCCGGAACTCGGCACGGGCCCGCAGCTCCGAGACGTACTCCGCGCCGATGCGGCACCCGGAGGCGGTGACGGCGAGGACCAGCACCGACGGATTCACATACCCGGGCACGTCACCGTTGTCGTAACTCCCGCCGTCACTCGTCTCGCAGACGAACCCGAGCGGGACGAACGAGATCGAGTAGTCGGTGATCTCGACACCCCGCTGATGCCGCTCCCACCAGCCCTCCGTACGGCACGAGCGGGGCGGCGCCGAGTCGGTCCCGCCGTCCTCGGCCGTCATGACCGCACCGCACACACCGAGCAGGCCCCAGGCGTACAGGGCGCACGCCCCGGCGGCGGCCAGAGCCGCGACGCCGCGCAGGGTGCCGGGGGTGCCGGTACGCCGGGCCCGCCGGTCGGCCAGCGTGCCGATGCCGTGTCCGGTCAGACCGAACGCGGTGACGACCGCGATCAGTACGAGCAGCAGGATCAGCAGGAACACCTGGCCTCCGGACGTGCACACGACGACGGGTGCGCCGAGTCCAACAGGACCCGGCGCACCCGGCTGTGACGGAGCCCACAGTTCCGGCAACAGGAGTGCTACAGGACGGGCGTCATGGCAGGGGCGTCACAGCACGTCGGCCAGGCGGTCCACCTGGTCCGGGTCCACGCCGTAGCAGTAGAGCATCACCTCGTCGACACCCAGATCGGCGTACGCGGTGAGCGCGGCGCGGATCTCGGCCGGGGTGGTGAGCATGCCGTCGACCATGCGGTCGGACATGCCGGTGAACTCGTAGTAGGCGCGCATCCGGGCACGCGCGTCGTCGACCACGTCCTGCGGGCCGAGCGCGACGTTGACCTGGGCCACGAGACGGGGCTCGCCGTCGCGGCCGTACGCCTTCCAGAAACCGCGCACGGTGTCGAACAGGCCGCCCGCCCAGGAGGGCGGCGCGGCGGCGAGGAAGCCGTCGCCCCAGCGGGCGACGCGTTCGAGAGCGGCGGGCTTGAAGCCGCCGAAGAGCAGCTCCGGGCCGCCGACGCGGGCGGGCACCGGCCCGATCGGGCCGACGCCGTCGCCGTAGGGCTCGCCGTGCCACAGCCGGCACAGCGTCGCCATCTGCTGGTCCAGGCGCCGGCCCCGGGTGCGCAGGTCGGTGCCGGTCGCGCGGTGGTCGTCCTCCCGGCCGCCGATCCCGAGGCCGAGGACGAGCCGTCCGTCGGTCATCCGGTCCAGGGTGGCGGCCTGCTTGGCCAGCAGGGCGGTGTCGCGCAGCGGGGCGAGCAGCACCTCGGTCTGGACGCGGACGCGTGAGGTGGCGCCGGCGAGGACGGCGAGCGCGACCAGCGGTTCGGGGTTGTCGTAGACGAGCCGGTCGAGCAGACCGAGGGTACGGAAGGGGCCGGCGTCGGCGCGCCGGGCCCAGGTGAGCAGGGCGGCCGGATCGCCGACGGGCAGGCCGATACCGACATGCGTACCGACGTTCATGAAGAGCCTCCGAAATGAGGGGTCGACAATGTCAGTTGCCGCCCCCTCCGGCACCTCAGCGAGGTGGGACGCTCCCGCTCTGCGGCGTGTTTCCGGGGGAACGTCTCGTCGAAGTCGGCTCACTGTAGGGCGAGCCGACTCCGCGTCACAAACGATTTACGAGCCTTGCCGCCGGCCCCGTTCACATGGTCCTCCGTGTCGTGTGTGGTGTGCGTCGTCGTGGGGTGTGCGTGGGGCGATGTGCGGATGGCGGTGGGCGTAGTGGGTCTCGATCGCCTGCTCGCCCCGGGACTCGGTCCCCCAGGCGGTGCGGTGCCCGCACTCGCCGCATCGGTGCCGATAGCTGTCGGACATGCCGGAATCTCCTTCTGCGGAAGGCGGGTCGAACGGTGAAAGGGGGGCGGATGGCGTACGTCAGCCGTCGTCGCGCTCGGCGGCGGTGAGGTACTCGGTGAGGGCGTGCAGCACGCAGAGGTTGGGGATGCCGGACCTCACGGACCCCCACACCTGCCACCGTCCGGCGGTGCGTACGGCGACGGAGCCCCGGAGGATCTCGATCCGCTGGACCTGGGCCCAGCGCAGCGTCGTACCGCGGGACCCGAGCTCGGCCCTGGTGATCCACACCGGGCCGAAGTCGAGCCGCTCACCCCGGGCCAGCGCGGCGAGAGCCCGCGGCACCTGGGCGTCCGCGACGGAGCGATGGATCTCCGGTCCCCACACCTCCGGTTCACCGAAGTCGCCGCAGCGCAGGGCGATCCGCTCGCCGCCGACGTCGACGAGGACGTGGGCGCGCACGAGGCCCTGCGGGGAGAGCGCCCGGCGCCGGCGCACGACCGTTCCGTCGTACCGGACGACATGGATCCGCCCGTCGACGGCGACCGTCAGGCCGTGCTCGTACAGGTCCAGCCGGGGAGCGGGGCCGCTTCCCGAGCCACCGCGTTCGGCGCCCGGCAGCAGGCGACGCGCTGCGGCGAGGACGGCCTGGCGACGGGCCGGTTCGGTGACCGGCGGCCGGTAGGTGGCGCACCGCCGACCGAGACGCGCCCGCCCAGCGGCCTCGGAGACACGCGCGAGGAGGAGGGCGTCGGCTCGGTGGGGGGTGCGGTGCCAGGGGGGTGTGTCGTGTTGCGGGTCGTCGGGGAGCGCGTAGTCCCGGGAGGCGCGATGTGTTGCCTCGGACCGCCGGTCCTGTCGGGTCCCGTCCTCCGTCCCGCCCCGTCGAGTCCCCTCGTCCGCCGCCTCCCCTTCCCGGCCTCGGACGTGGTCCCGGCCCCGGCCCCCCTCCCCATCCGTCTCGTCGTCGCTCACGCCGCACCCGCCCGGCCACGATCCGTCTCGTCCCCGCGCAGGATCGACCAGCGCGCCCGGCGCAGCGGTTCACCCGGGGTGACGCCCAGCTCGGTGGCGAGTCGGCGTCCCGTGCGCTCGAAGACCGCCAGGGCCTCGGCTCGCCGTCCGGCGCGGTGCAGCGCGCTCATCAGGAGCGCGGCGACGGGTTCGTTCAGCGGCTGGTCCACCGCCAGCGCGGACAGGCCGGCGATCGCGTCGGCGACCCGCCCCAGGCGTAGCTGCCAGTGCGCCCTCCGGTACGCGAGGGCGACCCTGCGTTCGATGAGCCGCAACCGCTCCAACTCGGCCAACGGCCCCGGCAGTCCGGCCAGCGGCTCCCCCCGGAACAGCTCCAGCGCACGGCCGTACAGCCGCACCGCCTCGCCCCCGTCACCGGCCCGCTCGGCGGCCTCGGCCGCGCTGACCAGGTCCTCCATACACGTCACGTCCACTTCGACGGCGTCGCGCACCAGCCGGTAGCCGTACCGGTCCCGCCCGATCACGGAGTCGGCGCACTCCCCGAGCCGCAGGCCCTTGCGCAGCCGGTACACATAGACCGGTACGACGTTCGCGCCGGGCGACTCCATCCCCCAGACCCCGTCCAGCAGGGCCTGCCGGCTGACCGACCGGCCGAGGCTCAGGGCCAGCGCCGCGAGCACGGCCTGCTGCCGGACCGGGCCGACGTCCACCGACCGCCCGCCGAGCCGGGCCCGCAACGGACCGAGCACGCAGACCCGCAGCCGCGCGTCGGCCGGGGTGCCGGTGCCGGTGTCAGTGTCGGTACCTGTACCGGTGCCGCCGCTGGTGCCGGTGCTGGTGCCGGTGTCGGTACCTGTGCCGGTGCCGCCGCTGGTGCCGGGGGCCGGGCCGCGGCCCGTGTCAGGTGCCGTGCCGGTGCCGAGGTTCGCGCCGGCTCCCGTCCGTCCGTTGCCGGTGGTCGCCGGTGCGGTTCGCCGGCGCGGCCCCTGCCCCGGCACGACCAGACCGCAGTCGAAGGCGTGCACGATGGCGGCGGTCCGGTCGGGCAGCCCCAACTTCACCAGTAAACGGCCGAGTTGCCCGGCCACCGCCCGCTCCGGCAGCGAGAGCGCGTCCGCGATCTCGGCGTCGGCCAGGCCGCAGCCGAGGGCGTAGAGCACCTCGCGTTCCTGGCCGCTGAGCCCGGCGAGACCCGGGCCCGTCGCCTGGAGCTCGCGCGCCAACTGATGGGAGGCGCTCGGGCGTGCCTGGGGTGTGGCGTTCGGGCGTGCCTGGGACGCGGCGCTCGGGCGTGCCGGGGGTGTGGCGCTCGGGCGTGCCTGGGACGCGGCACTCGGGCGTGCCTGGGGTGTGGCGCTCGGGCGTGCCTGGGGTGTGGCGCTCGGGCGTGCCTGGGGTGTGGCGCCCGGGCGTGCCTGGGACGTGGCACTCGGGCGTACCGGGGGCGTTGCGCCCAGGCAGCCCTGGCGGGCGCTCGGGTGTCCCTGGCGCGCGGTCGTCGTAGGCATGGCGGTTCCCCGTTCTCCGGACCGGGCGATGCGCTCGCCGCGGTCGATCCCGTCGATGCCATCGAAGGTGGCCCGGGTGTAGGAAACGTGGACAGGCCATTGATGCGGTCATATGTGGCCGGTGACCGCGCTAGAGTCCCTCACCTGCGAAAAGTCGACATCTCTGGGGGAAGGGCTGTGACTTGTGGCCGGTGAGTTCGGCGAGGTGCTGCGACGGCTGCGGACGGGTGCGGGGCTGACCCAGGAGGAACTGGCGGAGCGTTCCGGGGTCAGTGTGCGCACCATCCGGGGCCTGGAAACCGGCAAGCGCACCAATCCGCGTATGACCACCGTGCAGGACCTGGCCAATGCGCTTCCGCTACGGCCCCGCGAGCGCGCGGAGTTACTGGGCGCCGCCGTCCCCCGCGACCTGGACGGCGAACGACGGGCCGAGCCCGACGCGGCCCCCGGCGAAGAGCCCGACGCGGCCCCCGGCGAAGACCGTACGGACAGCCCGGCGGTCGGCCGGACCGGTCTCTCGGCCTACGTCCGGACGGACGACGGCGCAGGCTACAGGGCGGTCGGCCGGATCCCTCACCCCACCGACGTCCGCCCGAACGACGCCACCGGCTACCCGTCCGCCGCACCGCCGACCGGACCGTCCGCCGCACCGCCCACTGCCCCGACTACCGCACCGCCCACTGCCCCGACTACCGCACCGTCCCCCGCGCCACCCCCCGCCCAGCCCAGCGCACCACCCACCGCCCCACCCGTCCTCCGGCCCGGCGCCCCGACCGACCGCTCCCACCCCCCGACCGACCCCGTCGAGCAACTCGCCGCTCTCGTGACCGCCCGCTGGCAGCGCGAAGAGGAACAGCGGCAGGTGCAGGACCCGTTCCCCCTTCCCGTCCGCTGGGAGACGGCCCCCGACGCGGTGACCGACCACTGGGCCAACATCCTCCGGCTCCCCGCGCAGGCCACGGCCGACCCCCTCGACCTGGACGGTGAGCTCGGTGAGATCGCCGGCACCTACCGGCGTATCCCGTCCCGCCGGCTGGTGGTCCTCGGCCGGTCGGGCTCGGGCAAGACGATCCTGGCCCTGCGTTTCGTCCTCGACCACCTCAGGACGCGCAGCACCTCCGAACCCGTCCCGGTGATCTTCAGCGTCGGCGCCTGGGACCCCACCACCATCACCCTGCGCGACTGGCTGGCCGCGCAGCTGACGCGGGATCACCCCGGCTACGCCGCCCGGGGCCGGGGCAGCGAGAGCCTGGCCGGTGAGCTCGTCGAGTCCGGCCGCATCCTCCCCGTACTGGACGGCTTCGACGAGATCGCCGACGGCCTGCGCCGCCCCGCGCTGGAGGCGCTCAACGCCACCACCCTCCCCCTGGTCCTCACCAGCCGTCCCGCCGAGTACGCCGCCGCGGTCGCCGAGACCGACGTGCTGACCGCGGCCGCCGCGATCCAGCTCACCGACCTCACCCTCGACGACCTCGCGGCCTATCTGCCCCGCACCACCCGCAAGCCCGGCCGCGCGGACCCCGGTGCGAACGCCTGGGACCCGGTCCTGACCGCCCTGCGCGAGCAGCCCGAGGACCGGCCCGGCTCCCCCCTCGCCACGGTCCTGAAGACGCCGCTGATGGTCGCGCTCGCCCGCACCATCTACAGCGACACCCCCGACCACGACCCGGCCTCCCTCCTGGACACCGAGCGGTTCGGCAGCCCGGAGAAGCTGGAGGACCATCTGCTGGACAACTTCATCCCGACCGTCTACCGCCACCGGCTGCACGGCAGTTCGTCCGGCGGACCGCACCACCAGGGCTTCGACGCGGACCGCGCCCGGCACTGGCTCGGCTACCTCGCCCACCATCTGAGCGGACTCAGGACCCCCGACCTCGCCTGGTGGCGGCTCGGCAACGGACTGCGCCGCTCCACCCGCACCCTCGTCACCACCGTCATCCTCGGCCTGACCATCGGCCTCGTCGACGGCGCCATCTCCCTCGCCGTGCACGGCAGGCTCAGCGGCGCCCTCCTGGACGGCTCGGTCGTCGGGCTCCTCGCCGGCCTGATGTTCGGGTTCGTGCACTGGCTGACGTACACGGCCAAGGGCAAACAGGCCACACCGTCCGCCGTACGCCTGCAGCTGCGGCGCAGGCCCGGGGCCACCGTGTGGACGGCCGGCCCCCGCCTGGTGATCGGCACGCTCGGCGGCGCGGTCTTCGGCCTCGCGTACGGATTCGTGGTCGGCATGGTGCTCACCTACGCCGTCACGAACGACGTCTCGATCATCGTGCGGGTCGGACTGATCGACGGCCTTGTCTACGGCTCGGTCTTCGGCGTCGCCACCGGACTGACCTTCTGTCTCCTCGGGCTCCTCGAAACCCCCCTCGACATCGACTCCGCCGTCAACCCGCGCAGCCTGCTGACCACCAACCGCGGCACGGTGACCACCCAACTGCTGGTCTGGGCACCCACGTTCGGAGCGGTGGTCGGCTTCGGCAGCGGTGCGGCGGTCGACCTCCTCCAGGGATCGCTCGGCCCCCTCGTGTGGACCACCGAGGCAGCCCTCCTGCTCGGCGTCATCAGCGGCCTCGGCGGCGCCATCGGCTACGCCCTCACCCTGACCGCCTGGGGTCAGTGGCTGGTCCTCACCCGGATATGGCTGCCGCTGACCGGACGCCTGCCGTGGGCCGTGGTCACGTTCCTGGAGGACGCCTACCAGCGCGGGGTGCTGCGCCAGGCCGGCGCGGTCTACCAGTTCCGGCACGCCCGGCTGCAACAGCACCTCGCCCGGCACCATCGCCGCTCCGCCCTTCACGACGATTTCATCGCTCCTCTCTAGCGTCTGGCGTCACATCACAGGCGAGATCCGTCAACGGGACCATGGGGGAGACCATGCCGAGCACCAACCGACTCACGCGCCATGCCAAAGCCGTCGCCGTCACGGCGGCGATGACGGCCGCCGCCGCCCTCACACCCGCCGTCGCGCACGCCGAAGAGGCGCCCGGCCACTACTACCTCCAGATCGGCGGCACCGGCTCCGCGCAGGCCGCGCCCCAGTGCACCGGGACCTTCTCCTACGCCGACCAGCACCTGGAGGGCGGCGCGGAGGTCGTCCCCGTCTGCTACCCGGCCGGCGCCGGCCCCTGGCTCAACGGCCGGAACGCCCCGGACCTCACCGCGCCGAGCTACGACAGCAGCGTGGCCCAGGGGTACGCCAACCTCCTGGAGGCCGCCGAGAGGACCCACCGCGCGGACCCGACCGCCCGCCTGACCATCGTCGGCTACTCCCAGGGCGCCCAGGCCGCCGACGCGGTCCTGGAGACCATCGCGAACGGCGGCACCGACATCCCGCGCGAACTGGTCGACGGCAAGCTGTACGCCGACCCGAAGCAGCCCGACACCGGCATGTGGTCCAAGGTTCCGCAGGGCCTGGGAGCCCTCGGCTTCACCTCCACCGGCCCCGGCCCCCGCGAGTTCCCGGGCGTCCCGGTCGCCCGCTTCTGCATCCGCGGCGACCTGGCGTGCGACGCGACGACACCGGTCAACGCCCTCGACTTCTTCCTCACCGACAAGCACGCGCGCTATGTGCTGGAGGGCAACGTCATGAGCAGGACGATCGCGCAGGAACCCGTGAACGGGGTGTTCTGGTCCGACAACTGACCGACGGAGAAACGGCGTTACTCGTACGTGGAGGAGCGGGCGGCACGTTCCAGGACGACCGTCCGCAGGCCGCCCGCTCCGCTCTCCTCGTGCCGCACCCGCAGCCCGGCCGTGCGCAGCTGCTCCAGCACCCAGGCATGGGAGAGCCGCAGCTTGCGGTAGCTGCGGGCGGTGAGCGTCCAGTCGGCGTCGGCTGCGGCGCGGGTGTGGATCAGGTCGTGCACGACGACCGTGTAGTCGTTGTAGTCGTCCGGGTACTCCAGGAAGCACGTCATGATCCGGTCCTCGGTGGCCCGCACCGGAAGGAAGCGGTCGGTGCCGGTGAGCGGGACCGTCAGGTCGCGGTAGGAGAACACGGCCGTCCCCTCGGGGGCGAGGGCAGCGGCGACGTCGGCGAAGAGGGCGACCACGTGGCCGCGGGTCGGCAGATGCGTCAGCGTGTCGCCCAGACAGACGACGGCCCCCGCCGACCCCGGGCGCACCAGCTCCCGCAGAGCGTTCCGCACATCGGCCCGCACCACGCGCACCGCCGACAACTCGGCCGCGTGCGCGGCGAGTTCCCCCAGCAGCGGCCGGCTCAGATCGACCGCGAGGACGGAGTCGAAGCCCAGGGCGGCCAGCGCGAGGCTGGCGTGCCCCGGCCCGCACCCCAGATCCACGGCCAGCGACCCGGCCGCCGTCCCGATCGCCGACCCGGGCGTCACGCCCCACTGTGCGAGCGCGGCACGCTGGCCGGCCGCGAGGGCGTCGAGATCCCCGCCGAGCATCCAGGTGTAGTGCTCGGCGAGGAAACGGTCGTAGTGGTCGACGGCCTGGTCGGCCACGCGGTTGGCGGCGATCGTCATGGACGAGGGCTCCCTTCGATCCGGCGGCGACGAGTGAAATGTAGGCCCGGATACGGGAGTTGGGCGGCCCGGCCGAACCAAATTCGGCGACGCGGGAAGAATCACGCCCATGGACGACACTGATTCGGCGATCCTCACCCATCTCCAGCGCGATGCACGGCTCACCAACCGCGAACTCGCCCGCAGGGTCGGCATCGCGCCCTCCACCTGCCTGGAACGGGTCCGCGCCCTGCGCGCCCGCGGGGTGATCACCGGCTATCACGCGGCCGTACAGCCACGCCTGCTGGGCCGCTCGCTCCAGGCCCTCGTCTTCGTGAAGCTGCGCCCCCTGAGCCGGGAGGTGATCTACGACTTCGAGGGCTACCTCACCCAACTCCCCGAGGTGGTCTCCATATTCGTCGTCTCCGGCGACGACGACTTCCTGGTCCATGTGGCCGTCCCGGACATCGAGCACCTCCACGCCTTCCTCATGGACCGCTTCAGCGCCCGCCGCGAGGTGGTGACGTTCCGCAGCTCGGTGATCTACCGGCAGACGGGCACCCGGGTCCTGACGCCGATGGAGGGGACCCCCGCCGACCCTCTGTGACCCGGCGTGCGCCGACGCCCGTCCAGTTGTGACTCACGTCACCGCCCTCCCGTCCGTAGAAAGCGGATGCCACCCCTCGGCGTACTGGCATGCTCATGCATGACTACTGGGGGGTAACCACACCGCCGTCCGCGCCCCGCGCCGGACCGGCCCCACCGGCACGCCTGCTCGACGATCGGCGTGCCGGCCCTCCCCCATGCGTCACCTCCTGCAGCGCACCCCCATACACCGCTCCCGAGGAACACGCGTGCACAGACCCAAGTTCAAGAGCCACGCCCTACTGACGGCGATCGCTCTCGCGGCCGTACTGACCACCGGCTGCTCCACCGACTCCTCGACCACCACGGACGCGGCGGCCTCCACGGCGTCGGAGAGCCCACGACCGGCCGCGGCCCAGGAACAACTCGCCGTCGTGTCGGCCCCGTCCGGGGCGGCCACCCCGACCGCCGTGGCCGACGGCGACGGCGGAGGCCGGGCGAAGAAGTCCTCCCTCAAGGTCGCCTCGTACGACAGGAAGACCGGCCGGGCCGTCATCTCCTCGCCGGCGGCCGCGAAACCGACGGGCACCCCTACGGCGACCCCGTCGACCGGTACCCCCGCCGATCCGTCGGCCAGTGCCCCTTCCACCCAACCCCCGGTGGCCGTCGGCGACATCATCGCCAGCGCTCCCGCCCCCGGCGCCCCCGACGGCGTACTGGCCGAGGTCACCGACGTCGTGGGCGCCGCGGAGAACGGCGGTACGGCCGTCGAGACGGAACCGGCGAAGCTCAACTCCGTGCTCGGCGCGAGCAAGGCCGAGGGCGAGGTCCCGGTCGACCCGTCGTCCGTCGACGTCAAGCCGCTCATGAACGGCGTGAAGGTCTCCTGGGCGAAGACCGGCGACCTCCACTTCGGCCCCGAGGGCGCGAAACTCCCGCTGGGCAGCCTGCGGATCGACGTCGGCGCAGCGGTCGCCACGGCCGAGAGCGCCCCGGCGTCGGCGGCCGCGTCCGTGGAGGGCTTCGTACAGCTGGCCCCCGAGGTCGCGTTCTCGTACGACGGTGCGGAGGGCTCGGGCAGCTCCGCCGGTTCGGAGGGTTCGGGCAACTCCGGCGGCTCGGAGGGTTCGGGTAACTCCGCCGGTTCGGAGGGTTCGGGCAACCCCGGCGGCTCGGACGGCAAGGGCACCTCACCCGGCGCGGCCTTCCTGGGCCTGTCGGGTGACTGGGCCTCCCAGTGGACCCTCAAGGGCCGCGCGGCCGGCTCGACCGAGGGCAGGCCGATCCGCATCCCCTTCGCCGAGCTCCACTCCGACCCGGTGATCCAGGTCGGCCCGATCCCGGTCGTCGTCAACCTCGACCTGACCTGCTACATCCAGGTGAACGCGGACGGCAAGGTCACCGTCGACGTCGAACAGGACCTCAAGGGCGACTTCCGCGTCGGCGGCAGCTTCTCGTGGGCCAAGGGCTGGACCCCGGTGAGCGAGTCCGACATGACGGGCGAGGCTCTGAAGACCACCGTCACGGCCGCGGGGGACGTCAAGGCGGCCCTCGGCGCCGAGGCCACGGTCGGCCTCTACGGCACGGTGGGCGTCACCGCCGACCTGGCCCCGTACGTCCGCGCCCACGCCGACGCGTCGGCCGAGGGCTCCACCGACGGCACGGGTGCCGCAAGCGGCGCGTACGCCGTCTACGGCGGAGTGGACCTGACCGGCACGCTCAATTTCCAGCTGACCATCTTCGGCACCCCCGTCTTCCAGACGAAGATCCCGCTGGGCGCCCTCCACCACGAGTGGCTCCTGACGGAGGGCAGGGCGACGACGGCAGGCCCGCCGCCGACGAAGTCCGGCTGACGCGCCCACCCACCCCACGACGCGGGCCGCACCGCCCAACGCAACCTGGGGCGGCCCGCGTTGGCGTATCCACGCGTGCGCGCCCGCTGTGTGCCTGTGCCGGGCGCGGGCGGCCAGTGGGTGCGTGGGTACGTGCGGCCGGTCGGTCGCCTGTGTTCGGCCTCGGTCGGCCGGTCAGTCGTCGGAGCTCGAACCCGACCTCGACTTCCCCGAGCCACGGGCCAGCGTCCCCACGACCTCGGCGAGCCCCAGGGTCACGCTGGACACCACACGCACCCAGCGCGGGCCGCCGCGCGCGGCCCATACGACACACACGCATCCCCCGACGACGAGCAGCAGCACGCCCACCAACACGAGCACGGTCACGCCCATCCCCCTCTTCCTCCAGTACGGTCGCGGTCATCCTCTCAGCCGATACGCCCGCCGTACTCGAACGCGAAGACGAAACCGGGCGGGCGAGCTCAGGAGAGGCTGGGCGTGCGCCAGTACTGCCGCTTCCTCTCGTCCGCACGGTGCGGATCCTCGTCCGCCCACCGGTACCCGTACGCGGCGAACGCCACGGTCAGCCGCGTCCAGGACAGACCGCACTCCTCCCGGGCGATCTCCATGCCGTCGGGCCGAGCAGTGCGAGTCGCTTGCCGTCCCGCACCACCAGGCCGATCCGGTCACGCCCGAACTCCTGCGAGGAGTCCCTGATGCCGAGCACCACACGGTCGGCGGACACCCGCACCGACAGCGACTCGTGCACCGACAGCGACTCGTGCACCGCGACGAACCCGACCACGACCCCGAGCACCGCCCCCGCCCCGCCAGACCTGACGCTCTGCCAGGGCTCCGGCACGGACGTCAGCAGCCTGGCCGGCCCCTGCAAGGGAGCCCACGACAACCTCACGAGCCACTCGGCAGGACGAGTGACCACTTCACCGACGACGGCCCCACACGCCACACGCCACACAAAAGAGCGTCAGAACCCAGGCGAGCTCCCGGAACCCGACGAAGCCACTGCTCCCCGCCTTCCCCTTCACGGATTGTCAGTGCCGCCTGCGAAGGTGTGAGTGAGGGGGCCGGCCGTATGGGGCGGAGGCGGCGAGAGCCCCCGTCCACCTGAACCGATGGACCCGTATCGCGCCCGGAGGAGGCATGGTGACGGCTCGTGAGCACCGCCTGGTCGGGCATGAACTGGCGGGGCTGGCAGGACTACGACGACGTCAGGCGCCGCCTGGAGGAGGGCGCCGATCCCGAGCGCTGGGGCCTCGGAGGGAGCCGTCCCCTGCATCGGGCGGCGGTCTACGGCTCACCGGAGGTCGTAGCGGAACTGGCGAGACGTGTGGCGGATGTGGACGCTCTCGAAGGGGGCACAACGGCGCTGTGGGAGGCGGTCATGTCCGACTGCCCGGAGAACGCCCGCGCCCTCGCCGCCGCGGGAGCCGACCCCTGGCGCCCCCTGATCGCCGGCTGGTCACCCGGCCGCCTGAGTCTGGCCGGCCCCATTCCCGACCTCTTCCCCCTGCCGCCTGGCGAGGCCGGCCTCACCGACCGCGAGCGTGCGGCCGCCGAGGAAGGCAGACGCCTGACCGAGGCCCTGGCCGGTATCGACCACGACGGCTTCGGCCTGGCGTGCGTGGCCGGCATCGACGCGGAGGAGGCGGTGAAGCGCCTGGAGGCAACGCCGGCGGACGAGGCGGAGGTGGCCGACATCCTGGACGACCCCCTTCGACCATGACCTGGACGAAACCCTGCACATCGTCGGCGTGACGACGGTCCCGGGCGGCTGTGTGGTCAGCCAGCCCTGGGGCTACGCACCGTCCATGCCGGGCATCCACACCCGTCTCTCCCGAGGCACCGTCAGCTACGGCCTCTACGCCAACCCCAAGAGCGGCAACCAGGGCAGTACCGCCCGAGACGGCGTCATAGAGGGCTGGGACCTCCACCCGGGCGGCGCCCCCGACGAGGAGTCCTCACCCGAGGAGGTGCTGTCCTCCTACCTGTTCCGCCACCATGCGGTGGCCTACGCCTGCGCATGGGTGGGCGTGCGCCCTACGGACACACGGGCGGTAGTGGGGATCCCGGACAGGTGGGTACGGCTGCCGGAACGGGACCACTGGGCGCACTGACCGGCCTCCCCAAGGCAGCCCAGCGCGCCCAAAGCAAGGCCCGGTGCCCGGGCTCGTCGCCCAGGGCACCGGGGCCCATTGCGTTGAACTACTCCACGAAATCGATCTGGCTCAGTGGTGGCAGTCGGACCCGACGTCGTTGTACATCGCGCCGGGGTTGCCCTCACCGTTGACCAGGTTCCCTGCAAGACCGGGGAGCACCCCGACCTGGCCGAGAATGTCGATGTTCATGTCGTGGGACTTACAACCCCCGTGACCGTGGTGGCCGTCCGAGGGCTGCGCGGAGGCGGTGCCGGTGGCTATGAAGCTCAGGGACCCGACCATCGCGGCCGCGAGAGCGGCCTTCTGAAGCTTGCGCATGACTCCTCCTTGGTTCGAGTAGAGCGCACGACTAAAGATCCATTTAGCGCTCATTTGTGAGGCTAATCCGATATGCCTGCCCCCGCTCCTCGAAGCTGCCATACGGACCACGGCCATGAGGGGCAATCAGCTCCGCAGGCGATGAGGCTGCGTCAGCTACGCGGCTTCAGTGTCGAACTCGGCCCGGCGGGCAACCGTCGCGCCGGGCTCGTGCAAGATGCGCGCACGAGGTGGACCAAGCATCGGACTCGACGGACAGGATTGCGAGGCCGACTTCGCGCAGCTGGTACACCAAGCGACTGACCTCGGCCAGGCTGACTCTCTCGGCAGTCCGGCGGGGAGTTCAGCCCCAGCGGCCCGGCATCGACCGCCAACTTCCGCCCGTGATAACCGTGTTCTCGTGCTGGGTAGCCACGCCTGTCGTTGAGTAATTGTGGCGGGCAACCGCGAGCAGATGTGCCGCGGTTGTTCCGTGGTCGAGCAGAGCTGCCGGGCTTGCTCTGGAGGTAGCCCGGTCTCCTGATCGGCCCTCCAATGCGGATCCAGCTTGGCCGAGAGCTAGCGGCATCCTGCACAGCCGCAAGGTGCGCGGTTTCCGACCGGCGTTATCCGGTCCGTGCGGCCGACGTGCTAACAATGGCAGAAGTCGCGGCCAGGTCGACGCTCATTGCCGCAGGTGGCGTCGCTGCTGTGCATCGGGATGTGTGGGGCAGTTCTATCCTGCCCCACTACTTCGGTTTCGGCGGGAAGAACCGATGCGGAGGAGCGTTACTGCTCCTGAAGGCTGCGTCCCGTCACCCGCTCGATCAGCTGGACAACCGTGTTGAGGCGCTCGTCGAGAAAGGCATCGTAGTTGTCCTTCGCGAGGCCGCTGTCTGCGTCGCTTCTGATGGCGTGGGAGGAAAGAACGGCTTCCAGCTTCTCCTCTCCGTAAGTAGTGGCCATCTCGCCCAGATAGTGACTGGGTGCTTTGTCTTTTATAATGCGGTTCGTTTCCGCGTCGATCAAGGTTCTGTTGAGGAGTAGCTCGGAGCTTTCTGATGCCTTGATGCGCGCCAAGTAGGCCTTGGGAAATATGTGATGCGAATCTATCTGAACCTCTCCCACCCGGTATGGAGTCATGGCCTGTCCGGTGTGGAAGTCCTCAGCTCGGGTCGTCGCGAGAAGACACATTAGACCGCAGTACAAAGCCTTCCGGCGTACCGAGGCGGAGCGTAGAGTGGATGCGCTCAGTGGAAGCTCCTTCACCGCCTCCGGTGCTTGCCCCTCACCGGTTAGGACCCAATCCTTCAGGCGGGCGTAGTCTGCTCCTGCCTGGCTGTTGGCGCCTTGGTCGTAGTTGGTGGTGAACACGCTGCACCAGAAGAAGCGCTGGAGTCGTGTGTATGCCGGTGCTCGTTCGAGGGGTTCCAATTTCTGAATGTCATTCCATACAGCGCCCATCGGTATTAGCAGCATTCCGTAAGGGAGCCACTTCGGCGCGACCAGTCCGCAATCCGATTGCAACATGTCGATTACGCCGGCCACGCCTTTGATAGCTGCCGACCAGTGCTCGGCGATGTCGGAGGCGGTCAGCTTTTTCAGGACGTCCGACCTCTGGGCCGAACCATAGGATCTCAGGCATACAGTCTGAAGTACGCTGTACGGGTCCACCTTGAAGTCAACCAGGGCCTTATAGTTGTCCTGCGCCTCTATCCAGAGGTCTCGCAGATTGACACCCTGTGGGTAGTAGCGGGCCGTTAGGAGTTCAAATGGCCCCAGTGGCTTTCCGGTTCGATTTAGGGTCTCAAAAATTGTGCATACTGCTTCTATCGGTGTCGTTTCCGGGAGGGTTAGAACCGGGAGGCCATAAGAGCGCAAAGGGACGATGTACTTGTCGCGCATCCTCCTGTACAGGGATTTCAGGTACTTAGCGTTGGAGTTGCCGTCAATGGTTACGCTTCCGTCGACGAAATCATCAAGCCAGTCATCGAAGCTGTTGACATCGGACACGGGGAAATGTGAGCTGCCAAGCAGCTCTTCGTTCTTCTTGAGCTGTCCCCTACTTACGGCTACGGGTACAGATATGATGGCCTTTTCGAAATCAACTTCGTGGAACTCTTTCACGTAGTCCTCGGCCACGTGGACGAATTCGTCGACCTTGAGATAATAGCGTTCGTCGCCCACGCCAGTGAGGGCTTGGTAGAGCGCCGTGAGGCGCTGTTGACCGTCTAGGACGAGTTCCGCAGGCCTTTTATCCCCCAAGTCAGGAGCGCCCTCGAAGCTGCGACTTGCGAAGGTCTCGCCGTCCCCTTGCTTCCAGAGGAGCAGGGTGCCGACTGGGAACTCCGAGATAATCGACTGTATTAGCTCTTCGGTGCGCGTCGCGTCCCAGACGAAGTCCCGCTGGAAGTCAGGAAGTGCAATCTCGCGGCCGTGGATCCGAGTGACCAGGTTCGAGAGCTGTCGAGGAACCGTCTCGAAGATTGGATCCGACTCATAGGCGCTTGTCATGGTGCCACCCCGTGTGATCGATCCTGCCGTCTCTGGGGCAGGTGTCCGTCGATCTTAGTGCTGATGCTGAGCCGGCGTCAGTGAACCGAGAACCAGCGGGTGCGAGGCCGGTTGGGTAGTCAATGCGGCATTTGAGACTCCAAAGGCTGACACTTCATGTGAGGAGGGAGGTTGGTCCTGGCGGGTGCCGTCGGACGTCTTCGTGCTGCCGAAATGAGCGCAGGAGAGGCGGCGTGTGCCCTGCTACCGGCCGCCGTCACCGCTGCTTACAGGGTCGCCGTACAGGTGCAGTAGATCTGGTCTGCAGAGGTGGACTGGCGTCTGCGGGCCGTCTTACGCCAGGAATTCGCCGATCTCCCCTGAGGGACCGGGGCAGAAGTGGGCGCGAGGGTGAGCAGAACAAGCGCGCTATCCACCGGGTACGTCATGGCCCTGCACCGAGGTAGCAGGCGACGAACAGGAGCTGGGTGCGCTGGGGGCGGCCGGAGTCTGGATCGAGGTCCGGTGGAATGCGTTGCTTGGCGTGCTAGTCAACATGTATGAGACGGTGTGCAGTTCGCGCGAAGCGGGAGGTTGGCGGGTTAGGTGGGTGCCGTCAGATGCCGCAGAGTAGGCGTCTCGTAGGGGCGGCGCAGGTGCAAGTGCTCTTCGATGACCTGGAGGTCGCGAGAGATCGGACCGCGAATTGCAGGGTGTGACTCATCACCGTCCCGGTGAATCCAGATGCCTGCCTTGGGCCGACGGTATCTCGCGGCGGTTGCATATGGCTGTGGAGACCGGGCTTTGAATCACGACCCACCCCAGCGTCCATAGGCCCAGTTCCGGATGGGCAGGGAAGCCAGGATGCGAACAGCCACGACAGGGGACTCTTACGCCAAAGCATTCCCCGTCGTCCGTCAGTGACGGAGGGGACCTACCCGCAGGCATGACGGGTGCGCACCAAGGGGAATGCGTCCGCGTGTCTGCGGGCAGTCGAGGGATCGAGCACTTAGGCGGAAGTTAGGCTGGCGGTCGAACCCCATGGCATTCCCCATAAATCTGGCCCGAGGCGCACCAGCACGTCGATGAACGCTGCGGAGGCCAAGCCACCGCCCGCCCCCGGGCCGCCAGTGTCGTCGCGTACTGGGGGAGCAGGGTCGCGTCCTCCGGGGAGGAGAGTTCGGAGGCTGCGAAGGCTTCGTAGGAGGGGACCGTGCCGGTCACGATGCCCAGGTTCGGGGTGCCGGAGGCCGAGAGTTCGCGGAGGGAGCCCTCTATCGTCGTGAGGTGGTCGTTGTGGGAGGGGTACTCCGCCGCCAGGGACGGATACGCGGCCACCAGCTCCGCCAGTTCCTCTGCCGTCCAGTGCAGGACCGCCACCGGGAACGGGCGGGAGAGAGCCTCGCGGTAGGCGCCCAGTTCCGCGCGGAGGCGGGAGATCTCCGCCTCCAGTTCCGCCGGGTTGTCCGAGCCCAGGGACCACACGCGCTTGGGGTCGTGGAGTTCGTCCAGGGAGACCGGCAGCGAGTGGAGGGTGTCCGCGAAGGTGTCCCACTCGTCGTGCGGGGCGCCCAGCATGCGGCGGACCCGGTGACGGCCGAAGAGGAGGGGGTGGGTGGCGTACGGGGGCTCCTGGACGTCGGTCAGGAGGAGGCGTACTCCCTCCGTGAACGTCTCCTGCGCCTGCTCCAGCTCGTCGTGGGCCTCCAGCGCCTCCGCCACGATCACCCACGGTGCCGGGTCCCGGGGGGAGGCCGCCCTGACGCCGTCGATGATCGCGCGGGCCTCCGCCTCGTGGCCGTACTCCCACAGGTTCGAGGCCTTCAGGGCGCGGACCAGGTGGGGGTGCTCCAGAGGCGTCGACGACGACAGCAGGTGGTCGTAGAGCGCGGTCGCGGCGGGGCGGTCGCCGGACAGTTCCAGGTGGGCCGCGGCCCGCAGCAGCAGGGCCTCGGCGTCCTCCGGGTAGAGGCCGGCGGTTCGCTCCAGGCGTGCCGCTTCGGCGGTGTGGTCGACGTTTTCGGCAGGCGTGTCGGGGCGCATGGGGGACACCGTACTGCCCATGGATGGCGGAGCGGAGAACAGAGGGGAGAACAGGGTTCAGATATTGCCTGGTCGAGGCGGCGGAGGCGGGGGTGCCCCGGCCTCCGTCAGCTCTTCGCCAAGCACAGCAGCGTCACGAACGGCATCGGGATCAGCGTCGCCATCGCCAGCCACCTCCCCGGGTGCTTCTCCGACCGGCGGCGCGGGCCCAGGACGTTCACCGCCAGGGCCGTGAGCAGGAGCAGCGTGCCGGTGAGGGCCAGCAGGACCATCACCACGGGGGCGTGGTCGAGGGTGTGGTAGTCGCAGTTCGACAGGGCCCGGTCGGGGGCGAAGCTGTCGCAGTCCGAGGGGAGGTACTCCGTGAGCAGCCAGTACGTCAGGTGGAGCGGGATGACCGCGGGCACTCCGATGGCCAGGTTGGCCAGGGCCGGCGCCAGGAGGGCGCGCATGCCGTGTCCGGTACGGCGCCCGCGTTCATCCGTCTCCTTCGTCCGAGCTGCCTTCGTCATGTGACACACGACGGTCCGTGTACGCCCGTGGTTGCGTCACGGGCGCCGGCTCAGATCACCACGCCGTCGATCTGCAGCGTCTGCACCGACTGCGCCGCGAACGGCACCGCCACCGACTTCCCGCTCAGGTACGTGTTCGCGTACGACCGGTACTGGTCGCCGCCCGTCGTCACCGTGTTCCAGCGCGGGACCAGGCCGCCCGTGCCGCCGGAGACCGTGGTGAAGCGGGAGAGGTCGAAGGTGAGGGTCTGCGGCGAGGTCGAGGTGTTCACCGCGACGATCACCAGGCGGCGGGCCGAGGCGTCGTAGGCCGCCGCCGCGTAGCTCACGCCCGTGTCGAGGATCCGCATGCCGGGGCGGATGTGGCGGGTGAACTGTGCCAGTACGTAGTACTTGGTCTGGATCGTGGTGGGTTGGAGGGTGCTCGCGTCGTAGGCGATCAGTGCCCAGCCCGCCGTCGGGTCCATGACCTGCCAGTAGCACCAGGCCGTCGGGTGCAGCCAGCGGAAGTCGTAGCAGAGGTTGGAGGCCAGGGTGAGGCCGGTGCCGTCGCCGTCGCCGGTCTCGGAGTTCCACAGCTTCTTGCCGGAGGTGGTGACCACGTCCGTGTAGAGGAGGTCGCGGCGGCCGCCCGAGCCCTGGTAGCCGTGCACGTTGACCTGGCTGACCAGGGCCTTCGTGGAGGCGCCGAACGACGCCCACGTCGAGCGGGCCGTGTCGTAGTTCGTCTCGTCGGAGGCCGAGATGCGGACGCCGGACAGACCTCGCTTGTCCAACTCGCTGCGCATGTACGGGAGCACGGCCGCCTGGACCGCCGGGTCCATGTGGCAGCCCTCCTGCGTGCCGGTGGCCGTCCACCAGCTGGAGGCCGGCTCGTTGAACGGGTCGACCGTCGCGAAGTTCACGCCCCAGTTGTTCTTCGCGTACAGGGCCGTCGCCGCCAGGTGCGAGGCGTGCTGGCGGTAGTTCCAGGTCTGGAGGTTGTTGCCGCCGTCCGCCGCGCCGGAGGGGTTGTGGTTGGAACACATCCACCACATGGGGGAGTTGGCGAAGAGTTCCGTGGTCGCGCCGCGTGCCGTCGCCTTCTGGAGCATCGCGCGTTGGTTGGCGTCGGCCGTCCAGTCCCAGGCCGAGGAGGTGGGGTCCTCGTTGTTCCAGTCCTGCCAGAAACCCTCGATCTGCTTGAAGCCGGGGATGTTCGCCGACTCGGCCATCGACTCGCCGTTGACGCTGTTCCAGCTGCACGCACCGAGGTTGTAGCGGGCGATGTTGAGGCCGAGGCCGGGCAGGGTCGTGCCGTTGTAGGTCACCGAGCCGGTGGTGAAGAAGAGGTCGGCGAAGTCGTTCCGGTTGCCGAAGACGTTCGCCCACCAGGCCAGCGAGGTGCCCCAGCCCTCCCAAGTGCCGTACGAGGTGCCGGGGTTGACGGCGACGGTCGCGTCCGCGTGGGCGGTGCCCGTGGCCAGGGCGCCGCCGAGGAACGCGCCGCCTGTCGCCGCCAGCAGAGTTCTGCGTCGGATCATGACTTCTCCGCTTCGCTCAACGGCCGGTGTCGGCGGTGTCGTCGTCGAACCGGCTCCGTGGCCTTGTCCCGTTCATGCCGACACGAAGCATCGGGTGTGACGCGTGGGGTTGTCGAGGGTTCCGACAGCCCTTTCTCAAACCTGTGGAGGAAGTGTTCGGAGGGTCGGACGCACCCCCGGTGCCGACCGGACGCAGGCCGGGCGCGCACGGGTCTGGAGACCTTGCCCCGCGGCACCTATCGTGCGGGCGGTTCCGGTGAAGGAGGCTCGGGATGGGGCGGGTTCGCGTCGTGCGGCACAGCGGGCTGCGGCGGCGCGTGCTGTGGGGTGGTGGCGAGGTGCTCGTCACCGTGGGGGTCGTCCTTCTGCTGCTGGTCGTCCACCAGATGTGGTGGACCAACCGGGAGGCCAGGGCGGGGGCCCGGCGGGAGGTCCGGGCACTGGAGCGGTCCTGGGACGGAGGGGGAGCCCCGGAGTCCCCTACGGCGGTCCCGGCGGCGTCGGACCCGCCGGCGCCCGCGTCCGACGCCGCGTCCGGGCGGTCCGCCGGCGGGGTCCGGCGTCCGGCCGCCGAGGCCGCGCCCGACTGGTCCCGGGCCTACGCCATCCTCACCGTCCCGCGTCTGAACCTGCGCGTCCCCGTCGCCGAGGGCGTCGGCAGGAACGGCGTCCTCAACAAGGGCTACGTCGGCCACTACCCCGGCACCCAGCAGCCGGGCCAGGCGGGCAACTTCGCGCTCGCCGGGCACCGCAACACCCACGGCGAGCCCTTCCGGTACATCAACCGGCTGGAGCCGAAGGACACGGTCCGGGTCGAGACGCGGAGCGCGACGTACACGTACGCCGTCGACCGGACCCTGCGGCAGACCGCCGCCCACGACGGCGGCGTGATCCGGCCGATCCCGCGCTCCGCGGTCGTGCCGGGCCACGGATACGACGAGCCCGGCTACTACCTCACCCTGACGACCTGCACCCCCGAGTACACGTCGAAGTACCGGCTGGTGGTGTGGGGCAAGCTGGTCTCGATGCGGCCCCGCTGAGGGGCGCGCGCCCCTGAGGCCGTCCGCCCATCCGTCCGGCAGTCCGTCCGCCCATCCGTTCGGCAGTCCGTCCGCCCATCCGTCCGGCAGTCCGTCCGCCCCCCGTCTGGCAGCCCGTGCGTCAGGCGGTCCGCTCGCGCAGGGCCACCACGCCCACCGCCGCCAGCAGCGCGAGCCCGGCCGAGACCAGCATCGCGATGTCCGCGCCCCGGGCCAGCCCGCCGCCCGCGGACGTGGCGAGGGCGATGGTCAGGGCCACGCCGGCACACGAGCCGATGTAGCGGAAGGTCTGCTGGGCGCCCGAGCCCATCGCGGCGCGCTGGGGCGGCACGGACTCCACCGACAGCAGCGGCAGCGCGGCGTTGAGCAGGCCGCTGCCGACGCCCGCGATCAGCAGACCGGGAAGCAGCCGGGGCCAGGAGCCCGCGTCGAGCGCGCCCAGCATCGCCAGGGTGCCGCCCGCGTGGAGGACGAACCCGATGGCGAGCTGGATACGGGGTGACACGCGGCCGTTCAGGCGGCGGGCCTGGAGGGCCACGGCGAAGGACAGGCCGGACCACAGCAGGAACAGCCACGCCGTGTCCATCGCGGACAGGCCGAGCGTCTGCTGGAGCAGCGCCGGCAGGAAGCTGAACAGGCCGATCACCGCGAGTCCGGTGAACAGGCCGCCGGTGGAGGACGCGAGGAAACGGGGCCGGCGCAGCAGGTTCAGGTCGATCATCGGAGTCGCCGTGCGGCGCTCCACGGCGACGAAGAGACCGAGCAGGGCGACGGCGGCCAGGAGCAGCAGGCCCACGGGCGCCCGCAGCCAGCCGTCGCGGCCGAGGGTCAGTGCGGCGACCAGGGAGACCAGGGCCAGTCCGAAGGTCACGGCGCCGGCGAGGTCGGGGCGGCCGCCGCGCGGGGCCCGCGACTCCGACAGGGCGCGCGTGGCCAGGGCCGCCACGATCAGCGCGGCGGCGGCGAGGACGCCGTACGACAGGCGCCAGTTCGGTATCGCGCCGGTGACGACCGGGCCCAGGGCGATGCCGCCGCTGACGAAGGCGCCCCATACGCCGGTCGCGCGCAGCCGGCCGCGTGGGTCGGGGAAGGCGTGGACGATCAGGCCGAGACTGCTGGCGAGGAGCGCCGCGCTCGCCGCGCCCTGGGTGACGCGGGCCAGCGTGAACATCCAGGTGTTGGTGGTGAGCGCGCCGAGGGCGGTGGTGACACCCAGGGCGAAGGTGCCGGCGAGGAAGATCCGGCGGCGGCCGTAGTCGTCGGCGAGGCTGCCGGCCACCAGCAGGAGGGCGGCGAGGCCGAGCGGGGTGCCGTTGAGGAGCCAGGCCTGGGCGGAGAGCGGGGTGTGCAGGGCGGCCGCGGTCTGGGGGAGGGAGACCATCGGGGCCGTGTAGGTCATCAGGGCGACGACGGTGGCGGCGCTGGTCAGGCCGAGGGTGGCCCGCCGGTTCGGGGCCGGCTCCGCGGCGGCCACGGGGGCGGACGAGGGAGCGGGCGGGGTCTGCGGAACGGGCGCGGCCTGGGGGGCGGCCGTGGCGGTAGCGACCTCGGGGAGAGTTCGTTCATTGAACCTGGGCATGTGCCCCACCGTAACACCCGCAGGTTCGTTCATTGAACCAAGAAGGTGAAAAGGGTTTACAGTGGACGGCATGGCATTGGGCAAGGACTACGCGACACAGCAGTGCTCGATCGCCCGGGCGCTGGAGATCGTCGGCGAGCGCTGGACGCTGCTCGTCATCCGGGACGCCCTCTACGGCGTGCGCCGCTACAACGACTTCCTCGTCCACCTCGGCATCCCGCGTGCCGTCCTGGCCGCCCGCCTCCAGACGCTCACCGCCGAGGGGATCCTCGAAAAGCGCCGGTACCAGCAGTCGCCGCCGCGCGACGAGTACGTCGTCACCGAGCGCGGCATCGCCCTGTGGCCCACCCTGCGCTCGCTCGGCCTGTGGGGGCGCGAGCACCTCGGCGAGGCCCGGCTGCGCTACTTCCTGCACGCCCAGTGCGGTACCGAACTCGGGCCGTACGGCGAGTGCCCCGCCTGCGCAACCGTCGTACCGGTCGGTGACGTCCTCATGACGCCGGGACCCGGACTCGATCCGGACCCGGCGGATCCGGTCAGCCGCGCGCTGCTGAAGCCGAGGCGGCTGCTGCGGCCCATCGAGGCCGACGGCATCGGCGCGGACGAGGCACCCGAAGGGGCCGGCGGCGCCGGGTCGGCATGACGGATCGTGTATAACGAAAGCAGCTGTGACCACGGCAGCTGTGAACGTCAGGACGCGCGGCGCCGCAAGGAGCCGCACGAGGGGATACGAGGGGAGGGCCGCCGATGATCCGTGTTCCGGTCAGTCTGCGTCCCGCCGCCGCACTCGTGCTGCTCTTCCTGGAGATCACGCTGCTGGACACCGGCAGCCTCTCCGCGACCGTCGCGCTCGCCGCGACCGCCGCCGCCGGCTCCGCGTTCGCCGTCTGCTCCCTGCTCGCCTCGCGCGCCGCGCCCGCCGTGGCGCCGACCCGGGTACGTACGGCCATCCGCGACCGGGCCCGCCGTACGGCCTTCCTCCCGCAACGCGACCCCGACGCCTCGGGCCGGCCACGGCCCAGGGCACCCGGACACGCCCTCCCGGCGACCGTCGCGTAGGGCACGCACTCCAGAGCGCACACCCTGCCGTGTGACCCCGCGCGGGTCGTCATGCCGCCATGCCGTTTCCCGGCATCTCTCCATCCGGCACGACGAGACCCCCGGAGGGCTCACCCATGTCCGTTTTCGCCGACCTAGTTCAGCGGCTCGCCGATCTGCTCGACCCGCTGTTCGGCGCCGGTGCGGCCGCCGCCGCGATCATCCTGTTCACCGCGCTCGTACGCCTGCTCGTGCATCCGCTGTCCCGGGCCGCCGCGCGCGGGCAGAAGGCGCGGGCCGAGCTGCAGCCGAAGATCGCCGAACTGCGCAAGAAGCACGGCAAGAGCCCCGAGAGGCTCCAGCGGGCCGTCATGGAGCTGCACGCAGAGGAGAAGGTGTCGCCGCTGGCGGGGTGCCTGCCCGGACTGTTCCAGCTGCCGGCCTTCTTCGTCCTCTACCACCTCTTCTCCAACACCACGATCGGCGGCCGGGCCAACGAGCTGCTCTCGCACCAGCTCTTCGCCGCGCCCCTGGGCGACCGGTGGGCCGACGCGCTCGGCGACGGCGGGGCGTTCGGGGCGGCGGGACTGGTCTACGTCGCGCTGTTCGTGGTCGTCGCCTGTGTCGCCGCGTTCAACTTCCGCCGTACGAAGCGGATGATGGCCGCCAATCCGGCGGTGCCGGTGGCCGACGGGCCCGTGGTGCCGGGGATGGGCGCGGTGGGGGCCATGACCAAGGTCATGCCGTTCATGTCCTTCTTCACGCTGGTCACCGTGGCGGTCGTGCCGCTGGCCGCCGCCCTGTACGTGGTGACCAGCACCACCTGGAGCGCGGTCGAGCGGGCCGCCCTCTATCGGTAGCCCGGGAGCCTACGGTCCAGTACGTGAACCGGGTATTGCGGACTGGCCGTGGACCTTGGAGGATCGACCAGTCCTCCGATGGCTGCACACATCGGCGGGCGCCCGCGATCGAGGGAGATTGTGATCATGAAGCTGCTGCGAGTCGGTACGGCGGGAGCGGAGCGCCCCGCGCTGCTCGACGCCGAGGGGACCCTGCGGGACCTGTCGGGCGTCGTGCCGGACATCGACGGGCCGCTGCTCGCCGACGACGCCGCGCTCGGCCGGATCAGGGCCGCCGCGGACGCCGGTGAGCTGCCCGCGCTGGACGCGACCGGCCTGCGCGTCGGGCCGCCGCTCGGCCGGATCGGCAAGGTCGTGTGCATCGGGCTGAACTACCACGACCACGCCCGCGAGACCGGCGCCCAGCCGCCCGCCGAGCCGGTCGTCTTCTTCAAGGCCGCGGACACGGTCGTGGGTCCCAACGACACCGTGCTGGTGCCCCGCCGGTCGGTCAAGACGGACTGGGAGGTCGAGCTCGCGGTCGTCATCGGACGTACGGCGCGCTACCTGGAGTCCGCCGAGGAGGCCCTCGCTCATGTCGCCGGGTACGCGGTGGCGCACGACGTGTCCGAGCGGGAGTTCCAGATCGAGCGGGGCGGGACCTGGGACAAGGGCAAGAACTGCGAGACGTTCAACCCGCTGGGCCCCTGGCTGGTGACGGCGGACGAGGTGCCGGACCCGCAGAACCTCTCGCTGAGGCTGTGGGTCAACGGCGAGCTGAAGCAGGACGGCACGACCGCGGAGCAGATCTTCCCGGTCGCCGAGGTCGTGCGGTACGTCAGCCAGTTCATGACGCTGTACCCCGGTGACGTCATCAACACGGGCACCCCGGCGGGCGTGGCGATGGGCCACCCCGAGCCCAAGCCGTATCTGCGGGCCGGGGACGTGGTGGAGCTGGAGATCGAAGGGCTCGGTCGGCAGCGCCAGGAATTCAAGGACGCCTAGAGGGGTGGGGGCTGCGCGTGTACGGCGGGTGCGGCCGTCCGTGGTTGCTCGCGCAGTTCCCCGCGCCCCTGAAAAACAAAAGCAGGGCGTTGCCCTACCGCTTCGCCAGGAAGTGCTCCACCGCCTCCACCACCATCCGGTGGTCCTCCAGCTGGGGCAGTCCGCTCACCGTCACCGACCCGATGACACCGACGCCCTCGACGTTGACGGGGAACGAGCCGCCGTGCGCCGCGTAGGTGTCGGGGTCCAGGCGGGAGGAGTCCTCGAAGGTCGTGCCCTTGGCGCGGAAGCGGGCGCCGACGATGTAGGAGGAGGTGCCGTAGCGCTCCACCACCCGGCGCTTGCGGGCGATCCAGGCGTCGTTGTCCGGCGTGGAGCCGGGCAGCGCCGCGTGGAAGAGCTGCTGGCCGGCCCGGTGGATGTCGATCGCGACCGGGGCCTGGCGCTCGCGGGCCATCTCGACCAGCAGCGAGCCCAGCGCCCAGGCGTCGTCGTGGGTGAACCGGGGGAAGACCAGGCGCCGTTCCTGCGCCTCCAGCTCCGCCAGCGGCGGGGTCAGCTCGGGCTGGAACTTCGGGGTGATCTCCGAACCGTGTGCCTTGCCGTGGGTCACAGCGTCACCGCCACTCCGTCGAGCGCCGAACGGCGCGCCGCTTCCAGTACGTCCAGGGTGGCGGCCGCCTCCAGGGCGGTCACCGGGTTGGGGCCGCCGTCCAGGAGGGCCTTCGCCACGGCCGCGTAGTACGCGGGATAGTCGCCCGGCAGGGTGGGTTCGGCGCGGCCGCCGCCCGTCACGGGGGATTCGCCGGCCCCCACGGTGCCCCACATCTCCTCGGGCTCCACGCCCCATTCCGTGCCGCCGCCGGGCCGCAGCCCCTCGCGCAGCGCCGCCTCCTGCGGGTCGAGGCCGTACTTGACGTAGCCCGCCTTGGAGCCCAGCACCCGGAAACGGGGGCCGAGTTGGGCGGTCGTCGCGGAGGCGTACAGGTGGGAGCGGACGCCGTTCGCGTGCGTGAGCGCGAGGAAGGTGTCGTCGTCGGTCTGCGCGCCGGCGCGGCGCACGACGGCCTCCGCGTACACCTGGGTGACCGGGCCGAACAGCACCAGCGCCTGGTCGACGACGTGGCTGCCGAGGTCGTACAGCAGACCTCCGATCTCTGCCGGGTCGCCGGACTCCCGCCAGCCGCCCTTCAGCTCCGGACGCCAGCGCTCGAAGCGGGACTCGAAGCGCCATACGTCGCCGAGCTCGCCCTCGGCCAGGAGGTGGCGCAGGGTCAGGAAGTCGTTGTCCCAACGGCGGTTCTGGAAGACGGAGAGCAGCAGCCCGCGCTCTTCGGCCAGCGCCGCCAGCTCGCGCGCCTCGGCCGCGGTGCCGGCGATCGGCTTGTCGACGACGACGGGGAGGCCCGCCTCGAGGGCGGCGGTGGCGAGCGGGACGTGCGTCTTGTTGGGGGACGCGATGACGAGCAGGTCGAGGTCGCCGGCGCGGGCCAGCAGCTCGTCGGGCGTGGCGGCGACGCGTACGTCCGGGTGCTCGGTCAGGGCCTGCTTCTGCCGCTCGGGGTTCGAGGTGACCACCGTGTCCAGGGCGAGGCCGTCGGTGGCGGCGATCAGCGGGGCGTGGAAGACGGAGCCTGCCAGGCCGTAGCCGACGAGGCCCACGCGCAGGGGAGGAGCGTTCGTGCCGGGAGTGCCAGTCATGCCGCCTACTTTCGCAACGCTGTTGCCAAAGTGCAAGCGCGGGGGAGAATGGCGGGGTGACGGGTGGCGTGAGCGGGACGGACGACGGTGGCGGCGGGGTCGGTGGAGCTGGTGGCGCCGGTGGAGCCGGCGTTGCGGGCGTTGGCGGTGTGGACGTGGGTGGCGGTGGTGTCAGCGTTTCTGGAAACGGGGGCGTCGGTGGCTCCGGGAGCGGGGGTGTAGGTGGCGGCTCGGCCGGGGGCGTGAATCTGGGCGCCCTGCGCAGTCACAACGCGGCGCTCGTGCTCGACCTGCTGCGCACCGCCGGGCCCGAGGGGATCAGCCGGCTCGAACTCGCCGAGCGCACCGGCCTCACCCCACAGGCCGTCAGCAAGATCACCGCCCGGCTGCGCGAGGAAGGGCTCGCGGCGGAGGCGGGGCGGCGGGCCTCGACCGGGGGCAAGCCGCGCACGGTGCTGCGGCTGGTGCCGGAGGCCGGGCACGCGGTCGGGGCGCACCTGGACCGCGACGAGCTGACGGCCGTGCTCTGCGATCTGACCGGCGCCGTGGTGGCACGCCGCAGCGCCCCGCTGGATCTGGGGGCCGGTGCCGGGACGGTCGTCGAGCGGGCGGTGCGCGAGGTGACGGAGCTGGCGGGCGAGGCGGGCCGGCCCGGTGCGGTGCTCGGCGTCGGCGTGGCGCTGCCCGGTCCGCTGGACCACCGCCGCGGGGTGCTGCACCGGGTCACCGGGTTCCCGGAGTGGAACGGCTTCCCGCTGCGGGACGTGCTCGCGCGGCGGCTCTCGCTGCCGGTCGTCGTCGACAAGGACACCAACGCCGCGGCACTCGGGCTGGCGGTCGGGGGCGAGGCCGGGTCCCTCGCGTCCTTCGCGTATCTGCACTTCGGTGCGGGGCTGGGCGGGGCGCTCGTGATCGGGGGAGCGGTGCACCGGGGTGCCCGCACCGGGGCCGGGGAGTTCGGGCACCAGGTGGTGCAACTGGACGGGCCGCCCTGCGGGTGCGGCAACCGCGGCTGCGTGGAGGCGCTGTGCCTGGCGGCCGTGGCGCGGGGCGACGCGGCGGAGGCGGCACGCGTGCTCGGTACGGCGGCCGGCAACCTGGTCGCCCTGCTGGACGTCGACCTCGTCCTGCTCGGCGGCCGCACGGTCGCCACCGCGCCCGAGACCTTCGTACGAGGAGTCACCGCGGTCCTCACCGAACGCGCCGGCCGCGCGGGCGAGGACCCGGTACCGGTACGGGTCGCCTCCGGCGGGGGCGGCGGGGTGGCCGAGGGCGCCGCCCAACTCCTGCTGGCACCGCTGTTCGGACGGGCGGAAGGGTGAGGTCGGGAACCGACGTCGGACGGGTACGCCGAGGTGCTGCGCCGATCGAAGGGAGTTGCGGGCGGGTGAGGACGGGAACCGAGGTTGGACGGGTGTGCCCAGGTGCCCCTCTGATGGAGGGGAGTTGCGGCGCCGCCGTTCGGGCGGGCGGTGAGGCTGGTCAGTGCGCGGCGGCGGGCGTGCGCTGATCGAGGGGACTTGTGGTGCCGTACGGAATGGCTCCACCCCGAACCCGCCTCCACCCGGCAGGGTCATGTGATGATGCGACTGCACTCATCTGTCCCCCTCTGCCTCGCAGCAGCCGCCCTCCTCACCGCGGCGTCTCCGGTCTCGGCCGAGCCGTCCGCCCCGCTTCCCAGTTGTGCCGGGGGCGACGGGGAATTCCCCCTCAGCACCCGCCTGCACGGCGGTCCCCCCTCCTACGTGGCCGGCGGCGGGTTCGGCACCTGGTATCTGGACCTCAGGAACACCACCGGCCGGACCTGCACCGGCATCCACCCGGTCGTCGTCCTGGTCGACGGCGAGCGGGCGCTCGAGCCGTCCCAGCCGAGGCTGGAGTTCTACGGCGGCCCGGCCGGCGCCCGCCCGCACGCCGTCCGCTTCGAGACCACCGACCAGGACGAACTCGTCGGCGCCTTCGACGGTTTCGACGGCTTCACCGTCGGCCCCCGCAAGACCGTCACCGTGAAGATCCGGCTGGCGGTCACCTCCGACGCCGTACCGAACCAGGTCACCGCCAACGCGGCTGTCGTCCAGCGGCACGAGGGCGACGGCGACTGGGTCGGCCAGTCCAACGACTACCGCTTCCGGATCGAGGCCGACGCCACGGGCGCCCCCGACGCGGAGGACCGGTCCGACGCCTCCGCACAGATCCGCCCCGCCGACCCGTCCTACCAGGACGCCTCCGCCCGCCCGGACGGCTCCGCCTCGCCCGGCACCGCCCCGGCCGAGAGCGGGCTCACCCTCGCCGACGAACTCGCCCGCACCGGCCTGGCCTCGGCCCCCGGGGTCACCCTCGTCGCCACCCTGGTCCTGCTGCTGACCGGCGCCGGCCTCATGGTCGTCCGCAGACGCCGCTGAGGCCCGGCCCCGCCTCCTGGCCGGGCTCCCGCAGGGCCGCCGGGAGGCGCCGACCCGGCGGCCCGCCCCGTCTGCGACGATCCCTGCGTGGACTACCCGAACGACCAGGCCCCCGGCGCCCCCGTGCGCCAGGGCATCCCGGAGCACGGCCGCATTCCGAAGTACTACGCGGTCAAGGCCCGGCTCGACCACCTCATCGGCCAACTCGGCGAGGGCGACCCGCTGCCCACCGAGCGCGACCTGTCCGAGGAGTACGAGGTCGCCCGCGAGACCGTCCGGCAGGCGATCCGCGAACTCGTGCTGGAGGGGAAACTGCGGCGGCAGGGCCGGGGCACGGTCGTCGCCGGGCCCAAGCTCGAACAGCCCCTCTCCCTCGCCAGCTACACCGAGGGCGTCCGCCGGCAGGGGCGCACCCCCGGCCGAACCCTCGTCACCCTCGACCGCTTCCCCTGCCCCGCCGCCCTCGCCGCCGAGGCCGGTCTCGAACGCGGCGAACCCGTCTGGCACCTGGAGCGCGTCCTGCTCGCCGACGACGAGCGGGTCGGCCTGGAGAGCACGTATGTCGCCGTGTCCCGGGTGCCGCGCCTGGACGTGGACTTCGACCCCGACTCCTCCTTCTACGCCTTCCTCCACGAGCAGGGCATCGGTTTCGGCGACGCGGACGAGCGCATCGAGACCGTCCTGGCCACCCCGCGCGAGGCGCTGCTCATCGGCACCCCGCCGGCCCTGCCGATGCTGCTGATCCACCGTGTCTCACGGGACACCGAAGGTCTGCCGCTGGAGCGGGTGCGGACGCTGTACCGAGGTGACCGCTTCTCCTTCTCCGCTCATCTCAGCGGCTGACTCGACGGCTGTTTCGGCGACCGGAAGGTCCAGAAATCAACACTTTCGACCCTCCGTTGAATGTCACGAACAGATAACGGGTCTAGCCCAAACGTGATAGCCAGTTCACGCTCTCGTTGTCAGCCGGACCCTTCCGGTTACCCGATCCCGAGGAGCGTTGCCGTCGTGAGAGTGATAGTCGTCGGAGCCGGCGTGGTGGGCACCATGCACGCCTGGCAAGCAGTGGAACGCGGCCATGAGGTCGTACAGATCGAGCGCGAGGCGGAGGCTCGCGGCGCGTCGTTGCGCAACTTCGGACAGATCTGGGTGAGCGGACGCGCGGGCGGCGAGGAACTGGCCACCGCCCTGCGGGCCCGGGAGCTGTGGGAGGGGATCGGGGCCCGCGTGCCGGGACTCGGCTTCCGGCCGAACGGCTCCCTGACCCCCGTCCGCGGCGACCTGGAGCTGGCCGTCGCCGAGGCCGCCGTGGCCCGCGAGGACGCCGCGGCGCGCGGCCACAAGCTGCTGACCCCCGACGAGGCACGGGCCCTGAACCCCGCCCTGCGCGGCGAGTTCACCGCGGCCCTGTACTGCGAGCGCGACGCCGCCGTCGAGCCGCGCACCGCGCAGCTCGCCCTGCGCGAGGAGCTCCTGAAGTCCCCGAACTACACGTTCCTGCCGGGCCGCGAGGTCCGCGAGGTCATCGGCACGAGCGCCGTCCGTGACGACCACGGCGACGTGCACGGCGGCGACGTCGTCGTGCTGTGCACCGGCGCCTGGCTCGGCGGCCTGGTCCGCGAGCTGGCCGGCCCCGACCTGCCGGTGCGCCGCGTGCGCCTGCAGATGATGCAGACCGACCCGCTCGGCGAACCGCTGACCACCTCGGTCGCCGACGCCGACAGCTTCCGCTACTACCCGGCCTACGCCTCCGGCGCGCTCGACGCCCTGAACGCCGGCCAGGCGCAGGCGGAGACCGCCGCGGCCCACAAGATGCAGCTGCTGATGGTGCAGCGCGCCGACGGCGGGCTGACCATCGGCGACACCCACGAGTACGAGCACCCCTTCGCCTTCGACACCGTCGAGGACCCCTACGACCACCTCACCGAGGTCGTCGAGTCCCTCCTCGGCCGCCCGCTGCCGAAGGTCCGGCGCCGCTGGGCCGGGGTGTACGCGCAGTGCACCGACACCACGCGGGTGGTGCACCGGCAGCAGGTGCGGGACGGGGTGTGGCTGGTCACCGGGCCCGGCGGGCGCGGCATGACCTGCTCGCCCGCGATAGCCGAGACGACCGCGAACGAACTGGGTTGGTGAGGAACATGACGAACAATCAGCAGACGCGCCTGGTCGTGCTCGACATGGCCGGTACCACCGTCGCCGACGGCGGCCTGGTCGAGCGGGCCTTCGCGGCGGCCGCCGGGGAACTGGGCGTCGAGCCCGGCACCCCCGACCACGCCGACAAGCTCGCCTACGTGCGCGCCACCATGGGCGAGTCCAAGATCTCCGTCTTCCGGCACCTGTTCGGCGACGAGGAGCGGGCGCAGCGCGCCAACGCCGCCTTCGAGAAGGCGTACGGCGAACTCGTCGACGGCGGGCTCGTCGCGCCGATCCCGGGCGCCCGCGAGGCCATCGAGGAACTCCAGGCCGGCGGCCGCAGCGTCGTCCTGTCCACCGGTTTCGCCCGCGTCACCCAGGACGCGATCCTCGGCGCGCTCGGCTGGCGGGACCTGGTCCCGCTCACCCTGTGCCCCGCCGACGCCGGAGGCCGGGGGCGCCCGTACCCCGACATGGTCCTCACCGCGCTCCTGCGGACGGCCGCCGCCGACGACGTCCGGGAGATCGCCGTGGTCGGCGACACCTCCTACGACATGCTCAGCGGCGTCCGCGCGGGCGCGGGCCTCGTCGCCGGGGTGCTGACCGGCGCGCACCGGGCGGACGCGCTGCGGGCGGCCGGGGCCACCCATGTGCTGGACAGCGTCGCGCAGTTGCCGGGCGTGATCACATGACCGGCATCCGCTTCGACTCGGTGACGGTCGCCTACGACGGCAACGTCGTCCTCGACTCGCTCGACCTCACCGTCGAGCCCGGCGAGGTCATGGCGCTGCTCGGGCCGTCCGGATCCGGCAAGACCACCGCGCTGCGGGCGGTCGCCGGGTTCGTACGGCCCGCCTCCGGGCGGGTGTCCCTCGGCGGGCAGGACGTCACCGACCTGCCGCCCTACCGGCGCGGCATCGGCATGGTCGTCCAGCAGTACGCCCTGTTCCCGCACATGCGGGTCGAGGAGAACGTCGCCTTCGGACTGAAGGCGCAGAAGACCCCCAAGGTCACCAAGGCCGAGATCCGCACCCGGGTCGCCGAGGCCCTGGAGATGACCGGCATGGCCGGCTACGCCCGCCGCTACCCGCGCGAGCTCTCCGGCGGCCAGCAGCAGCGCGTCGCCATCGCCCGCGCGCTCGCCATCCGCCCCGGCGTCCTGCTCCTCGACGAGCCGCTCTCCGCGCTCGACGCCCGGCTGCGCTCCGGAATGCTGGCCGAACTGGCCCGCCTGCACCGCGAGTTGCCCGATGTGACGATGCTCTACGTCACCCACGACCAGGTCGAGGCGCTCACCCTCGCCGACCGGATCGCGGTGATGGACAGCGCCCGGCTCCAGGCCTGCGGCACCCCGCGCGAGCTGTACCGGTCGCCGGCCAACGAGTTCACCGCGTCCTTCGTCGGCAACGCCAACCTGCTGCCGGTGACGGTCGGTTCGGGCGGCGTCGCCTTCGGGGGCGGCGAACTGAAGGTGGACACGGAGGGCGCGGCGCCGGGCGCGAAGGCGACGCTCTGCGTACGGCCCCACCTCGTCGGCCTCGGGGACGGGCCCAATCGGCTCGCCGGGACCGTGACGGAGATCCAGTGGCGTGGTTCCACGCACCGGCTGTACGTCGAGGTCGACGGGCACCGGGTCATCGCGGACCTGCGGGAACTGAGGGATCCGCCGGCCCACGGTGATGAGGTGACGCTGCACTTCGCCCCCGATGACGCGACGCTGCTGGCCGCAGGAGTGGGCCATGACTGAGGTCGTTCGTCGGCTGCGGGTGCGTCGTGGCTTGGCGCGCAGTTCCCCGCGCCCCTGGGTGGGTGCCCTCCCGCCGGTCGTCCTGCTCGCCCTTGTCTTCCTTTACCCCCTCGCCCTCGTCGTCCAGCAATCCTTCCAGCCCGACACCGGCGGCACGTCCCTCCAGCCGTACGCCGACGTCTTCGCCTCCGACTCGTTCCGTGAGGCGCTGTGGACCACCGTCTGGCTGGCGGCCGGATCGACCGCCGGATGTCTGGTCCTCGGATTCCTGGTCGCGCTCGTCATCGCCTTCGTGCCCTTCCCCGGGGCACGGGCGGTGGCCCGGTTCATCGACGTCTTCCTGTCCTTCCCGTCCTTCCTGATCACGCTGGCCCTGCTGTTCATCTACGGCACGGTCGGCATGGCCAACGGCCTGTGGACCGACGTCACCGGCGCCCAGGACGGCCCCTTCCAGTTCCTGACCACCCCCTGGGGCGTGCTGCTGGCCGAGATCACCTACTTCACGCCCTTCGTCGTACGACCGCTGCTCGCGGCCTTCTCCCAGCTGGACACCGCCCAGCTGGAGGCGGCCAGTTCGCTGGGCGCCCGCCCTCTGCGGATCGTGCGCCGGGTGATCCTGCCCGAGGCGCTGCCCGCCCTCGCCGCGGGCGGCAGCCTCGTGCTGGTCCTGTGCCTCAACGAGTTCGGGATCGTCCTGTTCACCGGCGCGAAAGGCGTCACGACCCTGCCGATGCGCGTCTACAGCAAGGCGATCCTGGAGTCCGACTACCCGGGCGCCTGTGTGGTCGCCGTCGTCAACGTCCTGATCTCCGTGGGCCTGTACGGCCTCTACCGGGTGGTGAGCCGCCGTGCTGGTGCATAGCCGCGGGGCCAGGTGGGCCGTCTGGGCCCTGTTCCTCGTCCTCTTCCTGCCCCTGTTCGCCCTGCCGCTGCTCGTCGTCCTCGGCGCCTCCTTCGCCACCAACTGGTCGAGCGTGCTGCCCTCCGGCTTCACCACCGGGCACTACCAGACCGCCACCCGCGGCGAGGCCCTCCAGGCCCTCACCACCAGCCTGGTCACGGCCGCCGCCGCGAGCCTGCTCGCGCTGGTCGCCGGCACCTGGGCCGCCCTCGCGGCGGCGGCGCTGAAGAAGCGGCACCGCCGGGTCATGGACGCGCTCTTCGTCCTGCCGCTCGCCGTGCCCTCGGTCGTCGTCGGCCTCGCCATCCTGGTCGCGTTCTCCGAGCCGCCGTTCCTGCTCAACGGCACCCGCTGGATCGTGATCCTCGCCCACACCGTCCTGGTCACCGCCTTCGCCCACCAGTCCGTGTCCGCCGCCCTCACCCGCCTCGACCCCGCCTACGAACAGGCCGCCGCCTCCCTCGGCGCCCGGCCCGCGTACGTCCTGTGGCGGGTCAGGCTCCCCCTGCTGCTGCCGTCGCTCACGGCGGCCGCCGGCCTCTGCTTCGCCCTGTCCATGGGCGAGTTGAGCGCCACGATGATGCTCTACCCGCCCGACTGGACCCCGCTGCCCGTCCTGATCTACGCGGCCACCGACCGCGGCGCCCTCTTCGCCGGCTCCGCCCTCGCGGTGGTCCTCATGGCGGCGACGCTGCTCGCCCTGTTCGCCGTCTCCCGGCTCCGCACCAGAGCCTCCTACCGCTGACCCACGGCTGCTCCCGCCGGCCCCGGCACCGCACGCAAAAACCCTCAACGCGCAAGGAGTTCACCCCGCCATGCCCAGAAACACCCTCAAGCTCGCCATCGCCCTCTCCCTCCTCGCCACCCCGCTGCTGTCGGCCTGCGGCACCGGCTCCGCCGCCTCCGACGAGAAGGTCGTCACCGTCTACAGCGCCGACGGCCTCAAGGGCGAGAACGGCGACGGCTGGTACGACCGCGTCTTCAAGGACTTCGAGAAGCAGACCGGCATCAAGGTCGAGTACGTCGAGGGCGGCTCCGGCGAGATGGTCCAGCGCGCCGCCCGCGAGAAGGGCAACCCGCAGGCCGACGTCCTCGTCACGCTGCCGCCCTTCATCCAGCAGGCCGACGGCAAGGGCCTGCTCCAGAAGTACGCCCCCAAGGGCTCCGACCAGGTCAGCGGCGCCGACAAGGGAGCCGACGCCACCTGGACCTCCGTCGTCAACAACTACTTCGGCTTCATCTACAACAAGAAGGAGCTGAAGCAGGCGCCCAAGACCTGGGACGAGCTGCTGGACGGCACGTACAAGAACAAGCTCCAGTACTCCACCCCGGGCGTCGCCGGCGACGGCACCGCCGTCCTCATCAAGGCCATGCACGACTTCGGCGGCCAGAAGGCGGCCCTGGACTACCTCGGCAAGCTCCAGTCCAACAACGTCGGCCCGTCCGCCTCCACCGGCAAGCTCGCCCCCAAAGTCGACAAGGGCGAACTCCTCGTCGCCAACGGTGACGTGCAGATGAACTTCGCCCAGTCCAAGACCATGCCGAACCTCGGCATCTGGTTCCCCGCGAAGGACGGCGGCAAGCCCACCACCTTCGCCCTGCCCTACGCCGCCGGCCTCGTCACCGACGCCCCGCACACCGAGAACGGCAAGAAGCTCCTCGACTTCATGCTGAGCCAGGGCGCCCAGCAGCAGGTCAGCGAGATCGGCGGCGGCTTCACCGCCCGCGGGGACGTCAAGGCCACCGACGCCAACGCCATCGCGCTCGCCCAGCTCATGGACGGCGTCGAGGTCTTCGAGCCCGACTGGGACGACATCGACAAGAACCTCACGACGTATGTCGACGCCTGGAAGTCGGCCACCGGCAGCTGACCCGCCCCCTCAAGGCCACACACGAGGGCCATATCACCAAGGCCACACCCGCACGGCCGCACCACCGCAACGCCCCTGGCACCACCACCGGGGGCGTTGCCATGCCCGCACCCCACCCGTCCCCAGGAGGATCACGTGACGTCACACCTGTCCCGCCGCACCGTCCTCACCACCACCGCGGCGACCGCCACCACCATCGCCCTCGGCGCCGCCACCGCCTCGCAGGCCCACGCCGTGCCCACGCTCCCGAACGGCACCAGCAGCGACAAGGTGCTCGTCATCGGCATGGACGGCCTGCGCCACGACCGCATCGACGCGGCGAACGCCCCGCACCTGAAGGCCATGATGAGCGAGGGCACGTACGGCACCTCGCTGCTGTACGCGAGTCCGATGGCCGCCACGTCCTCGGGCCCCGGCTGGTCCACCATCTCCACCGGCGTGTGGCCCGACAAGCACGGGGTGAAGGACAACACCTTCGTCGGCAAGAAGTACGGCCAGTACCCCGGTTTCCTCGCCCGTCTCGCCCAGGTGCGGCCCGCCCTGTCCACCTACGCGGCCGTCGACTGGAAGCCGCTGGACGCCCAGGGCACCGTCACCCCCGGCGCCGACGCCAAGCTGGTCCTCGACGGCGACCGGGACGGCTACACCGGCCACGACGCCACGATCGCCGCCGAGGCCGAGGCGATCATCCGCGACCAGAACCCCGACGTCCTGTTCGTCTACTTCGGCCAGTCCGACATCGTCGGCCACAACCAGGGCGCCGGCAGCCAGGCCTACCTCGACCAGATCGCCGTGCAGGACGCCTACGTCGGCCGCCTGCGCGCCGCGATCAAGGCCCGGCCCGGCTACGCCTCCGAGCGCTGGACCGTCCTCGTCGCCACCGACCACGGCCACCTCGACGCGGGCGGCCACGGCGGATCCACGATCGAGGAGCGGCGCACCTTCGTCCTCGCCACCGGGCCCGGCATCGCCGCGGGCGCCCGCCCCGTCGACACCCGGCTCGTCGACGTCGCCGCCACCGTCTTCAAGCAGCTCGGCATCACGCCCGACCCCGCCTGGGGCCTGGACGGCAAGCCCGTCCAGGAGCGCTCCACCGACCCCTTCGAGGCGCTGCGGCCGTCCCTGACCGGGCGGGTCGACGAGACCGGCATCCCGGCCGGCGTGCTCGGCTTCACGCACACCGCGCCCAGCGGCTGGTCCGTCATCAACAACGCCATGGGCACCGGCGGGATGACCGAGTGGCGCGGCTGGTCCTTCGCCACCGACGAGTTCTGGTCCCGCACCCAGCGTGACCAGTGGCGCGAACTCAACGTCCGCGCCCGCGGCGTGTTCGCGGTCGCCGACTCCGACGAGTGGTCGGACAAGTCCTTCTCCGGCCCCTACGACTCGACCCTGGTCACGCCCGCGTACGACGTCACCGGCAAGAGCCAGGTCCGGCTGGACTTCACCACCCTCTACCGGCAGGAGGGCAGCCAGCAGGCCCAGGTCCTCGCCTCCTTCAACGGCGGCACCCCCACCGTCGTCAAGAGCTACACCTCCGACGTCGTCTCCCAGCCGCAGTCGCTGACCGTCGCCGTCCCCGCCGGCGCCTCCAGCGTGAGCTTCCGGTTCCGCTACACCGGGTCGAACAACTGGTACTGGGTGATCGACGGGGTCAGGATCAGCCAGTCCTGATTACCCTGGGGGCGTCGGTACGGCGTGGTTCCGGCGCCCCCAGCTCGTCCCGTACGCAGGCCAGGAGAGTCACAGCACCATGGCAGACCGCAAGCCCATCGAGTCATGGCTCACCGACATGGACGGTGTGCTCATCCACGAGGGCGTACCGATCCCCGGCGCCGACGCCTTCATCAAGAGGCTGCGCGAGTCCGGCAAGCCCTTCCTCGTGCTCACCAACAACTCGATCTACACCCCGCGTGACCTGCACGCCCGGCTGAACCGCATGGGCCTGGAGGTGCCGATCGAGAACATCTGGACCTCGGCGCTGGCCACCGCCAAGTTCCTCGACGACCAGCGGCCCGGCGGCTCGGCGTACGTCATCGGCGAGGCCGGCCTGACCACCGCCCTGCACGACATCGGCTACATCCTCACCGACCACGACCCCGACTACGTCGTCCTCGGCGAGACCCGCACCTACTCCTTCGAGGCCATGACCAAGGCCGTCCGGCTCATCAACGCCGGCGCCCGCTTCATCTGCACCAACCCCGACGAGACGGGCCCGTCGGCCGAGGGCCCGCTGCCCGCGACCGGCGCCGTCGCAGCGCTGATCACCAAGGCCACCGGCAAGCAGCCGTACTTCGCCGGCAAGCCGAACCCGCTGATGATGCGCACCGGCCTGAACGCCATCGGCGCGCACTCCGAGACCAGCGCCATGATCGGCGACCGCATGGACACCGACGTACTGGCCGGCATGGAGGCCGGGATGCAGACGTTCCTGGTCCTGACCGGCCTGACCCGGCCCGAGCAGGTGGAGAACTTCCCCTACCGCCCGTCCAAGATCGTCGACTCCATCGCGGACCTCGTCGAGCGGATCTAGGGCGGCCCTCGCTCCAACCCTTTTCACCCACGACACGACCCGTACGGAGCAACGCGGGCCCCGCTGAGGATGCGGGGCCCGCCCCACGGGGGCAGCCTCCAGATATCTGGAGGTTCACGATGGGATCACTGCGGGTCACGCTCTGTACGATCGCCGCCCTGGGGGCGGCCGCCGTCACCCCGGCGGCGCACGCGACGGACGGAGGCGTCTCGCTGAGTCCGTCGTCCCCGCATCCCGGCGGCGACGTCACCCTGCGGGTGAGCGGATGCCCGCAGCGGACCGCCACGGCCGCGTCCGGGGCGTTCGTCGCCGACGCCCGCCTCACCGTCGCCGGCGACGGCATCCTCGTCGGGGAGAGCCGCGTCCGCTCCACCGCCAGGTCGGGCAGCTACGACGTGACGATCGCCTGCGGGGACGCGTCCCGCACGGGCGCCGTCACCGTCGCCGCCAAGGCCGCCGGCCACTCCGTCCGGCACGGGCCGCAACCCGCGGCCCCCGCCTCGCCCACGGCCCCCGTGCGGGCCGGCGGCGGTGGCACATCCAGGCTCGCCATGGTCGACGCCCGCGAGGAGGGACCCGGCACGGCGCACACCGTGACCGGGCTGATCCTGGCCGGCGTCGCCGCCACGGCCGTGGCGCTGCGCAGCGCCCGCCGCGGCAGACGGCCACGCTGACCATGGCCGAGCGGGAACACTCCGGCTTCCGTGGCCGGTTCCTCATGGGCCTCGCCTGGACCGTGCTGCTGCTCGGGCTCTGGCTGTGGGGCAGAGAGCTCACCGATGTCCGGCAGGCCGTGACCGCCCCGGTGTCCGGCGACGTCGCCGCGGTCGGACGCCCGGCCTCCGTACAACTGCCGCCCTCGGTACGCCCGTTGGGTGACGCGCTGCCGCAGCGCCTGGACATCCCCGCGCTCGACGTACGCGCACCGGTCGTCCCCCGCGGACTCGACGCGCAGGCCGCGATCGACCCGCCGCCGTACGCGCAGGCCGCCGCCGTCGGCTGGTACGCGGCCGGCGTGAAGCCGGGAGCGGCCGGGGCGGCGCTGATGGTCGGGCACGTCGACACCGAGACCCGGCCCGCCGTCTTCCACCGCCTCGGCGCGCTGCGCCCCGGCGCGACCGTGCGGGTGCTGCGCGACGACGGCAGGGTCGCCGAGTTCACCGTGGACGACGTCCGCGTCGTCCCCCGCGACCGCTTCGACGCCCACCAGGTCTACGGGGTCCACCGGCCGGGCCGTGCCGAACTGCGCCTGATCACCTGCGCCGGCACCTTCGACCGGGCGAGCCGCGCCTACACGGCGAACGTGGTCGTCTCGGCGTACCTGACGGGCACGGGGCTGTGACGGGACCGGACGCACCGGGCCCGGTCGGCGACCCGCTCCCCCCGAAGCCGCCGACCGGGCCGGTCCTCGACCGCGGGCGCACGGGCTGCGGGAGTAACCCGGCGTCCGGCGCGGGAGGCCTTGTGTGACCAGTGGGCACGGTCCGACCGGGGGCTGGGGTCGTCCGGGGACGACTCTAGAACGGAAGACGGCCGGGGCCTAGGGGACGACGCCAGGGGCCCGGGGGAGGGCGTCACGGGCCGCCCGGGCGCTGGTACGGCGCCGCGGTCCACCCGCCCGCCTCCGCGTCCGCGGTCCACCCGCCCGCCACCGCGTCCCGCGGTCGCCCGCCCGCCACCGCGTCCCGCGGGCGCTTCGGCCGGCACCGTCGCGGGCGCCCCTAGGTACGCCCCTCGTCGTCGCCCCGCCCCGCCGCCCGGCGCAGCTCGGCGTCGTCCACGACCCGGTCGATGACCGCCCGCGCCACCCGGTCCAACGACAGCTGATGGCGGCGCGCGTACTGCCGCAGCGCCACGAAGGCGTCGTCGGCCGCCGTGTCCCAGCGCTCGGCGAGCATGCCCTTGGCCTGCTCGATACGCACCCTGCTGGAGAGGGCCTGCTGCAACTGACCGGCGAGGGTGCGGCACTGCACGTAGGCGCTGTTGTTCTCCAGTCCGAGGGCCGCGCAGTCCGCGATGAGCTGGGCCAGCCGCAGCGTCGTGGCGTCCTCGGGCGGGGAGGGCGGGGAGCCGCCGGGCCGGGCCGCGCCGAAGACGTTGAGCGCGCCGAGCACCCGGTCCTGGCGGCGCAGCGGGACCGCGTAGGTGGTGGCGATGTCATGGGCGAGGGCCCGCTCCGTGAACTCGGGCCAGCGGGCGGCGGCCCCGGCCGCCCCGATCGACACCGGAGGCACCGCCCGGCCGGAGCCGTAGCAGTCCAGACAGGGCCCGCCGCCGTGCTGGACCCCGAGGAGCTCCAGCACGGCCTCCCGGTCCGCGCCGCCCGCCGCCAGCGACACCGCCCGCCCGTCGTCGATCAGCATGATGCCGGCGGCCCGGGCGGGCAGCAGCCGTACGCAGTGGTCGGCCACGCGCGACAAGTGGTGCGCGGCCTCGAATCCCTCGACGAGCGTGTCCGCCGACTCCACCAACGCTTCCGCGAGCCGGATCTCCCGGGTGGACTGGTGCATGACCGCACACTCCCCTTCCCCTGTTCCCCTGTTTCCCCTGGTTTCCCGGTGGTGGGCGTCCCCCGCGGGCGCGCCGCCGCCCCGCCCCTGGGAGCCGTCATAGTGGCTGTAACAGCTCCCCGACAAGGCTCGGCGACCTCGTTCGCCCCAGGACACGTATGTCAGGATTGAGCCTTGGAACAAAGCACCCGAGGGGGAGCTGGATGTACCTGAAGAGGGGGGCCTGGAGGGGCGCTCGCGCGCGGACGTCCGCGATGCTGCTGGGGGCGGCACTGCTGATCGCGGGCTGTTCCTCCGGTGACGGCGACGAGCCGGACGACAACGCCGGTGCCGGGATCAGCCAACAGCCCAAGGACACCGACCCGTTCTGGGTGAACCCGGACGGGAACGCGGCCCAGCAGGTGGCCGACTACGAGAAGGGCGGCAAGAAGGAGGACGCCGAGGAGATCCGGAAGATAGCGCAGCAGCCGACCGGCGAATGGATCGGCCCGGAGAACCCGGAGGACGAGGCCCGCGGCTACACGGAGGCCGCCGACAAGGCGGGCCGTACGGCCCTGCTGGTCCTCTACAACATCCCGCACCGCGACTGCGGCCAGTACTCCCAGGGCGGCGCCGCCGACGGCAACGCCTACCGGGACTGGATCGACGGTGTGGCCAAGGGCATCGAGGACCGCGCCGCGACGGTGATCCTGGAGCCGGACGCCCTGCTGCACCTGGTGGACGGCTGCACGCCGGACGAGTTCCACGAGGAGCGCTACGACCTTCTCAAGGGCGCCATCGGCAAGCTGAAGTCGCTGAAGAACACCAAGGTCTACGTGGACGCGGGCAACGCCGGCTGGGGCCATCCGGACCAGATCTTCGAGCCCCTGAAGTGGGCGGGCATCGACCAGGCCGACGGCTTCTCGGTCAATGTCTCCAACTTCTACACGACCAAGGACTCGATCGCGTACGGCAAGCAGCTCTCCGCCAAGGTGGGCGACAAGCCCTTCGTGATCGACACCAGCCGCAACGGCAAGGGCCCCTACACCGAGGGCGACCCGAACGAACGCTGGTGCAACCCGCCCGGCCGCGCGCTGGGGGAGACCCCGACGACCAGGACGCCGGACCCGCTGGTCGACGCGTTCGTCTGGGTCAAGCGCCCGGGAGAGTCGGACGGCGAGTGCAAGGGCGGTCCGAAGGCGGGCGAGTGGTGGGCGGAGTACGCCCTGAAACTGGCAAAGGCCAGTAAGTAGCGCCGGGGCTCATGTGGCTGGCGGCGGCCCCCACGCCCCAAGGGGCGCGGGGAACTGCGCGACCAGCCACATGGAACCCGCGGCGGGGACGAGGCCCGCGGCAGCGCTACGGCACTCTCACCCACTGCGCCTTCGACGGCGTCCCCTGATCGTCCGTCACGAACAGCATGTACCATCCCGACGGAACCAGGTTCCGGTTCGTCGGCACATCCACCGTGATCTTGTCCCCGGACTTCTTGAAGTCCAGCTTCACCGACCGCTGGTCCACGTCCGTGACATGCGTGGACGCGCTCGGCCGGATCAGCCGCACGTTCTCGATGGACGAGGCGTGCTGCGAGGTGAACGTGCCCGTGCCGCCCCGCTCGATGGTCTGCGGACCGCCCGACAGCGACGGCTGCGCGTCCCGGTAGAGATACGGCGGCGTGTAGATCTCGATCCGCTGCTCGAACTTGCCCGGCTTGGTGTTGGCCTTGTCGGCGTACAGCGAGTCCGAGCCGAAGAACATCACGCGCCCGTCGGGCAGCAGGATCGACCCCGAGTGGTAGTTGCGGCCCACCAGCGGGTCGGCGACCCGGTCGAGCTCGTTCGCGCCCGGCCGGTAGAGGTGCGCCTGGAGGATGTTGGAGTCACCGCGACCCCGGTAGTCCTCCGAACCGCCCGACACCAGCACGGAGTCGTCCGGCAGCACCGACGCCTGCGGGTAGCGCGTGCCCTTCTCCAGCGACGGCCCGTTCACGAACTTCGGGGCGTCGTCCTGCAGGTCGATGATCCGCGTCTTCTCGCTGGACTCCTTGGACTCGCCGACGCCACCGCCGCCGATGACCATGTACTTCTCGTCCTGCGCCGGCGGCAGCAGCACCGTGCCCGAGGTCTCCATCAGCTTGGGGTCGCTCAGACCGGGCAGCTTGCTGAACTTGTTGGTCTCCACGTCCCAGACACCGGGGTCGCGGCCCACGTTGTCCGGCCCGTAGCCCGCGTTCGAACCCGAGTAGAAGATCTTGCCGTTCTCCAGCGGGAACAGCGCCGGGTACGTCGGGAACTGCCGCACCTTCGTCAGGTACGTCCACTTCTTGGTCTTCGGGTCGTACACCTCGTTCTTGCCCGGCACCAGCTGGCCGATGTCGTCGAGGCCGGAGACGCTGAGGATCTTCCCGTTGCCCAGGGTGGTGAGCGTCGGGTACCAGCGGGCCTCGTGCATCGGGTCGACCTTGATGTACTTCTCGGCGACCGGGTCGAACTCATAGGCATCCCGGATGCCCTGGAAGTCCTTCTTGTCCAGGGCGATCTTCTGCGCGATGCCGTACGTGTTCCGCGCGTCGGCGCCGGACAGGCCCTGGATCCGGTAGTTGTCCTGAGTACCGGTCTGGTACTTGGCGCCCTTCTTCTGCGCCTCGACATAGATCCGGCCGAGGCCGGGGTCGTTGCGCAGGAACTCGCCGGTCGCCTTGTCGAAGACCTTCTTCGCGCGCGGCACCAGCACCGGGTCCTTGGAGACGAACGTCTTGCCGTTCTCCTTGCCGGTGAACTTGGTGCCGGCGGGCAGCGTGATCGGCTCGTCCGGGTTCTCGTTGTGGACGATCATCAGGCCGCCGGCCTTGGTGACGTCACCCTTGAGCTTCTCGTACCGCTTCGTACCGCCCGCGATCAGCAGGTTGCCGTTGGACAGCTGGGTGTGGCCCGTGCAGAACAGGTCGTTCGGCGTCGGCACCTTCTTGATCGTGCCCTTGACCGGGTCCCAGATCCGGGTGTCGTACTTCTTCGCGTCGAAGTTGTCCTGGTTGTTGCCCGAGCCCGCGATCAGCAGCACCTTGCCGGTGTGCAGGAGCGCCGCGTGGATGGTGTTGAGGCGGTACTCCTCCGGGAAGTCGACGATCTCCCACTTGCCGTTCTCGGCTTTGTACTCGGGCTTGTTGATCTGGTACTGGTGGTATTTCTCGGTGCCGACGCGATAGAGCCACGGCCCGTTCATTCCGGCCAGCGCGATGACCACCGCCGTGCCTATCGCGAGTCGACGGGCGCGGCGGCGGCCTGCACGGTCGTTCATTCCTTACGTCCCCCAAGTCCACCAAGGGCGATCTGCATCGTCTGGTCGTTGCCACCGCTGCCCGACGCGGCCCAGCTCGGCTTGTGCTGGCCGTGCGGGGTGTGCGGCGGCGTGGCGTGCGCGGGCATCGGCTGCGGCTGGTACGGCACCGCGGTCGCGCTCCCCGTCGCCACCGCGTCCTGCGGCGCGGTCCGGTCCGGCACTGTATCGGCGGGCTTCTTCTTCTCCTGCCGCAGCATGTAGCGCCAGGCGAAGATCGGCGTCGCCGTGATCAGCATGGCAAACGTCGCCCAGATGATCATCGCGGGGTGCGAGTGCCCGTAGACGAACCCGGCGGTGATCGAAGCGCCGAAGATCGCGATGAAGTACCAGTGGTAGCGGAAGGTCGCGAACCACCGGTCGGGGCTCGCGGAATCGCCCTTGGGAGTGACGACGAACTTGCTCTTCTTGCGCAGCGCGGAGTCGAAGAGAGCCTTCGCGTACAGCGGCGCCGACAGCGCGGACATCACCATGCCGGCCACACCGCCGGAGCCCTCGGGCTCGTGCGGCGAGACGTTGTGGCGGCGGTTCCAGACGTACAGGCCGATCTGGAGCGCGGAGGCGTTGCCGTACAGCATCAGCCAGATCGTGGGGTCGATGTTCACACCCGAGGCGCCCAGGCCCAGGAACAGCGCACAGCTCAGCGCGGCCAGGATCCAGTTGAGGGCCGACATCGGGTAGAAGATGATCATCATCGTGTAGTTGAAGAGCTTGCTCGGCGGCAGCGAGTACCAGCCCTTCCAGTACTGCTTGAGGATCGTCTCGTACGTCCCTCGCGACCACCGCATCTGCTGGGTGAAGAAGTCCGTCCAGGCGCTCGGGCCCTCACCGACGGCGAGTACGTCCGGCGTGTAGACCGAGCGCCACTTCTTGCCCGTCGCCGGGTTCTTGTGGCGGTGGATCTCGAAGCCGGTCGCCATGTCCTCGGTGATCGAGTCGTACAGGCCGCCGATCTGCTTGAGCGCCTTGATGCGTACGGCGTTCGACGTACCCACGAACATCGGGGAGCCGTACTTGTTGCCCGCGCGCTGGATGAGCGCGTGGAAGAGGAACTGCTGGGACTCGGCGGCCTTGGTGACGAAGTTGTCGTAGTTGCCGTAGACCTGCGGGCCGATGACGAAGCCGACGTTCGGGTCGCGGAAGAAGCCGAGCATCCGCTCCAGGTAGTTGGGCAGCGGCACGTGGTCGGTGTCGACCGAGGCGAAGAAGTCGTAGTCGTCGCCGTGCGCGTCCAGCCAGGCGTTGTAGTTGCCGTGCTTGGTCTTGGCGCGGTGCGGGCCCTTTGCCTGGTTCCACTTCGCGACGCCCTTGCGGGAGAAGTGGTGCACGCCGAGCCGGGCGCAGACCTCCTTGACCTCCGCGTTGTCGCCCTCGTCGAGCAGCCAGACGTGCATGAGGCCCCGGTGGCGCAGCTTGACGGCCGCCTCCAGGGTCTTCGTCACCATCTCCAGCGGCTCCTTGCCGGGCACGAAGGAGGTGAGGAAGGCCACTCTCGTGCCGGTCTCCGGCACCACCGGGATCGGGTCGCGGGCGACCAGCGTGGCGTGCGCGTTGGACAGCACGTTCATGCAGCGGAAGAACTCGATCAGGCCGATCGAGACGAGCATGACGATGTCGAGCGCCGGCAGGAAGTCGAAGGCGGGGTAGTCCCGTTCGGTCCAGTGCTCGGGCTGGAGCAGCCAGAACAGCAGCACCAGCGAGAGCACCGGGGCCGCGGCCAGCATCAGGGCGACCCTGATCCGGTGGGGCTCCTGCGAGATCAGCGAGCGGTACTGGACCCGGTACGGCTTGTTCGGGTCGGGCTGGGTGAGGGGGCCGGCCAGCCGGCTGTAGTGCTCGTAGTCATACTTCGGCAGCGTCTTCTTGATCCGGCGGAACGCGCCCGTCCGGGTTTGCGAAGGCACCCGTAGTTGGGTGGTCTGAGACGGGTCGAAGTTCTGCCGGGCGCCCGTCGGCGTCGACGTCATGAGTCATCCCCCCACACGCAGGTCACCGCGTGTCTGTCGGTTCCTTTACGACTGTGTCGATCCCCCTCGACCGTCACAGGCGTATCAGTGGTGGGCCGCAGTCACCACATCTTCCACACCTTAGACATGGAAACGCGACCTTCCGGTTGCATCATGCCCCCCTCGGCATGCGGCCATGAACGGGGCCCCCTACTCCCCGCAAAAACCGGCAACCGGTTTCTTGCCCCCCAACTGCCGCGTATCCGCAGCATCTTGGTAAACCCATCCCCAGGGTTCTACGGCGTTCCGCATGATCGCAAGATGCGAAACGAGGTGTTTACCGGTCATACGCGCTCATTGTGGCACCTGTGGGGGTGTTGTGTATCCGTTGTGGACACACGGGCGCGGATGTTGCCGAAGTGCTCCCGTATCGCCTCCTCCGCCCGTATCGCGTCGCCCGACCGCACCGCGTCCACGATCTCCCGGTGCTGCCGGCACGTGACCAGGGGATCCTGCGGAGCACCCCCGAGGTCGGTGTGGACCCTGTGGAAGGCGTCCCAGAACGCCTCCAGGACCTCGCCCAGGAGTGCGTTGTCCAGCCCCCGGTAGAGGGTGGCGTGAAACGCCCGGTCGGTCTCGGCGATGCCGTCACCGCCCAGCGCTGCCTGCTCTTCCATACGGTCGACGAGCGCGTCCAGTTCAATGAGGTCCGTGTCCGGGAGCCGTCCCGCGAGCCGTGAGACCAGCCCGGTCTCCACGGCCTCCCTCAGCTGCACGAGCTGGAGCAGGGTGTCCTCGCCGCGGTGGTGTCCGGCGACCGTGCGGAAGGCGAGGCCCTCGACCATGGGGGCCAGGGACATCGCGCCGACGTAGGTGCCGAAGCCGTGCCGGATCTCCACGATGCCCATCGCCTGCAAACCCTTGAGCGCCTCGCGCACGGAGTTGCGGCTGGCACCCAGGTGAGCCATCAGCTCGGGCTCCGTCGGCAGCGGGGCCCCGGAGGCCAGCCGACGGTCGATGATGAGCTTCTTGATCCGCTCCTGCAGGTCACGAGCTGCCATGGCCAGAGGGTATCCGGCCAAACACGCCGGAAGCCCCCCGCTTGCACGAGGGGCTTCCTGCACGAAGGGGGTGTGGGTGGCGAAGCCCCCACAGCGCGCGGCGCAGCCGCGCGGAAACGACGACGGCGAGCCGGGATCGCATTCTTCGCGATCATGGCTCGCCATCGTCATCGTGCGCCGCCAGGGACTCGAACCCCGGACCCGCTGATTAAGAGTCAGCTGCTCTAACCAACTGAGCTAGCGGCGCCTGCTGACGTGTGAACTCTACATGACCTGCGGGGGTGCCTCCGACCACGCCGCCGGGGCGGGCCCGGGGGTCCCGGGGGGCCTGTAAACCATTCGGACCGTCAACATGCGGGTGCGGAAGACAGTTGAGAAACTGACGGGGTGTACAGCCGCGGACATTTCCGACTGGAGTGTGAGGGGAATCGCATGGAGGCTCGGACTCCGGTATTCGAGGAAATCGATCCGGGGGGTGACTGCGACTGCCCCGGATGCGTTCACTGGAGACGTGTCCTGCCGCATTCCGCGACCGGCCGGCACCCGGCCGCGCACCGGGCGCTGATTCTCGCCGCAGCCGCCTCCACCACGCTCGTCGTCGGCCACACGGCCCCCGCCCTCGCCGCCCCCCACACCCTCGACCGACCGGCCGTTCCCGCAGATGAAGAACCCAGTACGCCCCAGGGACAGAAGGCTCCGCTGCACGGTCCGGGCGGGAAGCCCGCCCAGCCGGCCGGTCCGGTCAAGGCCCCCGCGACCACCCGCGCGGAGATCATCAAACGGGCCAAGAAATGGGTCACGGCGAAGGTGCCGTACAGCATGTCCAGGTACTGGTCGGACGGATACCGGCAGGACTGCTCGGGCTTCGTCTCGATGGCCTGGAGCCTGCCCGGAAACGAATGGACCGGAAGCCTCGGCCAGTACGGCGTCCGCATCTCCAAGGCGGAACTCCAGCCCGGCGACATTCTGCTGTTCCATAATCCCGCGGACCCGCAGAAAGGCTCGCACGTAGTGATTTTCGGCGGCTGGACGGACTACACGCGCAGCAACTACATCGCCTACGAGTCGGCTCCCCCGCACGCTCGGCGGCAGTCCACGCCGTACGCCTACTGGAACCACTCCGCCCGCTATCTCGCCTACCGCTACAAGGGCCTCGTGAGCGGCAGCTCGACGGGCGCGAAACCGGAGAGCGGGCAGCAGGACGGCGGGACGACCGACCCGGGGGAGACGGAGACGGCGAAGCCCGACGCCGGGCAGCAGGGTGCCGCCGAGCCGGGGACCGCGGAGTCGGGCACCGCGGAGCCGGACACCGCCAAGCCGGCCGGCCCGAAGCGCCCCGCGGCCTACCCGGGGCGGGCACACTTCGGGCCCGGCGCCAAGAACAAGCACGTCACCGCGCTGGGCCGGATGCTCGTCGAGCGCGGCGCCGGCCGCTTCTACACCTCCGGCCCGGGCCCGCGCTGGTCGGACGCGGACCGCAGGGCCACCCAGGCGTTCCAGCTCGCGCAGGGCTGGCGGGGCCAGGACGCCGACGGAGTGCCGGGGGCGGGCACATGGGCGCTGCTGGCGGCGGGCAAGGGCAAGGACATCCCCGCCGGGCCGAGCGCGGCCAAGCCGCCCGAGCAGCCGGCGTCGCACGGGGTGGCCGGCTATCCGGGGCGCGCGCTGTTCCGGCCCGGCGCCGACAACCAGTACGTGACCCAGCTCGGCCGGCAGCTGGTGAAGAAGGGATTCGGCAAGCACTACGGGACCGGGCCGGGTCCGCGTTGGGGCGAGGCGGACCGGCGGGCCGTCGAGGCGTTCCAGCGGTCCCAGGGCTGGCGCGGCGGCGCGGCGGACGGCTATCCGGGGCCGGAGACCTGGCGGCGGCTGTTCGCGTGACGGACCCCCCGCAGGTGCGCACTTCAGGGCCGCGAGGACTTCGGAGACAGAGGGGCGTTCCGGAGTTCCGGGCGCGCGGCGGCCACCGCGACCCGTTGGCGGCACGCCCCCTCTCGGTACGAACGACGGCTGGACCACCGGGGCCGCTCACCACGGCCGCACGACCTTCCTGTGACGCATCTGGCGCGGAGGCTGGAGGCAACGCATGACCACGACCACTTCTCACACGCCCGATCCCGAGGGGCTCGCCGGGCCGGCCGAGGTGCCGGCCCGGCCCGCGCGGCTGATCCAGAACGAGGCGACCACCGAGATCCCCGTCCATCTGCTGTTCCGTGACGAGGCGGGCCCGGTGTCCGTGCCGCTCAGACCGACGGTCGTCGCGCGCCGGCAGGGCACGGGGGAACAGCCGCGCCTGCGCCGCCCGGTCCAGCCGAAGCCGCGTCCCGAACCGCAGGTCGACCCCGAACTGGTGGAGCACCCCGCGCGGGTGCTGCCCGGGGCGGCGGGCGTGCTCGCCGGCGCCTGCGGGGCGGCCGGCTGCCTGGCCGCCTCGTGGTGGGCCGGGGTGCTGCCGCCGGCGGCGGTGCAGGCGCTCGGGTTGCCGGCGTCGGCGGGGGCGGAGCTCGGTCCGGCGCAGTGGGCGGCGTACGCGGGAGCCGGCGCGCTGGGGCTGCTCGGCTTCGGCGGGCTGGCCCGCGGGGCGACCGGACGGGCCTGGGTGCTCGGGCTGTTCGGACGGTACCGCGGCACGGTCCGTCGCACCGGACTCATGTGGGTCAACCCGCTGCTGCTGCGCCGCCGGGTCGACGTACGGCTGCGGCACTGGCGCAGCGAGCCGATGCCGGCGGCCGACGGCAACGGGGTCGCGCTGCGGGTGGTCGTCCAGGTGGTGTGGCGGGTGAAGGACACCGCGCGGGCGCTGCTCGGGGTGGAGGATCACGAGGGGTATCTGCGCGAGTGCGTCGAGGCGGCGCTGACGCGGGTGGCGGTGGAGGTGCCGGGTGGCGCGCGCGGCTGCGTCGAGGCGCCCGGTGAGTCGCTGACCCGTCTGGTGGTGCGGGACACGGACGAGATCGGCCTCGAGGTGTTCTCCGTGCGGCCGGTGCGGGTGGAGTACGCGCCCGAGGTCGCCGCCGCCATGCACCGGCGTCGTATCGCCGCGCTGGACGCGCGGGACCGGGCCACCATGGTCGACTCGGTGGTCGACTCGGTGGAGGACACCGTGACGCGGCTGACGATGCGGGGTCTGGTCGAGCTGGACGACTACGAACGCAAGGCACTGGTCAAGGACTTGACGGTGGCGTTCTGCGCGGGGCGGGGCGAGACGGCGGTCTGACGGCCGTCTTACGGCCCCTCGAACATCTCCCTCGATTGGTATGGACATGTTCAACAGTCAGCAATAATCTGAGACTTGGTCTAGACCTGCAAGCTCGCCGAACTTCCCCCACGTTCCCAGGAGCAGCAGCATGCGCAGAAAGGCCAAGTTGTACGCAGCCGCACTCGGGCTCAGCACGGCCGGGGCCCTCGTGCTCTCCACCGGTGGCGCCAGCAGCCACGGGTACACCGATCTCCCCATCAGCCGGCAGAAGCTCTGTCAGAACGGCACCGTGACCAACTGCGGCTCCATCCAGTGGGAGCCGCAGAGCGTCGAGGGGCCGAAGGGCTTCCCGGGTTCCGGACCGGCCGACGGATCGATCTGCAACGCGGGACTGGGCCAGTTCGCCCAGCTCAGCGCGCCCAAGACGCCGTCCGGCGGCGCGTGGCCCACCACCAAGGTGAACGGCGGTCAGAGCTACACCTTCCGCTGGCAGTTCACCGCGATGCACGCCACGACCGACTTCAAGTACTACATCACCAAGCCGGGCTGGAACCAGAACCACAACCTGTCCCGCTCGGACCTCAACCTCACGCCGTTCTTCACCGTCCCGTACAACGGGCAGCGGCCGCCGTCCACGCTCTCCCACAGCGGCACCCTGCCGTCCGGGCTGAGCGGCCACCACGTGATCCTCGCGGTGTGGACGATCGCCGACACGAGCAACGCGTTCTACGCCTGCTCGGACGTCACGTTCTGAGCAGGGCCTGAGGAAATCCGGCATCCGCCAGGGGTACGGTCCCCCTACGCCGACATGACCATGACGGCGTAGGGGAGCGGTACTCGATCGCGGGGGTCCCATGGGAGAAGCGCTGTTCTTCGTCCTGCCGGTCGGAATCCTGGCCTACGGCGTGTACACCATGGGGACGCTGATCAGGAGGGCCCGCGAGGTGCGCGCCGCCTGGAACAGCGGGCTCACGGCCGAGGCGCGGTGCGTGCGGATGTTCGTGAAGAGACACAGCGAAGACCGCAGCACGCTCCACCACATCTACGAGTTCACCGCGCGTGACGGGCGCGCCGTCCGCTTCGAGGAGAAGGACGGGCCGGAGACGACCCTCCAGGGCGACATCGTCACGGTGTTCTACACGGCGGAAGACCCGGAACGAGCCACGGTCCGCCCTCCGCACCCCGGGATGTTCGCCGCGTTCTCGGGTGGCGCGCTGGTGCGCAACGTCTGGATCATCGCCTTCTGCGTGTTCTTCATCGCCGCCGGCGCCTGGGGCCTCTCGTAGGCTCCTGGGCCTCCACAACTGACGGTACGTCAACTACCGTACGCGGCCATGGAGTCCAGGGCACGCACGGTCGCGGAACTCGTCTCGGCGCACTGGGGTGACCACCGGCCCGGGCTGTGGTTCGAGGACGGGATGCTCACGCGGCACGAGGTGGCCGCCGGTGCCGCCGCCCGTGCGGCGCTGCTGGCCGACCTGCTGCCGCCCGGCGCCGAGCCGCACGTCGGGGTGCTGCTCGACAACACCCCGGAGTACCCGATGTGGCTGAGCGCGGCGGCCCTCGCCAAAGCCGCCGTCGCCGGGATCAACCCCACGCGGCGCGGCCCCGAACTCGCCCGCGACATCCGGCACACCGAGTGCCGGGTCCTGGTCACCGAGCAGGCCCATCTGCCGCTGCTGGAGGGCCTCGAACTGCCCGGCGTACGCGTGCTGCTGACCGGGACACCCGCGTACGACGCCCTGCTCGCCCCGTACGCCGACGCCCGGCCCGACCCTTCCCGCGCCGCCCCGGACGACCGGCTCCTGCTGTACTTCACCTCCGGCTCGACCGGCGCCCCCAAGGCCGCGATCTGCAGCCAGGGGCGGCTGGCCGCGGCGGGGTACTCCCTGGCGGACCAGTTCCGGGTACGGCCCGACGACGTGCACTACGTCTGCATGCCGCTGTTCCACGGCAACGCGGTCATCGCCGACTGGGCGCCCGCCCTCGCGGCCGGCGCGAGCGTGGCGCTGCGGCGCCGGTTCTCGGCGTCGAACTTCCTCGCGGACGTCCGGCGCTACGGGGCGACGTACTTCACCTATGTGGGCCGGGCGATCCAGTACGTCCTCGCCACCGAGCCGCGCCCCGACGACCGGGACAACCCGCTGCGGCTCGGCTTCGGCACGGAGGCGGGCGCGGTGGACGCCGCCGCGTTCGAGCGCCGGTTCGGGGTGCGCCTGGTGGAGGGGTACGGCTCCTCCGAGGGCGGGGCCGCCGTGCAGTGGTCGCCGGGGACGCCGCCGGGGGCCGTGGGGCGGGCGGGGCCCGGTCTCGTCGTACTCGATCCGGAGACCCGTGCGGAGTGCCCGCCCGCGGTCTTCGACGCGAGCGGGCGGCTGGTCAACGGGGACGCGGCGATCGGTGAGCTGGTCAACCGGGGGCCGAACCCCTTCGAGGGGTACTGGCGCAATCCCGAGGCGGAGGCGGAGCGGCGGCGCGAGGGCTGGTACTGGACCGGGGACCTGTTCTGCCGGGACGCCGACGGCTATCTGTACTTCGCCGGGCGCGGCGACGACCGGCTCCGGGTCGACGGGGAGAACCTGTCCGCCGCGATGATCGAGAACATCCTCGCCCGGTACGAGGGGGCGGGCGCCGTCGCCGTGTACGCGGTGCCGGACCCGGTGACCGGGGACCAGGTCATGGCGACGATCGCGGGCGAGTTCGACCCGGTCGCCTTCGCCGGGTTCCTGCGGGCCCAGCCGGACCTGGGGACGAAGATGGCGCCCCGGTTCGTGCGGGTGGTGGAGCGGATGCCGGTGACCGCCACGAACAAGATCCACCGGGCGGGGCTGAGGCGGGACGGGGTGCGATGCGCCGACCCCGTGTGGTGGCGGCCGCCGGGGGAGCGGGCCTATCGCCGACTCACGGAGACGGACCTCCCGACCCACGTCGAAGGGCCCCTCGCTCCCACGAGAGGCCCTTCGTCTGTGCGCCGCCAGGGACTCGAACCCCGGACCCGCTGATGCTGTGTCCCCCGGGGGATGACCCCCGGACCCCCAGCCGCTCCTGCCGGAGCCGGTGGCCGACCTCCGGACCCCAGCCGCTCCCGCCGGAGCCCGTGAAAAGCGAAAGGCCCCTCGCTCCCACGAGAGGCCCTTCGTCTGTGCGCCGCCAGGGACTCGAACCCCGGACCCGCTGATTAAGAGTCAGCTGCTCTAACCAACTGAGCTAGCGGCGCATGACTCGCGCCGACCGCGATTTCGTGCCTTTCGCGGCGGCGACGAAGAAAATACTACCTGGTCCGCAGGGGTGCTTCGGACCACCGCGGGGCGGGGCCGTCAGGACTGGATCGCCAGCGACAGCAGGACCGGCGCGGCGCTGCGATTCAGGGCGTCCGCCGCCTGGCGGAGCCGGTGCGCGTGCTCCACCGGGAGCGACAGGGCGAGGCAGCCCACCGAGGAGCCGGCCGTGATCGGGACGGCCGCGCACACCGTGCCCACCGCGTATTCCTGGAGGTCGAGGTGGGGGACCGTCGGCGGCTGGGACTCCAGGCGGGAGAGCAGCACGCGGTCGTTGGTGATCGTGCGCGAGGTGAGGCGGGCCATCTTGTGCCGCGAGAGATGGTCGCGGCGGCCGTTGTGGTCGAGCTGGCCCAGCAGGCTCTTGCCGATCGCGGTGGCGTGGGCGGAGAAGCGGAAGTCCACCCACTCGTTGACCACAGGGGTGGCCGGACCGGCCGCGAACTGGTCGATCTTGACCTCTCCGTCGATGTACCGGCTCATGTACACGGCGGCGCCGACGGAGTCCCGCAGCCGGTCCAGGGTGTGCTGGAGATTGTCGCGCAGGGCCTGCTCACGGCCCTGGGCGGAGCCGAGGCGGGCCAGGGCGTCGCCCGTGATGTACGCCCCGTCCGCGATCTGCTCGACGTAGCCCTCGCGACGCAGCATCCGCAGGAGGCCGGTCAGGCGCTCCGGGTCGATGCCGGTGTGCCGGGCGAGCTCGGCGTCGGTGACTCCTGTGCTGTGCCGCGCCACCGTCTCCAGGACGCGCAGCGCGTCCTGGACCGAGTGGTACGGCGTCGTCGACTCGTGCTGGAGCGCCACGGTTCCCCCTGCGGTCGCACGTCGCTTCTCATCGGGCCGGGTTCGAGTGAGTCAGTCTCCTTCACGATAACGGGCAAGAGGCTTGAGTTGAGCGGTTGTTGACGAGATTGCGACGCCCTCAACTGCGGTGGTAGCACTCTGGCATATGCCGCAGTCAAGGGCCTCGCGAAGCGTCACAGCACAGCGCTGAGGAACTCCCGGGTGCGATCGTTCTCGGGGTCGTTGAAGATCTTGTCCGGGGTGCCGGACTCGATGACCCGGCCGGAGTCGAACATCAGGACCTGGTCCGAGATGTCCCGGGCGAAATTCATCTCGTGGGTCACGCAGAGCATCGTGATGTCGGTGGTGCGGGCGATGTCCCGCAGCAGGTCCAGGACGCCCGCGACCAGCTCGGGGTCCAGCGCGGAGGTCACCTCGTCGAGCAGCAGCACCTGCGGGCGCATCGCCAGCGCCCGGGCTATCGCCACCCGCTGCTGCTGACCGCCGGAGAGCTGGGTCGGGCGGGCGTCGCACTTGTCGGCGAGACCCACCATCTCCAGCAGCTCACGGGCGCGCGCCTCGGCCTCGTCCTTGGACATGCCGAGCACGGTGACCGGGGCCTCGGTGATGTTGCGCAGCACGGTCATGTTCGGGAACAGGTTGAACTGCTGGAACACCATCCCGATCTTCTTGCGGACCTCGCGGATCTGCTTCTCGGGGGCGGGGAACAACTGCTGCCCGTCCACCGTGATCCGGCCCTCGTCCGGCTTGGTCAGCGTCATCAGCAGCCGCAGGATCGTGGTCTTGCCCGATCCGGACGGCCCGATCAGCGTGACGTGCTTGCCGGCCTGGACGGAGAAGTCCAGGTGGTCGAGGACGGTGTTGTCGCCGAACCGCTTGGTGACCTGCTCGAGACGGATCAGTTCGCCGTTGGAGCGGTTCTCGGCGGGGTTCTTCTCGGGATTGTGCTGGATGTCAGTGGACAAGACGTCGCTCCAGGGCTCGCAGGAGGAGGGAGGCCAGGTAGGAGATGAGGATGAAGGCCACGCCGATCACGGTCAGGGGCTCGGTGAACTGGAAGTTCTGCTGGGAGAACAGCCGTGCCCGGCCGAGCATGTCGAGGACGGTGATCGCCATCAGCAGCGGCGTGTCCTTGAGCATCGAGATCACGTAGTTGCCGAGCGCCGGCACGACGCGGCGGATCGCCTGCGGCAGGATCACCATCCGCCACGTCCGGGTCATCGGCAGGTTCAGCGCCGTCGCGGCCTCCCACTGGCCGACGGGCACCGCCTCGATGCCGGCGCGGTAGACCTGCATCGTGTACGTCGAGTAGTGCAGACCGATCGCGAAGACGCCGGTGGTCAGCGCCGAGAAGGTCAGGCCCCACTCGGGCAGCACGTAGAACAGGAAGAACAGCTGCACCAGCAGCGGGGTGTTGCGGATGAACTCGGTGACCACGCCCACCGGCCAGCGCACCCAGCGCGTCGGCGTGCGCATCAGCAGGGCCCACACCAGGCCCAGGGCGAACGAGATCAGCGAACCCAGGACGAGTGCCTGGAGGGTGACCAGCAGACCGTCCCAGAAGTACGGCATGAAGTCGCTCACGGCGTTCCAGTCCCACTTCATGACACCGCACCTCCGACGCCGGTGGTCTGCGCGCGCTTGAACTCATCGGCGGTCACGCCGCGCGCCGGGGCCTTGCCGACCCCTGCCTTGAGCTTCTTCTCCAGTCCGCGCATCACGCGGGTGAGCAGGAAGGCGATCACGAAGTAGATGAGCAGGATGTACGTGTAGATCTCCGCGCTCTCCTGGAGCGCCAGGCGCACCAGGTTGCCGCTGAAGGCCAGGTCGCCCATGCCCATGATCGACACCAGGGCGGTGCCCTTGAGCAGCTCGACGAGCAGGTTGGAGAACGGCGGAATCATCTCCGGCACCGCCTGCGGCAGCAGGATCAGCCGCATCCGCTGCCAGGGCGTGAAGCTGAGCGCGATCCCGCCCTCCTTCTGCGCCGGGTCGACCGCGCCGAGCGCGCCGCGCACGATCTCCGAGCCGTAGGCGCCGTAGGTCAGACCGAGAGCCAGCGTGCCAGCCCACAGGGGCACCAGCTGCCAGCCGAAGGCCGGGGGCAGCACGAAGAACACCCAGAAGATCATCACGAGCGCGGAGGTCCCGCGGAACACCTCGGTGTAGAGGCCCGCGAGGAAGCGCACGACCCACAGCCGGTGGGTCCGTGCGACGCCGACCACGAAGGACACCGCGGCGGCCAGCAGCGCGCTGAGGACGAGGAGCTGGACGGTGGTCCATATCCCCTTGAGTACGAGTTCCCAGAGTCCCGAGGTCATCCGCCGCAGAGCTCCTTCGCGGTCAGATCCGTCATCTCGTTCTCCGTGAAGCCGAACGGCTTCAGGATGCGGAGCAGTTCACCGCTCTTCTTGAGCTTGGCCAGCTCGACATTGAAGGCGTCCCGCAGCTTCGTCTCGGTCGGCCGGAACGCGAACGCGCCGCCGTCGACGTGCGGTTTGCCGTCCACGAGAGGCGCGAAGGCCTTGGTGGACTCGGCCTTGGCCGACTTCTTGACGACCTCACGGGTGGTCAGCGCCGTACCGGCGAAGACGTCCACGCGCCCGGCCTCGACGGCGTTCAGCCCCGCGACCTGGTCCGGCACGATGAGGATGTCGCCCTCGTCGTACCCGGCCTCGACGGCGTACTCGATCTCGGCGTAGCCGGTCCCGGTGGCGAACTTGGCCTTCTTCTCGACGACGTCCTTGTAGTCGTGCAGGCCCATGGGGTTGCCCTTGCGCACGATGAAGGAGTCGAGCATCTGGTAGTCCGGGTCGGAGAAGATGACCTGTTCACAGCGCTCGGGGTTGACGTACATGCCCGCCGCCACGACGTCGAACTGCTGGGAGTTCAGGCCCGGGATCAGCGAGCCGAACTCGGTCGGCACGGGCTGCACCTTGTCGACGCCCAGCCGTTTGAAGATGACCTTGGCCAGTTCGGGTGCCTCGCCGGTCAGTTCTCCGTTCCTGTCGATGTAGCCGAAGGGGATCTCTCCCGCGATGCCGAGGCGTACGACGCCCGCCGCCTTGAGCCGGTCGAGCAGGTCGCCGCCGTCCTCGGTCGATGCCGTGGCCACGCGTGAGCAGCCGGCGGCCCCCAGCGCACCGAGCGCCGCCACCCCCGCGAGCAGCGACCGGCGCGTGGTCCCAGGTGTGTTTCTGTCGTTCCCATTAGGTGGAGCCATGGCGGCGCGGCTACCCGAGACGATGCGATGTATGCACCCTGGATGGCATGACTGATCGGTTCATCGAGGTGTCACTGGTCAAGCGCGAAATCCACTGCACGGCCAAACTCCTGGACGACCGCGCCCCGCTCACCTGCGCGGCCGTCTGGGACGCCCTGCCCCTGACCGGCGACGTCTATCACGCCAAATACGCCCGCAACGAGATCTACGCCCTCTTCCCGCCCTTCGCGGAAACGGAGCCGCCGCTGGAAAACCCGACGGTCACCCCCATTCCGGGCGATCTGTGCTATTTCGCCTTCGCCGGTACGGAGCTGGGGACCAACTCCTACGGCTACGACCGTGAGGTCCGCCCGGGCACCACGGTGGTCGACCTGGCCCTGTTCTACGAGCGCAACAACCTGTTGCTGAACGGCGATGTGGGCTGGGTGCCCGGCATCGTCTGGGGCCAGATCGTGGAGGGACTCGAAGAGATGGCCCAGGGCTGCAACGACCTGTGGCGGTCGGGTGCCCTGGGCGAGTCGCTCAGGTTCCGGAGGGTGTGAGCCGGGCCACACCGGCCTCGTAGAGCGCGTGGGCCGCCCGCAGGACGAGTGCGTCGCGATGACGGGCGGCCACGATCTGCAGGCCGATCGGCAGGCCGTCCCCGTCCGTGCCGACGGGGACGGTGGCCGCCGGCTGCTGGGTCAGGTTGAACGGGTAGGTGAACGGCGTCCAGCCGGTCCACCGGCGATGCCCCGAACCCTTCGGGACCTCGGCGCCCGCCTCGAACGCCGTGATCGGCAGGGTCGGGGTGAGCAGCAGGTCGTAGGAGTCGTGGAAGCGGCCCATCCGGCGGCCCAGTTCCATCCGGACGTCCACCGCGGCCAGATAGTCCAGCGCCGACATCCGGGCGCCGACGCCGCAGATCTCCCTGAGGCCCGGGTCGAGCGACTCCCGCTGGTGCGGCCCCAGATGCTGGGTCACCCGGGCCGCCCCGGTGAACCACAGGGTGTGGAAGGCGTCCACCGGATCCGTGAAGTCCGGGTCGGTCTCCTCGACGTACGCCCCCAGCCCCGCCAGCCCTTCCACCGCCCGCCGCACCGCCGCCGCGACCGCCGGGCGCACCGCCACCTGGCCGCCCAGGGACGGGGAGTAGGCGATGCGCAGGCCGCGCACCCCGCCGGACAGGGCCGCGGCGAAGGAGTCCGGGGCCGGCGGGAGCGCCGACCAGTCGCGGGAGTCGGGCGCGCCGATGACGTCCAGGAGCAGGGCCGCGTCGGCCGCGTCGCGGGTCATCGGGCCGACGTGCGCCAGCGTGCCGAAGGCACTCGCGGGGTACAGCGGGACCCGGCCGTACGTCGGTTTAAGGGCGAAGATGCCGCAGAACGCGGCCGGGATACGGACACTGCCGCCGCCGTCCGTGCCCAGCGCCAGCGGACCCGCGCCGAGGGCCACGGCCGCCGCCGCGCCGCCGCTGGAGCCGCCCGCGGTGCGGGTCGGGTCGACGGGGTTGCGGGTCACCCCGGACAGCGGCGAGTCGGTGACGCCCTTCCAGCCGAACTCGGGCGTGGTCGTCTTGCCGAGGAACACGGCGCCGTGCGCGCGCAGCCGCGCCACCGAGGGGGCGTCCTCCTGCCAGTGGCCCTTCTCCGCGACGGTCTTCGAGCCCCGCAGCGTCGGCGACCCGCGCAGCAGGAGGATGTCCTTCACGGTGACCGGGACGCCGTCGAGCAGCCCGGCCGGCTCGCCCCGCCGCCAGCGCTCGGCCGACTCGCCGGCCCGCGCGAGGGCCTCGTCGGCGGTGAGCCGTACGAAGGCGTTGACCTCCGGCTGGATCCGCTCGGCCCGCTCCAGCGTCGCGCGGGTGGCGTCGAGGGGGCTGAACTCTCCCTTGCGGTAGCCGTCGAGGAGTTGTACGGCGGTCAGTGCGGTCAGGTCCGTCATGGGGGCGCCCTCCAGCCGTTGACGTCAGCGTCCGGGTACATACCCGCGCTGTTTGTCGACCACGTTCAGCAGTGGTCTGCCCGCCACCCACCGCTCGTACAACTCCACGAACTGCCGCCCGAGTTCATCCCGCCAGCCGATGGTGTCCCCGCTCATGTGCGGGGAGACGATCAGGCCCGGAAGCCCCCACAACGGGCTGTCCGGGGTGAGGGGTTCGTGCTCGAACACATCGAGCGCGGCTCCCGCGATCCAGCGCTTGCCGAGCGCCTCGGCCAGCGCCTCCTCCACCACCAGCTGCCCGCGCCCGACGTTGATGAACCGGGCCGAGGGCTGCATGACACCGAACCTGCGCAGGTCGAACATGCCGTGCGTCTGCTCGGTGAGCGGTGCGACCGAGATCACCCAGTCGGCTCGGGACATCAGCCGGTCGAGATCGTCGGGACCGTGGATCCCGGTGCGCGGCACCCGTCCGACCAGCGCGGTGGTGACGTCGAGGGCCTTGAGCGTACGGACGATGGCCCGTCCGATGGGCCCCGACCCGACCACGCACGCGCGCGTGCCCGCCACCCGCTGCCCCTCGCGGTGCCGCCACTGCCGGGCGCGCTGGAGGTCCAGGGTCCGCGGCAGGTCCTTCGCCATCGCCAGCACCAGCGCGGCGACGTACTCGGCGATCGGCTGGTCGAAGATCCCGCGCGCGTTGGTGACCACGGTGTCGGACTCGGTGAGTTCCCGGCACATCAGGTGGTCCACGCCCGCGCTCGCCGTGTGCACCCAGCGCGGTCTCGGGCCCTCGCCGGGCCAGGCGTGGCGCACGGCGTGCGAGGTGAAGTCCCAGACCAGCAGGACGTCGGCGTGCGGCAGCCGCTGCGCGAGCGTCGACTCGTCCGCGTGCTCGACACGGGCGCGACCGGTGAGGCGGCCGAGGCGCGGCAGGGGCTCGGCGTCGAGGACCAGGAGCGTGGGCGGAGGGCCGGAGGCGGGGGAGGCGCCGGGGGCGGGTGAGGTCATTCGGGGTCGCTTCTCCAGAGGGGTGCGAGGGCTGTGTCCCGGGGGTGTGCGGGGGCCGTTTCTCGGAGTTTTACTGGAAGGGATGGCCGTCTGACATGCGAGGTTTGACCACGCTCGCACCCGAACCTACCTTCGTCAACACGGGCGTACGTACGGTCCGTTGCTCACCCGTATCTCGTAGTGAGGGCGGTGCCAGCCATGGACGCCATGGACATCTCCTTCCTCGGCGGCCCCCGCCCGCAGCGCGGTGTCGGAGTCGTCGCCCCCTTCGACTTCGCGTTGGACCGCGAACTGTGGCGCTGGGTCCCGGACGAGGTCTCGCTGCACCTGACCCGGACGCCCTATGTCCCGGTCGAGGTCAGCCTCGATCTGGCCCGTCTGGTCAGTGAGCACGAGACGCTCAGCGACGGCGTCCACACCCTGACCGCGATCGCCCCCGAGGTGGTCGCCTACGCCTGTACGTCCGGCAGTTTCGTCGGCGGCATCGCCGGTGAGCGGGCGATGTGCGAGGCGATGACCCGGGCCGGCGCGGTGCCGTCGGTCACCACCTCCGGGGCGCTGCTGGAGGCGCTGACCGAGCTCGGGGTACGACGGGTGGCGCTGGTGACGCCGTACACGGTGTCGGTGACCCGGGCGCTGGAGCAGTACGTGGCCGAGGCGGGCGTCGCGGTCACCGGCTGCGCGTTCATGGGGCTGACCCGGCACATCTGGAAGGTGCCCTACCGCGATGTGGCCGACATGGCGCGCCGGGCCGTGGGCCGCCGCCGGGCCGACGCGCTGTTCATCAGCTGCACGAACCTGCCGACCTATGACGTGATCCCCCAACTGGAGGCGGAGCTGCGCCTACCGGTTCTCTCGGCCAACCAGGTGACGATGTGGGCTGCGTTGCGCAGGGTGGGTACTCGCGCGGTGGGGCCTTATCAGGCGTTGATCGATCCGGCGGCGAGGATCGATCCGGCGACCCCGAGCGGGCCCGTGCTCCCGGACGTGCCGGATGTTCCCGAGCAGGAACAGCAGTAGAAAGGCTGACATGACCGCACTCGGATTTCTCTACCCGGGCCACTCCGCCGAGGACGACTATCCGCGCATCGAACAGCTGCTCGCCAGCGACATCCGGCTCGACCTCGTGCACACCGACATCGGCGAGGACGCGCACCGGGTGGACGCCCTGCTGCGGATGGGCTCCGCCGAACGCCTCGCGGCAGGCGTGGAGGCGCTGCGGCTGACCGGCGCCGAGGCGGTGGTGTGGGCGTGCACGAGCGGCAGCTTCGTCTACGGCTGGGAGGGCGCCCACGAGCAGGTGCGCAACCTCGCCGTCAGGGCCGGCATGCCGGCGTCGTCGACGTCCTTCGCCTTCGCGCACGCGGTACAGGAGCTCGGTGTGCGCAGGGTGGCGATCGGGGCGACCTACCCGGACGACGTGGCCGCGCTCTTCGCCGGGTTCCTGACCGACGCGGGCGCGGAGGTCGCGTCGGTGCGCGGCTCCGGCATCATCACGGCCGCGGAGGTCGGCACCTGGGGCGAGGCCGAGGTCTTCGCCCTGGCCAAGGAGGCGGACACGCCCGACGCCGAGGCGGTCCTCCTCCCGGACACCGCCCTGCACACGGCCGCCCACATCCCCGCCCTGGAATCCGAACTCGGCAAGCCGGTCCTCACCGCCAACCAGGTCACCGTCTGGGAGGCCCTACGCCTGACAGACCGCCGCGTGAACGCGCCCGCACTGGGAGAACTGTTCACACGGGAGCCGATCGTGCAGGCCTGACGCACAAACGACCCCCACGTCTTTCGGCCGGCCGACAAAGACAGGCGGTCCGCACTTTTCAGGCCGTCCGGCGCTCGGGGACGGGCCGGCCGGCACCCAATTTCAGCCTGTCCGGCGTTTGAG
>NZ_JBIDDQ010000023.1:0-138873 GCF_043195415.1 Streptomyces sp. Y7
GTCCGCGCAGCCCTCGCCCAACACCTCCCCGACTACATGATCCCCTCCGCGATCGTCACCCTCGACGCCCTCCCCCTCACCCCCAACGGCAAACTCGACCGCAAAGCACTCCCCGCCCCCACCTACACGGCAGCGGCAACAGGCCGAGCCCCCCGCACCCCCCGCGAAGAAATCCTCCGCACCCTCTACGCCGAAGTCCTCTCCGTCACCGACCTCAACATCGACGACAACTTCTTCGACCTCGGCGGACACTCCCTCCTCGCCACCCGACTCGTCAGCCGCATCCGCACCACCCTCGGCACCGAACTCAGCATCCGACAGCTCTTCGAGACACCCACGATCGCGGGGCTGGCGACGGCTCTGGACACCGCGGACACCGCCCGCACCCCCCTCACCGCACACCCCCGACCCGAACGCATCCCCCTCTCCTACGCCCAACAACGCCTCTGGTTCCTCCACCAGTTGGAAGGACCCACCCCCACCTACAACATCCCCACCACCCTCCGCCTCACCGGCCACCTCGACCACCAAGCCCTCCACCACGCCCTCAACGACCTCACCACCCGCCACGAAAGCCTCCGCACCACCATCGCCGAAGACCAACACGGCCCCCGACAGACCGTGCTGGACTCCGCCGAGGTCCCGTTCCGTGTGGTTGAGGCGACCGCGGACGACGTGGAGGGGCGGGTGGCCGAGGCTTCGGCCGAGCCCTTCGATCTGAGTGCCGACATTCCGGTGCGGGTGACGCTGTTCAGGATCTCCCCGACCGAGCACGTGCTGCTCCTGCTGATCCATCACATCGCCAGCGACGCCTGGTCGCGGGGCCCGCTCGCCCAGGACCTCACCGCCGCCTACACCGCACGCCTCGCCGGCCACGCCCCCGACTGGCCACCCCTGCCCGTCCAGTACGCCGACTACGCCCTCTGGCAACACGACCTCCTCGGCGACGACACCGACCCCGACAGCACCGCCGGCCGTCAACTCGCCCACTGGAAGCAGACACTCGCCGGACTCCCCGAACAGCTCGACCTGCCCACCGACCGACCCCGCCCTGCCGTCGCCGACTACAGCGGCGACCGGGTGCCGCTGGAGGCGTCGGCGGAGCTGCACCAACGGTTGACGGAGCTGGCCCGGGACACGAACACGACCGTCTTCATGGTGGTGCAGGCGGCGCTGGCGGCCCTGTTGACCCGCCTCGGGGCCGGTCACGACATCCCCCTCGGCACCCCGATCGCCGGACGCACCGACGACGCCACCGACCGCCTCATCGGGTTCTTCGTGAACACTCTGGTCCTGCGCACCGACACGAGCGGTGACCCGACCTTCCGTGAGCTGCTGGGCCGGGTCCGCGCCACCGATCTCACGGCGTACTCCCACCAGGACCTGCCCTTCGAGCGGCTCGTCGAGGCCGTCAACCCCGCGCGATCTCTGGCCCATCACCCGCTGTTCCAGGTGATGCTGACGCTGCACAACACGCAGGCGGCGGGCGTGGAGGGGACGACGTCGTTCGCGGGGACGCGGGCAGAGGTGCGGGCCGCGGACCGGGTGTCGGCGCGGTTCGACCTGTCGTTCGCGCTGGCCGAACGGTTCGATGACGGCAACAGGTGCGCGGGGCTGGGCGGCAGCGTCACGTACAGCACGGCGCTGTTCGACCGGGAGACCGCGGAGGAGATCACCGGGCGGCTGGTGCGGCTGCTGGGTGCGGCGGTGGCCCATCCGGACCGGCCGATCGGACAGCTGGAGGTCATGACCGCGTCCGAGCGGCGCCGTGTGCTCGAGGAGTGGAACGACACGGTCCGGGAGGTGCCGGCCGAGTCGGTGCCGGCGCTGTTCGAGCGGCAGGCGGCGCGGACCCCGCGGGCCACCGCCGTGGAGTTCGACGACCGTTCGCTGACGTACGCGGAGCTCGACGCGCGCGCCAACCGGCTGGCGCGGTATCTCCGCGCGCGGGGTGCAGCTCCCGGACGGTTCGTGGCGGTGGTGCTGCCTCGCTCCCTCGACCTGGTCGTCACGCTGCTGGCGGTGCTGAAGTCGGGCGCGGCCTATCTGCCCGTCGATCCCGGCTATCCGGCGGACCGGGTGGCGTACATGCTCAACGACGCGACTCCGGCGCTGACCCTGACCGAGCCGGTCGGGGAGGCCGAGCTGGCGGAGTTCTCCGCCGCCGGGCTGGACGCGACGGAGCTGCGCGGCCCGGTGTCGCAGGCGCATCCGGCGTACGCGATCTACACCTCGGGGTCGACCGGGCGTCCCAAGGGCGTGGTGGTGACCCGGGGCGCGCTGGGCAACTTCCTGGCCGACATGGGTGAGAGGCTCGCGCCCGGGGAGCGGGACCGGCTGCTGGCGGTGACCACGGTCGGGTTCGACATCGCGGGGCTGGAGATCTTCCTGCCGCTGCTGCACGGGGCGCGACTGGTGTTGGCCGGCGAGGAGACGGCGCGGGATCCGCAGGCTGTCCTGCGGGCCGTGGAGCGGTCCGGGGCGACCTTGGTGCAGGCGACGCCGAGCCTGTGGCAGGGCGTCGTGGCGGAGGCGGCGGACGAGCTGGCCGGGGTGCGGGTGCTGGTCGGTGGTGAGGCGCTGCCCGCCGAGCTGGCGCGGTCGCTGGCCGAGCGGGCCGGTTCGGTGACGAATCTGTACGGTCCGACGGAGGCCACGATCTGGGCCACGGCGGCCGAGGTGACCGGGGGGAACCGGGTCACGATCGGGCGGCCCCTGGCCAACACCCGGGCGTATGTGCTGGACGCGATGCTGCGGCCGGTGCCCGTGGGAGTGCCGGGTGAGCTGTATCTGGCCGGGGCACAGCTCGCGGAGGGCTACCACCGGCGTCCCGGGCTGACCTCGGAGCGCTTCACGGCCGACCCGTACGGTGTTCCCGGTGCGCGCATGTACCGCACGGGCGACCTGGTGCGCCGGGAGCGGGACGGTGAGCTGCGCTATCTCAGCCGGGTCGACCAGCAGGTGAAGCTGCGCGGGTTCCGTATCGAACTCGGGGAGATCGAGGCCGAGTTGACTCGGATTCCGGCGGTCGCGGAGGCGGCGGTCGCAGTGCGCGAGGTCCGGCCGGGTGATCAGCGGCTGGTGGCGTACCTGGTCGGCGAGGGTGCGGTGCCGGGCGCGGGCGAGCTGCGCGAGCGGTTGCGGCGCGCTCTGCCGGAGTTCATGGTGCCGACGGCGTTCGTGGCGCTCGACGCGCTGCCGCTGACGCCGAACGGCAAGCTGGACCGCAAGGCGCTGCCCGCGCCGGACGAGGCGGTGGTGCCGGCCGGTCGGGCGCCGCGCACCCCGCGCGAGGAGATCCTCTGGGGGCTGTTCCGGGACGTCCTGGGCACCGCTCGGTTCGGTGTCGACGACAGTTTCTTCGAGCTGGGCGGTCATTCGCTGCTGGCGAGCCGGCTGGTGAGCCGGATCCGGGGCGCGCTGGACGTCGAGCTGTCGGTGCGGCAGTTCTTCGAGGCGCCGACGGTCGCCGGCCTGTCCGGCGCACTGGACACCGCGGGGCGGGCCCGGCCGCCGCTGACGCCGCGTCCGCGGCCGGACCGGGTGCCGCTGTCGCCCGCGCAGCAACGGCTGTGGTTCCTGCACCGGTTCGAGGGGCCGTCGGCGACGTACAACGTGCCGACCGCGCTGCGGCTCTCCGGGCCGCTGGACGGCGCCGCCCTGGACGCGGCGGTCGGGGACCTGCTGGAGCGGCACGAGAGTCTGCGGACCGTGTTCGCCGAGGACACGGCGGGCGCTCGGCAGATCGTGCTGCCGGTGGAGCGGGCGCGCCGGCCGGTGGACGTGCGCGACGTGACCGAGGAGACCGTCGAGGCCGAGGTGACGCGGGCGGCGCGGCACGCCTTCGACCTGACGGCCGAGATCCCCTTCGTGGCGCGGCTGTTCCGGCTGTCCGAGGACGAGCACGTGCTGCTGCTGCTCATCCATCACATCGCCTGTGACGGCTGGTCGATGACACGGCTGGCCCGCGATCTGACCACCGCCTACGCGGCGCGCCGCGACGGTGCGCAGCCGGGCTGGGAGCCGCTCGCGGTGCAGTACGCGGACTACGCGCTGTGGCAGCACGAGGCGCTGGGGGACGAGTCGTCCCCGGACAGCGTCGCGGGTCGGCAGCTCACGTACTGGAAGGAGGCGTTGGCGGGGCTGCCCGAGCAGCTGGCGCTGCCCACCGACCGGCCGCGTCCGGCGACCGCGGGTTACGGCGGCGACCGGATCGAGTTCACCGTCCCGGCGGCCCTGCACCGGCAGCTCGGGGAGCTCGCGCGGGCCACGCACACGACGACGTTCATGGTGGCCCAGGCCGCGTTCGCGGCGCTGCTGACCCGGTTGGGTGCGGGCGAGGACATCCCGATCGGCACCGCGGTGGCCGGGCGCGACGACGCGGCGACCGAGGATCTCGTGGGGTTCTTCGTCAACACGCTGGTGCTGCGCACGGACACCGGCGGCAACCCGAGCTTCCGGGAGCTGCTGGCCCGGGTGCGGGAACGTGATCTCGCGGCGTTCGCTCATCAGGACCTGCCGTTCGAGCGGCTCGTGGAGGCGCTCAACCCGGTGCGCAGTCTCGCCCACCACCCGCTGTACCAGGTGATGATCACGTTCAACAGCGCGGCGGAGGCGCCGGGCGCGGACGCCGGTCCTGCGGCGCGGGCGGATGACACCGGGCTCACGGTCACACGGATGGCGGCCCGGACCGAGGTGGCGAAGTTCGATCTGTCGCTCACCCTGGGCGAGGGACACACCCCGTCCGGGGAGGCGGCGGGGATGCGGGGCTCGCTGGAGTTCCGTACCGAACTGTTCGACCGGGAGACCGCCGAGTCCGTCGTGACGCGGCTGCTGGGCGTGCTCGGCTCGGTCACGGCCGACCCTGATCTGCCGATCGGCGGGATCGGTCTGCTGGACCCGGCGGAGCGGCACCGGCTGCTGGTGGGGTGGAACGACACCGGCCGTCCGCAGCGTGAGGCGACCCTGCCCGAGCTGTTCGAGGAGCAGGTCGCCCGGACCCCGGGACGCCCGGCGTTCTCGGCGGGCGGTACGACACTGTCGTACCCGGAGCTGAACGCGCGTGCCAACCGGCTGGCGCATCTGCTCGCCGAGTGCGGGGCGGGACCGGAGCAGGTGGTGCTGATCTCGCTGCCGCCGTCGGTGGAGATGGGCGTCGCGGTGCTGGCGGTCCTGAAGACCGGCGCCGCGTATCTGCCGGTGGATCCGGGGTATCCGGCGGACCGGGTGTCGGTGATGCTGGACGACGCCGCCCCGGTGTGTGTGCTGACGTCGTTGTCCGTGCCGGCGGAGCTGTTCCCGGCCCACCTGGCACGGTTGGTGCTGGACGACCCCGAGGTGGCCGACCGGCTCTCCGAGTGCCCGGCGGACGATCTGACCGACGAGGACCGGACGCAGCCGCTGTCGCCGTGGAACGCGGCGTACATCATCTACACCTCGGGGTCGACCGGGCGCCCGAAGGGTGTGCTGGTCGAGCATCAGCCGGTGGTCAACTACCTCGCGGTGTCCGCGGAGTTGTATCCCGGTGTGGCCGGTGACGCGCTGGTGCACTCGCCGTTGTCGTTCGACCTGACGGTGACGGGCCTGTTCGCGCCGCTGCTGAACGGCGGGTGTGTGCACCTGGCCGACCTGGAGGAGCTGCACGAACGGGCCCAGGCCGGCGAGGTCCCGCCGGAGCTGCCGCAGATGACGTTCCTCAAGGCGACTCCGAGCCATCTGCCGTTGATCACCGGTCTGGCGGCGACCTGTGTGCCGCGGGGTGAACTGGTCCTGGGCGGCGAGTCGTTGACCGGGCGGGCGGTGCGGACGCTGCTGGAGGCGCATCCGGGGACGCGGGTGCTCAACGAGTACGGTCCGACGGAGACCATCGTCGGCTGCACCACCTGGGACGCCTCCTCGCCGGAGGATCTCGCCGACGGTGTGCTGACCATCGGCCGCCCGTTCCCCAACACCCGGATGCTGGTGCTGGATCAGTTCCTGCAGCCGGTGCCGGTGGGCGTGCCGGGCGAGCTGTACGTGTCCGGGGTGCAGCTGGCGCGCGGCTATCTGAGCCGGCGGGGGCTGACGGCGTCGCGGTTCGTCGCGAACCCCTTCGAGGGGCCCGGCGAGCGGATGTACCGCACGGGCGACGTGGTGCGCTGGAACCGGCAGGGCGAGCTGGAGTTCCTCAGCCGGGTCGACGACCAGGTCAAGATCCGTGGATTCCGGGTGGAGCTGGGTGAGGTGGAGGCCGCGCTCGCCCGGCACCCGGGGGTCGCCGAGGCGGTGGCGGTGGTCCGGGAGGACCGGCCGGGCGACCGGCGTCTGGTGTCGTATCTGGTCGAGGCGGCGCGCGCGGTGCCCGCCGACGCGGAGCTGCGCGAGCACCTGCTGGCGTCGCTGCCCGACTACATGGTGCCGTCGGCGTTCGTCCGGCTGGACGCGCTCCCGCTGACCGGGAACGGCAAGCTGGACCGCAAGGCCCTGCCGGCGCCGGACTACGCGGCGCACAGCACCCGGCGGGCACCGCGCACCCGACGCGAGGAGGAGCTGTGCGCGCTGTTCGCCGAGACGCTGGGGCTGCCGGCCGTCGGCATCGACGACGGGTTCTTCGACCTGGGCGGCGACAGCGTGCTGTCGATCCAGCTCGTGAGCCGGGCGCGCGGACAGGGCGTGGTCCTGGGGGTGCGGGACGTCTTCGAGCACCAGACGGTCGCGCAGCTCGCGGAGGCACTGGAAGCGGTGCCGCAGGAGGCCGAGCCGGCGCAGGTGCGGGAGCACGCGCCGAGCGGGCCGGTACCGCTGACCCCGATCATGGGCTGGCTGTCCGAACTGGGCGGTCCTCTCGCGCCGTTCAACCAGTCGGTGGTGGTGGCGGTGCCCGCGGATCTGGACCATGACCGGCTGGTGGGCGCGCTGCGGGCGGTGCTGGACCGGCATGACTCGCTGCGCCTGCGCGTCGGCGGGGACTGGGCGATGTCGGTGGCCGAGCCGGGCGCACCCGACGCGGCCGACCTGCTGACCCGGCATCCGGCGCCCGCTCTGGACGACGCGGACGCCCACGGCGTGCTGACCGAACTGGCGGCCGCCGCCCGTGACCGGCTGGACCCGGCGGACGGTGTGATGCTTCGGGCCGTCTGGGTGGACCGGGGCCCCGAACGCCACGGGCTGCTGGTCCTGGTCGCGCACCACCTGGCGGTCGACGCGGTCAGCTGGCGCCTGTTGATGCCGGACCTGGCCGCCGCCTACGAGGGCCGGGAGCTGAGTGAGGCCGGCACGAGCTGGCGCCGGTGGGCGGCGGCCCTGCGGGATCTGTCCGAGGATCCTGCCGTCGAGTCCGAGAGCGGGTACTGGACGGGCTCGGCCGGTCCGGCGTCCCACGTCGCGGCCGAGCCGGCGCTGGATCCGGTCCGCGACACGCATGCCCGTGCCGGTCAGGTCGTTCTGGACCTGGACGCCGAGACCACCGAGGCGCTGCTCACCTGGGTGCCCGGGGTCTTCCTCGCCGATGTGGAGGAGTTGCTGCTGACGGCGTTCGGCCTGGCCGTCGCCGACTGGCGGCGCGGCCGCGGCCACAGCGGTGACGCGCCGGTCGCGGTGGACCTGGAGAACCACGGCCGCCACGAGCACCTCTGCCCGGGCAGCGATCTCACCCGGACCACGGGCTGGTTCACGGCCATGTACCCGGTGACGCTGAGCCCGCAGGTCACGGACTGGGCGGACGTCTGGGACGGCGGCGCGGCGGCCGGGCGGGCGCTGCGGCGGGTCAAGGAGCAGCTCCGCGCGGTGCCGGGCGACGGCCTGGGCTACGGCCTGTTGCGCTACGTCAACCCGCGGACGCGGGCGCGGTTGGCGCAACTCCCCGTTCCCGCCTTCGGCTTCAACTACCTGGGCCGGTACACGGGCGGCAGAGCGGCGGGCGGCGCCGCGGAGCCGGCCGGGTGGAGCGTGCTGGGCCGCGGAGTGGCGGGACAGCACCCGGACACTCCCCTGGCGCACCCGGTGGATCTGGTGGCGGGCGCCCACGACACGGAACAGGGGCCGCGGCTGCACAGCGTGTGGACCTATCCGTCGGACGCGCTGGCCGAGGACGAGATCCGGCGGCTGGGCGAGAACTGGTTCCGCGCGCTGCGGGCGTTGGTGGAGCACGCGCGCCGTCCCGAGGCCAGCGCTCTGGCGCCGTCGGACGTCTCCCTCGCCTCGCTCAGCGAGGACGACATCTCTCGACTCGAAAGCGAATGGGGTTCCCTCTGATGGCCAAGTCCGGCTTGGAAGACATCCTGCCGCTGTCCCCGCTGCAGGAAGGCATGCTGTTCCACAACCTGTTCGACGGTGAGGAGCTGGACGCCTACAACGTCCAGGTCTTCGTGGAGCTGGCCGGGAACGTGGACGCCGACCGGCTCAGGGGGGCGATCGGGGCCCTGCTGAAGAGGCACGCGAACCTGCGTGCCGCGTTCCGGCACGCGGGCGTCGAGCGGCCGGTCCAGCTGATCCCCCGCGAAGTGACGCCGCCCTGGCGGGAGATGGACCTCAGCGGGCTGCCGGAGGCCGAGCGGGAGGCGGCGGCGGAACGGCTCGCGTCGGAGGACCGCTGGGAGCGTTTCGACCTGGCGCGGCCGCCGTTGATGCGTTTCACCCTGATCCGGCTGGGAGGCGGCCGGCACCGGCTGGTGATGACCAACCATCACATCCTGTTGGACGGCTGGTCCATGCCGGTGCTGCTGCGCGAGCTGATGACGCTGTACACGGTGCAGGGCGACGCGTCGGCGCTGCCTCGGGTGCGGCCGTACCGGGACTATCTGGCGTGGCTGCACTCCCGGGACCGGGAGGCGGCCGGGCGGGCGTGGACGGAGTCGTTCGAGGGGTTCGACACGCCGAGCATCGTGGCACCGGGGCGCGGTCGGCTGACCGCGGCGCCGGAGCGGATCCACTTCGAGGAGGACGCGGCGGTCAGCGATGCGCTGACCCGGTTCGCCCGGTCGCACGGGGTGACCGTGAACACGGTCGTGCAGGGCGTCTGGGCCCTGCTGGTGTCCCATCTGACGGGCCGGGACGACGTGGTGTTCGGAGTGACGGTCAGCGGCCGCCCGCCCGAACTGCCCGGGGTCGACACGATGGTCGGCCTGTTCATGAACACGCTGCCGCTGCGGGTCCGGCTGCGTCCGGCGGAGCCGCTGGCGGAGTTCCTGCGGCGGATGCAGGCGGAGCAGACCCGGCTGATCGACCATCAGTGGGTGGGGCTCGCGGACATCCAGAAGTGGGCGGGATCCGGCGAACTCTTCGACACCGCGATGGTGTTCGAGAACTATCCGCTGGACTCCAGCCGCAGCCGCCCGCAGACGCCGGCCGCCGACGCGGACCTGCCGACGGTGCTGAAGATCCACTCCCGGGACCAGATGCACTACCCGCTGGGCCTGCTGGCGCTGCCGCGGGAGACGCTGCGTTTCTCCCTGGGCTATCTGCCGCAGCTGTTCGACTCCGCGCGGATCGAGCGGGTGATCGGGTCGTTCCGCCGGGCCCTGCGCACGGTGCTGGACGACCCGAGGACGCCGGTGGGCGCCGTACCCCTGCTCGATCCCGGGGTACGCCGTACGGTCGTGGACCAGTGGAGCGGCTCGGACAGCCGACGGCCCGGCGAGTTGTTCATCCACCTGTTCGAGGAGCAGGTCGCGCGCACCCCGGACCGGCCCGCGCTGGTCGCGGCCGACGGCCGGCTCACCTACGCCGAACTCGACGCGCGGGCCAACCGGCTGGCGAGACGGCTGGTGGAGCTGGGGGTCGGCCCCGAGCGGTATGTGGCGATCGTGGTGCCCCGCAGCGTCGAGCCGGTGGTCGGCATGCTGGCGGTGCTGAAGGCGGGCGGGGCGTATGTGCCGATCGACCCGGACTACCCCGCCGACCGGATGGGCCACATGATCGAGGACTCCGCCCCGGTCCTGGTGCTGACCACCAGCGACATGGACGCGCGCGTGCGCGAGGAGTGCGGCTGGCCGCTGACCTTCGTCATGGACGATCCGCGGCTGAACCGGACCCTGAGCCGGCACTCGGGTCGTGATCTGACCGACGCGGACCGCAACGCCCCGCTGCTGCCGCACCATCCGGCCTACGTCATCTACACCTCCGGTTCCACCGGCCGGCCCAAGGGTGTGGTCACCGAGCACCGGGCGCTGTCGGCGTTCGTGCGGCACGGCCGTGCCGCGCAGGGTCCCCATGTGCGGGGTCTGTCGGTGATGCAGGCGTCGGCGTCGTTCGACCAGAGCGTCGGATCACTGCACACTCCCCTGATCAGCGGCGGGTGCGTGCGTCTGGTGGACCTGCCGACGCTGGCCGAGGCCGCGGCGGGCGAGCGGGACTTCCGCCGGGCCACGTTCCTGAAGGCCACTCCGTCGCATCTGGCGATGCTCGCCACGATGCCCCCCGAGGTCTCCCCGTCGGGCCTGCTCACGCTGGGCGGCGAGCAGTTGCGCGGCGAGCATCTGACGGCGTGGCGCGCGGGGCTGCCGGAGGTGACGGTGGTGAACGTCTACGGTCCCACGGAGGCCACCGGCCACTGCCTGGAACGCTGGATCGAGCCGGGCGCCGAGGTCCCCGACGGCCCGGTGCCGATCGGCGTCCCGCACGCCGGAGTGCGGGTGTACGTGCTGGACTCCGCGCTGCGGCCGGTCGCGCCCGGCCTGTCCGGCGAGGTGTATCTGGCGGGCGAGCAACTGGCACGCGGCTACCTGAACCGCGGCCGGCTGACGGCCGAGCGTTTCTCGGCCAATCCCTTCGGCGCCGCGGGCAGCCGGATGTACCGCACCGGCGACATCGCGCGCTGGAACGACGACGGCGAGCTGGTGTTCGTCGGGCGCGCGGACCAGCAGGTCAAGCTGCGCGGCTACCGGATCGAGATGGGTGAGATCGAGTCCGCGGTCGCCGCGCAGCCGGGCGTGGCACGGTCCGCGGTGCTGCTGCGCGAGGACACTCCCGGCGACCAGCGGCTCGTGGCCTACGTCGTCCCCGACCCGGGACGGTGGGACGAGGCGGTCGCACTGGCGGGCCTCGCCCGGCGGCTGCCCGACTTCATGATGCCGTCGGCGCTCGTCACGCTGGACACCCTGCCGCTGACCACGAACGGCAAGCTGGACCACAAGGCGCTGCCCGCGCCGACCTACGCCGCGGCCGAGGGTGGCCGCGCCCCGCGTACGCCGCGCGAGGAGATCCTGTGCGCGCTGTTCGCCGAGATCCTGTCGGCGTCCGACGTCACCGTCGACGACGACTTCTTCGACCTCGGCGGCCACTCTCTGCTCGCCACCCGGCTCGTCAGCCGGATCCGCTCCACGCTGGGCGTGGAGCTCTCCATCCGCCAGTTCTTCGAGACGCCGACGGTCGCCGGCCTGTCCGGTGTCCTCGACGGTGCCGGACGGGCCCGCACCCCGCTCACCGCACGTCCCCGGCCGGAGCGGATCCCTCTCTCGTACGCCCAGCAACGTCTGTGGTTCCTGCACCAGTTGGAAGGGCCGAGCCCGACGTACAACATCCCGACCGTGCTGCGGCTGTCCGGTCCGCTGGACCGGCAGGCGCTCGAGCGGGCCCTGCTGGACATCATCGGCCGCCACGAGAGCCTGCGCACGGTCTTCGCCGAGGACGAGACGGGCGCGCACCAGATCGTGCTCGGCCCCGACGAGGCACGGTTCGGCTTCGAGACGGCCGACACGAGCGAGGACGGCTGGGAGGCGGACCTCGCCCACGCGGCGCGGTACTCCTTCGACCTGAGGACGCAGATCCCGGTCCGTGCGCGGCTGCTGCGCGTCGACGACACCGACCACATCCTGCTGCTGCTCATCCACCACATCGCCAGCGACGCGTGGTCTCGCGGTCCGCTGGCCCGTGATCTGGCCGCCGCGTACGGCGCGCGCTGCACGGGCCGGACGCCGGACTGGCAGCCGCTGCCCGTCCAGTACGCCGACTACGCGCTGTGGCAGCGTGAGGTGCTCGGCGACGACTCGGCCGCCGACAGCGTCGCGGCGGCCCAACTGGCGTACTGGAAGGAGGCCCTGGCGGGTCTTCCGGAGCGGCTCGACCTGCCCACCGACCGTCCCCGGCCGGCTGTGGCGAGCCAGGCGGGCGACCGGGTGGAGTTCGCGATCGGCGCCGAACTGCACCAGCGTCTGCGCGAGTTGGCTCGGTCCACCGACACCACCCTGCACATGGTGCTGCAGGCGGCCCTGGCTGCCCTGCTCACCCGGCTCGGCGCGGGTGAGGACATCCCCGTGGGCTCTCCGATCGCCGGGCGCACCGACGACGCCACGGACCAGCTCGTCGGGTTCTTCGTCAACACCCTCGTCCTGCGCACCGACACCGGCGGCGACCCCACCTTCCGCCGGTTGCTGGGCCGGGTCCGGGCCACCGACCTCGCCGCCTACACCCACCAGGATCTGCCGTTCGAGCGCCTCGTGGAGGCGCTCAACCCCACCCGCTCCCTCGCCCATCACCCGCTCTTCCAGGTGGTGCTGGCCCTGCAGAACGCCGCTCCGCGCCCCGGTGACGCGGCAGGCCTGCCGGCGCTGCCCGGCGGCCTGGTGGTCTCCGGGCTCGGCGGGACGGCCACGGCGGCCAAGGTGGACCTCGGCTTCTCGGTGGTGGAGCGACGGGCCGAGGACAACGCGGCCCGCGGGATCACGGGCGTACTGGACTACAGCACGGATCTCTTCGACCGGGGGACGGCGCAGTCGCTGGCCGACCGGTTCGTCCGGATCCTCGCGGACGCGGCCGCACGGCCCGACTCGCCGCTGAGCCGGCTGGACGTGCTCGGCGCCGAGGAGCGGCGGCGGGTGCTGCACCAGTGGAACGCCACCGCCAAGGATCTGGCCCCCACCACGTTGCCGGAGATCTTCGAACGGCATGTGCGGCAGCGTCCCCTGGCCGAGGCGCTGGTCGTCGAGGGCGCCGTACTGACCTACGCGGAGCTGAACTCGCGGGCCAACCGGCTGGCCCGGCTGCTGGTGGCGCGGGGTGCGGGCCCGGAGCGGCTGGTGGCGCTGGCGCTGCCGCGCTCCGTGGAGCTGGCCGTCGCCGTGCTCGCGGTGGCCAAGGCGGGCGCCGCCTACGTGCCCCTCGATCCGGGGCATCCGGCCGAGCGGATCACCGGCACCCTGTCGGACGCGGCGCCCGTGGCGCTGGTGACCAGCGGCGGCGTCGCAGCGGGGCTGCCCGGGACGGATGTGCCGACTCTCCTGCTGGACTCGTCCGGGACGGCCGAACAGCTGGCGCGGGCCGACGCGGACGACCTCACCGACGCGGACCGTCTGTCGCCGCTGCGGCCGCAGCACCCGGCGTACGTCATCTACACCTCGGGGACCACGGGCCGGCCCAAGGGGGTGACCGTCACCCATGCGGGTCTGCCCGGCCTGGTGGACATCTTCACCGGGCAGTGCGCGGCGGGTCCCGGCAGCCGGGTGCTGCACCATCTCTCGCCCGGCTTCGACGGCGCGTTCTGGGAGCTGACGATGGGTCTGCTGACGGGTGCGACGCTGGTCGTCGCGCCCCCGGGGCTCACCCCGGGCCGGGAGCTGGCCGGGCTGGCGGTGCGGGAGTCGGTCACGCACGCCGCGATCACCCCCGGGGTGCTCCAGCTGATCCCGGAGGGCGCGCTGCCGGCCGGCATGACGCTGGTCGTGGCCGCCGAGAGCTGCCCGCCGGAGCTGGTCAAGCGCTGGTCCTCCGGGCGTCTGATGCTCAACTCCTACGGTCCGACGGAGGCGACGGTGTGCGCCACCATGAGCCGTCCGCTGGCCGGCCCGGTCGCCCCGCCGATCGGCTCTCCGATCGCCGACACGGCCGTGTACGTGCTCGACGGCGCCCTGCAGCCGGTGGCGCCGGGTGTGCCGGCCGAACTGTACGTCCAGGGCCCGGGTCTCGCCCGCGGCTACCTGGGCCGGCCGGCCCTGACCGCCAGCCGGTTCGTACCCAGCCCCTTCGGTGCGCCGGGCGGGCGGATGTACCGCACCGGTGACCTGGTGCGGTGGAACACGGACGGGCAGCTGGAGTACCTCGGTCGCACCGACACCCAGGTCAAGTTGCGCGGGATGCGTGTGGAGCCGGCCGAGATCGAGGCGGTCGTGGCCCGCCGGCCCGGTGTGCGGCAGGCCGCGGTGCTGGTCCGCGAGGACACGCCCGGCGACCGGCGGCTGGTCGGCTACGTGGTGCCGGAGGACGGCGCGGTGGTGGACGGTGCCGCACTGCGCGCACAGATCCGGGACGTGCTGCCCGAGTACATGGTGCCGGCGGCCTTCGTGGTCCTGGACCGGCTGCCGCTGACCGCCAACGGCAAGCTGGACCACCGCGCGCTGCCGGCGCCCGAGTTCCGCGCGGGCGGCGGGCGGGCGCCACGCAGCCCGCGCGAGGAGACGCTGTGCCGGCTCTTCGCCGAGGTGCTGCGGCTGGACCTGATGGGCCCCGACGACGGCTTCTTCGACCTGGGCGGCCATTCGCTGCTGGCGGTACGGCTGGTCGAACGGATCCGGGCCGAGCTGGGCGTGGAGGTCGCCGTACGGGATCTGTTCGCGGCTCCGTCGGCCGCCGAGCTCGCGGCGCGGCTGGTCTCGCGCGGCGACCACGAGCCCATGGAGCGGCTGCTGCCGCTGCGGGCGACCGGCTCCGCTCGGCCGGTGTTCTGTGTCCACCCCGGGTCCGGAATGAGCTGGTGCTACGCCGGTCTGGTGCGCCATCTGCCCGCACAGGTCCCGCTCTACGGCATCCAGGCCGCGGGCCTCGACGGGGACGGTGATCTGCCCGGGACGCTGGAGGAGATGGCGGCCGAGTACGTCGACCTGATCCGGCGCGCCCAGCCCGAGGGGCCGTACCGGCTGCTGGGCTGGTCGCTGGGCGGCAACGTGGCCTTCGCCATGGCGGACGAGCTTCGCTCTCGCGGTCAGGAGGTGGAGCTGCTGGCGTTTCTGGACGCCTATCCGCGGCGGGTGGGCGCCGGCCCCGAGCCGGCGCTGGCCGAGGTGTTCGCCCACAATCTGCGCGACGCCGGTTTCGAGCTCGACGAGCGGGAGGAGGCCGAGCTGGCGTCGGGTGCCTTCCCGGTGGCCCGTTACCGGGCGTTCCTCCAGTCCACCGATGATCCGATGGGCCGGCTCGGCGAGTCCGAACTGGCTGCCGTGCTGGACGTGTTCATGAACAACGCCCGGTTGATGCGCGGCCACACCCCGCCGCGTTACGACGGCGACGTCCTGGTGCTGGCGGCGGAGCGGGGGTCCGGCGAGAAGCTGTCGCGCCGCGACCACGAGTCGTGGCGGCCGTATGTGTCGGGCCGGATCGACCGGGTCGGTGTCGATGCCGACCATCTCGGGCTCGTGCAGTCCGACGCGGCGCTCGCCCGGATCGCCGAGGCGCTGACCGACCGGCTCGGCTGAACCCCACGCGGGGTGGCGCCCGGCGACGGGCGCCACCCCACCGCTGTCCCTGTCCCTGCCCCTGCCCCTGCCCCCACGGTCCTCCGGAGGTCAGCTCCATGCCTTTGCTCGACGTCAACGGCATCCGGCTCAACTACTACGACAATCCGCCGCCCGGAAGCGGCACTTCGGCACCGCCGGTGCTGCTGGTCATGGGCTCGGGCGGCAGCGGTCGCGCCTGGCATCTGCACCAGGTGCCGGCGCTGGTCGCCGCCGGCTTCCGGGTGATCAGCTTCGACAACCGCGGGATCGCGCCCAGCGACGAGGGGGAGGGCGGGTTCGGCATCGACGATCTGGTCGCCGACACCGCCGCGCTGATCGAGGCACTGCGGCTGGGCCCCTGCCCGGTGGTCGGGATCTCGATGGGCGCGCACATCGCCCAGGAGCTCGCGGTGTCCCGGCCCGAACTGGTCGACCGGCTGGTGCTGATGGCCACCCGCGGCCGTTCGGACGCACTGCGCGACGCCCTGACCCGGGCGAAGACGGAGCTGTACGACCAGGGGGTGCGGCTGCCCGCCGGGTACGAGGCGGTGGTGCAGGCCATGCAGAACCTCTCCCCGCGCACCCTCGACGACGAGCAGCGGGCGCGGGACTGGCTGGACGTGCTGGAACTCACCCGGGTGTCGGGGCCGGGCCACCGGGCTCAGCTCGCGGTGGGCGCGATGCCGGACCGGCGCCCGGCCTATCGGAGCATCCGGGCGGCCACCCGGGTCATCGCCTTCCAGGACGACCTGATCGCCCCGCCGGCGCTGGGCAGGGAGGTCGCCGAGGCGGTCCCGGGCGCGGAGTTCGAGATCGTGGCCGACTGCGGGCACTACGGCTATCTCGAGGCGCCCGACGCCGTGAACAAGCTGATCATCGAGTTCGTGGGCCGCTGAGAACACGTCGAGTGAGAGACGGCCGAGGGGCCTCCCGGTGATCACCGGGAGGCCCCTCGGCCATGTCTCACTTGATCAGGAGCTGATGCGCGGCCAGTTCGCGGTAGAGGGGGCTGGTGTCGGCGAGTTCGTCGTGGCGGCCGACGGCGACGACCTCGCCGTGCTCCAGCACCACGATCTGGTCGCTGTCGACGACGGTGGACAGCCGGTGCGCCACCACGAGCAGGGTGCGGTCGGAGGTGACGGAACCGATCGCGTCCCGCATCAGGACCTCGTTGCGGGCGTCCAGGTTGCTGGTCGCCTCGTCCAGCAGCATGATCGGCGGGGCGGCCAGGAAGGTGCGGGCCAGCGCCAGCCGCTGACGTTCGCCGCCGGACAACAGGACACCGCCCTCGCCGACCTGGGTGTCGAGGCCGTGCGGTGCCCGCATGATCACGTCCTCCAGGTTGACCGAGCGCAGCACGTCGCGCATGTCGTCGTCCGTGGCGTCGGGCGCGGCCAGGGCGAGGTTGTCCCGGACGGTTCCGGCCAGGACGGGCGCCGACTGCTCGACGTAGCCGAGCTTGTGACGCAGGGCGCGGCGGGGCAGTTCGCGTACGTCGGTTCCGTCGACGCGGACGGCGCCGGCCGTGACGTCGTAGAACCGCTCCACCAGGGACAGCAGGGTGGACTTGCCGGCGCCGGAGGGGCCCACGAGCGCGGTGCGGGTGCCGCGCGGCACCACGAGGGACACGTCCCGCAGGACGGTCTCGCCGCCCGCGTAGCCGAAGCCGACCCGGTCGAACTCGATCGCCGGTGGCTGCGGTGCGCTCCCCCCGGCCAAGGGGCCGGAACCCGGCCGTTCGACCACCGACAGCGCCGCGGCGGGCCGGGCGGCCGGGGTGTCGCCGAGTTCCCGCTCCTGCGGCAGTTCCAGGACCTCCTCGATCCGGTGCAGGGCGCCGAGGCCCGACTGGAGCCGGGAGTAGGCGTTGAGGGCGCGGCCGAGGGGGAACCAGAGCGTGAACAGGAAGAGCAGGAAGGAGACCAGGTCACCCACCTCGATCGCGCCGGAGGCCACCCGCGCGCCGCCGACGCCCAGCACCACCAGGAACGCGACCTGAACGGTCGTGGAGGTGATCGGGTTGATCAGCGCCTGCAGGGAGGCGATGCGCATGCCGGCGTCGTGGGCGTCCTTGGCGTAGCCGTCGACGGCGTGCGCCTCACGTTCCTCCGCGCCGCTCGCGCGGATGGTGCGCACGGCCGAGATGGCGCGCTCGACGGCGGAGGTCATCTCGCCGACGCGGTCCTGGGCCTCGCGCGAGGCGCCGCGCACCCGGCGGGAGAGCCCCACCACGGCGACGACCCCGGCCGTCAGGCCCAGGGCGGTCGCTCCGAACAGGGGCGGGTCGATGAGGATCATCATCACGGCGGAGCCGCCCACCATCAGGACGTTGGTCACGATGTCGAACAGTCCGGAGGTGACCACGGCCCGCAGCAGGGTGGTGTCGGCGCCGACGCGGGACAGGAGGTCCCCGGTGCGGCGCCGGTCGTACTCGGCGATGGGCAGCCGGAGCAGGCGGGCGACGAGTCTGCGGCGGGTGCCGAGCACCAGGCCCTCGGCCACGCGCTGGAGCAGGTAGTCACGGAAGCCGCTGAGCACGGCCGCCCCGACCAGGGCCGCCACCAGCAGACCGACCAGGCCGGTCACCGCTTCGTCGGCCTCGATCCGGGTCACCACGTCGCGGATCAGGACCGGCTGGCTGAGTGTCAGCAGGGTCGTCGCCAGGGAGAGGACGGCCACCACTCCCAGGGCCGGCCACTGTCCCTTGAGATGGGGCAGCAACGAGCGCAGACCCACGTCCCGGGCTCGCCTCCCGGCCGCCTCGGAGGGTGGCGCCGTCGCCTCTGTGCGCGCGGCGGCGGGCCGCTCCCTGGTCTGCGTGCTGGTCATCGCTCTCCCAATCGTCGGTCGACTCGGTCGGTTGGCCGTACGGTCAGCCGGCCGCCCCGAGCACGTAGCCGTCGGCCGGGCGCAGCGCGCGGGAGCGGCGCAGATCGGTCAGTACGAAGGTGCGCTGCAGCCAGCGGTCGGTGCCGTCGTAGCGGGGGGTGAACTCGGTGCGGCCGTGCACGGTGACGCGGTTGTCGACGATGGCCAGTTCGCCGGGCTGGAGGCGGTGCGTCGCCGCGGTCCGGTCGAAGTGGTCCTGGAGCACCCGCAGGGCCTCGGCGGCGCGTTCGGTCACGGGGCTGGTGGCGGCGATGTCGACCCGGATGTCGGGGTCGTGCGGATCTCCGGTGAGCACCGGGGCGGGGGCGGTCTCGATGTCGCCGAGGCCGAAGGACGGCGGCGGGGCCGTGACGAACTCCGGCGCCCACAGCGCCCGCACGGTCGGGGTGGGCAGCAGCGGCAGCACCTGGCGGATGCAGGAGGTGCGCAGCCCGGCCCGGCCCTCGGGGTCGGCACGCAGACACAGCAGCATCACGAAGTCCGGGCGGTGCCCGTGGAAGGCGTTCTCGTTGTGGAACGTCAGGAGCGTGGAGCCGGCGTTGCCCTGGAACTCCTCCATCCCCGGAACGGGGACGACGTCCTGGACCAGGGCGCCGCCCTTCTCGGGCCGGAAAGCGCCGGGGTCGCCGAGTCCGGAGGCGACCATCAGCAGAACCGCGGCGGCCAGCGAGGGTTCCCGCTGCACCGAGCCGTTGACGAGCGGGGTCGGCGGGAGTTCCATCGCGTCGACGGGGAGTCCGCGCAGCAGCAGCGCTCCCTGCGGTCCGGAATCCCGGCGGAATTCGGCGAGTGCACGGCGCATCGCCACCGGCAATTCATGCCAGGATTTACGTGCTTCCGCCACCCATTCCGGATCGTCCGGCCGGCCCGAGGGCCGATTGGTCAGTTTCCACGCTATTTCCTCGACGAGCTGCGCGTCCTGCCCGGTGAGGGACATGTCATAGGGCGCAGTCGTGCGTCCGGCATTCGCGGCCATGGTCAGCCAGCCTCCGTCCACATCGTTATCGGGTGCACTCCGGACGCTAGGGCGATGGGATATCGGCCGCGTATTGGTTCAGCATGTCCGGATTTCCCTGCGCATCCGGTGGAGCCGGTTTCCCGGCCTTCACGGGCGCAACTCGGCGAGTTCCAGGAGCAGTTCCTTGACCTCGGTGGCGGCGACGACGTCGCGGGCGGGTGCGTCCGGATCGGAGACCAGCAGCAGCGGGGCGTCGCGGGGGTCGTCGGGCAGACGTCCGTGACTGCCGCGCACGCGGGAGCCGTCCAGCGGAACGACATTCATCGTGTAGCGGAGTCCGAGCCGTTTGCGCGCCAGCGCCTTCGCCGCGCGCAGTTTCACCAGCGGGTCATTGTGGTCGAAGGCGAGTTCCGCCGGGTCGTAGCCGGGTTTGCGGTGGATGTCGACGGTGCGCGCGAAATCCGGGGCCCGGGTGTCGTCGAGCCAGTAGTAATAAGTGAACCAGGAATCCGGCGCCGCGACGGCGACGAATTCGCCGGACCGTTCGTGGTCGAGGCCGTGTTCCTTCTTGCCGGTGTCGTCGAGGACGTCGGCGACACCGTCCACCGCGCTCAGCAGCTCCGCCACCCGGGGCCGGTCGGCGGGGTCGCGCACATAGACGTGGGCCACCTGGTGGTCGGCGACGGCGAAGGCGCGCGACGTCCAGGGGTCCAGGTACTCCATCCCGTCCTGGGTGTGCACGTTCAGCAGCCCGGCGCGGCGCAGGGTGCGGTTGAGGTGCACGGGACGGCGGACCGGGGTGATGCCGTACTCGCTGAGCACCACCACGGTGACGCCGTCACGGCGGGCGTCGTCCAGCAACGGGGCCAGGGTGCGGTCGAGTTCGGCGGCGGCACGCCGGGCGGGCCGGCCGTGCGGGCCGTGTCGCTGCAGGTCGTAGTCGAGGTGCGGTACGTAGACGAGGCTGAGGTCGGGCCTGCGGGTGCGCAGCAGATGCCGGGCGGCGTCGACGATCCAGCGGGAGGAGGCGATGCCGGCGCCGGGGCCCCAGTACTGGAACAGCGGGAAGTCGCCCAGGTGGTCGGTGAGTTCGTCGTGGAGGGCGGGTGGATGGGTGTAGCAGTCGGGTTCCTTGCGTCCGTCGGCGTAGTAGACGGGGCGGGGGGTGACGGTCCAGTCGACGTCGGCTCCCATGGCGTACCACCAGCAGACGTTGGCCACGGTGTACCCGGAGTGCAGCACGCGGGCGGCGTCCCAGACCTTCTCCGCGCCCACCAGCCGGTTGTGCTGGCGCCACAGCAGCACTTCGCCCAGGTCGCGGAAGTACCATCCGTTGCCGACGACGCCGTGGTCCGCGGGGAGCCGGCCCGTGAGCAGGGTGGACTGCACCGAGCAGGTGACGGCCGGCAGCACCGTCTCGAGCCGGGCGCGGTGGCCCTGTGCGGCGACCGCGGCGAGGTGCGGCATATGGGGCAACAGTCGTGGGGTCAGGCCCACGACGTTCAGCACGAGCAGCCGTTTCACGGGGCGTCCTCCAACGTGAGGCCGAGGTCGGTCAGGATGTCCCGGGTCCAGGCGAGTTCACCGGCGATCCCCTCGGCCAGTGCGGTGCCGCCCGGTGCCCCGGGCAGCACCGGCCAGGTGTAGGTCTCCACCTCGACGTGGTCGGTACGGGCCGTGGCGCCGCCGAGCAACTCGGTGAGCGCGGCAGCGAGTTCGGGCCGGGTGCTGCGCAGCGGCGGAGGCAGGTCGCGCTGCACGGGCACGTGGTAGTGGATGCGCCAGGGGCCCTCCCCCGGCAGACTGCCGTCGAGCGCCTCGGGCAGGTCGTCGACGGCCAGCACGGCGTCGGCGCCGGCCTCCCGGGTCTGGTGCAGGAACCGTTGTTCGGCGAAGGCCGCCAGAGCGGCGCGGGCGCCGGGGTCGGTGGGCCGGTCGACGTGCACGGCGCAGGACGCCTGCGTCTTGACGACCGGCAGCCGGGCCTCCGCCAGCCGGGCCAGGGCCGGGCCGGGCTCCTCGAAGGCGACCGCGAGATGGCAGGTGTCCAGGCAGACGCCCAGCCACTCGCGGTCCACGGCGTCGAGCAGGCCGGCCGCCTGGCCGGTGGTCTCGATCAGGCAGCCGGGTTCGGGTTCGAAGCCGACGCGGACGGCCCGCCCGGTGTCGGCGGCGATCTTGGCCAGGCCCTCGGCGAGCCGGTCCAGGTTGCGCCGGAGCAGGTCGTGGCGGTCCGGGGACGAGGGTTCGCGCCAGGCCAGCGGAAGGGTCGAGACCGAGCCGTGGCCGACGTCGGCGGGCAGCAGCGCGGTGAGCACGCGCGCGCAGGCCAGCGTGTGGGCGAGCCGCTCCGGTTCGGTCCAGTCGGGCCGGTAGACGGCCTTCTTGACGGTCGGGGCGTGGAAACCGGTGTAGGGGAAGGCGTTGAGAGTGACGACCTCCAGGCCGCGCCGGCCCAGCTCCGCGCGCAGCGCCCGTACGGCTGCGGGATCGGTGTCGAGGGCGGCCACCACGGGCGCGGCCAGCCACAGGCCGAGGCCGATGCGTCCGGCGCCGAGCCTGCGGCGGACGGGTTCCGCGAAGCGGGAGAGCTGGGCGACGATGCCGTCGAGGTCTTCCGCGGGGTGCACGTTGGTGCAGTAGGACAGGTGGACGGTGGTGCCGTCGGGGTGCCGCAGACGCACGTCGAGCCGCCTCCTAGCTCTCGCCGCGCCGGATCGAGCTGCCCTCGAACTCGGCGGCCGGCGCCGTGTCCGACGTCTCGAGCTCCAGGCGTCCGCTCTGCCCGTAGAAGGCGACGGGGTTGCGCCACAGCACCTTGTCCACGGCGTCCTCGTCGAACCCGGCGGCCAGCATGGCGTCGGCGGTGCGCCGGGTCGTGAGCGGGTCGCTGCGCCCCCAGTCGGCGGCGGAGTTGACGAGCATCCGGTCGGTGCCGTGCTCGCGCAGCACCGCCACCATGCGCTCCTCGCTCATCTTGGTGTCGGGGTAGATCGAGAACCCCATCCAGCAGCCGCTGTCGGCGACCTGGGGCACCGTCACCTCGTTGAGGTGGTCGACGACGACCAGGGTAGGGTCGATGCCGGACTCGCGGACGACGTCGAGGGTGCGGCGGGTTCCGCCGGCCTTGTCCCGGTGCGGGGTGTGGACCAGGACAGGCAGTTCGTACTCGACGGCCAGCTGGAGCTGCGCCGCGAACGCCTTGTCCTCCTGCGGGGTCATGGAGTCGTAGCCGATCTCACCGACGGCCACCACCCGGTCGCGGACCAGGTAGCGGGGCAGGACGTCCAGCACGTCGGCCAGCCGCGGGTCGTTCGCCTCCTTGGGGTTGAGGGCGAGCGCGCAGTGGTGCCGGATGCCGAACTGCTCGGCGCGATGGGGCTCCCAGCCGAGCAGCGAGTCGAAGTAGTCGGTGAACGAGCTGACGCCGGTGCGCGGCTGCCCGAGCCAGAACGCGGGTTCGACGAGCGCGCGCACCCCGGCGGCGGCCATCGCCTCGTAGTCGTCGGTGGTGCGGGAGGTCATGTGGATGTGGGGGTCGAAGATGCGCGTCACGTCGAGGCCTCCGTCGGTGCGGGATGGGTGTCCAGAAAGGCGAGGACGTCGGGCGGGACGGGCCTGGCTGCCGCGCGGCGCTCGGTCGCGAAGTCGGCCATCATGCGGGTGAGTTCGGTGTCGGCGCGGTCGGCGAGACCGGACACCCCGGCCAGGGGGATCCCGACGAACACGCACTTGAGCACGGCGTGCCGGAAGGAGTGGGCGTCCAGGTGCCGGGCGCCGTAGGGGCCGACGGCGGCGGCGATCAGCCGCAGGTCGTTCGTGCGCAGGGCGTCCTCGACCAGCGGCAGGGCCCGGTCGCCGAGGTCCGCGGACCGTTCCAGGAGGGGCAGCGCCCGTAGTACGGCCCGCCGTTCGGCCGCCCCACCGACCTGGTAGAGCCGGGTGACCACGGTCGCGAGCTCCGCGCCGCGCAGCGGGAGCGAGGCCAGCAGCAGGGCACGTACGGCGTCGTCGACCGTCCATCCGGCCGCGTTCGCGCCGGCCGCCGCGTCCCGGCCGCAGCGCCGGGCGGCCACGGCGAACAGTCCGTCGACGGTGTCCGCGTCCTCGCGCAGCTGCGCGCGGGCCCCGGTCAGCCATGCGGCGGCATGCTCGGGGAGCAGCGTCTCCAGCTCGGCGGGCGTGCCGGGCGGCGGGCTCTGCGTGGGCTGGTGCCGGAGTTCGTGGTCGCGGGTGGGGGTCACGCCACCGCCTCCTCGCGCCCCGCTACGGCCAGGTTCTCGGCCGTGCGCAGGAAGTTCAGCGAGTCGCGGGCCACGGTCACCGCCGCGTGGCTGTGCCGGGGCAGTTCGACGGAGGTCAGTCCGCGGTATCCGCTCTCGGCCAGTGCGGCCAGCACGGGCGGGAAGTCGATCTCGCCGGTGCCGAGCTCGAGGTGCTCGTGGGTGCCCCGGCGCATGTCGTCGATCTGGACGTTCACCAGCCGGTCGGCGACGCGGCGGACGCAGTCGGCCACCGGCTGCGGTTCCAGGCAGCGGCAGTGCCCGATGTCCAGGGTGAGGCCGAGCGCGTCCGGGTGGCCGAGCCGGCCAAGGAGGTCGTCGTAGGCGTCGAGCGTGTCGATGAACATGCCGGGTTCGGGTTCCAGGCCGAGCGGCACCCCGGCGCGTTCGGCTGCCTCGACGACCGTGGCGCAGCCCGCCAGCAGCCGGTCCCAGACGGTCCGCCGCGGCAGCTGCGGATCGGCGGTGCCGGACCAGAACGACACGGCCTCCGCGCCGAGTTCGGACGCGACGCGCACCGCGCGCAGCAGCAGGTCGACGCGCCGCTGGGCGCCCTCGTCGGACATCAGCACCGGCTGGTGCTTGCGCCAGGGGTCGAGGACGTAGCGTCCGCCGGTCTCGACGACGACGGCGAGGCCGAGCCGGTCCAGGCGTGCCGCCAGCCGCCGCACCCGCGCGGACAGGTCGTCGGCGAACGGGTCGAGGTGGCGGGGGTCCAGGGTCAGCGCGACTCCCCCGTACCCGAGGTCCGCGAGGACCATCAGGGCGTCGTCCAGGGTGTGGTCGCCGAAGCCGTTGGTGCCGTACCCGAAGCGGATCGGGACGGGTGGTGCGCAGGACGTCATGTGGGTGACACCTTTCTGCCCAGTCGGCGGGCCAGCGGAAGACCTGCGGCGATCCAGGCGCCCAGGGCGCCGCGCCCGGCCGTCGCGGTGAGCGCGCCCTGCAACGGTATGAGCCCGTGGATGCCGGCGGCGACGGCCTGCCGCACCCGCAGCGAGGACGGCGTGCGGGCGGCGACCGCGTGCGCCCGCACGCCGCCGGCCGTGTACACGGCCGTGCACAGGGCCGCCGTGAGCCGGTCGGCGGGCCGGGCGCGGCGGCCGCGCGCGAACGTCGCGGCGCCGACGGTCAGTCCGGCGGCCAGCGAGGTCAGGGGGACGGCGCGCGGGGCTCCGTACACCTCGTGGCGGCTGAGCGCGGTGAGGATGCCGGTGTGCAGGCCGATCGTGGCGGCCGTGGGCAGCGCCCTGCGCAGCCCGCCGGGTCCCGCGCCGGCCAGCACGTCGAGGGTGCGGGCGGCCGCCATCGCGGGCGCGGCGGCCCGGGTCGGTTTCAGGGCGAGGTCGTACGCCCATACGGTCCCGGCGAGCGGCAGCGCCGAGAGCAGCCCCCGCCGACCCTGGGCGAGAACGGCGAGGCCGAGGCCGGCCGCGGTGAGCGCGCCGGCCACGGTCAGGGCGGCCGCGGGGCTGATCTGGCCGCTGGGGATGGGGCGTTCGGGCCGCTCCACGGCGTCGAGGTCGCGGTCGGCGTAGTCGTTGAGGGCCATGCCGGCCCAGTACAGACAGACCGAGGACGCGATCGTGCCGAGCGTCGAGGGCCGCAGCGGCCGCCCCGCCGCTGCCGCGCCCGCGAGCACGTCGCCGGGCACGGACAGCGCGGCGGGGGCGCGCACCAGGGTCAGGACAGCCCGCGCGGACGGCGTCATGTCACCGCTCCGCCGGACCGGCCACGGTCTCGCCGAGGCCGCGGGCCCAGTCGACGAGGGCGGTGTACTGGGCCTCCAGCCCGTGCTCGCCGTGACCGACCGGGTCCTTGAAGAGGAAGCCGAGCTCCGGCACCGGTCCCGCGACGCCCGCCCGGTGGGCGAGAGCCGTGAACCGCGCCAGGTCGAGGACGAGCGGCGCGGCCAGAGCCGAGTCGCAGCCCTGCCAGGTGAACTGAAGGGACATGCGCACGCCGAGGAAGCCCTCGAAGGTGATGTGGTCCCAGGCCGTCTTCCATTCGCCGAGGTCGGGCACGTTGTGGATGTGCACGCCGCCGTCGACCGGATGGCCCAGGACGCCTTCGAGCACCATCGCCTTGGAGTCGGTCTTGCTGGCGGCGCTGGCGGGGTCGGCGAGGGTGGCGCCGTCGCCGCCGCCGAGCAGGTTGGTGCCGGACCAGGACCGCACCCGCAGGGCGCGGTGGGCGAACATCGGTGCCAGCACCGACTTGACCAGGGTCTCCCCCGTCTTGCCGTCACTGCCGGCGTACGGCAGCCCCTGCTGCCGGGCCAGTTCGTCCAGGGCGGGCAGCCGCGCCCCCGTCGACGGGGTGAAGTCGACGAAGGCGCAGCCCGTGTCCAGTGCGGCGCAGGCGTGGAGGGCGCTGTCGGGCAGCACCCGCTCGCCCCGGTCCAGTGCCTCGCGCAGCAGGCCGAGGGAGGCGTGCGCCGGGTGGGGCTTCGCGGGTGGCTGCGTGGAGGCGACGTTGACGACGACGACCCGGTCGAGTCCGTGGCGTTCCCGGAACCCGGTCAGGTCGGCCGCGACCGCGTCCACGGCGGCCCGCCCCGCGGGGCCCTCGGTGTGCGGGGCCGGACGGATCTCGGCGTCCGCCGCCCGCAGTTCCGCGGCCACCAGGTCCGGCAGGCCGGGTGGCAGGACCCCCGCCTCGGCGAGCTGGCCGGCCCGTTTGCCCAGAGGGGTGGCCGCGACGTCGTGTCCGCCGAAGACCAGCTCGTCGAAGCCGGGCAGGGGCAGCTCGCGGAACGGGTCGAGGGTGCTGACGCACCCGGTGGCGGGCAGAAGCCCGGCGCGCAGCGCGGCGGCGCCCACCACGGTGGTCGTCGCCACCGAGCCACGGGCGCCCACCAGCCAGATTCCGGTACGCATGGGAGTCCTCTCAGGGCCGCGGCCGACTCGTCAGCTCATGCCTTCGGGGTAGGGGTAGGACTGGAAGTCGCGGTCCAGGCGGGTGATGCCGCGCGGCAGCCACTTCGCCGCCTCGCGGGCCACGGTGGCCCGCGGCAGGGGCTCCTTGACGTTCCACTGGTCCGGCTTGGCGATGGTCTGCACCGCCCAGGCCATGGCGTTGATCGGGGCGATGCACTCCCAGCGGTGACGGTCGATGCCCAGCAGGGTCATGGCGCGCATGAAGATGAACCAGATGTGGTATCCGGGCGGCGGATTGCCGTTCATGGTGTGCACCGGGCGCTCGCGGCGCGGGTCGTAGAGGACGCCCTGCGCGAAGTCGGCGAAGGCGCTCACGAGTCCGCGGCTGTGGGGCCGGTAGTAGGTGTCGAGGACGCCGAGCTGCGCCTTGGACAGCACCTGGAGGGGGCCGCGGATCGGGGTGACGTACTCGGTGAAGTTGTGCGGGTACTCACTGGACTTGGCCATGCTCATCCAGGTGTCGAAGATGGCCCGCTCCCACTTGTCGCCGAGGGCGGTGGCGATGTCGGCGTAGGCCTGCTCCAGCTCCGGGGACGCGTTGTAGAGGGTGACCTCGTCGAACTGGTACCAGAGTTCGTTGGCCCGCCGGTCGCCGAGCATGCCCGGCACCTCCGGGAACGCGTCGTGCCGGGGGGTGTTCACGGCGGCGGACGCGCCGGGCGCGGCGGCGAGCAGGCCGCCCGCGCCGAGGCCGACCGCGACGGCGGTGCCCACGGACGTGCGCAGGACCTGACGCCTGCCGAGGTGATTCTGCACGGTTCTTCCTCTTCTGTAGTGAGCGGATCGGACGGGATGGTCGGGGGGTGTGGCGGCCTCAGACGGGTAGGCCGACCGGTGCGGCGGCGGACGGGAGGTCGGCCTCCGCGTCGTGGCGCTGGATCCAGGAGACGTCCTGGACCAGGGACGACATGGCGTCCTTGGGCGCGGCGCCGGCGGCGGGCCGCAGCCGCTGCGAACCGCTGTCGCGGGAGCCGAGTTGGACGCGGGCGGTGTGCGGCCGGCGGACCGCCTCGTAGCGGCGCAGTGCGTCGGTGAGGTGCTCGCGCCGGCCGGACGCCGTGGAACCGGCGGCGTGCGGGGCGCCGAGGAAGTGCGCGAGGACGGCCGCGTCCTCGACGGCCTGGCCGACGCCCTGGCCGTGGTGGGGCAGCATCGGGTGGGCGGCGTCGCCGAGGAGGGTGACCGCGCCCGCTCCCCAGGAGGCCAGCGGCTCGCGGTCGTACAGCTCCCAGCGCCGGGTCTCCCGTACGGCCGCCACCAGGGAGCCGACGTCCGGGTTCCACCCGGTGAAGGCCGAGGTGAGGGCGTCGAGGTCGCCGGGGGCGCTCCACGACTCCAGGTGCCCCTCGTTGCCCGGGACCACGGCGACGAAGGTGAGCTGCTCGCCGCCGCGCACCGGGTGGAGCAGCATGCGCGCCTCGGGGCCCGCCCACACCACGACGCTGTCGTCCGGCAGGTTCGGCACGTCCCGGCGGGAGACGAGCCCGCGGAAGGCGCTCTGGCCGGCGAAGAGGGGGGTGTCGGGGCCGTGCAGGGCGCGGCGGACCACCGAGTGGACGCCGTCGGCGCCGATCAGGACGTCGGCCTCCTCGACGCTGCCGTCGGCGAACTCCAGCCGGACCGCGTCCCCGTCGTCGGTGAACCGCTCCAGCCGACGGCCCACTCGCACCGTGTCGGGCGGGAGCAGTCCGAGCAGCAGGGCGTGCAGGTCGGCGCGGTGGATGGTGTAGTACGGCGCTCCGAACTCGGCACGCCACGCCTCTCCCATCGGCCGGCGCACCAGGGTGGTGCCGCCGGCCCACTCGCGCACCTCCATGGCGACCGGCTGCACCCCGTGGACGCGCAGGGCCTCGCCGAGACCCCAGCGCTCCAGGATGCGGGTGCCGTTGGGCGTCAGGTGCATGCCCACTCCGACCTCGCCGAGCGCGGGGGCCTGCTCGTGCACCCGCACCTCGTGGCCGGTGCGGGTCAGGGCGGCGGCTGCGGCGAGCCCGCCCATTCCCGCGCCGACGATGGCGATCCGTGTCCTCGGCACCACGTGCTTCCTTCCGTGTGGGTGACTGGCCGTTCGTTGTGCGGCATCGGTGCCGCGAGCCCGGGTGGCGGGCTCACCTCCGTACGTCGCAGACCGCTTCCGTATCGGGCCACACGAGTGCCGTGGAGCCCCAGGTCAGGCCGCCGCCGAAGGCGGTCAGCAGGACGCGGTCGCCGGCCCGGATCCGGCCCGCGGCGGCGGCGTCGGCCAGGGCCAGCGGGATGGAGGCGGCGGCCGTGTTGCCGACCTCGGCGATGTTGGAGACGACGCGCTCGGGGGGCAGTCCGAGGCGTTTGGCCACGGAGGCGAGGATGCGCAGGTTGGCCTGGTGCCCGACGAAGGCGTCGATGTCGTCCGTGCTCCAGCCCGCGCCCCGGGCCACGGACCGGGCCGACTCCGTCATGGTGGTGACGGCTCGGGTGTACACCTCGCGTCCGCGCATGGTCAGGTGGGTGCCGTCGGCCGGGATGGTGATCAGGTCGGCCCCGGTGCCGTCGCTGCCGAGTTCGGCGTGCAGCAGCGCGCCGGGCGCGTCCCGCCGGCCGCGCTCCAGGACGACGGCGCCGGCGCCGTCCCCGAAGACGACGGCCGTGCCCCGGTCGGCCGGGTCGACGATGGACGAGTAGACGTCGGCGCCGATGACCAGGGCACGTTCGCAGGTTCCGGCCGTGATCATCGCGGCCGCCGCGGTGAGTCCGTAGACGAAGCCGGAGCACACGGCCGACAGGTCGAACGCGGCTGCCCCGAGGCCGAGTCGGCTCGCCACGGTGGGGGCGGTGGCCGGGCAGCGCAGGTCGGGTGTCGTGGTCGCCAGCAGGACGAGATCGCAGTCCTCCCGGCCGGCGGACTTCAGCGCGGCCGCGCCGGCGGCGACGGCCAGGTCGCCGGTGCCGGTGCCGGGCGCCACCCGGCGGCGGCGTTCGATGCCGGTGCGGCTGAGGATCCAGGCGTGGTCGGTGTCCAGGTGCCGGGACAGGTCGTCGTTGGTGACCACGGTCTCCGGCAGACACCTGCCGAGGCCGGTGACTACGGCCGCGGGGGCCGGGTGGGTGCCGGTCATGCGGCGGTGCCTCCTTCCGTTACGGCCATGTGCGGGGCCTCCCGGTGGTCCTGGTGGGCCGCGGCCACATGGCGTTCGGCGAAGTCGGGGCGGGCGATGGGCGCGCTGATCAGCTCTTCCGGGACGGCGAGGGCGCCGAGCAGTTCCAGCCCGTCCAGCGGGGCGGTCGCGGCCGCCTCGCGGGTCTCCTCCAGCCGCAGCACCAGGTCGGTGTCGAGCACCCCGGCCCGCAGTCCGGTCAGCGCGTGCTCCAGCAGGCAGGTGGCCGCGTACTGGTCCATCAGGCGGGTGCCCAGCGGGCCCTCGGGGTGGGCGGCCCAGTGGCCGAGCGCCAGCGTCTGGTAGACCGCGCGGGTCCACCGGGTGCTGGCCTCACCCGGGCCCGACTGCTCGAACCGGTCGAGCAGGGCGTCGCAGATCTGCCGCATCCGCAGTACGGGGTCCGCGTGACCGGCCGCGGCGACCGCCTCGTCGAGGACGGCGTCGAACTGCTCGCGGTGGCGCAGCGCGTAGCGCGAGGCCTGGTAGCCGAGGACGGTGTTGTCACCGCCGAAGGTGACGGCGATCTCGTAGTCGTGGAGCAGCGGGCTGATCTGGTTGTCGTCGTGGTAGCCGAGGCCGCCGCACAGTTCGCGGGTCTCGGCGAGGGTGTGCCGTGCGTCGCCGGTGCAGCCGGACTTGCCGCAGGAGATCAACGCGTGCACCACCTGGTCGCGGGCGGGTGCGCCCTCGGCGGAGCGGGCCACGGCGACCGCGGTCAGTGCCTCCAGGGCGTGGCGGGCCGCGAGGGCCCGGCACACGGCGGTGGAGAGCCGCATGCGGTAGTGGGCGTGCGCGATCAGGGGTGCCCCGAACGCGTGCTTGGCGACCGCGAACCGGGTGGTGACGGCGCAGGCGAGGCGCTGGGCGTGGGCGGCGCCCGCGGAGGGGAAGAGCCGCTCGTGGGTGAAGGTCGCCAGACACTCCTCGAACCGCCGGTGCCGGGGCAGCGGGGAGCGGTAGGAGCCGTCGGGGCCGATGGCGGCCCACCGGTCCATCAGCGCGGACAGCGGCAGCCGGCAGTCGGTGAAGGTCAGCACGCCGGTCTGGTTCGCCGTCACCCCGCCCTTGGGCTCGGCGGCCCCGATGCGTACCCCGGGCAGTGTCCTTCCGCCCTCGCGCAGCGGCACCCTGAACCAGTGGTGGCCCTCGTCGCGGCCCGCGACGACGAGGCGGCCGAGGACCATGGCCACGTCGCCGCTGTGCAGGCTGTTGCCGATCCACACCTTGGCGTCGGCGGGGCTCGGTGTGTTCAGCACCAGGGTGCGGTCCGTGGGGTCGTAGACGGCCGTGGTGCGTACCCGCTTCAGGTCGGATCCGGCGTGCGGTTCGGAGGCGGCGAAGCAGTACACCTTCGCCATCCGGTCGATCTCCGGGCCGTAGGAGCGGATCTGACCGGGGCCTCCGTGGCTGAGCAGCGCGTCGCCGGCGATCTGGTGCGAGACCAGGACGTTGAGCAGCGAGAGGTCGTAGGCACCGATCCAGCCCATGGTGCGCAGGAATTCGGGGAAGGCCGCGCTGTCCCCGCGTCCGAGCCAGAGCGAGTTCGCGGTGAGTCCGGCGTCGTTGAGGAGTCTGGCCCGGCGGAGCGTCAGCAGGCTGTAGTCGTACAGGCTCCCGCCGGCCGGCCGGACGGGGGTGAACTCGGGTCCGGCGAGCACCCGGGCCAGCTCTTTCTCGCGTTGCGTCATGGACTCCCCCAGGGTCGGGTCGCTCGGTTCGGTGCGGCGGTGGGTCAGGCGTCGAGCACCAGGGCGCAGTTGGCGCCACCGAACCCGAAGGAGGTGCTCAGGGCGACAGACGCGCCGTGCCTGCGGGAACCGCCCAGCACCAGGTCAAGCTCGGGCAGTTGCGGATCGGCCCGCTCGGTGTGCGCGATCGGCGGGAGGATCCCGGTGCGCAGGCTCCGCAGCGCGAGTACGGCCTCGATCGCGCCGGCCGCGCCCAGCGTGTGGCCGAGCAGCCCCTTGTTCGCGGTGACCGACGGGCCGTGCGGGAACATCCGCGCGATGAGCCTGCCCTCGGTCAGGTCGTTCGCCGGGGTCGAGGTGCCGTGGGCGTTGACCGTCCGCACGTCGGAGGGGCTCAGCCGGGCCTGTTCCAGGGCCTGCCGGACGGCGGCCTCGGCCCCCGCGCCCTCGGGGTGCGGGGCGGTGGGGTGATGGGCGTCGGAGGTGCTGCCGTAGCCGAGGAGGCGGCCGAGCACCTCGGCGTGGCGGGCGCGTGCCTTGGCGGGTTTCTCCATGACGACGGCGGCCGCGCCCTCGGAGATGACGAAACCGTCGCGTTCGGCGTCGAACGGCCGCGAGGCGTCCGGTCCCTTCTGCGGGGACAGGGCGCCCATGCGGGCGAAGCCCGACACCACCAGGGGCGTCACACCGGCGTCGGTGCCGCACGCCACGACGGTGTCGCACAGGCCGGCGTCGAGCAGGGTCTTACCGAGGCCGAGCGCCACCGCGCCGGAGGCGCAGGCCGCCACCACGGTGTGACTGGGGCCGGTGATCCCGTAACGCAGGCTGATGGCGCCGGCCGCCATGTTGGTCAGTGAACGGGGGTGCAGGTAGGCGGAGACGATCTCGGGGCCGCCGCGGGCCAGCCGCTCGTGCTGGTCCTGCAGGGTCGTCGCGCCGCCGAGGCCGCAGCCGACGACGACGCCGACACGGCTGCCGTCCCAGCCTTCCGGGTCCAGGCCCGACGCGGCCAGGGCCTCCTCGACGGCGGCGAGGGCGAACCGGATGAACGGGTCGGTGCGGGCGGTGCCGCGCCCCCGGAGCCGGCCGGGCGGCAGGGGCGGCACTCGGAGGCTGTGCCGTACGCCGGTGCCCTCCAGCGGCTCGGGGTCACCGGACTCCAGGGAACGGGCCGCGCACAGCGCGTCCCAGGTGCTGTCGCTGTCGGTGCCGGCCGGGGTGACCAGTCCGGTACCGGTGATGGCGACGGTCCCGTCGGTCACGCCGCTTCCCGCCCCGATCCGGCGAGGGCGACGACGTCCCCGACGGTGAGGTCGGCCATGCGGGTCTCCTCGCCCCCCAGGTCGACGCCGGTCTCCTCCTTGATCCGCACGATGAGTTCGGCGACGGCCAGCGAGTCCAGCTCCAGGGTGCGCAGGTTGACGTCGTCCGCGATCTCGGCCGGATCGACCTCCAGGTCCTCGGCCAGGATGGTGTGCACGATCGTCTTCGCGTCGATGCTCATTCGCTGTCACCTCTGTCGGTTGTCGGGATGCGACCAGCGCTGGCGGCGAGGTCGGAGACCACTCTGGGGGCGGCGGATATGAGCCACCTATCGCGCGGTTATCACGTGCGCGGCGGCTGGGCGGCAGCTGCTTCGGAGGGCTTGTACGGGCCGGAATCCCTGTCGGGCGGCGCAGGAGCACGGCGGCCGGCGCCAACCTGAGCAAGGGTTGGATCTGTTGCCGAAGTGACCTGTGATGCGCGCGATATCGAACTTGAGCGCAGAATGAATCGAGTCGGGGCACGCTGCCTGGAGGCAACGACGATCTTGCGTGTCCACGGAGTCAGGTTGAGCGCGTCAGGAGTCGCACGGCACCGCGAGCGACACCACGGTCCGCCGTTCGAACGCGCTGCGGCTGACGGCCGCCGCTCGGACGAACGAAAGCGTGATGGACTCCTGCCAGATCATCGGGGCGGATGCTCACCGGGACCGTCGGCGAGCAGACGAAGCCCGAGCCGCCAGATACGCGACGCGCCCGCAGACAGGGTCAGTGGGCCACGGATCCGCCTCGGCACAGGCGGGCTCTCCCAACTTCCGTGCAGGAGCAGCCTGCAGGACGCCATCAACAGATGCGGCCGGAGGGGACGGCTCGACAGGATGTGCCCCGCCGAGCCGATCGGAGGGTTGCGACGCTGGATGGCTGGTGACCGGGTAGGCCGGCGAGTGGCCGAGCAGATGACAGGTGTGCGGTATGGGCGGCGGAGGTTGGGCGTGGACGCGGTGACATCGCGATACGACGGTGAGGTCCTGGATGAGGCGGAGCGGTCCGTCGCCCCCTGGGAGGGAGTCGACAGGACGTCCCTCACGCGGGCCGTGCGGGCCCAGGCGGAGCGGTCGGTGGCGGGTATCGACGACATGGCGTCGTACCTCGCCCGCCAGGTGTCCGACCCTTCCCATCGCGAGGTCATGGGCCCGCTCCTCGACGGACACGGCGCCTCGGGGGTCGTCGTGCGGCGCGGCGCGATCCTTGCCTCGTGGGGCGACCCGGCCCGGGCGGAGATGGCCTTCAGCGCCACGAAAAGCGTGTTGTCGCTGGTGGCGGGCGTCGCCTTCGACGACGGGCTGCTGCGCCTGGACGAGCCGGTGGCACAGTCGGTGGATCTGCCGGAGTTCGGCACCGCCCACGGGCGCGCGATCACCTGGCGCCACCTGCTGGACCAGACCAGTCAGTGGGAGGGCGAGCTGTGGTCCAAGCCGACGTGGGTGGACGCGCAGAGCACCCGTGAGGGCACCGAGTCGGCGGGCGGTGCGCCCGGTGCCGGCTGGGCCTACAACGACGTCCGCGTGAACCTCACCGCGCTGGCTCTCACGTTCCTGTTCGGCCGTGCCCTGCCGGACGTGCTGCGCGAGCGGGTCATGACGCCGATCGCAGCCTCTGCCGACTGGTCCTGGCACGGCTACGAGAACTCGGTGATCGAGAGGCCAGGCAGCAGGTTGCAGGTCGTCTCGGGAGGCGCGCACTGGGGCGGCGGCCTGTGGATCAGCGCCTTGGACCTGGCCCGCGTGGGCCGGCTGTGTCTGAACGGCGGGGCATGGGGCGGGAGTCAGGTCCTGTCGTGTCGCTGGATCGAGGAGCTGTGGTCGCCCTGCCCGGTCAAGCCCGAGTACGGCCTGTCATGGTGGCTCAACGACGGCGGCACGGTGTGGCCCGGAGCCCCGCGCACGGGCCGCTGCGCCCGCGGCAATGGCGGAAACCATCTGCTGTGGGTGGACCCGGCACGCGATCTGGTGATCGTCTCGCGCTGGGGCGCCGAGGTGCAGCGGCTCCTGGCCGAGGTGTCGTCGGCGGTCCCGCTGAATGCGTGACGGGAAGCTCTGGAAATTACGCGATCGGCGATCAGTCGCCGACCGGACCTGCAACAACGACCCAGCCTCCACCACCGCTTGCGCTGCCACGCGAACCCCGCGTGCGCCGGCGACCCGGAATCCGTGGACATCGCGCTGATCGACCTGGACGAGGACTCGGGGTTCAGCGCGCTCCTGGCCGCCGCGGTGGACCGGCACAGTGCCCTCCCCCGTCCTTACCTCCACTCAAAGCACGCGACACGAGGACGGGCCGACTCCTCTACCACCTAAGCCTGTAGGGCGGACTTCCCGGCGCAGGCATGGGGGCAGCACGCACACCCCGCCCCCGAACTATGTAGTCCCACCACATGTGCCCCTGACCAGCAGATTCCTACCGTGTGCGAACACACACCCGTCCCCACCGCACACGAGGAAGTGGCGAACATGGCCTCCGCAAGCACCGCTCCCCCACCACCCGGCAACCTCAAGCGCATCGTCGCCGCCAGCCTCATCGGCACCACCATCGAGTGGTACGACTTCTTCCTCTACGGCTCGGCCGCCGCCCTCGTCTTCAACAAGCTGTTCTTTCCGGACTCCGACCCGCTCGTCGGCACCCTGCTGTCGTTCCTGACCTACGCCGTCGGGTTCGCCGCGCGGCCGATCGGTGCGCTCGTGTTCGGGCATTACGGGGACCGGCTCGGGCGCAAGAAGCTGCTGGTGTTGAGCCTGCTGCTGATGGGTGGGGCAACGTTCGCGATCGGACTGTTGCCGACGCACGCGACCATCGGCTCCGCGGCACCCGTGCTGCTGACCGTGCTGCGGCTGGTGCAGGGCTTCGCTCTGGGTGGTGAGTGGGGCGGGGCCGTGTTGCTGGTGTCGGAGCACGGGGACGCACGACGGCGGGGGTTCTGGGCCTCGTGGCCGCAAACGGGTGCGCCGGCCGGTCAGTTGCTCGCGACCGGTGTGCTGTCGCTGCTGACGGCCGTGCTGTCGGACAGCGCCTTCGGCAGCTGGGGCTGGCGGATCCCCTTCCTGCTCTCCGGGGTCCTCGTGATCGTCGGTTTGTGGATTCGTCTGTCTGTCGATGAATCGCCGGTCTTCAAGCAGGCGTTGGCTCAAGCCGAGGCGCGCAAGTCGACGCGTACGGCCGAGACCGACGCCGGGGCCGAGAAGCTGCCGCTCGTCTCCGTGATGCGGCACCACTGGCGTGACGTGCTGGTGGCGATGGGCGCCCGTATGGCGGAGAACATCAGTTACTACGTCATCACGGCGTTCATCCTGGTCTACGCCACCACATCGGCCGGCGTCTCCAAGCAGACGGCGCTGAACGCGGTCCTCATCGCCTCGGCCGTCCACTTCGCGGTCATCCCGGGCTGGGGCGCCCTGTCGGACCGTATCGGTCGCCGTCCCGTCTATCTGCTGGGCGCGGCCGGAGTCGGGCTGTGGATGTTCCCGTTCTTCTCGCTCATCGACACGGGCGGCTTCGGCAACCTGCTCCTCGCCGTGACCGTGGGCCTGGTGCTGCACGGCGCCATGTACGCGCCCCAGGCAGCCTTCTTCTCCGAGATGTTCGCGACCCGGATGCGCTACTCCGGTGCCTCGATCGGCGCCCAGTTCGCCTCGGTCGCGGCGGGTGCTCCGGCCCCGCTGATCGCCACCGCGCTGCTGGACTCCTACGGCAGCTCCACCCCGATCGCCCTCTACGTCATCGGCGCGGCCGTCCTGACGCTGATCGCGGTCGGTGTCGCCAAGGAGACCCGCCACCGGGATCTGGCCGACGTCGACCGCTCGGCGGACGCGGAGCCCGCGTCGGCCCGGCCGGCGGACGCGCACACCGTCTGACGGCCGGCCCGTAGGGCCACCCCGAGGAACCGGCCCCCGTACGCCCGGAGTGTGCGGGGGTCAGCGCTGTGTCGGTGCCGACAACCGGTGCAGACGCAGGGCCAGTTGGATCTCCAGGACCCGCGCGGGGCTCTGCCAGTCGGCGCCGAGGAGGCGGCCCACGCGCTCCAGGCGTTGCGCGACGGTGTTCACGTGGACGTGCAGGTCGTCCTTGGTGCGGGCCGGGCTCATGCCGCAGGCGAAGTACGCGTCGAGGGTCTGCAGCAGATCGGTGCCGCGTCGCTCGTCGTAGGCGACGACCTGGCCGATCGTACGGTCGACGAAGCCCGCGATGTCCCGGTCCCCGGCCAGCAGCAGTCCGAGGAATCCGAAATCCTCCGCGGCGGCGCCGTCCCCGGAGCGGCCGAGCAGCCGCAGGGCGTCGAGGCAGCGTCGGCTCTCCTCGTAGGCGGCGGCCACGGTGTCCGGGTGGGCGGCCGGCTGCTCCACGGGAGCGGAGGCGCCGACGGTGACCGACTCCTGGACGGCCGTTCCGAGGTGCCGGGCGGTTCTGCGGGCCACCGCGGTGGCGGTTTCCCCCGTTTCGAGGGGCAGGACCAGCACCGTGCCGCCGTCGCGGGCGGCTGCCAGGCCGTGCCGGGTCGCGGCGAGGTGTGACGCGGCGGACCACAGGCGTCTGCGGGCGGCCGCTTCCTGGTCGGCGTCGGCCGCGGCGACGTCGAGGCGGGCGGCGAGGACGACATGGGTGGCGTCGAGGTCGGCGTACAGCCGCGCCGCGCGTTCGCGCAGCAGCCGCGGGTCGCGGTCCCGGGCGTCGAGCAGGTCGTCCAGCAGCTCGCCCCGGACACGCTGTTCGGCCTCGGCCGCGGAGCGTCGGGCGAGCAGGAGAAGCGAGGTGACCGTCGCGGCCCGCTCCAGGGTGCTCTGATCCACGGGGTCGAGGCCGGGGTGGCCGCGCAGCACCAGTGCGCCGAGGAGTTCGCCGCCCGCGACCACGGCGGCGATCCAGTCGTCGCCGTGCCGAACCGCGTGGCCTTCGGCGCGGGATGCCTCCAGTGCCCTGGCCGGTGTCGCGGCCGCTTCCGTGAACTCGACCGTGCCGTCGAGGACCTGGGAGACGGCGGCGGCCACCTCGTGCACTCCGCCGCCGTGCAGCACCAGTTGGGCGAGCCGGTCGTGCACGTCCGAGGCGCGTTCGATGACTCCGCTGCGGTCCCGGATGATCTCGTTGGCCCGTTCCAGGTCGGCGAGGGCGGACCGGGTCTCGGTGAGCAGGTTCGCGGTGTCGAGGGCGGCCGCGGCGAGGGCGGCGAAGGAGCCCAGCAGCGCGATCTGCTCCCGCTCGAAGACCCGGGCGCGCCGGTCCGCCGCGAAGAGGACCCCGATGACATGGTGGCCGAGCGTCAGCGGCACTCCGAGGATGGCGACGAGCCCCTCGTCACGCACTCCGGCGTCGATGGTGAGGGTGTGCTGGAAGCGGTCGTCCTTGAAGTAGTCGTCGGTGACGTAGGGGCGGGCGGTCTGTGCGACGAGTCCGCCCAGGCCCTCCCCCATGCCGAGCCGCAGCTGCTGGAAGCGGGCGGCGACCGAGCCCTCGGTCACCCGCATGTAGGTGTCGCCCCGGGCCGGGTCGTTCAGGCTCAGATAGGCGACGTCCGTGCCGAGCAGGGACCGGGCGCGCTGCACGATCGCCTGGAGCACGGCGTCCAGGTCCCGCAGGCCGGCCAGGTCGTGGGCCGTCTCGAACAGGGCCGACAGCTCGGCCTCGCGTCTACGCCGTCCCTCCAGCTCGGAGCGGACGCGCAGCGCGAGCAGCTTGGCCTGTTCGAGGGCGACGATCCATTCGGTGGATCGGCCCTCGGCACGGGCGAGCAGCACCGGCTGCTCATAGGCGTCGGCGGACGCGCCCCTGGCCAGCAGCTCCAGGAACGGTGTCTCCGCACTGCTCAGGGGCGCTCCGGCATCGGCCGGCGAGCGCTGGTCGGGGTGCATGTGATCGCGGGGCATGCCGACAGGATTACTCATCGCACCGCCGCCCCGTCAGCCCTGTGGATAACTCGGAATCCCGCCGGCCCCCGGCCGGTCAGTGCGCGGTCCAGCCACCGTCGAGCACGAGCGAGGTACCGGACACGAAGGAGGCGTGCGGGCTGCACAGATACGCCACGGCCTCGGCGACCTCCTCCGGTTCGATGAGCCGCTTGACGGCGCTGTCCTGCAACATCACCTCGGACAGCACCCGCTCCTCGGGAATGCCGTGCGCCTTGGCCTGGTCGGCGAGCTGCTTCTCGACCAGGGGGGTGCGCACATAGGCGGGGCTCACACAGTTGGACGTGACGCCGTGTGGTGCGCCTTCCAAGGCGGCGGTCTTGGAGAGTCCCTCCAGGCCGTGTTTGGCGGCCACATAGGCCGACTTGAAGGCCGAGGCGCGCAGCCCATGTACGGAGGACACATTGACGATGCGGCCCCAGCCCTGCCCATACATATGGGGCAGGGCACCACGGATGAGCCGGAAGGGTGCCTCCAGCATCACGGTGAGCACCGTGTGGAAGACGTCGGGCGGGTATTCCTCGATGGGGCGCACGAGTTGCAGCCCCGCGTTGTTCACGAGGATGTCGGTGCCGGCGGCGGCGAGCTCCGCGGCGTCCAGATCGGTCAGATCCAGGACGTGCGGTTCGACGGCGCCCGCGAGCCCGCGGGTGTGCTCGGCGAGTTCCTCCAGTCCGGCGGCGTCCCGGTCCACCGCTCTGACCTTGGCCCCCGCGGCCGCGAGCCGTAGGGCACAGGCTCTGCCGATGCCACCGGCAGCTCCGGTGACAAGGGCGGTGCGGCCGCCGAGGTCGAGCGGGGAGGGCAAGGACGGGCCCTGGGCCGGGAGGGTGCTGGGCGGGGTCATGGTTCGACCCTAGGCAGCGCTCCTACCAGGCCACATATGGTCGCAACCCATACTTCAGTCCGTACTCATAGGCTCGAACCACGTGGGTTCATCGGCCAGTGCCTGCTTGATCCGGAACAGCTGGCCCTGTTCCATCTCGGGCAGCGCGTCCACCTCGTACCAGCCCACCTCGACCGACTCGTCGTCGTTCACCCGTGCCTCGCCGCCGACCGCGCGGCAGCGGAAGGTGATGTCCATGAACTGGCACAGGTCGCCGTTGGGATACGTGACCTCAGGGCTCGACCTGACGAGCACGACCCGTTCGGGGACGCACCGGACACCCGTCTCCTCGTACACCTCCCGTACGGCACAGGCCGCGGGCTGCTCTCCGGGGTCGGGGATGCCATTGACCACGGTCCACTTGTGGTTGTCCGCGCGCTGCCCCAACAGGACCCGTCCCTCGTCGTCGAAGACGACTGCGCTGATACCGGGGAGCCACAGCATTTGGTGACCGGCGGAGGCACGGATCGTGCGTATGAAGTCAGGAGTAGCCATGTCCACGACCCTAACCGGCCGGTGGCGGCACCCCACGCAGCTTCCGGGGGCGCGCGACCGGCGTACGGCTACGCGTCAGCGGCGCGTCGCGCGCGGATCCCGGAGCCGATCGCCCAGCCGAGGCCGCCCGCCGCGACCAGCACGAGGGCGATCTCCGGCAGGATGCCGAGGCGAGTGGCGGGCGTCTCGCTGGAGCGCAGCGGGACCTTCTGGACGAGGGAGTCGGCCACGAACATGCCGGTCCGCTGTGTGATCTCGCCGTCCGGCATGATGATCGCGCTGACGCCGCTGGTCACCGGCACGGTGACGGTCCGGCTGTGCTCGACGGCGCGGACGCGGGACATGGCGAGCTGCTGGTAGGTCATCTCGCTGCGGTCGAAGGTGGCGTTGTTGCTCGGCACGGAGATCATCTGCGCGCCGTCGGTGACCTCGGAGCGGACCGCCCAGTCGAAGGCCGCCTCGTAGCAGGTGACGAGGCCGACCTTGGCGCCGTCCATGGTGAACACGCCCGGCTCGCTGCCCCGGCTGAAGTCCTGGCGGACCATCGAGGTCCAGTCCTCGTTGATCGCCCCGACGAGCGAGCGCAGCGGCAGGTACTCGCCGAACGGCTGGATCTGACGCTTGTCGTAGGTGTCGACGGGGCCCTTCTCCGGGTCCCACAGGATCTGCTCGTTGAGCAGTTCGCCGTCCCGCTCGACGACGCCGCCCACCGAGATCGGCGCACCGATCGCCTTGGCGGCCTTGTCGATGACGGCGCGGGCGTCGGCGTTGGCGAAGGGGTCGATGTCGGAGGAGTTCTCGGGCCACAGCACGAAGTCGGGCTGCTCGACCTTGCCCGCCTTGACCTCGGCGGCCAGCCGCTCGGTCTCCCGTGCGTGGTAGTCCAGTACGGCCCGTCGCTGGGAGTTGAAGTCCAGTCCCGCGCGCGGCACGTTGCCCTGGATGACGGCGACGGTCGCGGTGCCGTCCTCGGCCTTGTCGCTGACCAGCGGCCGGGCGGCCACGGCGCCCACCACGGGCACGGCGACGCTCAGCAGCGCCACGGCCGCCGCCGAGCGCTGCACGGCGCGGGTGCGCCGCCGCTCCACGGCCAGGCGCACGATCTCGTAGAGACCGAAACCGCACAGGACGACCGCGAAGCCCAGCACCGGCGTGCCACCGACCGCGGCGAGCGGCAGGAAGGCACCGTCGGCCTGCCCGAACGCGATCTTGCCCCAGGGGAAACCGTTGAACGGGGCACGCGCGCGCGCCGCCTCTCCGGCGATCCACAGCGCCGCCGCCCACACCGGCCAGCCCGGCAGCTTCGACACCGCGGCGACCCCCGCACCCACCAGGGCGACGAACACCGCTTCGATCACGACGAGCGCGATCCAGGGGCCGGGGCCGACCTCCACACCGGTCCACACCAGCAGCGGCAGCAGGAAGCCGAGGCCGAAGAGATAGCCGAGGCCGAGACCCGCCTTCCAGCTGCGACCGCGCAGCACCCAGCCGAAGACGGCGAAGGCCGGCACTGCCAGCCACCACAGGGTGCGGGGCGGGAAGCTGACGTAGAGCAGCACTCCGGAGAGCGCCGCGGCGAGGGCCGGAACCAGGCACACGAGTCGTGCCGCGCGGGAGGCGGGCGCGGTCTGCGGGTCGAGCTGGTCCGACTCGTCCACGGAGGTTGCGGTGACGGTCACTCCGGGAGTGTACGGCGGTTGACCTTGGCACGGACAGCGCGGTCCGTCTCGCGGGCAGGGCGCTCCGCACGCGGCCGAGCCCGGTGAAGACCGAGCTCACACTGCTTCCGGCGAGACTCCGGGCGGCCCCTTGGTGCCCTCCGCGCGAGACACCACATAGATTCCGGTCCACTCCGACCGAAGCATCGCGCAGCGCCCCGCCCCCCTGTGCATGGGGCACCGCCACACAGGGTCCCGCCCCGCGCGGCACCACATTCATAGGGCCCATTCATGCGGCACCACATTCATGGGGCCCCTTCATGGGGCGCCGCTCCCCTCTCCCCACGACGCCACATGTGGTCCGTCACCACCCCGGTGCGGCACCACACGGCGTCCCGACCTATCCCCCGGCCTACCCCCGGCTGACTCCCGCCCCCTCCTACCCCGGCCCGCGGCACACCCACGGCACCACCCCCTGGCTGCCCCCGCGACGCATCGTTCCTGCACGACACGTCCACAAACCGGCCATAAGCCGTTACGGTATGCCGGAGCCTCAGTCGTTTCGGCCGGTCAGGTCCGGATGGCCGAGGGTCCGTCACAGGTCGGGGGACCGGTTTCGGGGGGCGGGGTGGGTGTCGCAAGAATGACGTCCTCGGCAGGTTCGCAAGAGGACGGCGACAGACGAAACGTTTCTGATGCGGCGGGCGTCGTGGTGCTCGGAGCCTGCGCCGCCTGGTCGCTGGTCTCTGCCGCGGTGCAGGACGGCCGCCCCGAGGGTGTGCTGCTCGCCATCCTCGCCGTGGCCGCCGGCTATGCGGCGGGACGGATCGGCGGGGCGCTGCTACCGGTCGCCGCCCCTTGCGCGGGAGCCGTGGCCGGAGTGGGCCTGACGGTGGCCGTTCCCCACCTCTCCCCCGGCCCGCAGCTCGTCACCCCGCTGGGCCACGCGGGAGCCACCGCCGCCGTGCTGACGCTCGCCACCGGTGCCGCGTGCTGCGCCGCATGGTCCGCCTCGGCGCCCCTCCTGCGCCTGGGCCTGCGCCTGCTCGCCGCCGGAATCACGGTGACCGCCGCGGCCCTGGGTTCGACCAGCGGCTTCGTCACCTGTTCCGCCGTGCTGCTGTGCTCGCTCTCGGCCGGCCACCTCCGGCGTCGCGGCGTGGGCATCGCCGGACTGGCCGTCGCCGCGGCCTCCGTCACCGGCTTGATCTGGGCGGTCGCCGGGAACGTCGTCCCCGGCGGGCTGCTGGCCTGGCTCGAGGGTCAGCTGACCCTGCACCGAATCCAGCTGTGGCACGACGCGCTGCACGTGGCGCGCGAGGACCTGGTCCTCGGCGCGGGCCCCGGGCGCTTCGGGGAGCTCAGTCCGACGGCCACCGCGACGCTGCTGTCCGACGGCAAGCCTCACTCGGCGCCCTTGCAGCAGGCGGCCGAACAGGGAGTCGTCGGCGTACTGCTGCTGGCGGCGGCCTTCTGCTGGATGCTGTTCGCGCTCTGGCGCACCGCTCGCCCCACCCCCGTCGCGCTCACGGCGGGCGCGGCCCTCACCGCGCTGGCGGCCATCGCCGCGATCGGCAACGCGCTCAGCTTCACCACGGTGTCCGTGGGCGCGGGCCTGCTGGCGGGGCTGGCGACGGCACGCCCGATCGCCGTCGAGTCGACGCAGCGCGAGGACGACGTACGCACGCGTGGCGACCGGCTGACTCCATGAGCTGACGTGCAGCGATCCGACGTACGACGACTCTGCCGCCCGCACCCCCTACGGAAACCCCGGAACCCACACCCCCGCGGGGGCACCCCTGCTGCCCACACCCTCACGGGGGACAACACCGCAGCCCACACGCCCCGCGGACCACCCTGCCGCCCACAGTCCCGCGGACCATCCTGTGGACCACACTCCCCCGGGCCACCCTGCAGCCCACACTCCCGGAGTCAGCAGTGTTGTCCGCACACATGGGCCGAACAGCCACCCTCACCCGCGCCCAGATGACCGGACCACCTCACTCGAGGCCAAACGACCGGACCACCACACCCTGCAGCCAAACGACCGGACCACCCTCAGCAGCCGCGACTCAGAGAGCCGTGCCTGCCGTCCGAGTCCGCAGTCGGTCCTCGATGACCCCCACCGCGGTCTGCGCGTCGTCCACGGTGACGGTGAACGTGTGGCCGTCCCCCATGCGCAGCATCAGGCCCTCGCCACGCCGTACGACGACGGCGGTGCCCTTCTCGGGCCGCCACCTGTAGCCCCAGCCACCCCAGTGGCGCGGAGTGACAAGGGGCACGAACTCCGCGCCGACGACGTCCGACAAGGGGATTCGGCGGCGCGGCACACCGATGTGGCCGCAGCGCACCTCAAGGCACTCCTGGTCGACCTTCAGGGCGACGTGCACGAACGCCAGCGTGCCGAAGAGGACCAGTAGGCCGGCCGCGATGCAGCCCACGACGGCCATGACGAGAGCGGCGACGCCGTCGGTCCACGGTGAGTCGACGGCCAGCTCGATTCCAAGTGCCATGCAGGCGGCGCCGACGAGCGCCAGCAACCACTGGACCCGGTTGGTCGCCCGCCCGGTCCACACATCAGGATGCGGCTTCCTGCCGTGGGGGTGGTCCCTCATGGCTATGAGGTTACTCAGGATTCGCTGCGCTGGTACCGGGTAGCACAGGGTGACTGCGCCGACCGGACGACACCGGATCGACCGCGTCCGTTCATCCGGGCCGGTTCATGCCCGTCGGTGGTGACGGCGGGTCACTGCGCGGGGCTGACCGCCTGGAGGAGACGGCCTTCCGCGTAGGCCAGAGCGGGCTCGGGGAGCTTGCCCTCGCGGCCGCTCAGCAGCACGGTGAGGGTGCCTTTCGCCGCCGCGTCGGGGGCGGGCTGCTCGCCGAGCCGGCGGAGGGCCTGCGCGGCGACCGCTCCGGCGGAGCCGTGCAGGACGAGCGGCGGGAAGCCGGGGCGCTGGACCGCGGTGCGGATGCGCTCGGCGACGAGTTCGTAGTGCGTGCAGCCCAGGACGACGGTCGTCACGTCCCGGGGGGTGAGCGCGGCCGCCGCGGCGACGGCGGCCTCGATCGCCGTCTCGTCGGCGTGCTCGACCGCTTCGGCGAGCCCGAAGCAGGGCACTTCGGTGACGGGCACGCCGTCGGCGAAGTCGTTGATCAGTCCGCGCTGGTAGGAGCTGCCGGTGGTGGCGGGGGTGGCCCAGATCGCGACGGGGCCGCCGCCGGCCGCGGCGGGCTTGATCGCCGGGACGGTGCCGATGACCGGTATGCCTGGTTCGAGGCGGGCGCGCAGGGTGGGCAGCGCGTGCACGGTCGCGGTGTTGCAGCCGATGATCAGGGCTTCGGGGCGGTGTGCCGCGGCGGCGTCGGCGACGGCCACGGCGCGCCGGGTGAGGTCTTCGGGAGTCCTGGGACCCCAGGGCATGCCGTCGGGGTCGAGTGAGAGCACCAGGTCTGCGTCGGGCCGCAGCCGCCGTACCGCGGCGGTGGCCGCGAGCAAGCCGATTCCGGAGTCCATCAGCGCGATCTTCACCCGGCCACGATAGACGATGGGCCCGTGCCGGCCGCTGTCGTGGGGCAGACTGCGCGGGTGAGCGCCTTCGCGTGGATCGCCGCCGGATCACTCGCCGCCTGGCTGTGGCTGCTGCTCTGTCAGGGCTTCTTCTGGCGTACGGATGTGAGGCTTCCGCGGCGGACGCCGCCGGGCGAGTGGCCGTCGGTCTGTGTCGTCGTACCGGCCCGGGACGAGTCCGCGGTGCTTTCGTTGAGCCTGCCGTCGCTGCTCGCCCAGGACTATCCGGGCCGCGCGGAGGTCTTCCTGATCGACGACGGCAGTTCGGACGGCACTGGGGAGCTGGCGCGTGAGCTCGGGCGCCGCCACGGGGGGCTGCCCCTGACGGTGGACTCGCCCGGCGAGCCGCCCGCGGGCTGGACGGGCAAGCTGTGGGCGGTGCGGCACGGCATCGGCCTGGCACGCGCGCGTGACCCCGAGTACCTCCTGCTGACGGACGCCGACATCGCGCACGCGCCCGACAGCCTGCGCGAACTGGTCGCGGCCGCGCGCACCGGCGGCTTCGACGCGGTCTCGCTGATGGCGCGGCTGCGGGTGGAGAGTCTGTGGGAGCGGCTGGTCGTGCCGGCCTTCGTGTACTTCTTCGCGCAGTTGTATCCGTTCCGCCGGATCGGCAGGAAGGGGTCGCGGACGGCGGCAGCGGCGGGTGGCTGTGTCCTGTTGCGGGCCGAGGCCGCGGAGCGCGCGCGGATCCCGGACGCCATCCGGCACGCCGTCATCGACGACGTGGCGCTCGCGCGGGCGGTCAAGCGCGGTGGCGGTCACATCTGGCTGGGGCTGGCGGAGCGGGTGGACAGCGTGCGGCCGTATCCGCGGCTGCGCGATCTGTGGCGGATGGTGTCGCGCAGCGCGTACGCCCAGCTCAGGCACAATCCGCTGGTGCTGGCGGGGACGGTCGCCGGACTGGTGCTGGTGTATCTGGTGCCGCCCGCGGCGCTCGTCGGCGGCCTGGTGGGCGGGGACGCGGCGACCGCGGTCGGCGGTGGTGTGGCGTGGCTGGTGATGACGGGGACGTACGTCCCGATGCTCCGCTACTACGGGCAGTCGCTGTGGCTCGCTCCTCTGCTGCCGTTCACCGCGTTCCTCTATCTCCTGATGACGGTCGATTCCGCGGTGCAGCACTACAGGGGACGAGGTGCGGCCTGGAAGGGCCGCACCTACACGCGTCCGGACGTGCTGCCCGACGAGGGCTGACTACTTGCGGCCGGGCGTCCAGTTCATGCCCCAGCCGTAGGCGTAGTCGACGGTGCGCTGCGGGCTGACGCCGCGCTCGGGGACCAGGTAGCGGGCCTCGCGCTGGACGATCAGGTCGCTGCCGGTGTTGGTGATCAGGGCGAGCGCGCACACCGTGGAGGGGACGGTGCACTCGTCGAGGGAGAAGTCGATCGGGGCGCCGTGCTGCGGGGTGAGGGTGACCGTGGCGTGCAGGTCGGCGAAGGAACGCGCGCCCTGGTAGATGGTGACGAAGACCAGGATGCGTCGGAAGGCGCGCTGGTGGTCGAGGTTGACGGTGAGGTTCTCGCCGTCGGCCACGGCGCCGGTGCGGTCGTCGCCGTCGAGGTGGATGTACGGCGGCTGGTGCAGGGCGCCGTAGGCGTTGCCGAGTGACTGGATCACGCCCTTGCTGCCGTCGGTCAGCTCGTACAGGGCGCACAGGTCGAGGTCGAGGTCGTTGTGCATGGCGACCGGGCGGCCCAGCTTGCTGGCCCAGCCCGAGAACTGCTTGCGCACCTGCCAGTTGAGGTTCACGCGCAGGGCGCCCGAGGTGCCGCCCTGCTTGGTCAGCGAGACCGCGGGGGCCGCCTTGGTGAGCGTGACCTTGCTGAGGCTGACCGGCGCCGCCTGCGGCGTGGGCGGCGGGACCGGCGGCATGGCGGGCGGAGGCGGGGCCATGGTGGGGGCCGGTGGGGCGGCCGGCGCCGCGGTGGGTGCCGCCTGCTGCGGTTCGTCGACCGTGATGCCGTAGTCGGTGGCCAGGCCCTCCAGGCCGCTGCCGTAGCCCTGGCCGACGGCGCGGAACTTCCAGGCGCCCTGACGGCGGTAGAACTCGCCGAGCACGAAAGCGGTTTCGACGCCGGCGCCGGTGCTGTCGAAGCGGGCGACGGCCGTCCCCTGGGCCGCGTCCTTGACCTCGATGTAGAGGTCGGGGACCTGGCCGAACGATCCGCCGTCGGCGGAGGCCGCGAGGATGACGGTCTCGATGGCGGGCTCCACGCGCGCGAGGTCGACGAGCAGGCTGTCGGTCACCTGCCCGCCGGCGTCCCCCTTGCCCTCGTGCCGGACGGCGCCGGAGGAGTGCGTGGCCTGGTTGTAGAAGACGAAGTCCGCGTCGGAGCGGACCTTTCCGTCGACGAGCAGCAGGGCCGAGGCGTCCACGTCGGGTACGCCAGGACCGGAGCGCCAGCCCAATTCGACCCGCAGTGCCGTCGTCGGCACCGGGACATTCGATCCCTTCGGCATTGACATGTCCGCCCCCATCACCGGCTCTCGGCGCCAGGCATGTCCCGGCAGCTCATTGGGTTCTTCTACAGGGTCAACCTATTCTCCGCGACATCGAACTCCCACGAGGGGCGGGCGAACACCCGTGGTCAACCCCCGGTAACCCGCCCGGAACTCGGCATTTACACGATCCGAACGCTGATTGGCGTCCCTTTTTGCCAAGTTCGCTCGCATTGGGGATCCAGCGTCACTGCGGGCACATAAAACAACCCTCTTATCGGTCTCCCCAACCAGCACATCGTGGGCTTACCTTATGTGCCATGACCTCCCCCCGCTCCACCTATGGCGGCGGCTACTACTCCGCCTCCTTCCCGGACACCCCGATCTACGACAGGCTCGTCGCCGAGCGGGGCACCCCGCAGATCGCCCCGATCCGGGTCCCCGCCGCGTACGACATGCCGGGCAGCAACCTGCCCGCCCTGCCGTCCGCGCTGCCCGCCCTCCCGGCGGGACCGTCCCAGCCCTCCTACGGTTATCCGCAGGCGCAGCAGCCCGCTCCGCTCCAGCAGGCGCCCGCCGCCTACATCCCGCAGCAGGCGGCCCCCCGCGGCTACCCGGGTCCGCAGCAGGCACAGCAGCCGAGGCCGGTCGCCCCCGGCGGCATGGGCTACGAGGCGATGCGCCCCGCGGCTCCCCGTCCGGCCGCGGCCCCCTATCAGGACCCGTACAACAACCAGCAGTACCGCGGCTACTGATCCGCTCCCCCGGGACTGTCGGTGCCACCTGGCACGATGGCTCCATGGGGCACGCACAGTTGCAGTCGGTTCACGTTCATCCGGTCAAGGCGTTCCGGGCCACAGCGCTCCGGGAAGCCGTCGTGGAGCCCTGGGGGCCGGCCGGAGATCGACGCTGGATGCTGATCGACGACGGGGGAAAGGTCGTGACCCAGCGCCAGCAACCGCGTCTGGCGCTGGCCGCCGCCGAGCTGCTGCCCGGTGGCGGTGTTCGGCTGACCGCACCCGGGATGGAGCCGCTGAGCGTGCCCGTGCCGAGCGGGGTCGGCAGCGTTCCCGCGGAGATCTTCCGCGACAAGATCGAGGCGGTCCTCGCCGAGGACGACGCGGCGCACGTCTGGTGCAGCACCTATCTCGGCGCCGAGGTGCGCCTGGTCCACATGCCCGACCCGGACACGTGCCGGCCCGTGGACCCCGAGTACGGCCTGCCGGGCGAGACGGTCAGCTTCGCCGACGGCTATCCCCTGCTGCTCACCACGACCGCGTCCCTCGACGCCCTCAATTCTCTGATCGCCCAGGGTGATCGCGCGCACGAGGGCCCGCTGCCCATGAACCGTTTCCGGCCGAACGTCGTCGTGTCGGGCACCGACGCCTGGGCCGAGGACGACTGGTCGCGGATCGCCATCGGCGAGGTCACCTTCCGCGTGCCCAAGAAATGCGGGCGCTGTGTCGTGACGACGACCGACCAGGCCACCGCCGAGCGCGGCAGAGAGCCGCTGCTCACGCTGGGCAGACACCGCCGCCTGGGCGGCAAGCTGGTGTTCGGCCAGAACCTGGTGCCCCTGACCCGGGGCACGATCCGGGTCGGCGACCCTGTCACGATCCTCGGCTGACGAAGATCCCCACGACGACGGACGGCCGGGAACCCCGGCCCGGGGTCCGAGCGTTGGGCCTTTCGTGAGAACTACCTGAGAGGCCCCGAACACAGGTGATTTCGCTCTCTCTTCGGCGGGGCCCCCGGGTGAACGGCTCCGCCACGGGTTATCACGGAGGCGGGAAGGGGGTGGCCGGCGATGCGGGCGATCAGCGGACTCTGGCGTTGGCGGCACAATCCGCTGCGTCGTGCGACCGATCTCGCCGAGGCGTGGGTCGCTCTCGCGGCCCTGCTGCTGATCCTGGTCGTGACGCCCCTGGTCGGCTCCCTCGTCGGCGGCCTGGCCCAGAGCGCCCTGCAGGAATCCGTACGTGAACAGCGCGCCGCACGGCACCTGGTGACGGCGACCGTGGTCCGCAAGCTGGACGGCTCGTCGCTGGACGTCGACCCCGAGGCGGCCACCGGCCGGGACACGCGCACCCGGGTCCTGGCCGACTGGACCGCACCGGACGGCACCGTGCGCCAGGGCCGGGTGATGGCGAGCCTCGACAGCCCGCAGCCGGGCGACCGTTTCCGGATGTGGACGGACCGGCAGGGCAGAACCGTGGCCCGGCCGCTGGACTCCGCGACAGCGGCGACGCACGCCGTGATCGCGGGGGTGGGCGCGGCGCTGCTGGTGGCCGGTCTCGTCGAGGGCGGCAGACGGCTGATCGTGTGGCGCATGGTCCGCCGCCGGTACGCCCGTTGGGACCAGGCCTGGGACAGAGCGGGTCCCGACTGGGGCCGGACCGGCACCGGCAGTTGACGGCCTTCCGGCTCTGGTCAACCCACCACCCGCGCGCACGCTACGGTGGTCCGGCCGAACTCTTCGGCAGCTAAACCCGCGTACTACGAGGTGGGGGCACGTCAACGCCATGGCACAGGGCACGGTCCAGGTGACGCACACCGGCACATCGCGGTGGCGGCGCCGCACGGGTGAGTACGCGTCGCTCGCCGCCGCCCTGGAGGCCGCGGCCGACGGTGACGTCCTCACTGTCGCGCCCGGCACCTACCGGGAGAACCTCGTCGTCCAGCGGGCGGTGACCCTGCGCGGCCCCGAGGGCTCCCCCGGCTCGGTGCGTATCGCGCCCGTGGACGGTGTGCCGCTGACGGTGCGTGCCTCGGCGGTGGTCCAGGACCTGCATGTGGAGGGCCAGGACGCCGCGGCGCCCGCGCTGCTGGTCGAGGAGGGCACACCGGAGCTGACGGACGTCCGGATCGTCACGCGGTCGGCGGCCGGGATCGAGGTGCGCGGCGGTGCGCGGCCGACCGTGCGCCGCTGCACGGTCGACAACCCCGCGGGCATCGGCATCGCCGTACTGGACGGCGGGGGCGGCGTGTTCGAGGAGTGCGAGGTCGTCGCGGCCGGTCAGGCGGGCATCGCAGTACGCGGCGGGGGCCACCCCCGGCTGGAGCGCTGCCGGGTGCACCACGCCTCCGGGTCGGGACTGACGGCGACCGGGGAGAACTCCGCGCTGGAAGCGGTCGGTTGCGAGGTCTACGAGGTCCGGGGCTCGGGTGTCCAGGTCACCGGGCGGGCCACCGCTCATCTCACCGACTGCGATGTGCACCGCACCACGGCCGACGGTGTCACTCTCGACACCGACGCAGTGCTGACGCTGGCGGACTGCCGTATCCACGACATCCCGGAGAACGCGGTCGACCTGCGTTCCCGTTCGGTGCTGACGCTGACCCGCACGACAGTGCGTCAGTTCGGGCGCAACGGGCTCTCGGTGTGGGATCCGGGCACGCGCGTGGACGCGAACCAGTGCGAGATCTTCGACAGCACGGGCGACTACCCGGCGGTCTGGGTCAGCGACGGCGCCACCGCGGTCCTGGACTCGTGCCGGGTGCACGACGTGCCGGACGCGCTGTTCGTCCTCGACCGGGGATCCCGTGCGGACGTCGTCGACAGTGACCTGTCGCAGGTGCGCAACACGGCCGTGTCGGTGAGCGACGGCGCGACGGCGCAGCTGGACGACTGCCGGATCCGGGACGCGGCGACGGGGGCCTGGTTCCGCGACCACGGCAGCGGCGGCACCCTCAACAACTGCACCGTGGACGGCACCCAGACCGGCGTGATCGTCACCAAGGGCGCCGATCCCACCATCGAGCGCTGCACGGTGGAGTCCCCGGCGGAGGCCGGGTTCTACGTGTCGGCGGGCGGTCGCGGCACGTTCCTGAACTGCCGGGTCAGGGGCAGCGCGGGCTACGGCTTCCATGTGATCGACGGCTGCCGTACGACGCTGCGGAAGTGCCGTACGGAGCGGTGCGCGCGCGGCGGTTACGAGTTCGCGGACGGCGGCCCGGACGCGGGCTCCGGGCAGGGCCCCGACGTGGAGGACTGCACCAGCGACGAGAGCGCGGGCCTCAGGCAGGCGCCGGCGCCGGAGCCCGCCGTGCAGACGGCGCACCAGTCGCCCGGCCTCCTCGGCGCCATCCCCGGCCAGCGCACCACCGAGCAGGAGCCGCTGATCGCCGCCGCGGAGGCCGAGAAGCCGTCGCGGACCTCCAAGGCAGTCCTCGGTGAACTGGACGCGCTGGTCGGCCTGGACAGCGTCAAGCGCGAGGTGCGCGCGCTCACCGACATGATCGAGGTGGGCCGGCGCCGTCAGGAGGCCGGCCTCAAGGCCGCTTCCGTCAAGCGCCATCTGGTCTTCACGGGCTCCCCCGGCACCGGCAAGACGACGGTCGCCCGTCTCTACGGCGAGATCCTCGCCTCCCTCGGCGTCCTGGAGAAGGGCCATCTGGTCGAGGTGTCCCGCGTCGACCTGGTCGGCGAGCACATCGGCTCCACCGCGATCCGTACCCAGGAGGCCTTCGACCGGGCGCGCGGCGGTGTGCTGTTCATCGACGAGGCGTACGCGCTGTCGCCGGAGGACTCGGGCCGGGACTTCGGCAAGGAGGCCATCGACACCCTGGTGAAGCTGATGGAGGACCACCGGGACGCGGTCGTGGTGATCGTGGCGGGCTACACCGCCGAGATGGAGCGGTTCCTGTCGGTCAACCCCGGTGTGGCGTCCCGCTTCTCACGGACCATCACCTTCAGTGACTACGGCCCGGAGGAGCTGCTGCGGATCGTGGAGCAGCAGGCCGAGGAGCACGAGTACCGGCTGGGCCCGGGTCTCTCCGACGCCCTGCTGAAGTACTTCACGGCGATCCCCAAGGGTCCCGCGTTCGGCAACGGCCGCACGGCACGCCAGACCTTCGAGGCGATGGTGGAACGGCATGCGAGCCGGGTCGCCCAGCTGGCGGAGCCCAGCACCGACGACCTGACGTTGCTGTACGCCGAGGACCTGCCGGAGATGACGTGACGGCGTCGGCCGGGGCGTAGATCAGGGCGCCACCCGGCGCTCCCACGGGGGGCCGGGTGCCGCGGCTCCGTGCCGCGGACACCGTCGAGGCCACCGGATCAGCCGTCGCCCTCCGGTCTCTGGGCCGGCAGTTCCGGCCTGAGCCGGGCCAGCAGCCGCTCCCGTTCCTCCGCGAACACCGGGTCCGCCTGGTACTGGCCGTGGCCGAGGATGGGGGCGGGCAGCGGGTGCTCGGGGGTACGGCCGTACGCCAGCGGGTCCTTGAGGGCCGCACGGTCCACCGCGGGGCCGCAGTCGCCGGGCAACCGCACCGGGCCGCCGATGGGGTCGGTGACCCGGTACAGGTTGCGCCAGCAGTCGACGTCGTCGTGCAGCTGGGTGAGCGCCTCCTGGCCGAAGTGGGCCGGGAACCATCGGCCGTACAGACGCTCCAGCGGCGAGCCGTAGGTCAGGAGCGCGACCTGCTTGCGGTCGTCCGGTGTGAGCTGCCAGGCCGCCGCGGCGGCGAGCACGCTGCCTTGGGAGTGTCCGGAGATGACGAGGCGCCGGCCTTCCGCGGCGCGGGTCCAGGTCACGATCCGCCAGGTGAGGTCCGGCACCGCCCGCTCGGCGTAACAGGGCGGCGCGAAAGGATGGGCGGCGCGCGGCCAGAAGGTGCCGACGTCCCAGAGGATGCCGATGGTGCGCCGGGCGGAGGCGTCCTTGTAGGCGCGTCGGCCCCAGGTGACGAAGAGTATGAAGCCCACGCCGATCAGCCAGGAGCCGAGTGCCTGCGCGGTCTGGGCGGCGCCGTGCACGAAGGCGTACGTCCCGCCGGCGGCCTCGCTCGGTGTCTTGTCCGTGGTCAGCGCGCCGACCAGCGCCCCGGCGCCGAGGAGCAGGGTCGCCGTGGAGGTGACGGCGACGACGAGCGGGGCCCGGTCGGTGAGCGTCGCCATCGCGCGCGTGGTCGCGATGCGGCGGGTGCGTGCCGTGTCGCGGGGTTCTCCGACGTAGTCCACCTCCACCTGGCCCAGTTCGGTGCGGCGCAGCCGCCAGGCCCGCCGGCCGAGCCAGCCGCCGAGGAGCAGCAGCAGGACGAGCAGCGGCGGGATCACGGATGCCTGCCAGGTCAGCAGGACGGGCGGGCCGACGATGGACGCGCCGGTGCCGTCCAGCCAGTCGGCGACGCGCTGGGCGACCCCGCCGGACATCACTCCGCCGAGGGCGCAGGCCAGCATCACCACGGCCGGTCCGCCGAGGCCGCGCATGGCGGCGCGCGGGTCGGGCCGGGTGCGATGCAGGAGGTGGGCGACGACGGCGAGGGCGATGACGAGCAGGCCCTGGAAGAAGGCGATGGCGCCGAAGGTGGGGTCGCCCGGGAGGCGTCCGGTCGACGTCCAGCCCGGCCTCTCCCATCCGGCGTAGACCACGGCGAGCGCCAGCAGGACGAGGGCGGCGAGCGGCAGCCGTCGTACGAGGTGCTCGTCGAGTTCCTGGTCGAGACGGTTCTCGCTGCGGCCCCGGCGGCACACCACCCAGACCACGACGGCCGCGCAGGCGACGATCGCCGCGTCCAGGGTCCAGCCGAGGGTGTCGAGGAGCGCGGGGCCGCCGGACCGGCGGTCGAAGCGGGCCGCCGCGGAGGCGACCGCCGCGGTGACGGTGAGCAGGCCCGCGGCCGTGTGCGCGGCGCGCAGGCGGGCGACGAGGCGGCGGCCGTACCAGAAGCCGGGGCGGCCCAGGGAGGTGCCGCCGGACTCCTCGTCGGGTTCGGCCTCGCGGGTCATCGGCCGCTCGGACTCGTACGCGCTCCAGGTGCGGCGGGAGAGGTACCACAGCAGGCCGGTCAGCGCGGCGGGCACCACCGCCGCGAGGGCGAGCCTGCGGCCGGGGTGGCTCCACCAGCCGGCGTCCGAGACCGCGGGCGACAGGCAGCCCAGCCAGCTGTGCCGCTCGGCGCACGCGCTCGTGCCCGCGCACTGCCAGGCCGCGAGGTCGAGGGCGACCTCGCAGGCGGCCGCGACGAGCAGCACGGTCAGGGTCAGCCCCGCGAGGCGTACGAGCAGGCCGTACAGACGCACCGTCCGCGCGCGGTCACGGGTGGTGGGCCGCATCCAGTGGGCGAGGTTGACCACCATGAACGGCAGCAGCAACAGCCACAGGGCGCGGGCGCTGTTGCCCGAGGTGAGGTTGCACCAGACGTAGGCCTCGGGGACGGGGCGTCCCCGGTGGTCGTCCGGTCGGTCCTCGGCGTCGACATCGTCGGCCCGGCGGAACACGGCGGCCGTGTCGTCGCCGGTGATCCGCACGGTGCGCGGATCGTCCAGCATGTCCTGCGGCGTGGTGCCGCCGACCCCGTGGACCAGGAGTTCCAGCGCGGCACCGCCGCTCACGGTGCTCGTGCCCTGGTCGGCGGGCTCCTTCGTCGTCGCGTCCGCCCCGGTCATGGCGGCGCGTTCCGGCGCACGTTCCACTGTTCGCACTTCCCCCGTGACGAGCCGTCGGCTTCTGTCCGTGCGGGCACAAGGATCTCCCCCGCGACCGCCCCGTACACCTCTCGTCACGGAATCTCCCCGTTCTGTGTGAAGGGCAGGGGAACGGGACATGCCGAAGTGACATGTGCGCGGCGGGACGGCCAGTGGCGCGACCTGTGCCCTCCCGTGCGAGGATGGGTCGTCCCGCGCCCCCAAAGGCGCGAGAATGTCCTTGTCGGAGGGGGTGCGCAGGGATGTCGGACGGCAGCGGCGAAAGGACCGGAGCGTACGTGAGCGAGAATCAGAACCTCCTCGCGGAGCAGCGGCGCGCCCTGATCCTGGACGAGGTACGGCGCCGCGGCGGGGTGCGCGTCAACGAGCTGACCCGCAAGCTCGGCGTGTCGGACATGACGGTGCGCCGCGATCTCGACGCGCTGGCCCGGCAGGGCGTGCTGGAGAAGGTGCACGGCGGCGCGGTCCCGGTGGTCGAGGCCAGCACGCACGAGCCGGGGTTCGAGGCCAAGTCGGGTCTGGAGCTGACGGCCAAGGAGGACATCGCGCGGGCGGCGGCCGAGTTGGTGGCGCCGGGCAGCGCGATCGCACTGTCGGGCGGTACGACGACGTTCGCGCTGGCGCATCGGCTCGTCGACGTTCCCGACCTGACCGTGGTCACCAACTCGGTGCGGGTGGCCGACGTGTTCCATGCCGCGCAGCGCACGACGGGCCCCCGGCAGGGCGCGGCCACGGTCGTGCTGACCGGCGGTGTGCGCACCCCGTCCGACTCACTGGTGGGCCCGGTGGCGGACCAGGCGATCGCGGCGCTCCACTTCGACGTGCTGTTCCTCGGTGTGCACGGGATATCGGTCGAGGCCGGCCTGTCCACGCCGAACCTGGCGGAGGCCGAGACGAACCGGCGGCTGGTGCAGTCGGCGCGGCGGGTCGTGGTGGTCGCCGACCACACCAAGTGGGGTGTGGTGGGGCTGAGTTCGTTCGCGGCGCTGGAGCAGGTCGACACCGTGGTGACGGACGCCGGGCTGGAGGCCGAGGCGCGCACGGAGATCTCGGAGCACCTGCGGCGGCTGGTGGTGGCCGGCGAGCCCGATGAGGGTGCAGACATCTGACGAGGCGCCAGCTAGGGTGACGTCGCCCGGGGCAGTGTCGGCACACAGGGGGTTTCGTCCATGGCACACCTGCTGCGTGAGGTGGGGCTCGACTTCGTGGGGCGTGCGCCGGTGCGGCACGTCTTCGCGCGGGAGATCTCGGCTCCGCCGGAGACGGTGTACCGGGCGCTCGCCGAGGATGTGCCGGGCTGGCCGGAGTGGTTCGCGGCGGTGACGCTGGCGCGCCCGCTGGACGACGGGGCCCGGCGTGAGGTGCGGCTCAAGGGTGGTACGCGTTTCGAGGAGACGATACTCGCGGCGGAGAGTCCCGAGGTGTACGCCTATCGCGTCGACCTCACCAACGCGCCGGGGGCGCGGGCCATGGTCGAGGAGTGGCGGCTCGCCCCGGCGGGGGCGGGCACGCGCGTGCAGTGGACGTTCGCCGTGGATGGGACGGCGCCGTTCCGGGTCGCGTTCGGGCTGGCGAAGCCGGGGCTGGGGCGGTCGTTCCAGGGGGCGGTTCGTGCGCTGGACCGGCGACTGACGTGACGCTCCGCCAGGGGCGACGGTAGATCGGCCGACGGTCTTCTGCGGGGCCGTCGTGACCGGTCGCGCAGTTCCCCGCGCCCCTGGGGCGTTGCGCGTCCGTCGGCAGGCGTGTCAGGGACGCTCGAACCTCAGAGCATGCCGTCGGGCGTCCGCGGCGCCATCGTGGCCGGTCGCGCAGTTCCCCGCGCCCCTGGGGCGTTGCCGGGCCGTCGGCAGGTGCGCCTAAGCCGCTCAAGGCTGGGGGCGTTGCCGGACCTGAGGCAGGTGCGTCAGGGACGCTCGAGGCAAGGGGCGTCGGGGCGTAGGCAGGTGTGCCGGGGCCGTCTCGGGGTTCGTCACTCGGGCCAGACGCCCGTCTGCAGGAGTTGGTCGATGGCTGCTGTGTACGGTGCGATGTCCAGGCCCTGTTCGGTCAGCCAGGTGTCGGAGTAGTACTTGTCGAGGTAGCGGTCCCCCGGGTCGCACAGCAGCGTCACCACGCTTCCTTGCCGTCCCTCGGCGACCATCTCGGCGACGATCTTCAGGGCGCTCCACAGGCCGGTGCCGGTGGAGCCGCCCGCCTTGCGGCCGATGGCCTGCTCCAGGGCGCGCACGGCGGCCACACTCGCCGCGTCCGGGACCTTCATCATCCGGTCGATCGCGCCGGGCACGAAGCTGGGCTCCATGCGCGGGCGGCCGATGCCCTCGATGCGGGAGCCGCAGTCGCAGGTGACGTCCGGATCGCCGGTGGTCCAGCCCTCGAAGAAACAGGAGTTCTCCGGATCGGCGACGCAGATGCGGGTGTCGTGCTGCATGTAGTGGACGTACCGGGCGAGCGTCGCGGAGGTGCCGCCGGTGCCGGCCGTGGCGACGATCCACGCGGGCTCCGGGAACCGTTCCAGCCGGAGCTGACGGAAGATGGACTCGGCGATGTTGTTGTTGCCGCGCCAGTCCGTGGCCCGTTCGGCGTAGGTGAACTGGTCCATGTAGTGGCCGCCGGTCTCCACCGCGAGGCGGGCGGACTCCTCGTACATCTTCCGTGAGTCGTCCACGAAGTGGCACTGTCCGCCGTGGAACTCGATGAGGCGGCACTTCTCGGCGCTGGTCGTGCGGGGCATGACCGCGATGAAGGGCACGCCGATCAGCTTCGCGAAGTACGCCTCGGAGACGGCCGTCGAGCCGCTGGACGCCTCGATGACCGGGCGGCCCGGCCGGATCCAGCCATTGCACAGGCCGTAGAGGAACAGCGAGCGGGCGAGCCGGTGTTTGAGGCTGCCGGTCGGGTGCGTCGACTCGTCCTTGAGGTACAGGTCGATGCCCCACTGCTCGGGCAGCGGGAAGCGCAACAGGTGCGTGTCGGCCGAGCGGTTGGCGTCGGCCTGGACCTTGCGGACGGCTTCTTTCAGCCAGCCGCGGTAGGCGGCGTCGCTGTGGTCGACGTCGAGGGTCACGCCGGACGGGGTCTGCTGAAGGGTGCTCACGGCGGTGCTCCTCGGACTGTGCGGCAGCACCGGCTCGCGCCGCCGTCGCTTCGAGCATAAACATCTTCCGCACGCTTCTCACCTGCATAAACACACCTTTGAGAGTCCCAAAGGCATCCCTGGACCGGTATCTCACCGAGCCCTCGGGGGCGCATTCGCGCGAGTGCTTCCGAGCGCCCCCGTCCAGGCACGACGTGCGTACTGGTGCTCGACGCGGTCCGCGGGCAGACTGCACCGGACGGGACAGCGTTCCCGGACGGGGGGCACACTGGATCACGACCAGAGCCGGCCACGGCCCACGCAGGCGGACCGGCACACCGACACGCGCTAAGGGGCGGGGCATGGCTGAGCCGGAGTTCAGGGCCACGGGCGTGCGGATCGGGAAGCGGCTGCGCTCCCTGACCCGGGCCGGGCAGGTGCGGATAACCGACGGCAGGCTGCAACTGCTCACCAGCTACGGCAGCGAGATCGACAGCGCGCCGGTGCAGGCGGTACGGGCGTCCAAGCCCTGGTTCGCGCCGGACGACCGGGCGCTCGCGGACCTCAACGGCAACCGCTACTCACTGACGTTGGGCGACCACGACCCCGCTCCGGGCGAACCCGGTCCACCCGCGGCGCGCCGGTTCATCGAGGCCGTACGGAAGGCCGCGGGGCGTAAGGGCTGAGTCACCGCGAGTTGCGGTACCGCACCCCCTGCGTCACTCTGGTCTCACGTCACTCTGGGTTTACCGGCGACAACGCTGCGAACCAGCCCGCCGGCCATGACAGCAGGCGGCCGTTTTCCTCAAGCACCCTGCTGGATCCGTACTCCGTGTTCTTCCGGACCTCTTCAGTCGGGGAGTCGCAGCCGTGATCAGTTACCCAAGCAGGCACTGCACGGTGGAGCTCCAAGCCCTGCCGTCGCGGATCGGCCAGGTCCGCAGAATCGTCTCTGCGCAGTTGCGCTACTGGCATCTGGACGCCTTGATAGACCGCGCCGCGCTCGGCGTGACCGAGTTGCTGACCAACGTCCACCAGCACGCACAGCCCGACAAGACGTGCACCGTCGAGATCGAGCTGCTTCTCGACCGGCTCACGGTCTCGGTGCACGACACCGACCCGCGCATGCCGGTCGTGGCGGACACCGCCGGTATCGACGTGCTCGCCACCTGCGGGCGCGGGCTGGCGATGGTGGCCGCGGTCAGCGAGAGCTGGGGCGTGCGGCCGGACGGCGAGTCGGGCAAGGTCGTGTGGTTCTCGCTGCCGGCACCCGTGGCGGCGGTACGGGCCACGCCCACGCGGCCGCCGCAGCGGACGACGACCGTGGCCGTGGAGACGCCCGCGCGGCGGTTCGCCGAGGTCGGACAGCGCGTCGACCTGCGCAGGCCCGAACACGCTCCCGCCCGGTCGGCCGTTGTCGGCTGACCGGGCGGTGAGGGGTCTTCGACGAGTGGGCCTTCGGCACATACGGTCGTGGACGGGCCGTAGGCGCTGAGGGCCCTGTCGCCGTCAGGGCCCTGGGCGCTGAGGGCCCTGACGCCGTCGGTGGGCGTGGTGTCCTCGCGCGTCACTCCGTGGCGATGGCCCGCAGTACGTCCAGCCGTGCCGCGCGGCGCGCCGGGCGCAGGCCCGCAAGGGCTCCCGCGGCGAGGCCGACGAGGGCCACCACCGTGAGTTGCAGGGGCGGCATCGCGAAGGCGAAGGCGCTGTCCGACGCGCCGTCGGACGCCTCGACCAGGACCCAGCCGAGGAAGGCGCCGAGGGCCAGGCCGCCGACCGTGCCGAACGCCGCGACCAGGATCGACTCCCAGCGGACCATGGCGCGCAGTTGCGAGCGGGTCTGCCCGACGGCCCGCAGCAGGCCGAGTTCACGGGTGCGCTCGTGGATCGCCAGGGTCAGGGTGTTGGCGATGCCGAGGAGGGCGATGAGCACCGCGAGGGCGAGCAGCGCGTAGACGAGGGTGAGCATCATGTCGATGCCGCCGGCCGCGGACTGCGCGTACTCGTCGCGGGTCTGCACCTCGGGGTCGCCGTACCGGGCGGCCACCTTCTCGACCGCCGCCTTGCCGTCGTCGGTGCCGACGCCGTCCTTGAAGGAGACGGCGAGGAGGGTGTCGGCGTCCTGGGTGCGGTGCGGGGCCCAGGCGTCGCGGGTGATGACGTAGTCGCCGGCGAGTTCGGACTGGCCGTAGACCGCGCGGACCGTGAAGGTCTGCGTCCGTCCGTCGGTGAAGGTGAGCCGGGCCGTGTCGCCGGTCGCCAGGTGCTGCTTGTCGGCCTCGTTCTCGGTGATGGCGATGCCGTCGGTGCCGAGGCCCTCCATCGAGCCCCGGATCTCGCCGAGGTCGAAGGTGCGCTCCAGGGCGACCGGGTCGGTGACCGTCAGGGCCCGTCCCCTGCCGTCGACTTCGGCGACGCCGCGGCCGAGTCCGACGGCGGTGTCCACCTCGGGCAGCCGCTGGACCGCGTCGGCGAGGCGCGGGCTCAGGCCGCTGCCGCCCGCGCCGAACGACGGCGTGCTGATGGCCACGTCACCGGCGAAGGAACGGGCCACGGTCTGGTCCATGGTCGCCTTCAGCGAGGCGCCGAACACGGTGAACAGGGACACCACGGCCACGCCGATCATCAGGGCGCTGGCGGTGGCGGCGGTGCGCTTCGGGCTGCGCAGGGCGTTGCGCCGGGCGAGGCCGCCGGTGACGCCGCGCAGCCGGTCCAGGGGGCCGCCGAGGACCCGTACGGCCGTGGTGGAGGCGACCGGGCCGAGGACCACGAAGGCGATCAGGGCGAGGACCGCGCCGGTGGCCGCCAGCCAGATGGACGGTGACGCCAGGACGCCGGTGAGCGTCACGCCGAGCGCGAGGGCGATGAGCGCCAGGCCGGTGACCGCACGGGTGCGGGAGGCGCCGGAGGTGTCGACGGCCGTCTCGCGCAGGGCGGCCAGCGGCGCGGTGCGGCCGGCGCGTACCGCGGGGAGCAGGGCGGAGCCGAGGCACACGACGACGCCGACGGCGAGCGGCAGGGCCATGGAGAGGGCGCTGATGACCAAGTCGCCTTCGGGGAAGGGGAATCCGATGGCCGGGAACAGCGCCTGGAGTCCGGCCGCGATGCCGATGCCGCCCGCGAGGCCGGCCGCCGACGCGATGACGGCCACGGCGCTCGCCTCGACGAGGGTGGAGGCGGTGACCTGGCGGCGTGAGGCGCCGAGGGCTCGCAGCAGCGCGTTCTCGCGGGTGCGCTGGGCGACGACGATCGCGAAGGTGTTGTGGATGGAGAAGGTCGCGACGAGCAGCGCGACGCCGGAGAACACCAGCAGCAAGGTGGTGAAGACCGACAGGAACTGACTGGAGATCATGTCGGTGTTCTCCTCGGCCGACTCCTGGCCGGTGATGGCCTCGACCCCCTCGGGGAGGACGGGGGTCAGCGAGTCGACCAGCTCCTGCTGGCTGACGCCGGGGCCGGCCCGCACCTGGATGGTCGCGGCCTCGCCGGGCCCGGCCGTGAGGTACTTCTCCGCGTCGGCCCGGGTCATGCCGGTGTAGGTCACCTGGGCCATGCCGTCCTCGCCGCCGAAGGTCGCGAGGCCGACGACGGTCACCTTGACGGGGTCGGGCGTACGCAGGGTGGTCGTGTCGCCGATCTTCAGGTCGCCGCGCTCCGCGGTGCCGCGGTCGATGACGACCTCGCCGGACCCGCGCGGGGCGTGGCCCTCGGCGAGCTGGTAGGCGTTGAGCTCCGGGTCGGTGATCCAGTTGCCGGCGAGGGTGGGAGGGCCCTGACCGCCGATGGGATCGCCGTTCTTGCCGATGAGCTGGCCCGCGCCCTGGATGTTGGGCGCCGCCGCCGCGACGCCGGGGACCTTCTCGATGGTGCCGACGAGGTCGGTGCCGACCGGCTCGCGTACGCCCTCGCTCTCACCGGGTGTGGTGATGGCGTCGGCGCTGCGCACGACGGCGTCGGTGCCGCTGGTGGCGTTGCCGAACATGGTGTCGAAGCTGGCGCGCAGTGTGTCGCCCATGACGAGGGTGCCGGCGAGGAACGCGACGCCGAGGAACACGGCGAGGAAGGTCCCCGCGAAGCGCCGCTTGTGGGCGCGCAGGGAGGACGCGCTGAGGCGGACGGAGGCGTTCATGACGGCACCTCGAAGGCTTTCATGCGGTCCAGGACCTTGTCGGCGGTCGGGGCTTCCATCCGGTCGACCAGGCGCCCGTCGGCGAGGAAGACGACCTCGTCGGCGTGGGCGGCGGCCACCGGGTCGTGGGTGACCATGACGACCGTGCGGGCGGTCTGGCGCACCGCGCGGCCGAGCAGGCCGAGGACCTCGCCGCCGGAGCGGGAGTCGAGGTTGCCGGTCGGCTCGTCGGCGAAGACGACGTCCGGCCGGCCGGCGAAGGCGCGGGCGACGGCGACGCGTTGCTGCTGGCCGCCGGAGAGCTCGGAGGGGCGGTGGTGCAGCCGGTCGCGCAGGCCGACGACGTCGATCAGGGCGCTGATCCACTCGGGGTCGCCGTCGCCGCCCGCGAGGTCGAGGGGCAGGGTGATGTTCTCCGCGACGGTCAGCGTCGGCACCAGGTTGAAGGACTGGAAGACGAAGCCGACGCGGTCCCGGCGAAGAAGGGTGAGGCGGCGGTCGTCGAGGCTGCTCAGCTCGGTGTCGCCGATGTGGGCGGTGCCCGAGGTGAGCGTGTCGAGGCCGGCCGCGCAGTGCATCAGCGTGGACTTGCCGGAGCCGGAGGGCCCCATGATCGCGGTGAAGCGGCCGACCGGGAAGTCGACGCTCACCCCGTCCAGGGCCCGCACGCTGGTGTCGCCGCTGCCGTACACCTTCACGGCGTCGACGACACGGGCGGCCGTCGGCGTGATCGTGGTGGCGGTCGTGGCGGTCATGCGGCACCGCCCTTGCCCTTGCGGCCGAACTGCTCGTCCAGGACGGACAGCCGGCGCCAGTACTCGTCCTCGTCGATCTCGCCGGAGGCGAAGCGGTGGCCGAGCACGGTGATGGGCGAGTTGTCGTCGGCCTCCGGGGCCCGCCAGGGGCCGCGGCGTCCGCGCCACACCGTGCGGCGCAGCAGGGTGATGCCGCCGACGACGACGGCCGCCCAGATCAGCGGGAAGAACAGGATCCACGGCCCGGGGCCGCCGTCCGCGAAGTGAGCCAGGGTCTGCATCTCGAGTCATCTCCCGAGTCGGTTCGTTGGGATCGTTCGGTGATGCTTCGAGACTCGCGCCGACAGGGGCTCCGGGTCGTCGTACGGCCAGCGGCAGTGCGTGTACCTCGCGGGGAGTACTGAGGGCCGGTTCGGCTGCTCCGGGGACGCGCGTGCGGGGCGGTACACCCGCTCGACTTCTGTAACTACTAGTATGTACAGTCACGGTATGAGCACCTCGGACCGACTGATCGAGTCCACTCGTGAGCTGTTGTGGGAGCGCGGCTATGTGGGCACCAGCCCCAAGGCCATCCTGGAACGCGCGGGTGCCGGGCAGGGCAGCATGTACCACCACTTCACGGGCAAGCCCGATCTCGCGCTCGCCGCGATCCGGCGGACCGCCGAGGAGATGCGGGCTACCGCCGCGGGAGTACTCGACGGGCCGGGCACGCCGTACGAGCGCGTCGAGGCGTATCTGCGGCGCGAGCGGGATGTGCTGCGCGGCTGCCCGGTCGGGCGGCTGACGATGGACCCGGACGTGATCGCCAGCGACGAACTGCGGGCGCCCGTCGACGAGACGCTGGACTGGCTGCGGGAGCGGCTCGCGGGAATCGTCGAGGAGGGCAAGGAGCAGGGCCAGTTCGCGGCGGGGCTCGACGGCGAGTGGATCGCGGCGACGATCGTGGCGACCGTCCAGGGCGGCTATGTCCTGGCTCGCGCGTCCGGTTCGCCCGAGGCGTTCGACGCGGGCGTGAGGGGACTTCTTTCGCTGCTCGCGCCACGGGAGGGCGCCCGCGGTTCGGCGTGAACGCAGGGCCCCTCGGGCGCTTTCACCGACCACCCGGCCCCAGAAGGGACTTGGCATGCACGCCATGCAGTACGAGTTCACCCTGCCCGCCGACTACGACATGGACGTCATCCGCTCCCGGGTCGCCCGCGTCGGGCATCTGCTGGACGACTGGGGCGGCCTCGGCGTCAAGGCGTACCTGCTGCGCGAGCGCGGAGTGCGCGGGTCGGCGGTGAACCAGTACGGGCCGTTCTACCTCTGGAACACCGTGGAGGGCATGAACGCCTTTCTGTGGGGCGGCCCGTTCCAGGGGCCGGTGAACGACTTCGGGCGGCCGCGGGTGCGGCAGTGGACGGGGCTCGCGTACGAGGAGGGCGCCGCGGCCCGCTCCTGCGCCGCGTTCGCCGTGCGGCGGCGGCAACCGGTGCCGGAGGGTGTGGAGTTGGCCGTGTTCATGGCGGAGGCCGCGGGCGAGACCACGCGGCTGGCGCAACGCGACGGCGCCGTGCTGGCGGCGGCGGCCGTCGACACGCGCGCGTGGGAGGTCGTCCACTTCTCGCTCTGGGAGGCCGACATGCCCGAGGCCGAGGGCGACGTGTACCAGGTGCTGCACCTGTCGTCGCCCGGGCGCGGCGCGCTGCCGCGGGGGCGGCAGTGGTGAGCGCGGTCCGTACGGTGCTCGGTGACGTGCGGTCCGGGGAACTCGGCGTGTGCGACGCCCACGACCACCTCTTCCTGAGCAGCCCGCAACTGCCCGGCCAGGAGCTGAACAGCGCGTCCGCCGCGCGGGCCGAGCTGGACGCGTTCCGCGCGGCCGGCGGTTCGGCGGTGGTGCAGTGGACGCCGTACGGCATGGGCCGCCGGGCAGCCGATCTGCCGCCGCTGTCCCGGGCCGCAGGAGTGCACCTGGTCTGCGCCACGGGGCTGCACCAGGCGGCGCACTACGCCCCGGAGGCGCTCGACGCACTGCGCGGGAGGCTCGCCGACGTCTTCGTCTCCGAACTCACCGTGGGCATCGGCACGTCGGGCGTACGCGCCGGGCTCGTGAAGGTCGCGGGCGGCTTCCACGCCCTCGACGCGCACGCCCGCTGGACGATGACCGCCGCGGCCGAGGCCCACCACGCGACGGACGCGCCGATCGCGGTGCATCTGGAGGCGGGTACGGGCGCGCTCGACGTACTGGACCTGCTGTGCGGCGAGTCGGGCGTTCCGCCGCACCGTGTGATCCTCGGCCATCTCAACCGCTCCCCCGACCTCGCGGTTCACCGCCGGGCCGCCGCATCGGGCTGCTGGCTCGCCTTCGACGGGCCCTCGCGCGCCCATCACGCCACCGACTGGCGGATGCCGGACGCGGTGCGGGCACTGGCCGAGGCCGGGTTCGGACACCGGCTGCTGCTGGGCGGGGACACCGTCGTCGCCGGGGCGCGGTCGGTCGACGGCGGCCCCGGAATGCCGTATCTGCTGCGCCGGGTACGGCCGCGGCTCGCGCTCGAACTGGGCGAGGAGCTGGTGGAACGCGTCCTCGTCGACAACCCCGGCCGGGCGTTCGCCGCCGACTGGCGCTGACGTCCGGCCGACCCCGACGATCGCGACAGCCCCGGCCCGGCCTTCGCGCCGACCGGCGCTGACGCACGGCCGACCTTGACCCGATCATCGCGACAACCCCCGTCCGCCCTTCGCAGCCGACCGGCGCAGACGTACGCCCGACCCTGACCCGATCATCGCGACAACCCCCGTCCACCCTTCGCCTCCGACCGGCACAGACGTACGCCCGACCCTGGCCCGATCACGTCAACCCACGGTTCGAGCCTTCGCCGCCGTCCGGAGCAGACGTCTGGCCGACCCTGACCCGATCGCGTCGTTCCTTGGCCCTTCCCGCGCTTTCGCCGGCGCGTGGCGTGCGGAGACTGGGACGTGACGGCTCCGACCGGCGCCGACACGGACGACGAAGGGCGGGATCATGGCGCTGGAGATGCGCGACCGATGCGAACGCTGCGAGACCGCGCACCTGCCACCGGACGCCCCTGCCCGTATCTGCTCCTACGAGTGCACCTTCTGCGTCCCCTGCACCGAGGCGATGCGGGGCAGCTGCCCCAACTGCGGCGGCGAGCTCGTGCCGAGGCCGCGGCGCTCCTGAGCGGCGCCGGCTATCGCTTGCCGGGTGCTCCCTCGTGCCGGTCCAGTTCGGTCAGCAGACGGCGCAGTGAGGCGCGGGTGGCGCGGATCTCCTCCTCGGGAATCGCCGCGAAGAGGGTGCGGTGGATCTTCGCGGCCCTGTCGGTGAGGCGGGCCAGTGACTCCTCGCCGGGCGATGTCACCGTCAGCAGCGGCGAGCTGCGGTGGTCCGGGTTGGCCGTGTAGGCGGCGAGTCCGAGCGAGACGAGATCGTTGGCGACCCGCTGGATGTTCTGGCGGCTGACGCCGAGGCGGCGCGCGGCCTGCGGGATGGTGAGCGGCTCCTCGGAAACGACGCTGAGGACCTGCCATCGGGCCTGGGTGAGCCCCTCCGCGCCGGCTGTTTCGTCGCCCAGACGGCGCAACGCCCCGGCCGCCTCGAGCACATCCGCGATCAGCAGGGCTGTCTCGTCCGACATCACCACTCCCCTCTTGACAACACATTGCTAGTCTAGCAACGTGTTGTCATATTGCGGAACAGCCACCCCGAGGACAGGCCATGCCCAAGATCGACCTCTACCGGAATGTTCACATGGGGCAGCGCGCGCGACTGTTCACCCTCGCCACCGAGCTCGGCGCCGCGGACGTGTCCCACAGCGGCTCCGCCGCCGAGCAGGCCGCGCGCTGCCTCGCCATGACGCACGAACTGCGTGAGCACGCGGACCACGAGGACACCTTCATCCACCAGCTGCTTCGGGAGCGGGCCCCGGAGGCGGCGGACGCGCTCGAAGCCGAGCATGTCCGCCTCGACGCCGCCTTCGTCGCACTGGACGAACGCGCACGCACCCTGGCCGGTACCCCGCCCGAGGACCTGCCGGAGGCCCAGCACGCCCTGTACCTGGCACTGAACGAAGTGATCAGCGCCTATCTCGCACACCTGCACGCGGAGGAGACGGTCGCGATGCCGGCGCTGTGGAGTTACGCCGGCGCCGACGAACTGGCCGCCGTGATGGCCGCCTTCCGCGCCTCGCGCACCCCGGAGCAGGCCCTCACGGATCTCCGCAGGATGCTGCCCGCCCTGCCGCCCGCGCCCAGGGCCGCGATCGTGCGCGGTGTCCTGGAGGACGCCGCGCCCGGCCGGGCGGACCGCACGCTCGCCGCGGTGTGCGGCACGCTCAGCGGCGACCAGCGTCACCGGCTGTACGAGGACCTCGGGGTGCCGGAGGTGCGGGCGGCCGGGTGAGCGGCATCGGGCGTCCGGGCCCGGCCGAGGTCCAGTCGCTCGATGCGGGCCACGTTCTCCCGGTCTTCGGGGTCCGTGCCGGCCTCGGCGGCGAACCAGGCGTCGAGGATCTCCTTGAGCAGCGGCTCGGACGTCAGACGCAGGCCGAGGGCCAGCACATTGGCGTCGTTCCAGCGGCGGGCGCCGTCCGCGGTGTAGGCGTCCGTGCACAGGGCGGCCCGTACGCCCGGCACCTTGTTCGCCGCGATGGAGGCGCCGGTGCCGGTCCAGCAGCACACGACCGCCTGGTCGGCGGTACCGGCGGCGACCTCGCGGGCGGCCGCCTCGGAGCAGGCGGCCCACTGCGGGTCGGCGCCCGGGCTCAGCGCGCCGTACGTCACCACCTCGTGGCCGCGTTCGCGCAGCTCGGTGACGAGGGAGCGCGCCACCGGTTCGTCCATGTCCGAGGAAACGGAGATCCGCATGGCACGAGCGTACTCGGCAAGGCCCGCCGGCCACGGGCGGGCGGGGCGCGGCAGCCGTCCGTAGGGTCGGTGCGGGAGGCGAACGACGAAAGGAGCGCCCGATGGATCCCATCGACGTCGTCCGTCGTTTCAACACCGCGATCAACGACCGGGATCCGGACCGCCTGGCCTCACTGATGTCGGACGACCACACCTTCACGGACGCCGCGGGCGGCACGGTCCACGGGAAGCAGGCGTGTGTGCGGGCTTGGCGGGGTTTCTTCGCCGCCTTCCCGGACTACCGCAACATCTTCACCGGTCTGATCGCGCGGGACGACGTCGTCGCGGTCTCGGGCCACTCCACATGTGCGCGGCCCGAGCTGGGGGGGCCGGCGCTGTGGAGCGCGCGCGTCACGGGCTCGCTGGTCGCCGAGTGGCGGGTGCACGAGGACACGCCCGCCGCGCGACACGAGCTGGGCCTGCCACCGGCCGGCTAGGCCAGCGCCCCCAGCGGATCGTCCAGCACCGGCTGCCATGCCAACTCCGCCGCTCCGACGAGGCTGTTGTGGTCGAGGGTGCACGCGAGAATCGGGACGCTGCCGCTCTGGCCCCACAGGCTGCGGTCGGCGACGACGGCCCGCAGGCGTTCGGGGTCGGCGTCGAGGAGGGTGCGGTGCAGGCCGCCGAGGATGATGCGGTCCGGGTTGAGGATGTTCACCAGACCGGCCAGGCCCAGGCCGAGGCGGTCGATGAGGGCCTCGGTGGCCGTACGGACGGTCGGGTCGTCGTAGTGGTTGCCGATCAGGTCCTTGGACTGCTGGAGCAGCGAGACCTCCGGGCCCGGCTCGCGACCCGCCGCCGTCAGGAAGGCCAGTGGATCGGCCTCGACGTCGAGACAGCCGCGGCTGCCGCAGTGGCAGGGTCTGCCCTCGGGGTTCACCGTGAGGTGGCCGACCTCCAGGGCCAGGCCCGCACTGCCGGTGTGCAGCCGGCCGTCCAGCACGAGCGCCCCGCCGACGCCCCGGTGCCCGGTGGCCACGCACAGCAGATCGCGGGCGCCGCGCCCCGCGCCGTGCCGGTGCTCGGCGAGCGCGGCGAGGTTGACGTCGTTGCCGGTGAACGCCGGACCGGTGATACCGGCCGCGCGCACGCACTCCGTGAAGATCCGGCGTACCGGCGCGCCCACGGGCCAGGCCAGGTGCAGGGGGTTGAGGGCGAGTCCGTCGGGTTCGGCGACGGCGGACGGCACCGCCAGCCCGGCGCCGACACAGCGCCGTCCGGTCGTGCGCAGCAGGTCGGCGCCCGCCTCGACGACCGATCCGAGCACCTTGGCCGGATCGGCGTCCACGGTCTCGCAGCCGGGAGCGGTGGCGACGATACGGCCGCCGAGGCCGACCAGCGCCGCCCGGAACCCGTCGGCGTGGACCTGGGCGGCGAGGACGACCGGTCCGTCCTCGGCGACGGCCAGCCGGTGCGAGGGGCGCCCCTGCGAACCGGCCGCCGCGCCGGGCCGGGCGTCGACCCGGATCAGCCCCAGCGCCTCCAGCTCGGCGGCGACCGCGCCGGCCGTGGCCCGGGTCACCCCGAGCTCGGCGGTGAGGACGGCACGCGTGGGCGCGCGCCCGGTGTGCACGAGCTCCAACGCGGGCCCGAGCGCACCGCGCCCCCGGTCCAGCCGCGTCCTCGAGGGGGTCCCTTCCCCCGCCGACCGGGGGTCCGCCTTGCCGCTCATGAGGGCGAGTCTCCCATGATCCGCGCATGTGGCGGCCCTGGGCCCGTCCGGGAGAGACGGTTCGGACCGGCGGCGGCCCGATGGCCGGACCGGCTCTACAGGCCGCTCACCCTCAGCGTGACGTTCAGCCGCCCGGTCAGCCCCAACTCCGGCGGTGCCGTGCCCGGATACACCTTGGGCACGCCGTGGTAGGCGAGCCGCGAGGGGCCGCCGAACACGAACAGGTCGCCGCTGCGCAGCTCGACGTCCGTGTAGGGCCGGGTCCGGGTCTCGGTGTTGCCGAAGCGGAAGACGCAGGTGTCGCCGAGGCTCAGGGACACGACCGGCGCGGGCGACTTCTCGTCGCTGTCGCGGTGCATGCCCATGCGGGCGTCGGCGTCGTAGAAGTTGATCAGCGCGATGTCGTAGGCGGCCGCCGCGTACGCCGCGTGCGGCTCGCCCAGGGTGTCCCGCACCGCGCGGCGGCCCAGCTCGCCGAGCCATTCGGGGAACGGCTTCACCGGGCTGCCGTCGCCGTCCACGACCGTGCGGGCGTAGGCGTACGGGTACCAGTGCAGGCCCAGGCAGACCTGCCGGGCGGTCATGGTGCCGCCGCCGGGGGTGCGGACCGTGCGCAGGCCGGCCGGCGGACGGGCCCAGTCGCGGCAGGCGTCGAGCAGCTCGCGCTGGGCCCGCGGGTCCAGCCAGTCCGGCAGATGCACCGCGCCCGGCGTCACCTCCGTACGTTCCCGGGGAAACAGCTCGGCGTCCATGCGTTCCATCCTCCCCCACCGGTCGTGAGCTGCGGCTCGGCTAGCCTGGTCGCACGATGAACGACCGTATGACGACGCCGTGGGGCGACCTGGCGCTGACGAGATTCCCCGAGGACCCGCGTGAGCGGCTGCGCGCCTGGGACGCCGCCGACGAGTACCTCCTGAGGCACCTGGCGGAGCGGGCGATCCCGCTGACGGGCACGGTCGTGGTGGTCGGTGACCGCTGGGGCGCCCTGGTCACGGCGCTCGCCGCGCACCGGCCCACGCAGATCACGGACTCGTACCTGACGCAGGAGGCGACCCGTGCCAACCTCGCCCGGCACGGCGTCGAGCCCGGCACGGTCCGGCTGCTCACCACGCAGGACGCCCCGCCGGAGCGGGTGGACGTCCTGCTGGTGCGCGTGCCGAAGAGCCTGGCGCTGCTGGAGGACCAGCTGATCGGGCTGGCGCCCGCGGTGCACGAGGGCACGGTGGTGGTCGGCACGGGCATGGTGAAGGAGATCCACACCTCGACGCTCCAGCTGTTCGAGCGGATCCTCGGTCCGACCCGTACCTCGCTGGCGGAGAAGAAGGCCCGGCTGATCTTCTGCACGCCCGAGCCGTCGCCGGAGCGGCCCGCCAACCCGTGGCCGTACACGTACACGCTCCCCGACGGCATCGGTGCCGTCTCGCAGGGCACGGTCGTCAATCACGCGGGCGTCTTCTGCGCCGACCGGCTCGACATCGGGACACGGTTCTTCCTCGGGCACCTGCCGGACGGCAAGGGCGCCCGGCGGGTGGTGGACCTCGGGTGCGGCAACGGGATCGTCGGTACGGCGGTCGCGCTGGCCGACCCCGGGGTCGAAGTGCTGTTCGTGGACGAGTCGTTCCAGGCCGTGGCCTCGGCGGAGGCGACGTACCGGGCCAACGGGGTGCCGGGGCACGCCGAGTTCCGGGTCGGGGACGGCATGGCGGGTGTGCCGGCCGGCAGTGTCGACCTCGTCCTGAACAACCCGCCGTTCCACTCGCACCAGGCGACGACCGACGCGACGGCCTGGCGCATGTTCACGGGTGCCAAGCGCGCGCTGCGGCCGGGCGGCGAGCTGTGGGTGATCGGCAACCGGCACCTCGGGTACCACGTGAAGCTGCGGCGGCTGTTCGGGAACAGTGAACTGGTCGCCGGGGACCCGAAGTTCGTGGTGCTGCGAGCCGTCAAGCGCTAGCCGCCGCGGGTCCGGTCAGCGCCTCCCGAGAACCCCGATGATGTCGGCCACCGCGCGCACCATCGCCTCCCGGCCCACGCTCAGGTACTTGCGTGAGTCGACCGCCTCGGGGTGGGCGGCGAGGAATGCGCGGATCGCGCCCGTCATGGCGATGTTGAGGGCCGTGCCGACGTTGACCTTGGCGATGCCGCCGGCGACGGCCGCGGTCAGCTCCTCGTCGGGGACGCCGGAGGAGCCGTGCAGGACGAGGGGGACGTCGAGGGCCGCGGCGAGGCGTTTGAGGAGTTCGTGGTCGAGGGTGGCGGTGCGGGTGGTCATGGCGTGCGAGCTGCCGATGGCGACCGCCAGGGCGTCGACGCCGGAGTCCGCGACGAAGGCGTGGGCCTCGGTGGGGTCGGTACGGGCGCCGGGCGCGTGGGCGTCCAGCGGCGGCTCGCCGTTCTTGCCGCCCAGGCGGCCCAACTCGGCCTCGATCCACAGCCCTTGGGCGTGCGCCCAGTCGACGGCCGCCTTCGTCGCGGCCAGGTTGTCCAGGTACGGCAGGCGGGCCCCGTCGTACATCACCGAGCTGAACCCGGCGTCCGGGGCCTGGCGCAGCAGGTCGTCGCTCTGGACGTGGTCGAGGTGCAGGGCGACGGGGACGCCGGCGCGTTCGGCGGCGGCGACGGCCGCGCGGGCCAGCGGCAGCAGCCGTCCGTAGCGGAACTTGACGGCGTTCTCGCTGACCTGGAGGACGACGGGCGAACTCGCCGTCTCCGCACCGGCGATGACGGCCTCGACATGCTCCAGGGTGATGACGTTGAACGCGGCGACGGCTGAACGGGCTGCGGCGGCACGGGTGATGAGCTCGCCGGTGGTCACGAGGGGCACGGCCTGTCCTTTCTCCTGTTCCTTTCTCGGCGGGGCAGGTCAGGGGGCGAGGATCACCGACCGGGTGAGATGACGCGGCCGATCCGGGTCGAGACCCCGGGCCGCGGCGACGGCGACCGCGAGCCGCTGGGCGCGGACCAGTTCGGCGAGGGGGTCCAGGCGCCCCTCGATCCACAGCCCGCCGGTCGCGCGCACCTGCTCGGCCAGCCCTTCGGGTGCCTCGCCGAACATCCAGGTGGCGGTGCCGCCGGTGGTGATGCTGATCGGGCCGTGGCGGTACTCCATGGCCGGGTACGCCTCGGTCCAGGACAGGGACGCCTCGCGCATCTTCAGCCCGGCCTCGTTCGCCAGCCCGACGGTCCAGCCGCGGCCGAGGAAGGTGAACTGCCCGCACTCCACGAGCCCTTCGGGCAGCTCGGCGGCGAGCGCGGTGCGCGCGTCGGCGACGGCGGTGTCCGCGTGCAGGCCGAGGTGGGCGCGGAGCAGGGTGAGGGCGGTGGTCGCGAAGCGGGTCTGCACGACGGAGCGTTCGTCGGCGTAGTCGAGGACGACGACGTCGTCGGCGGCGGCCATCACGGGGGTGTCCGGGTCCGCGGTGATCGCCGTGGTGGGCGTGCGCCCCTTCGACCGGGCCAGCAGGTCGAGGACCTCGGTGGTGGTGCCGGACCGGGTCAGGGCGAGGACCCGGTCGTACGTCCGCCCGGCCGGGAACTCCGACGCGGCGAAGGCGTCGGTCTCCCCCTGGCCCGCGCCCTCGCGCAGAGCGGCGAACGCCTGGGCCATGAAGTACGACGTCCCGCAGCCGACCACCGCGACCCGCTCCCCCGCCACCGGCAGCGCCCCGCCGAGGCCGGTCGCCTCGCTCGCGGCGCGTGCCCAGCACTCGGGCTGGCTGTTGAGCTCGTCCTCGACATGCGTCATGCCGCCGTCCTCCTGGCTTTCACGAACTGGCTTCCATGAACCTTCATGCTTTTTCTTGCAAGATATAGCGAGCTTTCGAGCAGAATCAAGCATTCGACGGTTTCGGGGGTGGGATAAGGTCGCCGCGAGGTCGAGGAACGCAGAGAAATGGAGGCTCGATGTCGCGCGACGCCCGCTGGAAGGCGCTGCTGGAGCTGCTCGTCGAGCGGGGCCGGCTGGACGTCGAGGAGGCGGCCGCCGAGCTGGAGGTGTCGTCCGCCACGATCCGCCGCGACTTCGACCAGTTGGCCGAGCAGCAGATGCTCGTGCGCACGCGGGGCGGCGCGGTCGTACACGGAGTGTCGTACGAACTGCCGCTGCGCTACAAGACCGCCCGGCACGCCTCCGAGAAGCAGCGTGTGGCCAAGGCGGTGGCCGACCTGATCGCGCCCGGTGAGGCCGTCGGGCTGACCGGCGGCACGACCACCACGGAAGTGGCCCGCGCCCTGGCCGTGCGCAGCGACCTGACGTCGGGCTCGCCCGCGCTGACCGTCGTCACGAACGCCCTCAACATCGCCAACGAGCTGGCCGTGCGCCCCCAGTTCAAGATCGTGGTCACCGGCGGGGTGGCGCGCCCGCAGTCGTACGAGCTCATCGGGCCGCTCGCGGACGGAGTGCTGGGCCAGATCACGATCGACGTGGCGGTGCTCGGTGTCGTCGCCTTCGACAGCGCCCACGGCGCCGCCGCGCACGACGAGGCGGAGGCCGCCATCAACCGGCTGCTGTGCGAACGCGCCGAGCGGGTGATCGTCGCGGCGGACTCCAGCAAGCTGGGCCGGCGCGCCTTCGCCCGGATCTGCCCGGCCGACGCGGTGGACACGCTGGTCACGGACACGGCGGCAGACCCGGAGACGCTGCGCCGCTTCGAGGAGGCGGGCCTGCGGGTCATCGTGGCCTGAGCCCCGGGCCCCTGATTTTGCCGCCCCGGCCCTCCCCCGGCCGATTCCGCCTACGCTGGGAGCGAGGCGCATGGCGGGCCAGGGAGGCTGCGATGAGCACTACTCCGATCGAGACGGGCACACCGGGGGCGTCGCGGTACGTGCCGATCGCCGATCACGGCCTGATCGGCGATCTGCGCAGCGTGGCCCTGGTGGGCATCGACGGCACGATCGACTGGTACTGCTGCCCGTCCTTCGACTCACCCAGCGTCTTCGCGGCGATCCTGGACGCCGAGCGGGGCGGCTGCTTCGAACTGGCCGCCGCCGTGCCGGCCCGGACCAAGCAGTTCTACTTCCCCGACACGAACGTCCTGATCACCCGGTTCTTCACCGAGGACGGTGTCGGCGAGGTGCAGGACTTCATGCCGGTCGACGCCGATTCGGCCGAGGCGGCGCGGCACCGGCTGATCCGGCGCGTGGTGTGCGTGCGCGGCTCGATCCCGTTCCACACGCGTGTCGCGCCCCGGTTCGACTACGGCACCCGCACCCACAGCGTCCGTATGGAGGGCGAGGTGGCGGTCTTCGAGTCGGAGGAGCTGTCGATCGGGCTGACCTCCACCGTGCCGCTGGAGATCGACGGGCCCGACGTGCACGCCGACTTCAAGCTCTCCCAGGGCGAGTCGGCCGTGCTGGCGCTGGACCAGATCGGCGGCGCTCTCGCGCTGAAGCGGTGCGCCCACTCCGAGGCCGAGAGGCAGTTCAACAGCACGGTGGCCTACTGGCGGAACTGGCTGTCCGCCTCCAAGTACCGGGGCCGCTGGCGGGAGATGGTGCACCGTTCCGCGCTGACCCTGAAGCTGCTCACCTACGCGCCCACCGGCGCCATCGTGGCGGCCCCGACGACGAGCCTGCCCGAGCAGCTCGGCGGCGAGCGCAACTGGGACTACCGGTACATGTGGGTGCGCGACGCCGCGTTCTGCGTGTACGCGATGCTGCGGCTCGGCTTCACGACGGAGGCCGAAGCCTTCATGAAGTTCCTCACCGACCACGTCAGCCGGGGCGACGGCTCACCCACAGGACCCTTGCAGATCATGTACGGCATCGACGGCCGCACCGATCTGCCCGAGCGTGAACTCGACCACCTGGAGGGCCATCTCGGCTCCGCTCCGGTGCGGGTCGGCAACGCCGCCTCCGACCAGCTCCAGCTCGACATCTACGGGGCGCTGATCGACTCGATCTACCTGTACGACAAGTGGGCGCAGCCCATCTCCAGCGGCCAGTGGGACAACGTCTGCGCGCTGGTGGAGTGGGTGTGCGAGAACTGGGACCAGCCCGACGAGGGCATCTGGGAGACCCGCGGCGGGCGCAAGAACTTCCTGTACTCGCGGCTGATGTGCTGGGTGGCGATCGAGCGCGGTATCCGCATGGCGAACCGGCGCGGTCTGCCCGCCGATCTGCCGCGCTGGCAGGAGTGCCGGGACAGGATCTACCGGCGGATCATGAGCCGGGGCTGGTCCGAGACGCGCAAGGCCTTCGTCCAGTGCGAGGACAGCGACGTCCTGGACGCGGCCGTACTGATGATGCCGATGGCGAAGTTCATCGCGCCCACCGACCCGAAGTGGCTGTCCACCCTCGACGCCCTCACCGAGGACCTGGTGTCCGACTCCCTGGTCTACCGCTACGACCCGGAGGCGAGCCCCGACGGACTGCGCGGCGACGAGGGCACGTTCTCCATCTGCTCGTTCTGGTACGTCGAGGCCATGGTCCGGGCCGGCCGGCTCGACGAGGCGCGGCTCGCCTTCGAGAAGATGCTGACGTACGCCAACCATCTGGGCCTGTACGCCGAGGAGATCAGTCACACCGGCGAGCAGCAGGGCAACTTCCCCCAGGCGTTCACGCATCTGTCCCTGATCAGTGCCGCCTTCAACCTGGACCGCGCCCTGGGATGAGGCGAGTTGACGCCCGTTATCGGCAAGACATCGAAGTTAGGTGAGGCTAACCTAAATAGGGTTCCCCCACTCGCCCGGAGGGCAACCCGAGATGACGCCTGGCTCGATCTTCCCGTACGTGATGCCGACCCCAGCGATGCTGCCCGACGACACCACGGGGTGGACCCTCGACCCGGAACGCGCGGCCCTGGTGGTCCTCAACCTGCAAAGACGCTTCGTACGCGTGCTGGCCGAGGAGGGCGCCCCGGTCGGCGAACTCCTCGCCAACACGGCCCGGTTGGTGGGCGCGGCCCATGCCGTGGGCATTCCGGTCATCCACTCGGTGCCGGCCGGGGAGCGCGGACCCGCCACCTATGTACGGCGGCCCGTGGCGCCCGCCGACCGGGACGGCGAGGAGTTCGCCGAGCAGGTCGAGCCGCGCACCGGGGACGCGGTGCTGACCGCGCGCAAGCACAGCGCGTTCGCCCGGACCCGGCTGGAGGGTCGGTTGCGCGACATGCGGCGGGATCAGGTCGTGATAGCGGGGCTGTTCGCGCGGGTCGGGGTGCTGATGACCGCCGCCGACGCCTGGGTGCGGGACCTGGAGCCGTTCGTCGTCGCGGACGCCGTCGCCGACGCGTCGGCGGGGAGCCACGGGTTCGCGCTGGAATGGGTGGCGGACACGTGTGGTGCGGTGACGTCCACGGACCGGGTTGCGGCGGTCTTCGGCCTCGCCGCGCCGGCGGCGGAAGCGGTCTGACCGGCTCGGACGGATGCAACGCCTCGGGCGGGCGGTGACGGCGGGGGCCCGAGCTCGACGGCGGCCTCGACCGCGCCGAGGCGAGCGGCCGCCCGGCCGAGCCCTCGGTCCGCCGGCGCACGGCCGGCAGCGGCGGACCGGGGACATCCGACTCCTCAGTGGCCGTGTGCCCCGGCCTCCTCGTCGTGCGCGGGTGCGTCCGGGGCGGCCGCCGCGCCGCCGGCTCGCACCGTGAACTCCGCGGTGTGGACCTGACCCTCGTGCCGGAAGTCGAGGAAGAGGCGGTAGGTGCCGCTGCTCGGCGCCGTGGCCGTGAACGAGATCCGCGGGCCGGGCTTCGTCCGTCCGTCGCCGGGTTCGCCGTTGGGGTGGACGTGCAGGTAGGCGAGATCGCCGGAGCGCAGGGCGACCAGGTGACCGTAGGCACCGAGGTAGGGCTGGAGGTTCGTCACCGGACGGCCGCCCCGGGAGACGCTCAGCTCGAGTTCGCCGGCCTTGCCCGGGCGCAGGCCGCCGTCCAGGCGGACCTCGTAGCCATGGACCCTCGCGGTGGTGTCCGGCGCCGGCATCCGCCGCGGCTCGAAGGAACCGGCGGCGGCCAGGTCCGCCCCGAGGGTGAGGTTCTCGGCGCCCTTCTCGGCCGGCGTGAAGTCGGCGAAGACGCGGTAGCCGCCCGCGCGGGGCAGCTCGACGGGGATGCTCCACGTGCCGTCGGCGGCGCGGGTGGGATGCAGATGGCGGTAGGTGACCAGGTCGCGTGAGGCGACGATGAGGTGCAACTCCTTCTCGTGCTCGCGCCGGTAGGCGGTGACCGCGCGACCGGCGCTGTCACGGATGGCGAAGCTCAGCTCGGAGCGCTTCCCCGCGGTGACGGCCGGGGTCCGCAGATCGAGGGTGTAGCCGCCCTCGGAGATCTGGAGCCCGCCCGCCGGCGGCGTTTCGTGCCCGCCGTGGCCTCCCGGCTCTCCCGGGTCGGGCGACGCCTCGCCGTGGCTCTCGTGACGGGCGGGCGCGGGGTCCTCCGCGACCGGGTCGACACCCTTGCCCACGCCGTAGGCGGTGCCGAAGGTCGCGGCCAGCGCGGCCGCGAACGCGGTGATCCTCAGTCCGGCATGCATGGCGGTCTCCTACGGGTCGGATCGTTCGCTACGGTCCTTCGATGCACCTCACCATACCCCTAGGGGGTATCAAGTCAACCCCGATCCGAGCTTGCGTCGCCTACCCCCTAGGGGTATACATGGACACCGGCAAGGATACCCCCACCCCGTATCGAGGTCGACCGTGACCGCGTATCCCAGGAGGAACCCCATGACCACCACCACCTACGCCGTCTCCGGTATGAGCTGCGCCCACTGCAAGGCCACGCTCACCAAGGTCATCGGCGAACTGGACGGCGTCACCGGGGTCGAGGTCGATCTCGCGGCCGGACAGGTCACCGTCACCAGCGCCACCGAGCCGGACGACGCCCTGATGGGCGAGGTCGTCGACGACGCCGGCTACGAGCTGACCGGCCGCGCCGCCTGACCCGCACCCCGTCCGCGGAGCCCCGTCGCACCGGGCTGCGCTCCCACCCCGCACGAGGAGCAGCGATGACCACCACCGCGTCCGACCCCACGACCGAGGTAGAACTCGCCATCGGCGGCATGACCTGCGCCTCGTGCGCGGCACGCATCGAGAAGAAGCTCAATCGCATGGACGGCGTGACGGCCACGGTCAACTACGCCACCGAGAAGGCCAGGGTCAGCTACGGCGGGGACGTCTCCGTCCCGGACCTGATCGCCACCGTCGAGGCGACCGGCTACACCGCGCGGGAGCCGTCGCCACCCGTCCCGGACGCGCCCGACGACACCGCCGGTGACGACGAGCTGCGGCCGCTGCGGCAGCGGTTGATCACGGCCGTGACGCTCGCCGTGCCCGTCGTCGCGATGGCGATGGTCCCGGCCCTCCAGTTCACGTACTGGCAGTGGCTGTCGCTGACCCTGGCGGCGCCCGTCGTCACGTATGCCGGATGGCCCTTCCACAAGGCGGCGTTCACCAATCTGCGGCATGGCGCGGCCACCATGGACACGTTGATCTCGGTCGGCACCTCCGCCGCGTTCCTGTGGTCCCTGTGGGCGCTGTTCCTCGGCACGGCGGGCGAGCCGGGCATGACGCATCCCTTCGAGCTGACCGTCTCCCGCGGTGACGGCTCCGGGAACATCTATCTGGAGGCGGCGGCCGGAGTCGTCGCGTTCATCCTCGCCGGCCGCTACTTCGAGGCGCGTTCCAAGCGCAAGGCGGGCGCGGCGCTGAAGGCGCTGCTGGAGCTGGGCGCGAAGGACGTCACGGTCCTCGGCGACGACGGCCACGAACGGACCGTCGCTGTCTCGGAGTTGAAGGTGGGCGACCGCTTCCTCGTGCGTCCCGGAGAGAAGATCGCCACCGACGGCGTGGTCGTCGAGGGCTCCTCGGCGGTGGACGCCTCGATGCTCACCGGCGAGTCCGTGCCGGTCGAGGTCGCCCAGGGCGACCCGGTCACCGGGGCGACGATCAACGCGGGCGGCCGGCTGGTCGTCGAGGCGAGCAGGGTCGGCGCCGACACCCAGCTCGCGAGGATGGCGAAGCTCGTGGAGGACGCGCAGAACGGGAAGGCCGCGGCGCAGCGGCTCGCCGACCGGATCTCCGCCGTCTTCGTACCGGTCGTGATCGCCCTCGCGCTGGCCACGCTGGGCTTCTGGCTCGGCAACGGCGCCGGACCGGCCGCGGCGTTCACCGCCGGGGTCGCCGTCCTCATCATCGCCTGCCCCTGCGCCCTGGGCCTGGCCACGCCGACCGCGCTGATGGTGGGCACCGGGCGGGGCGCGCAGCTCGGCATCCTGATCAAGGGCCCGGAGGTGCTGGAGTCCACCCGCACGGTCGACACCGTCGTCCTGGACAAGACGGGCACCGTGACCACCGGACGGATGACCCTGCTGGCCGTGCACACCGCCGACGACACGGACGAGGCCGAGGTGCTGCGCCTCGCGGGCGCGTTGGAGCACTCCTCGGAGCACCCGATCGCGCGCGCCGTGGCCGACGGGGCACTGGAGAAGCTGGGTTCGCTGCCCGCCCCCGAGGACTTCGCCAATGTGCCCGGCCTCGGGGTGCAGGGCATCGTCGACGGACACGCGGTGCTCGTGGGCCGGGAAGTCCTGCTGCGGGAGTGGGCGATGGAACTGCCCGAGGCCCTGCGGCAGGCCCGGTCCGCCGCCGAGTCGGCGGGCCGTACCGCCATCGCGGTCGCGTGGGACGGCGCGGCCCGGGCCGTGCTGGAGGTCGCCGACGCGGTGAAGGAGACCAGCCCCGAGGCGATCCGCCGGCTGCGCGCCCTCGGCCTCACGCCCGTCCTGCTGACCGGAGACAACCTGACCGTCGCCCGGTCCGTCGCCCGCGAGGTCGGCATCGCACCCGAGGACGTCATCGCCGAGGTGCTCCCGCAGGACAAGGCCGATGTCGTCAAGCGCCTCCAGGACGAGGGCCGTTCGGTCGCGATGGTGGGCGACGGCGTCAACGACGCGGCCGCCCTCGCCCAGGCGGACCTGGGGCTGGCGATGGGTACCGGGACGGACGCGGCGATCGAGGCCGGCGATCTCACCCTGGTGCGCGGTGACCTGCGGGTGGCGGCCGACGCGATCCGGCTGTCCCGCAGGACGCTCGGCACCATCCGGTCGAACCTGTTCTGGGCCTTCGCCTACAACGTCGCCGCTCTGCCGCTCGCCGCGGCCGGCCTGCTGAACCCGATGATCGCGGGGGCGGCCATGACCTTCTCGTCGGTGTTCGTGGTCGGCAACTCCCTGCGGCTGCGCTCGTTCCGGGCCGCGAACTGACGACCCACCATGAAGGGAGGAGGGCGCCGCACGAGCGGCGCCCTCTTTCGTTCCTCGGCCGAGGGGGCGACCGTCAGCCGAACGCCTTCACGGCCTGGTAGTACGTCCAGGCCGTGCTGTTGCACGCGGTCTTCGACGCACCGCTGTAGTTCGCGCACACACGCTTGAGGTCCTCGTAGAAGGCGCTGTCCAGACGCGACTTGTTGGCGTCGAACGCGCCGATGGCCTTGTAGTTGCGGTAGCCGAAGTCGTGGCGGGCGCAGGACGTGGAGAAGGGGAAGCCGAAGGGGTTGTCGGGCGAGGAGGAGCAGTAGTCGGTGGACCAGTCGAACCCGTACGCGGACCAGGCGGACTGGTTGTTGCGAGCGGAGACCCAGGCGTTGTAGCTGGACACGCTGGTCTGGGTCCAACTGGACAGGACCTGGGGCTTGTCGGCGGGGGCGGCGTCGGCGGCCGCCGCGGTGGCGACGACGGTCACGAGGGAGAGGGCTGAGGCGGCGAGACCGGTGGCGAGTCTGCGGTGCATTCCACACCTCCATGAGGCTGCGGCCCGCCCGTCGGGCCGCAGGTTCATGACAAGATGATTGACACCTGAACGGCCCTTTCACACCGCATGCGACCCAATGGGCCATTAACTCTTGGACATGCGAGGAGATCAGGGGATGAATTCGGCGTCGGCTCGACCCGCCCGGCGCCGACCGGGCGGGCATCCCGCCTACTCCCTCCGTGCGTCCACGGCGGTGAGCGCCAGGGCCAGCGGTCCCGGGGCGAGGAACGCCAGCGGCACCAGCATCCAGGCGCACAGGGCGGCGGTGGCCACCGCGAGCAGCACCAGGCCGCTGCCGCCCACGTCCCGCACCGCATCACGGGCGGCCCGGCGCAGAGCCTTCCGCCAGTCGGTGAGCGACTCGGGGCGGGCGCAGGCCCGCAGCCCGGCCACCACCGCGCACGCGCCGACGGCGGCGGCGACCACCGCGTAGGCGGGCCCGCCCGGCAGTCCCGCCCTCGCCAGCGCCAGATCCGCGGCCAGCAGCAGGACCCCAATCGGCGCGAGGGCACCCGCGGCGAGGTCGCCGGTGCGCAGCCGTCGCCGCAGCAGCGCGAAGTACCGCCCGGCGGTGGCCGGCCGGCCCTCACCGGCGCCGCGCAGCACCGCGCAGGCCGTCGAGAGTGCGGCGGGGGCGGTCAGCAGGGGCAGACAGGCCACTGCCGTGGCCAGGCCGACGCTCAGGACGTCGGCGAACAGCGTCATGCGCGGGCCGAACACCTCACCCGCCTCACGTGCCGGCATCCCGCTCACCCCTTCAGTCCGGAGCTGGCCATGCCCTCCACCAGGAAACGCTGGAAGGCGAGGAAGAACAGCACGATCGGCAGCAGCGCGATCACGGACAGCGCGAACATCGGGCCGAACGCCGAGGTGCTGGAGGCGTCGACGAACGACCGCAGGGCGAGGGTGAGCGTGAACTTGTCCGGGTCGAACAGGTAGATGAGCTGGGTGAAGAAGTCGTTCCACGTCCAGATGAAGGTGAAGATCGCCGTGGTGATCAGCGCGGGCCGGGTGAGCGGCAGCACCACCAGGAAGAAGCTGCGGAACGGGCCGCAGCCGTCGATCCGGGCGGCCTCCTCCAGTTCGCGCGGCAGACCGCGCATGAACTGCACGATCAGGAACACGAAGAAGGCCTCCGTCGCCAGGAACTTCGGCAGGATCAGCGGCCAGTAGGTGTTCACCAGGCCGAGCTGGTTGAAGATGATGTACTGCGGGATCAGCACCGCGTGGTGCGGCAGCATGATCGTGGCGATCATGAACGCGAACAGCGGTCCCCGGAACCGGAATCGCAGGCGCGCGAAGGCGTAGGCGGCGAGGGAGCAGCTGACGACGTTGCCGAGGACCGCGCCACCCGCGATCAGCAGCGAGTTGCCCAGCAGCCGCCAGATGGACACTTCGTTGACGCCGTCCAGGGCCGTGGAGTAGTTCGACCACTCCAGACGGCCGGGCAGCAGGTCGAGGCTCGCGATGACCTCGTCGGCGGGCTTGAGCGAGGTGGCCAGCAGCCAGGCCAGCGGGTACAGCATCACCAGCAGGGCGGCCAGACAGCCGAGGTGCAGGGCGATCCGGCCCCGGCGAACGGGCTTACGGGTGACGGCGGTCGCGGTCATCGGTCCCCCTCGGAGGCGTAGAAGACCCAGGAGCGTGAGGTGCGGAACAGCACCGCGGTGACGGCGCCGATCACGATCAGCAGCACCCAGGCCATGGCGGAGGCGTAGCCCATGTGGGAGGCGACGAAGCCGCGGTCGTAGAGGTAGAGCGTGTAGACGAGGGTCGAGTCGGCGGGGCCGCCCTTGCCGGCGCCGATCGCGAAGGCGGGCGTGAAGACCTGGAAGGCCTGGATGGTCTGGAGCACGAGGTTGAAGAACAGCACCGGGGACAGCATGGGGACGGTGACGGACAGGAACTGCCGCCATGTACCGGCCCCGTCGACGGCCGCCGCCTCGTACAGCTCGGCCGGGATCTGCTGGAGTCCGGCGAGGAAGATGACCATGGGGGCGCCGAACTGCCAGACCGTCAGCAGTGCGACGGCCAGGAGCGCCCAGCCGGGCCGGTTCACCCAGCCGCCGGTGCCGAACAGGTTGTCCACCGTGCCGCCGTCGTTGAAGACCGCGCGCCAGACGAGGGCGATGGACATCGACGCGCCGAGCAGCGAGGGGGCGTAGAACGCCGACCGGTAGAAGGCCTTTCCGCGCCTCATGGGCTTCAGGGCGAGCGCGACGACGAGAGCGAGCGCGAGCTGCAGCGGCACGGCGATGACGACGTACGTCAGGGTGGTCACCACCGACCGCCAGTAGCGGGGGTCCTCGGTGAACATCTGGACGTAGTTGCGCAGGCCCACCCAGCGCGGCGGGTTGAACAGGTCGTAGTCGGTGAACGACAGGTACAGCGACACGGCCATCGGCAGCAGGGTCAGGACGACCGCGCCGAGCACCCAGGGGGACAGGAACACCCAGGCGGGGCCCTGCCGTTCGCGCCGGGGACGACGCTTCGAGGTGACGGCGGGCCGGGGGCGCGCGGGCATCGTGGTGGTGGTCATGACCGCAGCTCCGCCTTCGCCTCGGTGACGTAGTTCTCGGCCGCCTCGCGGGGCGACATGCGCTCGTACGACACCTGGTCGTAGTCGCGCTGGAAGGTGGTCTGCAGGGCGTTGTCGCCCGAGGGCGGAGCCTGCGGCGGGGCCTTGAGGGTGCCCTCCAGGGAGTTCTGGTAGGCGGCGATCGTCCTGTCGAAGTCCTTGAGCCGCGGCTCGGTCTCCTTGCGGACGGAGTCGTTGACGGGGATGCCCCGGGTGGCGCCGAGGACCTTCGCGGCTCGGGGGTCGTTGATGAGGAAGTCGACAAGCCGGGCCGCCTCCTTCGGGTGGCCGGTGCCCGCGCCGACGCCGAGGAACATCGACGGCTTGAAGTACTGGCCGGGGGTGCCGTCCTCGCCGGAGGGCATCGGCGCCAGCGCGACGCCGCCCGGTATGAGGGCGAGGTAACCGCTCGCCGGCGCGTCCCAGTTGGCGTCGGTCAGGGACTCGCCGCGGCCGAGCGGGGTGTTCTCGACGGAACCGTCGAGCTGGGTGGTCTGCTCGGCGGGCGAGACGACGCCCTCGCGCCTGAGCTCGTCGGTGAAGGTCCACCAGCGGGTCAGGTCACCGGCGGTGAAGCCGAGTCCGCCCTCCTTGGTGTAGAGGGACTTCCCCCGGCCGCGCAGCCAGACCTCGAAGCAGTCCTCGCTCTGGCCGGGGTCGGTGGCACCGGGCTTGCCGGTCCGCTCGGCCAGGGCCCGCATGGTGTCGGCCCATTCGCTCCAGGTCCAGCTCCCGTCCGGGAGCGGTACGCCGGTCTCCTTCCACGCCTTGACGTCGTAGGCGATCGTCTCGGTGCCGCGGCCCTGCGGGACGGCGTACTGCGTGCCGTCGAGCCGGCCGGTGGCGAGGAGGCCCGCGTCGATGTCGCCGGTGCGCAGTACGGCCTTCTGCTCACCGAGGTCGAGCAGGACGCCGCCGGAGGCGTACTGGTCGATCTGCCGGTAGTCGAGCTGCATCACGTCGGGGGCGTCGCCGCCCGCGGCCTGGGTGGCGAGTTTCTGTTTGTAGGCGTCGTAGGCCGAGAACGACGTCTGCACCTGGATGTCGGGGTGCTGTTTCTCGAACAGGGCGAGGGCCTGTTCGGTGCGCTCCGCGCGGTCGGGGTTGCCCCACCACGTGTAGCGCAGCACGACCTTGCCGCCGCCGACCGACTCCCCGGATCCTGAGCAGCCCACCGGCATGGCGCAGAGCGCCAGTGCCGCGGCCGAAGCGCAGAACCCCTTTGTCCTGTGTCCGGGCATGCCGAGGTCACCTCTCTTCTCCTCGGGCTCTTCTTGACGGCCCCACTCTGCCCCCCTGAGCGAGTGGTGCTAGGCGCCGCGGTACGGCAGCGTCGTCCCCGGCAGGTTGTACTCGTCGCGGCGGCCGCACATCCCGAACCCGCCGAGCCTGGTGGGCCCTGCCTCGTGCGCGGTGGCGTCCCCGAGATAGGCCGGCTCGCCCGCCTCCAGCGCGTCGAGCTGGGCGCCGGTGCGCTCGGCCGCCGCCCGCGCTCCGGCTTTCCACAGCTCGCGCCAGTCGGCCGCCTTCGCCCGCACCAGGCGGGCCGCGGAGCGCTGGAACTCCAGGTACGGGCCGTTGTCCCCGGCGGTGAGCGCCTCGCGCAGGACCAGGTAGCCCTCGACGGCGAGGTCTCTGCGGCGCCGGGCGGCCTCGGCGGTCTCCGGGCCCGTGCCGGGCGGCAGTACGGCGGCGGCCGCGTACTTCCCGGGGTCGGCGAGCACCTCGGGCGGGAAGGTGAAGACGGCGTCCCCGGCCTCGGGCAGGCCGCTGTTCTGCATCAGCACGGTGATCCGCAGATCGCCGCCCTGGACCATACGGTGGACGGTCCCGGGCGTGAACCAGGCGACCGAGCCCGGCTCCAGGGGGATGTCCCGGTAGCCGTCGGGGCTCAGGGTCTGGACGGCACCCCGGCCGCCGGTGACGACGTACGCCTCGGTGCACACCAGATGCAGATGCGGACTGCCGCCGCACACGCCGTCGGCGGCCTCCCAGTCGTAGGCGCTGAGGTGGGACAGACCGACGGCGCCCGGCAGTGGATGCGGCAGGTGCGGCTTCACCACGGCATTCCCTCCAGGTGTGCGGCCACCCGTTCCCGGTCCCAGGCCCCGTCGGCGAACACCACCCGGTACCGGTACGCGAAGGACTCGCCCGGTGGCAGCTCGAACTCCTCGAAGAACGCCCAGGAGAACGCGACCGTGGGGATCGGTTCGGAGCGCACGAACCAGTGCGACTCGTGCCGGGCCCGAAGGTTCTCCGGAGCGTGCGCGAACACCAGCGTGGAGTGTCCGTCGACGTCGTCGTGCTCGGTGGTGAAGGCGAGCCACGGACCCTGGCTGCCCATCAGTTTGTCGGCGTCCGCGTCGGATTCCGGCGCGAATGCGGTCCCGCCGGTGAAGTCGCGCGGGCCGCGCCACTGGAGCCCGGTGTATCCGGCCAGCTCCCGGCCCTCGGTGGTCGGGGACCCGAACCGCAGGGGCTCGGCACGGGTGTTGGTGAGCCGGATCGACCAGTCCAGGGCCCAGGCGCCGGCCTCCTCGTCCACCGAGTGCACGGTCAGCCCGCGCAGCTCGCGCGCCCATTCCTCGCCGCCGTGCTCGACCCAGGTGAGTTCCTCGGCGACGGTCAGCCGGTCGTCCTCGACGGCGAACACCGGGAAGCCGTCGTGGCGCATCGAGCCGACCCGCTCGGGCAGCCGCAGGTAACCCTCGCCGTGCACATAGCAGTTGCCGCCCCAGAAGTTCTGGCCGGACAGATGGCTCGCCGTCATCTGCAGGCCCTTGTGCCAGCGGTGGTCGCTCGGCCGGTAGCCGGTCACCGTGTGTCCGGCGAGAGTCCGTACGGGGTGGGCGTAGGGCTTGCGGGACTCGAAGGCCTCCGGGTCGGGGCGGTAGACGTAGCGGAGGATCTCGGTGCCGTTCGGTGCCGTCACCGCGATGTGGTCGCCGTGCGCGTGGGTGACGCGGATGCTCATGCGCGCTCCTTGGGGGCCCAGTGGGGGTGGTCTCCGTGCATGGCCGGGTAGAACGGGTCGCCGGGTGCGATCTCGCCCGCGTGCACCGGGTGCCCGGTGAACGCGGCCTTGTAGAGGGCGGCGGCGAAGTCGAGGGTGGCCCGGGCGTCCGGACCGCTGCCGGGCGGCCGGACACCGTTGTCGCGGGCGTCGAGGACGGCGCCGAGCTGTGCGGTGTGCGAACTGGGCACGTCCGCGGCCGGGGTGCGCCAGGCGGTGGCCCGCTCGGCGGGCACGTGCGGGGCCGGGGTGTAGACCCAGTCGTCGTTGCGGTGGCCGTACAGGTGGGTGAGCTCGACCGTCGCGTCCGCGCAGTCGATGCGGATGCGGCTGACCTCGTGCGGGGACAGCACGCTGTTGACGACGGTGGCGAGGGCGCCGTTCTCGAACCGCACGAGGGCCGTGGAGACGTCCTCGCTCTCGGTGTCGTGGACCAGGCGCGTGGCCATGGCGCGCATCTCCGCCCAGGGTCCGAGCAGGTGCAGCAGCAGGTCGAACTGGTGGATGCCGTGCCCCATCGTCGGCCCGCCGCCCTCGCTGCCCCAGCGTCCGCGCCACGGCACCGCGTAGTACGCGGCGTCGCGGTGCCAGGTCGTCTGGCAGTGCGCGACCAGCGGGGCGCCCAGCTCACCGCTCGCGATCAGCTCCCGTGCGTGCACGGCGCCGGAGCCGTAGCGGTGCTGGAACACCACCGACGCGTACGCGCCCGACGCCTCCTCGGCCGCCGCGATGGCGTCGTACTCGGCCAGCGACAGGCACAGCGGCTTCTCGCACAGCACCCAGGCGCCCGCCTCCAGCGCGGCGATCGTCTGTTCCCGGTGCAGGGAGGGCGGGGTGCCGATCAGGACGAGGTCGGGCCGTACGGCGTCCAGCATGGCGTCGGTCGAGGTGTACCCGGCGACCTGCTCGCCCGCGAGCTCCCGGAAGGCGGCCAGCCGCGCCGGGTCCACGTCGACGGCGGCGACCAGCTCCGCCCGGTCGGCATGGGATCTCAGCGCGGGCAGGTGACTGCCGCTGACGATGGCGCCGGTGCCGATCACGGCGACGCGGCGGCGGGCGGAGCTTGGGGACATGCGGTATCTCCTCGGACGGCCGGCGGACAGCCCGCTTCAGAAAGCGCTTGCACTTCGAGGGCGACCCTAGGCAGGGACGGAATGTAAGGACAACCCCTCTGCGGCGACGGGAGTGAAGCCGAACCCGTTCGGCGCGGCCCACGCTCCGCACGCTCCCCTGTCCGACCCTCACTCAAACGGGCGAAGATCGTCGAGGGCCGGGCCTCACGTGGCGCTTCAACTCGGCTTCGGGCAGGCGGCGTTGACAGGGTGCGGCATCCGCGTCACCGTGATGACTCGTCGCGCCCGGGAGGTCACCCATGGCAGCAGCCGGCACCGACACCGATCTGGTCGCACGTGTACGAGCGCTCGGGCCGCTCCTGCGTGAGCAGGCGCCGCGCACCGAGCGGGAGCGGCGGGTGGTGCCCGAGGTCGCCGCGGCGCTGACGGGCGCCGGGATCCACCGGATGAACGTCCCCCGGCGGTACGGCGGTTACCAGAGCGGGCTGCGCACCCAGGTCGACGCGGTGGCCGCGATCGCCGAGTCGTGCGGCTCGACCGCGTTCAAGACCGTGATCCAGGCCGGCTGCTCCTACATCGCCGCGCTCTTCCCCGACGAGGCGCAGGACGAGATCTTCACCGGCCCCGACGTGAAGGTCGGCGGCACCCTCGTCCCCGACGCGACGGCGGTCCGCACGGACGGCGGCTACCTCGTCAACGGCACTTCGGGCTTCGCGACGGGCTGCCACGACGCCGACTGGCATCTGCTGACGGTCCGGGTGGAGCCGGAGTCCGGCGAGGGACCGCCCGAGACGCTGTGGACCGCGGTACCGATGGCCGAGCTGGAGATCCTCGACGACTGGTACGTGTCGGGGCTGGCCGGCACCGGCAGCGACAGCGTGCTCGCCCGGGATGTTTTCGTCCCGGCCCACCGGGTGCTGCCCATCGGGCCGTTGCTCGCGGGCGTGTTCCCGTCGAAGTCCAACGCCGACGATCCCTTCTACCGGATGCCCGTCCTGCTGCTGTTCTGCGTCTGGACGGCGCCCAACGCGCTCGGTCTGGCCCGCTCGGCCCTGGCGGAGTTCACCGAACGCAGCCATCGACGGGGCATCACCTACACCTTCCACCGGCGGCAGAACGAGGCGACGGTCACCCATCTCCAGGCGGCCGAGGCGGCCATGAAGATCTCCTGCGCCGAACTGCTCACCGCCGAATTCGTCTCCGTCATCGAGTCACGGGCGACGTCCGGTGAGCCGTACACGCCCGAGGAGCGGACCAGGATCCGGGCGCAGAGCGGCTATGCGGCGCGGCTGTGCAAGGAGGCGGTGGACCTGCTCGCCTCGGCCTCCGGGGCGTCGTCGCTGCACCGGGACGTGCCCATCCAGCGGACCGTGCGGGACGCGCACGCGCTGAGCCTGCACTCGTTCGTCAATCCCGCCACCAGTCTGGAGATACACGGCCGGGTCCTGTCCGGGCTCGACCCGGGCACGCCCTTCGTGTAGTGCGCCGGCGCGGTCAGCCCTTGGCGAGGAAGCGCCGCAGCCGGGTCAGTGGCCAGGCGTTGATCACGTCGTCCTTGGTGAGCCAGCCGCGCTGCGCCGTGCCCACGCCGTAGCGCAGGTTGGCCAGGTGGACGACGGCGTGGGCGTCGCTGTCCACGGCGAACTTCACGCCGTGCCGACGGGCCCGCAGGATGTCCTCGTCGCGCAGGTCGAGCCGGTCCGGGTGGGAGTTGATCTCCAGGGCGGTGCCGGTGCGGGCGCAGGCCGCGAACACCGCGTCGAGGTCGACGTCGATGGCGGGGCGCTTGCCGATGAGGCGGGTCGTGGGGTGGCCGATGATGTGCACGTGCGGGTTCTCGCAGGCCCTGACGATGCGCCGGGTCAGCGCCTCGCGGTCCTGGTTGAAGTGCGAGTGCACCGACGCCACGCACAGGTCGAAGCCGGCGAGGAAGTCGGCCGGCCAGTCCACCTCGCCGTCGGGGCCGATGTTCAGCTCCGCGCCGTGCAGCACGCGCATACCGCCGCGCCCGCCCCGTCTGCCGTACTCCCGGTCGAGTGCGCGGACACGTTCGCGCTGGGCGAGGATCCGTTCGTCGGTCATCCGCTGCATGGCCATGTCGGGGCCGTGGTCGGTGACCGCGTAGTAGGAGTAGCCGCGTTCGGCGGCCGCGGCGACCATCTCCTCCAGCGGAGCGAGCCCGTCGGTGAGGTCGGTGTGGGTGTGCAGGTCGCCGCGGATGTCCTTCTCCTGGATCAGCTCGGGCAGCTCCCCGCGCAGCCCGGCGTCGATCTCGCCGCGGTCCTCACGCAGCGTGGGCGGGATCCACGGCAGACCGAGGCGGGCGTAGACGTCCTCCTCGGTCCTGGAGACGATCTTCTCTCCGGTCTCGGTGTCGAAGAGTCCGTACTCGGACAGCTTGAGCTTCTGGTGGACGGCCATCTCCCGGGTGCGGATGTTGTGCGCCTTCGACCCGGTGAAGTACTGCATGGCCGCGCCCCACGAATCCGGCGGTACGACACGCAGGTCGACCTGGAGTCCCTTGGTGGTGCGCACCGACGTCTTCTTCTCCCCGTGCGCGATGACCTCCGAGACGTACGGCAGTTCGGTGAAGGCCCGCATGACGGGCGCCGCCTTCTTCGCCGCGACCAGGATGTCGATGTCGCCGATCGTCTCGCGGGCGCGGCGCAGCGATCCGGCGTAGGCGCACCGCTCACAGCCCGTCACCTGCGACATCTCGGCCACGATGTCCTCGGCGAGGCTCATCGCGACGTCGATCAGGACCCGGTCGCCGGACGACCGGAGCAGCCCGATGCCGTGCAGGATGTTCTCCTCGGTCTTCGGCCCGAAGCCCTTCAGGTCGCGCAGCCGCTCCTCGTGGATGGCGTCGGCGAGTTCCTCGGTGGTGGAGATGCCGAGTTCCTCGTAGAGGACGAGGGCCTTCTTCGGGCCGAGCGTGGGGATCGCGGTGAGCTGCCGGACGCCTGCCGGGATCTTCGAACGCAGTTCCTCGACGGCGGACACGCTGCCTTCGGCGAAGTACTCGACGACCTTCTCGGCGATCGACTTGCCGACGTTGGGGATCTCCTTGAGGCCCTTCACGTCGAGCGTGGAGACATCGGCGTGGTGACCGCCGATCGCCCGGGCGGCCTTCTCGTAGACGCGCACCTTGAACGCGTCTCCGCCGGTGATCGAGATCAGGTCCGCGTACTCCTGGAGCAGTGCGGCGACCTCGTCGTTGGACCGTGCCACGCCTCCAGGGTAGGCACGGGAGGGCCGGCCGGACGAGCCCGGCCGGGCCGACCGTGTCGCCGCGCTACTGGCCCAGGGGCGTGGGCGGAGTGGCCGTGGAGTCGGGTTCGGGCAGCTGGGCCGCCATCGGCGGGTGGGCCGGGGTCGCCCGCTCCTTCGTCAGCGCGTTGATGATCCTGCGGGCCGCCAGGGGGTCGGCCGGCAGGGTGTGGGAGGCGAACCAGCGGGCGGCGGCGGGCGACGGGGACGGTTCGACGAACTCGGCTCCGGCGTAGTCGTCGAGCGGCGGGTCGTAGATGTAGCCCGCGACCACGCCGTGGCTCACCAGGCGCTCCACGAGGGCGTCGCGGTCGTGCACCAGGAGCGGGACCCGGAAGAGGGAGGGCGGGCCCTCCTGCGCGGTCCCCTCGCGCAGCGCCGGCGTGGCCCAGGTGGTGCCGGACAGCACCGAGACACCGGCCCTGCGGCGGGCCAGGTCGCCGTCGAGCAGCGCCATCCGCAGTTCCAGCTGTCCGCGCACCAGGGCCCCGTGGCGGGAGCGGAAGCCGTGCAGGTCGACGCGGACCCAGGGTTCGTACGCGCTCAGGCTGGGTGCGTGGCGGGCGCTGCCGGCGAGGCGGGGCGCGTGCAGCGCCATGCGGAAGTCGTCGCGTTCCAGCAGGCCGAGGCGCTGCATGGTGCGCCACACGGGGCGCACCAGGCGGAAGGTGCGGACGGCGGACCGTGCCAGCGGGCGCAGCGTGGTGGCGAGGTCCTCGCGCAGCCGGCGCGGGGCGAGCAGGTCGTCGCGCAGCAACTCCAGCTCGCGGCGGGCGCGGGCGTCGTCGACGGCGAGGAAGCCGCCCGCCATCGCCGCGACGTGCTTGGACAGGCTGAACGCCGCGGCCGTCCCGAAGGTGCCGATCGGCTGCCCGTCCACGTGCGTGCCGATCGCGTGCGCCACGTCCTCGATCAGGGGGATGCCCAACTGGTCGCAGCGGCGCCGCAGTTCGACGACGCGGTCGGGCAGGCCGTACAGGTTGGTGGTCAGGACCGCGTCGATGCCGCGCCAGGTGGACTCCGGTACGGCGGCCGGGTCGATGTTGCCGTCCCACTGGGACACGGGGGCTTGTACCGGGCGCAGTCCGGCGGCGAGGACGACGAAGAGGATCACGTCGTCGTTCACCGGGGACATCAGCACCCGTCCGCCCGGCCGGCACCAGCGCCGCAGCGCCAGGTACAGGGCCAGTCGGGCCGAGGGCGTGTAGACGCATTCGCGTCCGATGCGCCGTGTCATCATCGCGGCGAGCCGCGATCCGTACGGCATGGTCACCTCTTCCGTGGAAGGGTCCGACGAAGGGTCGCCCGGAGCGGGCCGTGCGCACTCCCGAACGTCGTTCGAGGCCGCCGCGCGAGGGGTACGGGAACGCACGGAGCCACGGGTACGACGCCGACGGGCGCGCGTGACGTGCGGCGGGGTGGGTTCAGCGGGCGCGGGCTCCCGCGCCCGGCGGCTGGGCCGGGCCGGAGGTGCGCAGCGTGCCGACGGTCTTCAGCAGCCGGTCGGCGGGCTCCCGCAGCCGGGGGTGGGCCAGGACGGTGTTGCGCAGTCCGCGCACCGGTCTGCGCCACATCCGGTGGGCCGCCGCCACCGGGTGCGGACGCACCGCGAACCCCTCCGCCACCCGCAGCTCACGGGTCTTCAGCCAGTCCTTGTACTCCTTCTCGCCGCGCCCGAAGTCCATGAGCGTCACGCCGTCCCGGCCCGCGGCCTGAGCCAGCCTCAGGTGCATCATCAGTCCGGGCGAGTAGTAGCCGAACTCGGGGTCGTACGCGGTGAACCAGGCCGCGAACACCGAGCGCGACCTCGGCCCGAAGTGCGCGGCGACGGGCCGGTCACCGGCGTACACGACGGACAGGATGCCGGTGAAGTGCTCCTCGCGGACCTGGAAGAGGTGCTCGACGAGGTCGACGATCCAGGGTCTGGAGAACCGGTCCATCCGTCCGGTCCTGCGGTACTGGGCGGACTTCCAGCGCATCAGGGTACGCAGCACCCGCGGGTCGCGCTCGTCGTACACGAAGCGCACCTCGCCCGCGTCCCGCCCGAGGCGCCGCTCCTTCTTCAGCGTCGTCTTGGCCAGCCCCGGGTACGTGGCGCGCAGCCACTCGGGATAGCCGTCCTCGCCGGGCTTCAGGTCGAGGACGGGTGAGGCGAACGTGCCCGTGACGTACGGGCCGAACGGCTGCTGTTCCTCGACGAGGTGATCGAACTCGAAGACGGACAGCCCGCACACCTTCAGCAGTTCGCGGGTGTCCCAGGTGACCCCGGGCCGGTGCACGAGGGCCTGGCAGTCGGACAGTCCGAGGCCGATGGCCCGGCCGACGCCGTAGGCGTTGCGCTCGTACGGGAAGAAGCCGACGGCCTCCCCGCCCTCGTGCAGGACCGCCACGCGCGCCCCTTTGCGGTACCTGCCGACCCCCAGCGCGAACTCCGGTGCCAGGAACGGGTTGGCGTAGTCGGGCGATTCCTCCATCGCCCGGTGCCACGCCCGGCGCAGCTGCTCGTTCAGCTCCTCGGGTCTGTGAATCGTGATGGCGCTCGTGGACCGCATGGCGACCGCTCCCCCCAATGCCCCCCAAGTCGCGCTTTTCAGCGCGTCGCCACAGTGTCCCCCATGTCGAACTTTGTGGCGAGGCTCAAACGTCGCGAAACAGTACGCACGCTGTCAAGGTGCCTGATGAATCCTTTAGCAGTGCTTTGGTGACCGGGGGGCGCCGACCGGTCAGCGGATCGCGACGAGCACGTGGCTGTCGCCGTACTGCCACACCGCGCCGACATGCCGGAACCCCGCCCGGCGCAGCAGTCGTTCATGCGCGGACACCGGCAGGTGCGCCGCGCAGCCGGTGCCGGAGGCCGGCTGCCGGCGCCGGCGCTCCGTGAGCAGGTCGGTCAGTTCGGGGTCCTCCGCCACGGCCGTCCACCAGGAGTCCCAGTCCTCGTGCGCCAGGACCCGCCCGCGTTCGGCGTGCCGGCGGCCGACGCATCCGGCGAGCGCGGCGAGCGCGGTGTCGTCGTGCGGGAAGTGGTCGCCGTTGACGAGGACGCCGCCGGGCCGCAGCAGGGCCGCGAGCTGCCGGTAGAGGCGGTGCAGGGCGTCCGGGCCGAGGTAGTGCAGAGCCGTCGTCGACACGGCGGCGTCCAGCGGGCGCTCCAGGTTCAGGGCGCGCGTCCAGCCCTCCTCACCGATGACCGCGTCGACGTAGCGGGCGGCGTCCGCGTGGTGGGTGCGGGCGAGCTCCAGCAGCAGCGGGTCCCTGTCGACGCCCATGATGTCCGCGAACGGCAGCCGGCGCGCCAGCCGGGCCGCCAGCGAGCCGGGTCCGCAGCCGAGGTCGACGACGAGCGGCCTGGTGGTATGCCCCGCCACGGTCTGCTCGACGACATCGGCGATCACCGTGAAACGCTCCTCGCGGTCCACGGCGTACCGCTGTTGCTGGAGTTCCCAGCGGTGCACCCATCGCTCCGCCGTCGCCAGGCTCAGCCCCATCCGGTCGTGCCACCTCGCCGTCTCGCACCCGACTCACCCTGTCGGCGCGACCTTACAGGTGGAAACGGTTCCCATTACGCCGGACGGGGTCGCGTCACCCGAGGGAGGCAAGCACGGTCAGCAGCCGGTCCACCTCCTCGACGGTGTTGTGGATGTGCAGGCTCACCCGGACGGATCCCGTCCGCTCCCCCGCGCCGCCCTGGCAGTGCTGGTCGGAGCGGACCATGAAGCCGTGGCTGAAGAGGATGAAGCCGAGGTCGGAGGAGTCGATGGCGTCATGGCGCAGGGTGACGATGCCCTGGCGCCGCTGCACGGGTGAGCCGGCGGCCAGGCTGGCCTGGCAGCCGAGGATCTCGTAGGCGTCGAGGTGGCGCAGGCCCTCGGTGAGCCGGGCGGCGAGGGCGACGGTCCAGCGTTCGATCCGGTCGGTGCCCGCGGTGTCGAGCCAGTCCAGTGCGGCGGTCAGGGAGGCGATACCGACGGTGTTGGGGGTGCCCGCCCAGCCGCCCGGAGCGAACTCCGGCCCGCGGGCCCCGCGGGCCCAGACGACGCCGGTGCCGGGCAGGGCCATGGCCTTGTGGCCGGAGAAGACGACGAAGTCGACGTCCAGATCCGCCACCGACACCGGCAGATGGCCGACGCTCTGGGCGGCGTCCAGACAGATGACCGCGTCGGGGCCGACCGCGCGGCGGATGCGGTGCACGTTCATGTTGGCGCCGTACACGTGGTGGACGTGGCTGACGGCGACGAAGCGGGTGCGCGGCCCGGCCAGTTCGGCGAGCGCGCTGTGGTCGTAGTCGCCGGACCCGAGCTGGTACGGCATCGGCCGCACGCCGATGTGCACGCCCTGCCCGGCCAGTTCCCGCTGGGCCTCCAGCCAGGGGGCGATGTTCGCCTCGTGGTCGGCGACGGGGACGACGATCTCGTCCCCGTCGGTGAGCAGCCGCGGCAGCCAGTCGCGGGCGATGCCGCGCAGGCCCGCGGTGGTCCCACTGGTGAAGTGCACCGCCGAGCGCTCGGGCGCGGGGTCGTCGAGGAACAGCTTGACGCGGTCGCGGGCCTCCTCGACCAGGGCGGTGGTCCGGTTGGCCCAGGTGTAGGTGCCGCGTCCGGCGTTGGCGTTGGTCGTGGTGAGGTAGGTGTGGACGGCGTCCAGCACCGCCTGCGGTTTCTGGGCGGTGGCCGCGCTGTCCAGATAGACCAGCTCCGGGTGTGCGGTGATGATCGGGAACTGGGCGCGCAGGGCGCGCTGCCACTCGGCCAGCTCCTCGACGGTGGCGGGGACCTGGCTGTCTGTCCTGGACATGGTCATGGGCTCAGTCCCGTACCAGGGGTGCGCCCGCGTCGCGCCAGGCGATGATGCCGCCGGTCAGGCTGCGCACGTCCGGGTGTCCCATCCGGGTCAGCAGGGCGGCGTAGCGGGCGGACTTCTCACCGACCGGGCAGGCCAGCAGGACCGGGCGGTTGTGGCTGAACGGCAGCCCGCCGTGCAGGAGTTCCTCGAAGAGCTCGTCGACGATGTTGACCGAGCCGTCGATGTGCAGGGCGGCGTAGGCGTGCGGGCCCCGCAGGTCCACGACGAGGGGTTCGCCGGTGGCGATCCACGCCCGGGCGTCGCTGACACCGATGACGGGCGCCGTGCGCACCTCGGTGTCGGTCAGGTCGGCCGGGGAGTTGCCGCGGCGCGGACGGCCGAAGAGGTCGGGGCGCCGGTGGCGGACGTAGCTCAGATAGCTCTCGACGCGGTCGCAGACGATGAACACGGCGGACTGCCGCTCCGTCAGTTCGGCGTCGAAGTCCTTGAGTTGACGTACCGCACCGAAGTAGGCGGCGCCTCCGGTGGGTCCGGCGAGGATGCCGCAGCGGCGGTTGAGGGTCAGCATGCCCTCGATGGCCTCGTCGGCGCTGACCGACTCGATGGTGTCGTAGGTGCCGGGGTCGAACAGGCCGACCTCGTGCGCCTCGTCGATGGTGCGGATACCGGGGACGAAGTCCGACTTGGCGGCGACCAGACCGACGACCCGTACGGCGGGGTCGTGTTCGCGCAGGGCGCGGGCGACCCCGGTCGACGAGCCGGCGGTGCCCACGCAGGCGATGAACCAGTCCGGCGCCCGGCCGTCGAGGTCCTTGACGATCTCCGGCCCGGTGCCGGTGAAGTGGGCCTCGGTGTTGCGCGGGTTGAAGTACTGGTCCGTGTGCACAAAGGTGCTGCCGGGCTCGGAGAGCGCGCGGTGGAACTGGGTGAGCGGGTCGTCGGTGGCGGTCGGGTCCAGGCACTCGCTCTGGCCGGGCAGTTCCTCGATCTCCGCGCCCAGCAGCAGGAGCAGGTCCTTGATCTCCGGGATGCGCATCCGGTTGGTGACGCTCTTGAAGGTCAGGCCGTGCATGCCCGCGAGGACGGCGAGGGCCTTGGCGGTGTTCCCGCTCGACAGCTCCACGACCTGGCCGCCCTCTTCGGGCACGGCGGCTGTCAGGTGCGGTCGTGCCATGTTCCAGGCGGCCCGGTCCTTCACCGACCCGAAGGGATTGAGCAGTTCCAGCTTGGCGTACAGGTCGATGTTGCTCAGGCCGTGCACGGCCGGGTCGATGCGCACCAGCGGTGTGTTGCCGATGGCGTCGGTGATGCTGTCGTACCTCACTGAGCTCCCCCCACGGGTGTGGTCGGCCAGTACTGGTCGTCCAGGCACCAGCGCCATCTGCCGCCCTCCTGCCAGGCGGCGACCTTGCGCGCGACGGGCTGGTGCTGGGCACGGGTGGTGTGGAAGTCCATGCAGTAGCCGGCCGTGTTGGCGAAGGCCAAGAGGTCGCCGGGAGCGGGGCGGCGGGGCAGGAAGACCGTGCGGCGGGTGATCAGGTCGGACTCCAGACAGAGGTTGCCGAAGAGATACGCGGCGATCGGCTCGGATGCGGTTGCGGATGCGGAGTCGGCCGGGGTGACGGCGTGGACTTCGGTGCCGGTCCCGATTCCCGTACCGCTCCCGGAGGCGATGCCGGAGGCCGTCCCGGTGGCGATCCGCGTTCCGGGCCCGCCGTCGATTGCCGTGCCGCCGCCGTTCGCCGGGTCCCGGGGGACGACGACGGGGTCCATCAGCACCCCGTGGTCCTCCAGCGCCACGTCGTCGGCCTTCGCCGCCAGCCGGATGTGCAGAGGTCCGCCGGCCTCCTGGTCGCGCACTTCCAGCACCTTCGCCAGGGTCAGCCCGCACTGGTCGAGCAGGGCGCGGCCCGGTTCGGTGTGCAGGTCGTAGAGGTGCTCCAGGAGCAGGGCGGCCAGGGGGCGGCCGCCGAGGGAGGCGGCCGGCTGGGAGAGCAGTTCGTCGAGGTAGCCGGCCGCCGCGACGGGGCGGTGGGCGGGGTAGAGGCCGAGCGCGCCTCGCAGAGTGCCCGCTTCGTTGCGCAGTCCGTAGCCGTGGCCGCCGTAGGTCAGGGGCGGGCGGATGCCCATGACGGCCTCGGTGAGCGCGGTCGTGTACCGCTCCCACTGGCCGCCGTCGGCAAGGTAGTTCACGCCGAAACCGCCGCCGATGTCGACGGCCCGCGGCCTGAGCCCACGGCTGCGGCACTCCTCCAGGACCCGCAGACAGCCCTCCAGTGCCAGCGCCTTCTCGGTCAGGCCGGTCGTGTCCAGGTGGTACGCCACGCCGACCAGGTCGAGCACGTCGGCGTGCCGTTCGACGGCGTCCAGCAGCGGGGCCGTCTCCCGTACGGCCGTGCCGAATCGGCTGGGTCGGGTCAGCACCCGCACACCGGAGCCCTCGAACCCCGACAGCCGCAGCAGCACGCGAGTGCGGGGCAGGGCGTGTGTGCGTACCAGCGTGGCGAGTTGTTCCAGTTCGCCTCGCGTGTCGAGGCTGACGGTGACCGAGGTGCGGGCGGCCAGCCACAGGAACTCCGGGTTCTTCGGGCCGGTCGCCGTGATCCGGTCGGGGGTGAGTCCGGCGCCCAGGGCGTGCTGCAACTCCCCCAGCGAGGCGACGTCCACACCGGCGTCCGTGGCGGCGAGCCTGCGCAGCAGGGCGCTGGAGCGGTTGGCCTTGTGGGCGAGGAACACCTGGCCGGAGAGGTGGTGGTTGCCGTACACCGAGCGGAACCGCTCCAGGTTGTCGGCGAGTTGGTCGGGCACGAGCACGTTCAGGGGTGAGCCGAGGGCGTCCGTGAGGGTGTGCAGCAGCTCCGGCGAGTTCACCAAGGAGCGCAGCCGCGACTCCAGCCGCGGTTCGAGATACAAGGGCTGCCCGCCCATGCCCGGCCCTCCCCAGCGCTACGGGCCCGACACTCCGGGCGCTGACGACCACTCCCCGCGGTTTGCCGTATAGCTCCTTTCCCGGCGGCCGGTGGTTTACGCCCCGTACCTGCACTGCTGGGCGGTACGTCAACAGGTGGGCCGAAAATCACCGGTGCCCGGCGCGCGGATGCCGGCTCGACCCGGAACGGCCCGTTCCGTGATAGGGACACTCCAGTCGGCACGATCCACGGACGGGGTTGCTGTGTTCGGTAGGCGGATGGCGGTGGTGATGGTGGCCGGGCTGCTGGGACTGGCCGGCTGCGCTTCCGAGCGGGGCGCGGCCGGGGCCGAGCGGACGGACGGGCCGGCCGGCGCTCCGACCGCCACGTCCGCCTCGCCGTCCCTCTCGGCGGTCGCCTCGACGCCCCCTTCGGGGTCCCCCGATCCATCGCCGGTCCCCGTCACCGGACCGGATCAGCTGCTGGTGACCATGGAGGTCACCGGCGGCTTCGCGGGCGTGCAGAAGGAGGTCGCCCTGCGCGGCGACGGCACCGTGCACACCACCGACAAGGGCGAGCGGGCGGTGCACCGCACCAGCGCGGCGCAGTTCACCGAGCTGCGCACGCTGCTCGGCGATCCGGCGCTGGACGACGTCTCCGACTTCACGAAGAACATGCAGGCCGCGGACCTGTTCCAGTACACGCTCCGCTTCGGCGGACGTACCGTCAGGACGGACCTGTCGGCCGAGGAGCCCGCCCTCGACCGCCTGGTCCACGCCCTGAGCGCCTGGCTGCCGAAGTGAGCGGCCCTCGGTCCGCTCAGCCGCCCTGTCCGGCGATGTTGACCATCCAGGTGATGCCGAAGCGGTCCGTGCACATCCCGAAGACGTCGCCCCACATCTGCTTCTCCAGCGGTACGGTCACCGAGGCGCCGGCGGACAGCTTGTCCCAGTAGCCGCGCAGTTCGGCGTCGTCGTCGCCGCTCAGGCTGACCGAGATGTTGTTGCCGGGCCGGTGGTCGTCCGTCGGGGTGTCGGCGCACATCAGCGTGAAGCCGTTGGGGGCTTCGAGCATGCCGTGCATGATCTTGTCGGCCAGCGGGCTGTCCTTCTGGCCGAACTCTGCGTAGGTGTTGAGGTTCAGCGTGCCGCCGAAGACCTCCTTGTAGAACTCCAGCGCCTGACGGGCGTCGCCGGCGAAGGTGATGTACGGGTTGAGACGCGAGGCCATGGATCCTCCATGCGTAGGGCCGGAAGCCGACTGCAAGGAAAGTAGCGCGGGCCACTGACAACGGCCCGCGCTCACGGCCACATGGGGCACGGACCCGTCCGGAGCGTGCGCTCCGGACGGTCCCCGGCACCGGCTAGAGCGTGCGCTCCAGACGGTCCGCCACCAGCTTCACGAAGCGCGCCGGATCCTTCGGCTGGCCGCCCTCGGCGAGCACGGCCAGGGTGTGCAGCAGCTCGGCGGACTCGACGAGCGCCGAGCGGTCCGCACGCTCCTTGTACGCCTGGTTCAGGCCCTTCACCAGCAGGTGCTCGGGGTTGAGCTCCAGGATGCGCTTGGTCGCCGGCACCTCCTGGCCCATCGCCCGGTACATGTTCTCCAGGGCGGGCGTCAGGTCGTGCGCGTCCGAGACGACACAGGCCGGGGAGACGGTGAGCCGCGTGGACAGACGCACTTCCTTGATGTCCTCGCCCAGCTGCTCCCCCATCCAGCCGAGCAGTCCGGCGTACTCCTCGGCCTGCTTCGCGCGCTCGCCCTCGGCCTTCTCGTCGCCCTCGGCGTCGAGGTCGATCTCGCCCTTGGCGACGGACCGCAGCCGCTTGCCCTGGTACTCGCCCACCGTGTCGACCCACACCTCGTCGACCGGGTCGGTCAGCAGCAGGACCTCGATGCCCTTGTCCCGGAACGCCTCCATGTGCGGGGAGTTCTCGATGCTCTGCCGGGACTCGCCGGTGATGTAGAAGACGTCGTCCTGGCCGTCCTTCATCCGCTCGACGTACTGCGCGAGCGTGGTCGGCTCGTCGTCGGAGTGCGTGGTCGCGAAGGAGGCGACGGCGAGGATGGCGTCGCTGTTCTCGGAGTCGGTGACCAGGCCCTCCTTCAGGACCGTGCCGAACTCCCGCCAGAACGTGCCGTAGCGCTCCGCCTCCTTCGTCATCATCTCCTTGACCGTGGACAGGACCTTCTTGGTCAGCCGGCGCTGCATCATCCGGATGTGCCGGTCCTGCTGGAGGATCTCGCGGGAGACGTTGAGCGAGAGGTCGGCCGCGTCGACGACGCCCTTGACGAAGCGCAGGTACGGCGGCAGCAGCGCCTCGCAGTCGTCCATGATGAAGACGCGCTTCACATAGAGCTGGACACCGCGCTTGTACTCCCGCGTGAACAGGTCGTGCGGGGCGTGCGAGGGCACGAAGAGCAGGGCCTGGTACTCGAAGGTGCCCTCCGCCTGGAGGCGGATCGTCTCCAGCGGCTCGCGCCAGTCGTGGCTGATGTGCTTGTACAGCTCGTGGTACTCGTCGTCGGACACCTCCTCGCGCGAGCGCGCCCACAGGGCCTTCATGGAGTTCAGCGTCTCGGGACCGGGCGCCTCGGCACCGTCGCCGTCGCTCTCGCCCGTCTCCTGGTCCATCCGGATCGGCCAGGTGATGAAGTCGGAGTACTTCTTGACGATCTCCCTGATCTTCCAGGGCGAGGTGTAGTCGTGGAGCTGGTTCTCCGGGTCGGCGGGCTTGAGGTGGAGCGTGACCGAGGTGCCCTGCGGCACGTCGTCGACGGTCTCCAGCGTGTACGTGGCCTCGCCGCGCGACGTCCAGCGGGTGCCCTGGCTCTCGCCGGCGCGCCGGGTCACCAGGGTCATCTCGTCCGCCGCCATGAAGCCGGAGTAGAAGCCGACCCCGAACTGGCCGATGAGGCCCTCGGCCCCGCCCTCGTCCTTGGCCTCCTTCAGCTCCTGGAGGAAGGTGGCGGTGCCCGAGTTGGCGATGGTGCCGATGAGCCGGCCGACCTCCTCGTACGACATCCCGATGCCGTTGTCCCGGACCGTGAGGGTCCGTTCCTCCTTGTCGATGTCGATCTCGATGTGCAGGTCGGACACATCGGCGTCCAACGTGTCGTCCCGCAGCTTCTCCAGACGCAGCTTGTCCAGCGCGTCGGAGGCGTTGGAGACGAGCTCGCGCAGGAAGACATCCTTGTTCGAGTACACCGAGTGGATCATCAGCTGGAGCAACTGACGGGCCTCTACCTGAAACTCAAACGTCTCGGTCGGCATGGTTCGCGACTACCTCACAGGTCGACTCCGGAACTGGTCGCAGTCACTGTAAGACACGAGGTCAGCGCGGAGTGCGGCGATCGGGGCAGAGCCCCCGCCCGCCCGGCCCCCCGTCACCCTGAGACAACACAGGCTGTCTCCCGCCCCGTTCGCTGCCAAGGTCGAGGGGCATCGACGATCGGCACGATCGAACGGAGGAGCCGATGCCCACTTCACGCCTGCTCCCGACCCGGCACAGGACGGCGGCCGTCACGGGGGCGGCCGCCGTCCTGCTCGCCGGAGCCGGGCTGTTCACCGCCGCGCCCGCCCAGGCCGCCCCGCGCCCCTGCCCCGGCGCCGGACCCGGCGACCCGGCGCGCTGCGCCCGGGTGATCGGCATCGCCCCGGGCTCGGCCCTGGTCATGCGCACCGAACCGCGCTACGGCGCGGGGGAGGTGGCCCGCTACGGCAACGGGCAGTGGCTGGAGCTGTCCTGCTGGACCACGGGCGACCCGGACGCCGACGGCCACGGCTACCGCTACTGGATGCAGGTCTCCACACCCAGGTCCTGGGGCTACGTCAACGACTGGTACCTGGACACCGGCGGCCCGGGCACCTGGAAGTCGCAGCTTCCGCAGTGCTGAGTCGCGGCCCGTGGGTCACACGAGGTGGGCGAACACCACCAGGTTCGCGGTGTAGTCCTTGACCTCTCGGTCGTAGTCGCCCGCGCAGGTGATGAGGCGGACCTGGGCCCGCGGGCTGTCGGCGTAGACGCGGGCGCTGGGGAAGGTGTCCTTGTCGAAGGTCTCCACGCTGTCGACCTCGAAGGACGCGCTGCGTCCGTCGGAGCGGACCACCTGGAAGCGGTCGCCCTTCGCCAGCCCGCTGAGGTTGGCGAAGACGGCGGCCGACGTCGCCGTGTCGACGTGCCCGGCGATGATCGACGTGCCCGGCTCACCGGGGGAAGCCCCGCCCGCGTACCAGCCGACGAGGTTGGTGTTGTCGGCCGGCGGGGGTTCGAGCCGGCCGGCCCGGCCGATGGCGAGGTCGGTGAAGGGCGCGTTGACCGAGATCTTGGGGATGAGCAGCCTGAGCGGCCGGGCGCGGGGCAGGTGCTTGCCCACGGGGCGTGAGTCGGGGGACGTCGCCCTCTCCCGCGAGGGGGCGTGCGACTCGTTCGCGCCGGGGGCCTGCCGTTCGTGCGAGGAGGCGCGCGGGACGCCGTTCCCTTCGGACGCCGAGTCGTCGCCGCCGCTCAGGGTGACCGCCAGGACCGTCACGGCGACCGCGCTCCAGAACGTCGCCATGGCCACCCGTCTTATCCGCCGCGAAGTGGCGGAACCAGCGGCGTCGGGCGGGGCCGGATCGGTGTCGGGGGAAGGGGGACGGCCGGCGGGCATCGGGCAACCACCTCACTCGGGCACGGCAGCGAACACATTCGGGGGAACAACCGACGGGGCCGCCGCGACGCGCGGCGCACGCGCGGCGGCCACAGCGGCTATGTCATCGGGCATGGTCAGGCCGTGGTTCCGGAGGCCTTCTTGCGGCGCACGACGTACATACCGGTACCGGCGACCGCGAGCGCGGCCAGCCCACCGGCGGTCACACCCGACGAGGCGAGGCCGCCGCCGCCCGTGTGCATCCCGCCGTGCGGCTTGTCGTGCCCGGAGCGCCAGGACTCCTCGTCGTTGTCACCGCCCCACGAGTCCTCCTCGTCGCCCTTCCACGAGTCCTTCCCGTGGTCCTCCTCGCCACCGCCCCAGCTCTTCTCGGGGCCGCCCTCCTTGCTGCGGTAGCTGTCCGGGTCGTGCTTCGGGTCCTTGTCACCGCCCCAGTCGTCACCGTTGGTCACGGCGGCAAGGGCTCCGCCACCCGTGTGGATCGCGCCACGCGGTCCGTCGTGGTCGCTCTCCTCCTCGTGCTCCTTGCTGTAGGACTTGTCGTGGTCCTCGGACTTTCCGTGCTCTTCCGACTTGCCGTGCTCTTCCGACTTGGTGTGGTCCTCGGACTTTCCGTGCTCTTCGGACTTGGTGTGGTCCTCGGACTTGCTGTGGTCCTCGGACTTGCTGTGGGAGCTCTCCTCCGGGTCCCAGTCACCCATGGTGACGGCGTAGGCGGCGGGCGCGATCGCCAGCGCGGCCGTGGCCGTCGCGGTGGCGAGCAGCATGCGAACAGAGCGCATAGGTAAATCCTTCCGTCACGGCCTGGGCGGCTGACGCTTCATCACCACTGGAGCCAGACCTTGACGTGATCCACCGTCAGTCATGTCTTTCGGACGCACCATTCGAAGCGATCACACGGGTTACGACCACACCCTGACGGCCCTATGTCCACCCGCCACGCCGCTCGGGGCACCGGCTTCACCCGCGGAGGTTTGCCCCGCGCCGAAGCGGTGAGACGCGTGGGATGTCGTATCCCGTCGCCACAGCCGCCGCCCTCGATCGCCCCGCAGGGCCGTCACCTGCGCCTTCGCAGCGCCGGGACGCGTTCTTCGACAACGCCAAGTACGCGGCGATCGTCCTCGTGGCCGTGGGACACGCGTGGGAACCGCTGCGCGACGGCAGCCGCACCGTCTCCGCCGCGTACATGCTGGTGTACGCCTTTCACATGCCGGCGTTCATCATCATCTCGGGCTACTTCTCGCGGAGCTTCGACGCCCGTCCGAACCAGCTGAAACGCCTGGTCACCGGCTTGATCGTGCCGTACGTGGTCTTCGAGACCGCCTACACCCTGTTCACCCGGTGGACGGATCAGGAGCCGGACCGCCCGATCAGCCTGCTGGATCCGCTGTATCTGACGTGGTTCCTGGTGGCGCTGTTCGTGTGGCGGCTGACGACTCCGCTGTGGAAGCGGGTGCGCCTGGCGCTGCCACTCGCGCTGATCGTGGCGATGCTGGCCACGCTCTCGCCCTCCATCGGCAACGACCTGGACCTCCAGCGCGCCCTTCAGTTCCTGCCGTACTTCGTGCTGGGGCTGTATCTGAAGCCGGAGCACTTCCGGCTGGTCCGGCGCCGCGCGGTGCGGATCGCTGCCGTACCCGTGTTCGCCGGCGCCTTCGTGGTGGCGTACTGGGCGGTGCCGCGGATGACCGGCGGCTGGTTCTACCACCGCGACAGCGCGGAGGAGCTGGGCGCGCCGCAGTGGTACGGGGTGGTGATGACGCCGGTCCTGTTCGTCTGCTCGCTGGCGCTGGTGGCCTGCTTCCTCTCCTGGGTGCCCGGGCGGCGGATGTGGTGCACGGTGCTCGGCACGGGCACGCTGTACGGCTATCTGCTGCACGGCTTCGTCGCGCAGTACTCCAAGTACGGCGGCTGGTACGACCCCGCCTGGATCCACCGGCCGCTCGGCGCGGTCGCCGTCACCCTCGTGGCGGCGGCGGTCGTGACGGTGCTGTGCACCCCGCTCGTCCGGCGGGCCCTGCGCGGCGTGCTGGAGCCGGAGATGCGGTGGCTGTTCCGCACCGACCCGAACAAGCCGAACGAGACGAATAAGCCGGACAAGACGGATATACCGGACAGGGATCGGACCGCTGCCGCCCGGGCCTGAAGCCTGTCGCATGGGCCTGACCTCTGTCGCGCGGGGCCTGACGCCTGTCAGGGCTCGCTCACCAGTCCCGTGATGTGCGAGGTCACCGTGTCGAGGATGTCGTTCCAGGCCCCCTCGTCGCCCAGCACCAGATAGTTCAGGGTCAGCCCGTCGGTCATCGCGGCGAGGTAGCGGGCCAGCACGGGGGCGGGGACGCGCAGGCGCAGGCCCATCGTCCGGCCCAGTTGGTCGATGAGGTCGGCGTAGGTCTCGGCGTACAGCTCGTACTGCCGGCGCGCCAGGTGTTCGAATCCGGGCTGGCGCAGGGCGTACTGCGCCAGCTCATAGGTGAGCATGTGCTCGTCCGGGTGGGCCCGGACGTGGTCCCAGTACGCCTGGAATCCCGCCCGGACGGTCTCCTCGAGGGTGCTCCGGGGCCGCAGCGCGTCCTTCACCAGGGTCACGTAGTGCCCGGTGATGGTGGTGATGACGGACTCGATCAGCTCCTGCTTGGAGTCGAAGCAGTAGTGGAAGACGCTCAGCGAGACGCCCGCCTCGGCGGCGATGGACCGGGTGGTCGTCCTGGGGACGCCGTCCCGGGCCATCGCCCTGATCGCCGCTTCGGTGAGCTGTCGCCGCCGCTCGGCGGACGGCAACCGTGCCATGGAGTCCCTCTCGTGGGTGTCAGCTGCTGTGGACGCCGACCTCGTAGAGGGAGTAGCCCCATTCGGTGCCGCGCTGCTGGCCGTGGACGCGTACGTATCTGGCGGGGGTGCCGGTGAACCTGGCCGTGTCCAGGCCGCCGTCACCGGCGGTCGTGGACCAGGCGGTCCGCCAGTTCACGCCGTCCGTGGAGAGCTCGATGCGGTAGGCCTTACCGTACGCGCGCTCCCAGTCGAGGGTCACCCGTTTGACCAGGCGGGTGGAGCCGAGGTCGACCTGGAACCACTGGTCGTCGCTCCAGTCGCTGGCCCAGCGGGTGCCGCCGTCGCCGTCGACGGCCCGGCCCGGCTGGTAGCTCGTGAACAGGCTCCACTCGGAGGAGCTGGCCGCGGTGCCGGCGCCGCGGGCGAGGTTCACGCCCGCCTCGTGGCCCTCGGAGGCCGCCCAGGTGTCGAGGTAGGACTCGGCGCCCCGGAAGAGGTCGTCGACCACGTCCTGGCCGCCGACGCGGCGGATGTCCTCGATCCAGTCCGGGACGAGGCCGTAGTGGGCCGCGCCGTCGGTGTTGAGGTCCCAGGTGCGCTGCCCGGTGGTCTGCCGGTCGATGACCGAGCCGCCGTCGGTGCTCTTGAACGGGTACGTGACCTTGTTCGGGGCGTCCGCGCCGCGCGGGCCTGGCCAGCCGCCGACGCCGTTCATGTCGGTGCCGTAGCCGTAGCCCACCCCGTACTTGTCGCGCAGGGCCTCGGTGCGCTTCGCCTCCGAGATGAAGCCCTCGGAGCCGTGCATGTACTGGGCGATGAAGCCGCCGAGGCCGTAGACCCGCTCGGTCCAGTCCATGTCCATCCAGCTGTGCGAGGACAGGACGCCGGGGTAGGACGCGGACTCGAAGATGTCGAGCACCCGGCCGGTGGCCTTGACGCTCATGTGGTCGATCTCCAGCATCATCTTGCGTTTCATCATGCCCCGTACGGCGTACTCACCGAGATCGGTGAGCCCTCGGACGTTGCACTGCGCGTCCGCGTTGTACGAGGGGACGTCGACGCCGGCCGGAAGTTCCTTCTCGGCCTCGGCCGCCGTGGCGTTGCCGATCGGGTTGTCGTGCTGGGGACCCTTGCAGGTCTCGGTCTTCCAGAAGGTGCCGGTCGACAGGAACTGGCCGACGTTGATGGCCGTGCCGAGCCCGCCCGAGTCGAACCGGACGCCGCACAGGGCGTTGTCGAACTTGTGGCACAGGAACATGCTGCGCACGCCCAGCGCGTGCAGTTCGTCGAGGCCCTTGTCGATGTCCTCCTTGCTGCACTGCGCGATGTCGAGGATCTGCTTGCAGCCGAAGGGCTCGGAGGTCTCGACGCCGAGGATGACCGCCAGCTTGCCCTGCTCGATGACCTGGCGGGCCTGTGCGCTGTCGGTGACGATCCGGAACCAGCCCTTTCCGGTGCCGCCGTACATCTTGTCGATGAAGGCCTGCATGTCGTACGTCAGCTTGGCCTGGAGCCGGATCGACGTCATCTCGTCGCAGCTGCGGTCCTTGAAGAAGTAGACCGAGCAGATCACACCGTTGGTGACGAGGTCGTTGACCAGGACGCGCTGGCCGCCGCGCCAGGCCCGCTCGACCCAGGCGTAGTAGTTCTGCTGGTGGGTCAGCGAGTCGTGGGCGGGCCAGTCCTTGAAGGTGGGCCAGCCGACCGGGTCGTGCTTGCCGTCGCCGCCGTTGGTGATGAAGTCGAAGATGGCGAGCGACCCGTCGGGGTAGTGCTCGGGACAGTCCTTGAGGGCATCCGCGACACCTTGCTCGGAGAACGGCTTACCGCAGATCAGACGGCCGCCGAAGGCCTCGTTGGAGAAGATGTGGTCGTGCGCGTCGACGAAGCCGCGGACCTCGCCCTTGGCGTCGGTCCCGGTGAAGGGCTCCCCCGTGACGTTGATCTGGGAGTCCGGCGCGGGCCGCGATGCCGGGTCCCACCAGTTGGCGCCGGCCGCCGAACTCGGGGTGGGTCCGAGCGCGATGGACAGCACGAGCAGGAGGAGCGACACCACGGTGACGTTCTTGCGTCTGCGGTACGGGCGTCCGGCAGTGGTCACAGCCCACGTCCCTCGGTCGACGGAGAACGAGGCCGGATTGTCATGACCTCGCAATATGTGCGACGAGGATGGCCACTGGCGCATGACGAGTCAAGAGTCCGGGACAAATGACCTACTGGCCGGTCACCTGTGCGCTGCTGACGGAGCGTCGGTTCACCCCGGGCGCGTGACGCGGATCTTCGACTGGCCGTGCGGGAGCGCCTCCCAGTCCGCCATGAAGCGGGCCCGCAGCCCGTGCTGCTCGGCCAGCGCCACGAGGGTCTCGGTGCGGTAGTAGAAGTCCTCCCGCAGGACCTGGTGCTCCTCGCCCTCGGTGCGGTCGAAGGTGAAGTCGAACCAGCCGCCCGGAGCCAGCACCCGGCCGACGTTGGCCAGGCACTCCTCGATGACCGGCAGCGGGGAGTGCGAGAAGACACTGTGCGCGTGCACGACGTCGAAGTGGGCCTCGGGCAGGAACTCCAGCGTCAGGTCGCGCACGGGGGTGAGCGTGGGCAGCCGCTGCTGGAGGCCCATCCTCACGACGGTGTCCTGCGCGGCGAAGAGGATGTCGGGCGAGATGTCGATGCCGTAGTAGTGGCCGGGCTCCAGGTGGCGGATGAAACGCCAGCCGCCGCGCAGGTTGCCGCAGCCGATCTCCAGCATCCGGTGCGCGGGGCGCAGGCCGTGGCCGACGAGGTAGTCGAACTGCAGCTGCCCGAGCGCCAGCCACCGCTCCCGGATGTGGCTGCCGACGGCCGCGTCCGGGTCGGCCCGGGTGTCGAAGCGCATCACGGCGCGGTAGTAGGAGACATGGTCCGGGTGGCGACGGCGCAGCCACATGTCGCGGGCCGAGCGGGCCAGATGGCGGGGCACACGGTCGGGGTGCCGCAGGACGTAGGCCAGGCGATGGCCGAGGGCCGCGCGGTTCGCGGTGAGGTTCTTGGCCGGCATGGTGATCGTGCCTCCCTGGGGACGCGGTACCTACGAGGATGCGCACGGGCGTGGCGGGGCGCCACAGGGGCGGGGCGACGGAGCGGGAGTCACGGAGCGGGAGTCGCGGAGCGGTCGTCGCGCGGCCCGGTGGAAGTGTCGCCTTCGACCTGTCGAACATCCCGGTGTCAGGCGGCGGTTCGTGCATTACCGTGGAGTAGCCCGCGTCACATGACGCAGCCATGACAACGCCACAGGGATGGTGACCGTGCGCGGATCCTTGGTGAGAGCCACCCTCGCCGCCGTACTCCTCCTGGTCCCCCTGACGTCCCTTCCCGAGGCGGCGGCCGAAGCGCGGGCGGCGTCCGAGCCGCCCGCCACGACCGCCCCGGCCCTCGCCGCGGAGGACTGGACGCCGCCCCTGAGCACCCGTGGCCGCTGGATCGTGGACGCGCACGGCGACCGCTTCAAGCTGCGCTCGGGCAACTGGCACGGCGCCAGCGGGACCTGGAGCGGCTCGGGCGACCCCGAGGACGACGCCGCCCACCACGCCGGCGAGAACTCCGGCCGGATGCCGCTCGGCCTGGACCGTGCCCCGATGGCCGAGATCATCGCGGGTTTCCGGGAGATCGGGATCAACAGCATCCGGCTGCCGTTCTCCAACGAGATGATCCGTGACAGCCGGCCCGTCACGGACGACTCCGTCGCCGCCAACCCCGCCCTGCGCGGAAAGACCCCGCTCGAGGTGTACGACACCGTGGTCCGCGAGCTCACGGCGGCCGGTCTCGCGGTGATCCTCAACAACCACACGAACACCACTCGTTGGTGCTGCGGGGTCGACGGCAACGAGCGCTGGAACGCGAGCCAGTCCGCGTCGGCCTGGGAGAACGACTGGCTGTTCATGGCGCGCCGCTACCGGGACAACCCGCGCGTCGTCGGCGCCGACCTGTACAACGAGGTGCGCCGCAACATCTGGGACGACCCCAACTGGGGCCTCGGCGACGACCACGACTGGTTCGCCGCCTCGCAGCGCGTCGGCGACCGCATCCTGACCGAGGCCAACCCGGATCTGCTGATCGTCGTCGAGGGCATCAACTGGACGGGCATCCCCGTCGACGGCTTCCCCCACGAGCGCCCCACCCTGGAGCCCGCCCGGCGTCTGTCGCACACGCTCGTCGACTCCGGCAAACTCGTCTACTCGGCCCACTTCTACGACTACACGGGCCCGAACCACAGCGGAGCCACCGGCACCGGCGAGACCAGCGACCCCCGTTACCGCGACCTGAGCCCCGCCGACCTGATCGCCGTGCTCGACCGTCAGGCGTTCTTCGTCTCCGGCGAGCAGGACCAGCACTTCACCGCACCCGTCTGGATCAGCGAGTTCGGCGTCGGCGGCCGCGCCGAGACCGGTGAGAAGCCGCGCGCCTGGTTCGAGAACTTCGTGGACCGACTCATCCGCGCCGACGCCGACTTCGCCTACTGGCCGCTCGTCGGCTGGCACGACGACCGTCAGGGCAACGGCTGGGCGCTGCTGCACTGGGACGCCCAGGGCCGACGCATGGGCCTGTACGACGGTGACGACTGGCGCGCCGCGGCCTGGACGCGGCTGATCCGGGCCGACGGGCGCACCGGACCGGTGGCGCCGGTCGCCGAGTGGTCCATGCTCAGCCCCGACCACGGCGACTTCGTGCAGTCGCGGCGGATGCGCGCCCTGCCCGACTGGGACTCCGGCGCCCGCAAGTCCGTCTGCCCCGACGGGCAGCGGCTGCTCGGCCTCGCCCACACCGGCAACCGGGGGCTGTGCTCGGACGTGACCGCCGGTGCCCTGTGGGCGCCGGGCGGCGGACACGAGGTCGTCACCGACGAACGGCACGTCCGTCCCGGTGGCGACTGGGCGTCCGGATACACCAAACTCCAGTGCGCCGAGGGGCAGTTCCTCATCGGTTACAGCGTCCGCGGCGCGGCCGTCTCGGCCGCCCTGTGCGCCGCCGCACCGGCCGGAAGGCTCGGCACGAGCGGCCGCACGGTCTGGTTCGACCGGGGCGACAACCGGGGGACGGCCGCCAAGGGCGGCGACTTCGCGTACGGCCGCTACAAGGGGCAGTGCGCGGAGGACGAGTACGCGGCCGGGATCGCCTACACCGGCCGGGTGGGGTCGTCGCGGACGCCCGACGCGCTCTACTGCCGAAAGCTGGGCTGAACGCCCGGAACGGGCCGACACGCCCACGGACGGCCCCGGACCGGGGAGCCAGGACGATCGCGCCGGGAGATGCTGGAACCCGGATGCGGATCACCTGTGCTGTCGCCGTGCTCGCCGCCGCGAACCTGTTGAACAACTGGCTCGCGCGGAGCCCCGCCATGTACGTGCTCATCTGCGTGACCGCGACGGCCGTCCTGCTGATGATCGCCCGCTGGGACGGTCTGACCCGGGCCGATCTGGGGCTGGACCCCGAGGGGGTGCGCCGGGGGCTGCGGTGGGCTCCCGTCCTGGTGGCGATCGTCCTGCTGGTCCTGCTGGTCCTCCTCGCCCTGCCGGCCGGACGGGACGCGTTCCGGGACGCGCGGGCCACGGATCTGTCCCTGGAGCGGATGCTGTTCGGAGCGCTGGTGCGGGTGCCCTTCGGGACCGTGCTGCTGGAGGAGACCGCGTTCCGCGGTGTGCTGTGGGCCATGATCCGGCGCCGGCACGGCACGGCGTGGGCCACCGGCCTGTCGTCGCTGCTGTTCGGGGTGTGGCATCTGATGCCCTCGCGGGGCATCAACCGCTCCAACGCCGCGGTCGGCTCGGTCTTCGGCGACGGCCCGGCGGGCGTGGCGCCCACCGTGGCCGTGGCGATCGCCGCCACGGCCCTCGCCGGGGTGGTCCTGTGCGAACTGCGCCGCCGCTCCGGCAGCCTGTTGGCCCCGATGGCCCTGCACTGGTCGGTGAACAGCCTCAGCTACGCGCTGGCCTGGGCGGCGCCCCGCTACCTGCTCGACGGCTGACCGCCGAACTCCCCGTCCACCGTCAGAAGTTGATCATGTGTCCGGCGAGCCCGTGCACCGCTTCCTTGACCGCCTCGCCGAGGGTGGGGTGGGCGTGGACGTTGCGGGCGACCTCGTGGACGGTGAGGTCCCACTGCTGGGCCAGGGTCAGTTCGGGCAGCAGCTCGGTCACGTCGGGACCGATGAGGTGACCGCCGAGCAGTTCGCCGTACTTGGCGTCGCTGATCAGCTTCACGAAGCCGGTCGCGTCACCGAGGCCGTGCGACTTGCCGTTCGCGGTGAACGGGAACTTCGCCACCTGCACGTCGAAGCCCCGCTCGCGGGCCTGCGCCTCGGTCCAGCCGAAGCTGGCGATCTGCGGCTGACAGTAGGTGGCGCGCGGGATCATCACGTAGTCGAGCTCCATCGTCTCGGCGTCCGCGATGGTCTCGGCGGCGACGATGCCCATCGCCTCGGCGGCGTGCGCCAGCATCAGCTTCGCCGTCACGTCGCCGATGGCGAAGAGGTGCGGGACGGACGTACGGCAGCGGCCGTCGATGTCGATCGCGCCGCGTTCGGTGACGGTGACGCCGGTCTTGTCCAGGCCGTAACCCTCGATGTTCGGCTGGAAACCGATGGCCTGGAGCACCTTGTCGGCCTCAAGGACCTGCTGGGCGCCGTCCTTGCCGGTGACGGTGACACGCACCAGCTCGCCGGACTCGTCGACGGCGTCGACCCGCGTCGACGTCAGCACGTCGATGCCCAACCGGCGGTACTGCTTGGCGAGTTCGGCGGAGACCTCGGCGTCCTCCAGCGGGGCCATCCGGTCCAGGAACTCGACGATCGTGACCTTCACACCGTAGTTGTGCAGGACGTAGGCGAACTCGACGCCGATCGCGCCGGCGCCCGCGATGATGATCGAGCGCGGCAGTTCCTCGGCCAGGATCTGCTCCTCGAAGGTCACCACGCGCGCGCTGCGCCGGGTGCCGGGGAGCAGCTTGGGTGTGGCGCCGGTGGCGATGATGCAGTTCTCGAAGCCGATGGTGCGGGTGTCGCCGTCGTAGCCGGCCACCTGGAGGGTGTGCGGGTCGAGGAAGGTGCCGCGGCCGTCGATCTCGGTGATCTTGTTCTTCTTCATCAGGTAGTGGACGCCCTTGACGCGGCCGTCGGCGACCTTGCGGCTGCGGCGGTACGCCTCTCCGTAGTCGAAGGAGACCTGCCCGTCCACCTGGATGCCGAAGGTCTTCGCCTCGCGGGTGAAGATGTGCGCCAGTTCGGCGTTGCGCAGCAGTGCCTTGCTGGGGATGCAGCCCACGTTCAGACAGACGCCGCCCCAGTACTTCTCCTCCACGACCGCCACCCGCTTGCCCAGCTGGGCCGCGCGAATGGCGGCGACGTAGCCGCCGGGGCCCGCGCCGAGGACCACGACATCGAAGCGCTCGTCCTGCTCGACCATGGGGAGTTCCTTCCTGAGTGCGTCGTCGTGCTCTGCCGGTGCCGGACTCCGTGGCGGGACGGTGTCCGGCTTCTTCCAGCATGACCGCATCCACGAGGTCGTGTGGCGATGCGGGAGGGTGACGGTGATCTCAGGTGGTGCGGGCCGCGCCCGCGGAGGCGGTTCCCGGCTTCGGTCAGCCGACGCAGAGGAGATTGAGGACGCAGAGCTGCGCCGGTGTGGTCTCCTCCGGTGCCGGGCTGGTCGGCGCCGGGGTCGCTCCGGAGCCGGCGCCGTCCGTCGGGGCCGGGTCGGGGCTCTGCTGTCCGGCCGACGAGCCGTCGCCGGTGCCCGTGTCGGCGCCGGAGGACGGGGCGACGGTCTGCGTCTGCGGGACCGAGGTCGCCGTCGGACGCGGGGTGGCCGCGGCGTCCGGTCGGGTGAACTGCCGGGTGGCGTGCGACGTGGTCACGGGCTCCCGCGCGACATCCGTGGGGGACGGCTTCGAGGAGGGCGTGACGGTGCGCGGCGCCTTGTGCGTGTCCGCGGGGGTGGACGCCGGGCGGGTGAGTTCCGTGTGCTGCTCCGGAAGGGCGGCCTGCGGTCGCTCCGGAGCGGTGGCGGCCTGGGCCTTGTCGCCGGCCCCCCGGTCCATCGACGCGACGGTCAGCCCGCCGCCCACCAGGGCCACGGCGGTCGCGACCACGGCCCGGCGCTGGTTCTTCTTCCAGCGGGCCCGCTGTCGACGCCGGGCCGCCCGGCCCTGCGGGGCGGGGGGTGCGCCTTCGGCGCCGTCCACGTCGTCGGCCGGCACGGGCGAGGCGGTCGCGTCCGGCTCGGCCGACGGCGTCTCGTCACGGAAGTAGCCGTCGTACCAGGTGTCGGCGGCGGGGCTCCCCCACGCCGTCGTGGCGCCCGCAGCCGGGCCGGGTGCCACCGACGCGGCGCGGCCCCCTGCCGCGGAGGGAGCGATGTCCGGGGCGTAGGCACCGCACCCGGGGCACACCAGGGCCCCGTTGAGGTGGCGCCGGCACGAGGAGCAGTAGTCCATCTGCGGTCTTTCTCGCTTGACTGCGCCATCGGCCCTGGTCGGCCGCGGCCTGGTCGCGTTCGCACTCGGGATCGAACGGCCAGAACGCTAACGATCCTTTCGACGGGCTGTGTGCAGCCCGGGTGATACTCCTGCGCAGATGTCTCATCAGGTGTGTGTGAACGGTGCCCCGGTCAGAGCCCCGGATCGCAGCACCCCTCGCGGCGCATACGGCGGCTCACCTCCAGCCACTCCTCCCCCGCCGCCGTCGGCGGTGCACCGTCCCGCCGCGCGCCGGAAGGGGTGAAGGCGTCGACGAGGTCACCGCTCTCGAAGAGCACGCCGCCCCGCAGGACCGCCTTCGTACGGATCAGCGTGGCGAAGTCGGTGAAGGGGTCGCCGTCGACGACGGTGAGGTCGGCCAGCTTGCCCTCCTGAAGCGTGCCGAGGTCGGCGTCGGCACCGAACACCCGGGCGGGCATCAGGGTCGCGGTGCGCAGCGCCTCGGCGGGTGAGAGTCCGGCGCGATGCAGGGCGCGCAGCGCCAGGTGCAGATGCAGTCCGACCGGGACGAGCGGCTGGTCCGTGCCGAGCGCGATCAGCCCGCCGCCCGCGAGGATCCCCCGGTAGACGTCCATCTCCCGGGCCAGCGTGGCGAGTTGGGCGTCGGTGGGCTCTCGCCCTGCCTGCTCCCGGACGAGCGCGGTGTCCCACGGCGGCATCAGCGCGGTGACCCGGGGGTCGTCCGCGAGCCCGGGGTCGGCGCCGAGGAGGGCCAGCGCGGTGAACGGCGTCGCGACGAGGTGGAAGCCGGCGGCGGTGTAGATCTCCTTCACATCCTGGTAGGAACGCCCGGACGCGGAGGTCGCGTGTCCGAACTCCAGCCGCTGGGTGGCCTGCAAGTGCGTGGTCAGGTCCTGCCCCAGCTGCACACCGGGGGTGCACAGATGGCTGCCGCCGCGCACTCCGAGCCGCTCGTGCCCGAAGTCCGCGGCCTCCTTCATCATCCAGCCCGGGGCGCGGACGTAGGTCTTCACGAAGTCCCAGTCCAGGGCCTGCGCACGGGCCAGCGTACGGTGCAGGCCCTCGCGGGTGCGGTGGGCGCGGCCCATGCTGTAGGCGACGCGCGCCCCGTCGAGGAGTTCGCCGGTGGCCAGCAGCCGGGGCCCGGCGAGCGCACCGGCGGCGACGGCCTCCCGGATGCGGGCCTGTTCGTAGGCGAAGCCGCCCAGCGAGACGGCCGTCGTGATGCCGTAGGCGAGTTGGAGCGCGGTCTGCCGGCCGCCGTAGGTGGTCTGCCAGGGGTGGGTGTGCGCGTCCCACAGTCCCGGGATCACGGTGCGGTCGCTCGCGTCGACCCGGCGGGCGGCCGGGCGGCCGGTGCGGTGCGCGGACACCTCGGCGACCCGGCCGTCGCGGATCACGACATCGACGTCCTCGCGGACCTCGGTGCCCGTGCCGTCCCAGAGGCGGCCCGCGTGCACGACGGTGTCGGCCGGGCGTGGCCGGCGGTAATCCAGCGGAACGCGGACGGTACGGGTCCCGCCGCCGGCGACGTCGAGCAGACGCAGGCGGCCCGCCGAGAGGTAGAGCAGGCTGCGGCCGTCGGCGGACCAGGACGGGTGGTCGGCGGGTTCGTCGGTGAGGCGGCGCGGGTCGCCGTCCGGGGTGCCGTCGGCCCGGACCGGCAGCAGCCACAGCGCCGACTCCGCGACGACGGCCATCCAGCGGCCGTCCGGGGACCACATGGGTCCGGAGTCGTAGCGGTCGGAGAGCGAGGTGTGCGGGGCGAGGGCGTGCAGGGCGGCGGTCCCGGTGGTCGTGTCGACGACGCGGATGAGGTTGTAGCCCTCCCGGAAGCGCTGGTTGAGGCGGTTGCGGTCGCACAGGGCGACGTACCGGCCGTCGGGCGACCAGCTCGGGCGGCCCGGCATCCCGCCCGCGCCGAGCGGTGCGACGAGGACCCGTTCGGCACCGTCGGGCAGGTCGCGCACCACGAGGTTGCCGGTCATGTCCAGGCACGCCAGGCGCGCCCCGTCGGGCGACAGCGCGGCGAAGACACGACCGCCCTCGGCGAGGACGGTCTCCTCACCTGAGCCGAGGTCGCGGCGTCGTACGGCGAACAGTCCGTCGCGGTCGTCGGCGTAGACCAGCCCCGTACCGTCGGGCGTCCAGACCGGCGCCAGCACATAGCGGGTGGAGGGGACCTGGAGCACCTTGCGGGGCCTGCCGCCGCCCGTGGTCCCGGTGGTCCACAGCGCGTTGAGCGCGGCGAACGCGACGCTGCGGCCGTCCGGCGACAGGGCGGGCAGGTGCAGCGCGCGGACCGGACGGGTGCCGCCGCCCTCGAAGTCGTACGCCTTGCCGCGGTAGCGGGGCCGGTCCACGGGGAGCGTGGCGGTGAACGGGATCTCCTCGTCGTCGTCCGGCGTGTCCGGGTCGACCAGGCGGAAGTGGCCGTCGACGGTGAGGAGCAGCCGTTCGCCGTCCGTCCAGCGGGGCGGCGCGGGCAGGACGTCGCCCCGCACGGAGACCGGTTCGCCGTCCACGACGAGGGCGCAGGACGCTGCGGGCGAGGCGGTCGTGCGCAGGTGGGCGAGGCGTCCGGCCGGAGAGACGGCAGGGGTCATGAGCTGGGCGCCGGAGTCGTCGGTGTGCACGGTGGCGACCGGGCCGGAGCCGTCGGCGGCGACCGAGGCGATGGTGGTCGCGCGCAGGGTGCCCGTGGCGGTGACGCCGGCCCGCACGAAGAGCACCCGCTCGCCGTCCGGCGACCATGCCGGGTCGAAGTCCTCCCAGCGGGCGTCCTGCCCGGGTCCCTGTCCGCCGGGGCGCCCGGTGAGCCGGGTCAGACCGCCGGTGCGTACATCGACGACCCAGATGCGGTACGGGGCACCGGTCACGGTGTCGCCGCCGCGTTCGGAGGCGAACGCGATCCGGGTGCCGTCCGGCGACCACGCCGGACCGCGGTCGTCCCACGGCCCGTCGGTGAGCTGCCGCAGCCCGGAGCCGTCCGGCCGCAGCGTCCAGAGGTGGAAGCCCCCGCCGCGGTAGGCACAGACGACGAGCCGGCTCCCGTCGGGCGAGAACTGCGGGCGCGTGGGTTCCAGGCCGGGCGAGGTGAGCGGTACGGCGGTGCCGCCGTGGCGCGGGACGGACCACAGCACGTTCTGGACCTCGGCGACGAGCCGGTCACCGGACGGCGCGAGGGTGGCGGAGCCGCCGGTGGCGGCGGTGAGGGAGAGGGCGGTCGTACCGGAGGCGGCGGCCACGGCCGGCGTGCCGACGGAGGCGAGCGCGGTGGCCGTGGCGGTGGCCTGGAGGAATCTGCGGCGGGAGAGCGGGCCGAGAAGGTGGGCGCCGGAGGCGGCTTCGGTGTCCAAGGGAGCTCCCAGTGCGCGGAGTTGGCTGATCGGACGCGAGAGACCACTGGTGGCAACGTACGTCCCGGGGCCCGGTTACGGGCCGGCGGCGGCACTTCTCGGCCGTTCTTCGCCGAGGCCGGACCGGAAAGCAGCCACGTCGGAGGGGGCCGCGCGAAGTACCCCGGTCCGCCCTGCCCCGGGCACGGCAACCCACCGGGGAAGCGGCGGTCTTCAAGGCCCGCCGGGGCGAAACTTTCGCGTCGTCCCACGGGCCTTTCCCCTGGGTGAGCGGTCGGCACATAGTGAGGGGGCTGTCTGGCGACGGGGGCGTACGACGCCCCGTGAAGGGACGAGATGACGCGCAAGAACGCCCTGGTGGTCCGAGGCGGATGGGAGGGGCATCAGCCGGTCCGGGCCACGGAACTGTTCCTTCCCTTCCTGCGCGCCAACGGGTACGCCGTCCGGGTCGAGGAGTCCACCGACGTCTACGCCGACGCCGACGCGATGGCCGGCACCGACCTCGTCGTGCAGTGCGTGACGATGTCGCAGATCACCGCCGAGCAGCTGGCGGGACTGCGTGCTGCGGTGGAGGCCGGCACCGGACTCACCGGCTGGCACGGCGGGATCGCCGACTCGTACCGGGCCTCCTCCGACTATCTCCACCTGGTGGGCGGACAGTTCGCGACCCACCCGGGCAAGGAGCCGTGCGAGCGCCGGGGCGGCCAGGAGGACAACTACCTGACGCACTCCGTCCGCATCACCGACCTCGGCCGCGAACACCCCGTCACCGCCGGCATCGAGGACTTCGAGCTGCACACCGAGCAGTACTGGGTGCTCCACGACGACCTCATCGACGTACTGGCCACCACGACGCATCCGGTACGGCCGTGGCAGCCCTGGCACCGGCCCGTCAGCTCGCCGGCGGTCTGGACCCGCCGGTGGGGCGCCGGACGCGTCGTCGTGACGACACCGGGGCACAGCCTCGACGTCCTGGAACACCCCGCCGTCCGCACCGTCATCGAGAGGGGCATGCTGTGGGCGACGCGCACCGCGTCGGCATCGTAGGACTCGGCGTCATCTCCGGCGTCTACCTGGACACCCTCGTCGGCCACCCCGCGGTACGTGTCACGGCGGTCGCCGACCTCGACGCCTCCCGTTCGGCGGCGGTCGCGGCGCAGACGCCCGGCGCCCGGGCCATGGGGGTCGAGGAGTTGCTGAGCAGTCCGGACGTGGACACGGTGCTGAACCTCACGGTCCCCGCCGCGCACGCCGAGATCGCCCTCGGCGCGATCGGGCACGGGAAGAACGTCTACGGGGAGAAGCCGCTGGCGGCCGAACTCGCCGACGCGCGAGCGGTGTTGGAGGCGGCCGAGAAGGCGGGTGTCGCCGTCGGCTGTGCGCCGGACACCGTCCTGGGCACCGGCATCCAGACGGCGCGGGCGGCCGTGGCGGCGGGGAGCATCGGGCGCCCCCAGTTCGCGTCGGCCGTGATGGTCACGCCGGGACACGAACGCTGGCACCCGCACCCCGACTTCTACTACACCGCCGGGGGCGGCCCGCTGCTGGACATGGGGCCGTACTACCTCGCGTCCCTGATCCATCTGCTGGGTCCGGTGCGTGCCGTGACCGGGGCGGCGGGCCGGCTGCGCGACGCGCGTGTCATCGGCTCGGGGCCGCGCGCGGGAGAGCGGATTCCGGTCGAGGTCGACACCCACGTCAGCGGGGTGCTGGAGCACGTCGGCGGGACCCTGACGACGATCACGACCAGCTTCGACGGGGTGGCCACGACCGCCAGCCCGATCGAGGTGCACGGCGAGACGGGCACTCTCGCGGTGCCCGATCCGAACCGCTTCGACGGCGAGGTCCGCCTCTTCGCCCTGGGCGACACCCGATGGCGCACGCAGCCGGTCTCGGCGGGCTACGTCGACGGTGCCCGGGGCCTCGGCCTGCTCGACTTCGTCACCGCCGACGCGCACCGGGCACCCCGCGCGAGCGGCGAACTCGCCCTGCACGTCTTGGAGACGATGACCGCACTCCTGCGCTCGGCGATCGAGGGCCGCCGCATCGGCCTGACGACCTCGGCACGGCCGCCCGCCTCCGTACCGCTGACGCCCGCCGGGGATTGGCGGGGCGCCGGCGCCGGCTGACACCGGCTCCGGTCAGTCCACCGGCCAGGTGTGCGCGGCCGCGTTGAGATGCATGTACTCCATGTACGTCCGGGTCATCCGGCGCAGCGCCTCGCCCCGGTCGGAGGTGCCGCCCTTCTCCAGGTGGTGGACCGTCTCGGCCTGCCACAGGGCGCCGTTGCGGCCGGAGACACAGCGCTGCTCGATGATCCCGAGCAGCGGCTCGCGCCAGGCCGCGTCCATGCCGGCGAGTTCCAGACCCCGGTGGGCCTGGGGCAGCAGGCGCCGCAACACCAGTTCCGTGACGGGGACTTCGCCCATGCCGGGCCAGTAGAGGCGGGCGTCGATGCCGTCACGCGCGGCGGTGTGGAGGTTCTCCTCGGCGACGGAGAAGGACATCCGTGTCCAGACCGGCCGGTCGTCGTCGACCAGGGCGCGGGTGAGGCCGTAGTAGAAGGCGCCGTTGGCGATGGTGTCGGCGACGGTGGGGCCGGCGGGCAGGACCCGGTTCTCGATGCGCAGATGGGGGCCGCTGTCGGTGACGGCGTAGACGGGGCGGTTCCAGCGGTAGATCGTGCCGTTGTGCAGGGTCAGTTCGCCGAGCTGCGGGACGCCGCCGCGGTCGTGCTGCTGCTGCGGGTCCTCGTCGTCGCACAGCGGCAGCAGCGCCGGGAAGTAGCGCACGTTCTCCTCGAAGAGGTCGAAGACGCTGGTGATCCAGCGCTCCCCGAACCACACCCGGGGCCGTACGCCCTGCGCCTTGATCTCCACCGGACGGGTGTCCGTGGCCTGCTCGAACAGCGGGACGCGGGTCTCGCGCCAGAGCTCCTTGCCGAAGAGGTACGGCGAGTTCGCCGCGAGGGCGATCTGCACGCCGGCGACCGCCTGGGCCGCGTTCCAGTAGTCGGCGAACTCCCGCGGCGAGACCTGGAGGTGGTACTGGGTGCTGGTGCAGGCGGCCTCGGGGGTGATGGTGTCGGCGTACGTCGACAGGCGCTCCACGCCGTCGACCGTGATCCGCAGGTCCTCGCCCCGCGCGGCGAAGATCTGCTCGTTGAGCAGCCGGTAGCGCGGGTCGCCGGACAGGGCGCCCTCGCCCACGTCGGTCTCCCCCAGCGTCGGCAGGATGCCGATCATGATCAGGTGGGCGCCCACGGCGGAGGCGCGCTCCTCGGCGTGGTTGAGCGCGTCGCGGATGGCCAGCTCCCACGCCCCGGGTCCGCCGGTCGTCAGCTCGCGCGGCGGGATGTTGATCTCCAGGTTGAAACGGCCCAGCTCGCTCGACCAGGCGGGGTCGGCGATGGCCCGCAGGACGTCGGTGTTGCGCATCGCCGGCCGTCCGTCGTCGTCCACCAGGTTCAGCTCGATCTCCAGGCCGACCTGGGGCCGCTCGCTCTCGAAGGTCGACTCGCGCAGCATCTGCGCCAGCACGTCGAGACAGGTGTGCATCTTGTCCCGGTAGCGGCGGCGGTCCTCCCGCGTGAACACCAGGGCCGGCACGTCACGTCCCATCGAGGCCTCCCGAGTTACCTCGGCGGATGTCTCTCGTCCCAGAGTGGCACTTCGGGCGGAACCCGGACAGTCAGAGGACGGTGCCGATGCGCACGGTCCGGCCGGCGGGCCGTCCCGGGCCCGCCCCGAACCCCCTTGCCGCCCGCCGCGCACCCCCCTAGCCTGAGTTTGTGCCGCAAATAAACAAAGCCCGTCAGCACAATGTCGTGCCGGGCACCAGCAGCGACCTCACCCGTCTGCGGATCGCCATCACCGCCTTCTTCGCCCTGGACGGCTTCCTCTTCGCCGGCTGGGTCGTCCGGATCCCCGCCATCAAGCACCAGACCGGCGCCTCCGCCGGCGACCTGGGCCTCGCCCTCCTCGGTGTCTCCGCCGGCGCCGTCCTGACCATGACGCTGACCGGCCGGCTCTGCCGCCGCTACGGCAGCCACCAGGTCACGGTCGCGTGTGCCGTCCTGCTCTCCCTCAGCGTGGCCCTGCCCCCGCTGACCCACTCGGTCCTCGCCCTCGGCGCGGTCCTGCTGATCTTCGGCGCGGCCTACGGCGGGATCAACGTCGCCTTCAACAGCGCGGCCGTGGATCTCGTCACCGCCCTGCGCCGGCCGATCATGCCCAGCTTCCACGCGGCCTTCAGCCTCGGCGGCATGGTGGGCGCGGGCCTCGGCGGACTGGTCGCGGGGGCCCTCTCCCCCACCCGGCACCTGGCGGGCCTCGCCGTCATCGGCCTGCTGGTGACCGCGGTGGCCGGCCGCACACTGCTGCGCCACGAACCGCCGCCCGCCACGAGCCCCGCACCCTCCGTGCCCTCCGCGTCCTCCGTGCCCTCCGCACCCTCCGCGTCCTCCGCGGACGAGAGCACCCGCCGCCCGTGGGGCAGAACCCGCGGCCTGGTGATCGTCTTCGGCCTGATCGCCGCATGCACGGCATACGGCGAGGGCGCCATGGCCGACTGGGGCGCTCTGCACCTCGAACAGGACCTCGACGCCTCGTCCGGCGCCGCCGCCCTCGGCTACTCCTGTTTCGCGCTGGCCATGACCGCGGGCCGGCTCAGCGGCACGGCACTGCTCGAACGGCTCGGCCACGGCCGTACCGTCGTCGCGGGCGGCGCCACCGCCGCGGCCGGGATGCTGCTCGGCTCGCTCGCGCCCAGCCTGTGGGCCGCGCTGCTCGGCTTCGCGGTGACCGGACTCGGCCTGGCCAACCTCTTCCCCGTGGCCATCGAACGCGCGGGCACCCTCGCGGGCCCGAGCGGCGTCGCCACGGCCTCCACCTTCGGCTACGGCGGCATGCTCCTCGGCCCGCCCGCCATCGGCTTCATGGCGGACTGGCTGTCCCTGCCCATCGCCCTGACCAGCGTCGCCCTCCTCGCGTCCGTCGCCACGCTCATCGGGGTCGCGACCCGGCACGCGGTGCCGAACTGACCCTGGCCGCCGGGGCGTCGCGGGCCGGGCGCCTCTTCGGGGCGGGCACATTGTCGGGACGGGCACTCTGTCAGGGCGGGCGCATCCTCGGGGCGGGCACATTGTCCGGGCGGGCCGTGCCACGGATGATGAGCGGATGGCGCGACTCCACGACATCGTCATCGACTGTGCCCGTCCGGCCGCCACCGCCCGCTTCTGGGCCGCCGCGCTCGACGGTTACGCCGTCGCCCCCTACGACGAAGCCGAGCTCGCCCGGCTGCGGGCCAGGGGGATCGCCGGTCCGCAGGACGACCCGACCGTGCTCGTCGAACCCGTCGGCGGCGGCCCCCGCCTGTGGTGTCAGCTCGTCCCGGAGCCCAAGCGCGGCAAGAACCGTCTGCACCTGGACCTGGTCTCGGCCGACCCCGAGACGGAGATCGGGCGGCTCGCCGCACTCGGCGCGACCGTGCGGACCCGCCACGAGGACCACTGGGTGCTGGCCGACCCCGAGGACAACGAGTTCTGCCTGTTCCCCACCTCGTCCTGAGCGCGGTCCTGCGCACCGCCCCGTCCGCCGTCCTGAGAGCCGTCACGCCCGGGTGAGCTCGGCGGCACCGAAGGACACGTCGAACCGGTCGCACCAGATGCTGACGCTGCTGTACCGCGCGAGGTCGACGTCCTGCGGCACGGCGTAGTTCTGGCTGCCCTTGTTGCCCTTGAGCCGCCCGAGGCTGACGTGGGCGCCGTCGTCGAAGACGCGCCAGCCGCCCACCCCTTCCTTCACGGGCGCGTCCGTCAGCCACACGCGCAGGTCGGGGCCGTTGCTGGTGTCCAGGTTCTCCAGCCGTACGACGTGGGAGCCGTCCGCCAGGCGCAGGAGCCTCACCGTGCCCGAGGTCGTGTGCTCGTGGCTGATCAGCTCGCCGCCGGCCAGCGTCCTCGGTCCCGGCGCGGGCGCGGCGGGGGCCGTGGTCCCCGCGGCGGCGGGGGCGGAGGTGCCTGCCGCGGCGGGCAGGGCCTCCTCCACGGTCCTGTCCTGCCAGAGCTTCCACGGCTGGAACCAGTACAGCCCGAGGCCGCCCGCGACGAAGACCAGCACCAGCACGCCGATGCCCAGCGGCCCCCACAGCGCCTTCCGCACGCGCCCCATATCCGTCTCGCTCTCCGGTGGTTGTCCGTCGGTACCCATTCAACGCAGCGCAGGGCCGGCCGTGTACACGCGGCGTGATGACGAAAGTCTTACGTCGTCGTGCACCGGCCCGTCTCCCGTCGACCCCGCTCCATCCGGCACACTCACCCCATGGAGACAGCCGAGTTCGTGCGCACGCTGGACCGTGAGGGCCTGCTGCTGGCCGCGGCCGCCGAGGAGGCGGGGGCGGAGGCCAAGGTGCCGACCTGCCCGCAGTGGCAGGTGCGGGACCTGGTGCGGCACACCGGGATGGTGCACCGCTGGGCGGCGGCGTTCGTGTCCGAGGCGCACACCTCCTACCAGCAGGACGGCGGCCTGCCCGACCTCGACGGGGCGGAGTTGTTCGCGTGGTTCAGGGAGGGCCATCGCCATCTGGTCGACACGCTCTCGGGCGCCGCGGCCGACGTGCGGTGCTGGCACTTCCTGCCCGCCCCGTCGCCGCTCGCGTTCTGGGCCCGCAGGCAGGCGCACGAGACGACCGTGCACCGCTTCGACGCCCAGTCGGCACGCGGTGGTACGCCGGACGAGATCGACTCCGGCTTCGCGGCCGACGGCGTGGAGGAGTTGCTGGGCGGCTTCCACGCCCGGTCCAAGAGCCGCGTCCGCAGCGCCGAGCCGCGGGTGCTGCGGGTGCGGGCGACCGACACGGACGACGCCGTGTGGACCGTACGGCTGTCCCAGGAACCGCCCGTGACCGAGCGGGGCGAGACCGCACGCGCCGACTGCGAGATCTCGGGGCCGGCCGGCCCGCTGTATCTGTCGCTGTGGAACAGGCTGCCCTTCCCGCGGGTGACCGGCGACGCCTCGATCGGCGCGCTGTGGCGGGAGAACTCCGCCGTCACCTGGAGCTGAACCCGCCCCGTAGGCCCGTCAGTTCGTCAGCATCCTGGTCAGCACCGCGCGCTGCAGGGGCAGCACCTCGCCGTGCAGCGTGCGGCCCTTGGCCGTGAGGGCCACCACGACACCGCGCCGGTCCTGCGGACACATGCAGCGCTCCAGGAGGCCGTCCTTCTCCAGCCGGGCGATCAGCCGGGACAGCGCGCTCTGACTGAGGTGGACGCGCTCGGAGATCTCCTGCACCCGCAGCGACGAGCCGCCGCGCGCCGTGCCTCCCGCCAGCACGTCCAGAACCTCGAAGTCGCTCGCGCACAGGCCGTGTTGATGCAGCGCGCGGTCGAGTTCGCACTGGGTGCGCGCATGCAGCGCCAGGATGTCCCGCCACTGGTCCACGAGCGCCTGCTCGGCCTTCTCCGCCGCCATGAGCGCACCGTAGCAGAAAACAGCGATCATTGCAGCCGCATTAAATGCATTTGCATCTCATGCATGCGCATGTAGTGTCCTCGGCATGACCTCTCCGCTCAACTCCCCGGCGGCCGCTCCCTCCACGGCCCGCTGGACGCCCCGGCTGTGGGGCACCCTGCTGGTGCTGTGCGCCGCGATGTTCCTCGACGCCCTGGACGTGTCGATGGTGGGCGTCGCCCTGCCGTCCATCGGCGCCGACCTGGGCCTTTCGACCTCGACCCTGCAATGGATCGTCAGCGGCTACATCCTGGGCTACGGCGGGCTGCTCCTCCTTGGCGGACGCACCGCCGATCTGCTCGGCCGGCGCCAGGTGTTCCTGGTGGCCCTGGGCGTCTTCGCGCTCGCCTCGCTGCTCGGCGGCCTCGTGGACTCGGGACCGCTGCTGATCGCCAGCCGCTTCATCAAGGGCCTGGCCGCGGCGTTCACGGCACCGGCCGGCCTGTCCATCATCACCACGACCTTCGCCGAGGGCCCGGTGCGCAACCGCGCCCTGTCGATCTACACCACCTGCGGCGCCACCGGCTACTCGATGGGCCTCGTCTTCTCCGGCCTGCTCACCGAGGCCAGTTGGCGGCTGACCATGCTGCTGCCCGCGCCGATCGCGCTGATCGCCCTGGCCGTCGGCCTGAAGCTGCTGCCGCGCAGCGACCGCGAGAAGTCCGAGGGCGGCTACGACATCCCCGGCGCCGTCCTCGGCACCGCCTCGATGCTGCTGCTGGTGTTCACCGTCGTCCAGGCTCCCGAGGCCGGCTGGGGCTCGGCCCGCACGATCCTCTCCTTCGTCACGGTCGCCGTCCTGCTCACCGCCTTCGTCCTCGTCGAGCGACGCAGCCCGAGCCCGCTGATCCGGCTGGGCGTGCTGCGCTCCGGAGCCCAGGTGCGGGCACAGCTGGGCGCGTTGACGTTCGTCGGCAGCTACATCGGATTCCAGTTCCTGGTCACGCTGTACATGCAGCAGCTCCTCGGCTGGTCGGCGCTGCACACGGCGCTGGCCTTCCTGCCGGCGGGTGCGCTCGTGGCGCTGTCGGCGACGAAGGTAGGTGCGGTCATCGACCGGTTCGGCACGGCACGGCTGATCGCGGTCGGCTTCGCCCTGATGGTCGCGGGCTATCTGCTCTTCCTGCGCATCGACCTCGACCCGCTGTACGCCGCGGTGATCCTGCCGACGATGCTGCTGGTCGGCTCGGCCTTCGCGCTGACCTTCCCCTCGCTCAACGTCCAGGCCACCAACGGCGTCGACGAGCACGAGCAGGGCATGGTCTCGGGTCTGCTCAACACCTCGGTACAGGTGGGCGGCGCGCTGTTCCTGGCCGTGGTGACGGCGGTCCTGACCGCGAACGCGCCCGAGGCTCCGGCGTCCCCGCAGGCCGTACTGGACAGCTATCTGCCCGCCCTGGTCGTGATCACCGGGATCGCGGTCGCGGGCCTGCTGATCGCCCTGACCGGAGTGCGCACCCGCCGCGCACAGCGGACCGTCGTGGTCGCCAAGTCCACCGCCAAGGAGGCGGAAGCGGAACGCGTGGCGGTCCGCGACTGAGGGGAACGCCTCCGACAGGCGCCCGGCGGAGCCGCTTGCTCCGCCGGGCGCCCCCTGTTTGACTCGAGGGATGGACCATCACGGGGGACGGCGCGGACAGGCCGAGCGGGACGCGATCACCGTCGAGATCGGGTACGCGCTGTTCAGCGCGGCGTTCGCGGCGGCGCTGCTGTTCGCGGCGATCGTCGGGCCGGGGTACGTCTTCGACCTGTCGAAGGGCACCCGCGGCACGCTGGTCGGTGTCGGCACCACGGCCGCTCTCGTGCTGTTCTTCGCCCGCGTCGTCAGCGTCCTGACGCGGTTCCGCCGGGAGTCTCAGCCCAGCCAGCCGGGCCGCACCAATCCCGACTCGTAGGCCAGCACCACCAGTTGCGCCCGGTCGCGGGCACCGAGCTTCACCATGGTGCGGCTGACATGGGTCTTCGCGGTGAGCGGGCTGACCACCAGGCGGCGGGCGATCTCCTCGTTGGACAGGCCGATGCCGACCAGCGCCATCACCTCCCGCTCACGCTCGGTGAGTTCGGTGAGGGTGCCGGCCGCCGCGGGTTCCTTGGAGCGGGCGGCGAACTCGGCGATCAGGCGGCGGGTCACACCGGGTGACAGCAGCGCGTCGCCCTCGACCACGGCCCGTACGGCACGCAGGAGTTCCTCCGGTTCGGTGTCCTTGACCAGGAAGCCGGAGGCGCCCGAGCGGATGGCCTCGAAGACGTACTCGTCGAGTTCGAAGGTGGTGAGCATGACCACCTTCACGTCCGCCAGGGCGTCGTCGTCGGTGATCCGGCGGGTCGCGGCGAGTCCGTCGAGCAGCGGCATCCGGATGTCCATCAGGACGACGTCGGGCCGCAGTTCGCGCACCTTGCGCAGCGCTTCCTCGCCGTCGGCCGCCTCGTCGGCCACCTCGATGTCGGGCTGAGCGTCGAGCAGCGCCCGGAAGCCGGCCCGCACCAGTGACTGGTCGTCGGCGAGCAGTACGCGGATCACCGGTCCTCCTTCGTCTCGGCAGGGGCCTTCAGCGGAAGCACGGCGAGCACCCGGAACCCGCCGTCGTCGCGAGCACCCGCCTCGATCGTGCCACCGAGTGCGGCCGCCCGCTCCCGCATTCCGGCCAACCCGTTGCCGCTGCCGCCCGCGTCGGCGCCGGTCGCGGGTCCGTCGTCGTCGATGCGCAGGCGCAGTGTCGCGCCGTCGCCGTGGTCGAGGCGTACGCGCGCGTGCCGCGATCCGGAGTGGCGTACGACGTTGGTGAGGGCCTCCTGCACGATCCGGAACGCGGCGAGGTCGGTGCCGGGCGCGAGGCGGGGCGGCTCGCCCTCGACCTCGACGTTGAGGCCGGCGCTCGCCGCCTGCTGCACCAGTTCGGGCAGCCGGTCGAGGCCGGGGGCCGGCGCGCGCGGGGCGTCCCCGGGGGTGCGCAGCGTGTCGAGGACCTGGCGGACCTCGCCGAGCGCCTCCTTGCTCTTGGCCTTGATGGTGGTGAGCGCCGTGCGCGCCTGCTCGGGGTCGGTGTCGAGCAGCGCGAGGCCGACTCCGGCCTGGACGTTGATGACGGAGATGCTGTGCGCGAGGACGTCGTGCAGTTCACGCGCGATCCGCAGCCGTTCCTCGTCGGCCCGCCGCCGGGCCGCCTGCGCCCGCTCGACCCGTTCCTTCACCCACTGCTCGCGTCGCGTTCTGGCCAGTTCCGACACCGCCACGATCGCCGCGACCCAGGCGGCGATCACGCCCTCCTGGCCCCAGGGGGCGGCCGGATCACCGGAGGGCGGCAGCCACTGGTACAGCCAGTGGGCCACCAGCACATGACCGATCCAGAGCACTCCGACCGCCGTCCAGGCGGCCTTGCGGTGCCCCATGACGATGGCGTTGAAGCAGGCGACGGCGACGGTGAGGAAGACCGGACCGTAGGGGTATCCGGCGCCGAGGTAGAGCATGGCGGCCGCGGTCGTGCCGAACGCGACGGCCACGGGGTGACGCTTGCGCCACAGCAGCAGCCCGCCGGCCACGAGCAGCAGGACGCGGGCGAAGGGGTCGAGGTCCTCGCGGTCGTGCTGGCCCCGGGCCGCGTAGTTCGAGCCGGCCATCACGAAGAACGTGATCAGCAGAGTGGAGCGCCAGGGCCGGCGCTGAACGCGCGCCTCGCCGTCCTCCCACCGGTTCCACCACGGGGGCCCGTGCCGCCACCACATCGGCGGACCGCCGCGCGGTCCCTGCTGCTCTTCCATGTCCGCCACGCTAGACGCGTCGGCCGCCGGGCGGCGTCACCCGCGCGTGGTGATCACGCCTACTCCCGGCGAAGTACGTCCCCCACCTCCAACTTCCGGACGCGCTGCCCCGCGGTTCACACCAGACCGACCCCGTGGGCGAGCCGGACCGCGGCGTGCCGGAAGAACGGTTCCCTGTCCTCCACGACGCGGTTGAACTGGCCGAACAGCTCGAACCCGACGAGCCCGAAGAGCTGCGCCCAGGCCTCGACGAGGGCGACGGCCGTCGCCGGCGGGAGGTCGGGGGCCAGATCGGCCGCCATGCGCTCGGCCTCGGGGCGCAGTTCGGCGGGCAGGGCCTGCGGTTCGGTGAGGCCGGGTCCCTGGTGGGCGTCGCGGAGGATGCCGATGAGGAGGAGACCGACGCGGGAGGCGGGCGGGACCGTGGTGTCGGGGGCGATGTACCCGGGCACGGGTGAGCCGTAGATCAGCGCGTACTCGTGCGGATGCCGCAGCGCCCACGCGCGGACGGCCTCGGCCACCACCGTCCAGCGCCGGACCGGACCGGCGTCCGCGGCCTCGGCGTGCGCGGCTTCGGCGCTCTCGCCGAGGGAGTCGTAGGCGTCGATGATGAGAGCGGTCAGCAGGTCGTCCCGGCTGGGGAAGTAGCGGTAGAGCGCGGAGGAGACCATGCCGAGTTCGCGGGCCACGGCACGCAGCGACAGTTTGGCCGCGCCCTCGGCGGCGAGCTGTCTGCGGGCCTCGTCCTTGATGGCCGCGGTGACTTCCATCCTGGCGCGGGCGCGGGCGCCCTGTGCGGTGCTGCTCATGTGAGGCAGTCTCCCATGAAAGGAGAGCAGTGCACATAATCGAGAGCACTGCTCTTGCTTTGGATCGACGTTCTCGTGCACACTGCTCTCAAGCGAGAGCAGTGCTCTCTCAACTCATCTCCTGGGGGTCTCCATGTCGTCGCCTTACTACCTCAAGGGCAGTTCGCTGAACGTCCGCTTCAACGGCATCGTCGGCTGGCTGGCCCGGCACGGGCTCAGCATCGCGGGCACGGCGGAGATGTCGGTGCGCGGGCGCAAGAGCGGCAGGATGCAGCGCATCCCGGTCAATCCGCACGTCCACGACGGCGGGCAGTTCCTCGTCTCGGCCCGCGGCCACTCGCAGTGGGTGCGCAACATGCGCGCCGCCGGGGGCGGGGAGCTGCGGGTCGGCCGCAAGGTCCGTGAGTTCACCGCGCAGGAGCTTCCCGACGCGGAGAAGCTCCCGATCCTGCGGACCTATCTGGAGAAGTGGGGCTGGGAGGTCAACCAGTACTTCCAGGGCGTCACCGCGAAGTCCTCCGACGAGGAGATCATCGCCGCCGCCCCCGACCACCCGGTCTTCCGGATCACCGTGCGGAAGTGAGCCGGCCTCCCCCTCAGGTGGTGGCCTCGTCGCCGGCCGGCACCTGGCGGCGGTCCATCGCGGTCAGAGCGCGCTGGGCCATGGGGTGGGCGCGCACGATCTCGCCGAGCGACGTCGACCCGCGGGTGATGTCCATGAACGCCTTCCACGCCGGCCGCAGACCGGTCAGACCCGCGTGGAAGAGCCCGGGACGGCGCTCGAACACCGTCAGCAGGCGCTTGCCCACGCTCATCTCGACGCCGAGTCCCGCCTTGATCGCGAAGGCGTAGTTCAGTGCCTGGCGCCGGGCGTCCACCGCGTCGTGCGCCTCGGCGATCCGCACCGCCCACTCCCCCGCGAGCCGCCCCGAACGCAGCGCGAACGAGATGCCCTCGCGCGTCCACGGCTCCAGCAGTCCCGCCGCGTCGCCGCACACCAGCACACGCCCGCGCGACAGCGGGGAGTCGTCGGCACGGCAGCGGGTCAGGTGCCCGGAGGAGATGCTCGGTTCGAAACCGGCGAGGCCGAGCCGGCCGATGAACTCCTCCAAGTACCGCTTGGTCGCGGCGCCTTCGCCGCGCGCAGAGATGACACCGACCGTGAGCGTGTCGCCCTTGGGGAACACCCAGCCGTAACTGCCCGGGATCGGGCCCCAGTCGATGAGGACCCGGCCCTTCCAGTCCTCGGCGACCGTCTCCGGCACCGGGATCTCCGCCTCCAGGCCGAGATCCACCTGGTCGAGCTTCACCCCGACATGGGCCCCTATGCGGCTCGCGCTGCCGTCCGCGCCGATCACGGCCCGCGCGAGCAGCGTCTCGCCGCCCTGCAGGACGATCGCGACGGAGCGCCGGTCCGGCACCGCCGAGCCGTGCTGCTCGACGCGCTGCACGGTGACGCCGGTCCGCAGCTCGGCACCCGCCTTCTGCGCGTGCTCGACGAGTTGCTGGTCGAACTCGGGCCGGTTGATCAGCCCGAACAGCATCTGCTTGGAGCGGCGGGTACGGGTGAAGCGGCCGTTGTTCGAGAACGTCACCGCGTGCACCCGGTCCCGGAAGGGCAGCTCGAAGCCGGGCGGGAGCGCGTCACGGGAGGGGCCGATGATGCCGCCGCCGCACGTCTTGTAGCGGGGCAGCTCGGCCTTCTCCAGCACCAGTACGCGCCGTCCGGCGACCGCTGCCGCGTACGCGGCCGAGGCCCCCGCCGGTCCCGCACCCACCACGACGACGTCCCACACCTGCTGCACGTCGTCCGCCGAAGAGTTCTCGCTGCTCACGATGGTCTACTGCTCCCGATCAAGCCGCCGCCTGCTGCTGTCCCTCCGCATCCTACGGCGGGCATCGTCGCAGGCCGCTGTGGGAGGATCACAGCACTCACAGGTACAACGTCGCACCCACAAGGAGCGTGCCCATGTCGTCGAATCCGGTCGCCGAGACCGTCGCCTCGCTGATGCCCAGGGCGCGGGCGGAGCTCACCGAACTGGTGGCGTTCAAGTCGGTGGCGGACTTCGACCAGTTCCCGAAGAGCGAGAGCGAGGGAGCGGCCCGCTGGGTCGCCGACGCGCTGCGCGCCGAGGGCTTCGAGGACGTCGCCCTGCTGGACACCCCCGACGGCACGCAGTCGGTGTACGGCTACCTGCCCGGACCCGAGGGCGCGAAGACGGTCCTGCTGTACGCCCACTACGACGTGCAGCCCCCGCTGGACGAGGCCGCCTGGAGCACCCCGCCCTTCGAGCTGACCGAGCGCGACGGCCGCTGGTACGGACGCGGGGCCGCCGACTGCAAGGGCGGCCTGATCATGCACCTGCTGGCACTGCGCGCGCTCAAGGCGAACGGCGGCGTGCCGGTGCACCTGAAGGTGATCGCCGAGGGCTCGGAGGAGATGGGCACGGGCGGTCTGGAGCGCTACGCCGAGGAGCACCCCGACCTGCTGGCGGCCGACACCATCGTGATCGGCGACGCGGGCAACTTCCGTGTCGGGCTGCCGACGGTCACCTCGACCCTGCGGGGCATGACGGCGGTACGCGTGCAGATCGACACGCTCGAAGGCAATCTGCACTCCGGCCAGTTCGGCGGCGCCGCCCCGGACGCGCTCGGCGCGCTGATCCGTGTCCTGGACTCGCTGCGCGCCGAGGACGGTTCGACGACGGTGGACGGGCTGACCGGCGGGTCGTCGTGGCAGGGCCTCCAGTACGACGAGCAGCAGTTCCGTGACGACGCCAGGGTCCTCGACGGCGTCGAACTGATCGGCTCGGGCACGGTCGCCGACCGCATCTGGGCGCGCCCCGCCGTGACGGTCCTCGGCATCGACTGCCCGCCGGTCGTCGGCGCCACCCCGTCGGTGCAGTCGAGCGCGCGTGCCCTGCTGAGCCTGCGGGTGCCGCCGGGCGTGGACGCGGCCGACGCGACCAAGCTGCTCCAGGCCCACCTGGAGAACCACACGCCGTGGGGCGCCCGGGTGCGCACCGAGCAGACCGGCCAGGGCCAGCCGTTCCGCGCCGACACCGGCAGCCCCGCGTACCAGGCGATGGCGGACGCGATGGCGGTGGCGTACCCCGGTCAGGAGATGCAGTACGCGGGTCAGGGCGGCTCGATCCCGCTGTGCAACACCCTCGCCGCCCTCTACCCGGACGCGGAGATCCTGCTGATCGGCCTGAGCGAGCCGGAGGCGCAGATCCACGCCGTGAACGAGAGCGTGTCCCCGCAGGAGCTGGAGCGGCTGTCGGTCGCCGAGGCGCTGTTCCTGGTGAATTACGCGGCGAGTTGAGGGCGGGGGCGGTGAGGACGGGTGCGTGCCCGCACCCGACTCCTCACCGCCCGCACCGACCTCGCCGCAGGCTGACGCCGTTCCCCGGCGCCGAGCCGCGGATCGCTCAGGAAGGCGCCGGAATGCCCGCCTCCAGATAGAGCGCGGCCCCGCGTTCACGTGCCCGCAGCGCCCAGCGCAGCCGTTCGTAGCGCACCGGCGGCAGCAGTTCGGCGGCCTCCTCCTCGGTCACGAAGCGCCAGTCGCGCAGCTCGGGACCGGGCAGCAGCAGGCGTGCGGCCTCCTCGGAGTCCAGCCGGCCACCGTCGAAGAGCAGCCGCAGACCGCCGTAGCCGGGTGGCACGGGCCGCTCCCAGTCCACGACCAGGAGCCGCGGTATGTCGTCGAGCCGTATCCCCGTCTCCTCGGCGACCTCGCGCATGCCCGCCCGCGCGGGTGCCTCGCCGCGCTCGACGACACCTCCGGGGAACTCCCAGCCCGCCTTGTACGTGGGGTCCACGAGCAGCACCCGGTCCTGCTCGTCGAAGAGGAGGACGCCCGCGGCGACGGTCTCGGCGGTGGGCTCGGGCGTCTGCACGATGTCGCAGACGGGAACCGTCCCGTCACCGACCGCCTCGGCGATCCGGACAGCGGTCTCGTACGGCGTCAGGCCGCTGTTGTCGACCGGATGGGCGTCGGCGGTGAGCCAGGAGGCGAGCGCGGCGCGATAGGGCTCTATGCGGTCGTACGACCACTGCCGGATCCGTATCTCGCCGTCCGGCAGCTCCGGCGGGAGTTCCCGACCCGCTATTCGCTCCCGCAGGATCGTTTCCGCCGGGGCGAGGAGCACATGCTGGACGGTGATGCGGCGGGCGGCGAGACCGCCGAAGATCTCGTCGCGGTACTCCTGGCGCAGCAGCGTCATCGGGACCACGAGGGTCCCACCGAGCTCGGCGTGCAGGGCGGCGGCCGTGTCGATCACCAGACGGCGCCAGATCGGCAGGTCCTGGAAGTCACCGACCTCGGTGAGGTGTTTGGGCGGGAGCAGGTGGGTGAGAGCTCCGCCGATGACCTCGGGGTCGAAGAGCGTGCTGTTCGGGATCAGCTCGATCAGTTCCCGTGCGGTGGTGGTCTTCCCCGCACCGAAAGCGCCGTTGATCCAGACGATCACGTTTCCCCCTCTTCTATTGGCCCCCTGTGGCTTGCCCGCTCCACCCTGCCACGGAAACCAGCTCTCGTAGAGGGCGCATGACAACGGCGCCGTAGCCCCCTCGGATGCGGGGCGGCGGCGCCGTGCGGTCGGGTCGGCGGGCTCGTCAGCCCTTCTTTCCGGGCTTCCCGTGCGGGGCGTCGTTCACGGCCCGGTCCGTCTCGCGGTTGATCGCCTTGCCGAAGGTGTCCAGCGCCTGGTCCACGTTGACCCCGGCGAGCTTGGTCGTGCCGGTGGTGCCGAGGCCGCCGAGCTTCTTGCCGCTCATGTCCAGGCCGGCGGCCTTGAGCTGACCACCGGTGGTGCCGGGCAGTCCGGCCGAAGGGGACCCGGTGCCGGAGGTGCCCGAGTTCTCGACCGAGTGGGACGGGGTGACCGCCGCGACGACGAATCCGGTGGCCAGGGAGGCGATGGCGAGCATGCTGCGCTTCTTCATGACCGGTTCAACTGTGAAACGGCCCCGGAGTCACGCTCCGCCTCAGGACGAACCGGACACCAGCGCGCCCTCGGCCCCGGCCCGGCCCCGGTCGCCGCGCCGCCGTCGTACGAGATCCCGGGCCGCTTCCGGCCAGCCGGCGTACTCGAAGCCGAACCCCTCGGCGAGCAGCCGGCCCGGCACGACACGGCGGCTCTTCAGCAGCAGTTCGGTGTCCGAGCGCAGGGCGAAGGCGCCGAGTTCGGCCATCGCCCTGGTCGCGGGCAGGCCCACGGGGACACCCCAGGCCGAGCGCAGCTCCCGCATGAACGCGCGCTGCGGCAGGGGCCCCGGAGCGGCGAGGTTCACCGGTCCGCGCAGGTCCTCCCGCTCGACCAGGAACTCCACCGCGCGGACGAAGTCGCGGTCGTGGATCCAGGAGACGTACTGCCCGCCCCCCGCGACGGGGCCGCCGAGCCCCAGCCGCGCGAGCCGCAGCAGGACGTCGAAGACGCCGCCGCGGTCGGGGCTCATGACCATCGCGGAGCGCAGGGCGACCTTCCGGGTCCGCGGCGTGTCGGCCACCTCCTGCGCCCGCTCCCAGGCCCTGGCGATCTCGACGCTGTAGGACCAGTAGTCCGGCACATCGGGCTCGGCGCCCCCGATGACACCGGTGGCCTCGTCGTTCGGGGCGTCGAAGCGGTGGGCGTAGACGGTGGCCGTGCTCATCTGGAGCCAGACCCCCGGCGGCCGGGCGGCAGCGGCGATCGCCTCGCCCACGATCTCCGTCGAGTGCACCCGCGAATCCATCATGGCCCGCAGATTGGCCTGGGTGTAGCGGCAGCTCACACTGCGCCCGGCGAGGTTGATCACGACATCACTGCCGTCGATCTCCCCGGCCCACGGACCCCACGTCCGCCCGTCCCACGCGACCTCGCGCTCGCGCGTGGGCCGTCTGGTCAGGACGACGACCTCATGGCCCGCCGCGGTCAGCACGCGGTTCAGGATCGTGCCCACCTGCCCGGTTCCCCCGGGAATCACTATCTTCATCGGCTCCCCCTCGGTAGGGAGCGAGCCTATCGCAGAGTGTTGAACATGTTCAAAAAGCGGGCCGTCGAGAATGCGCCACGCACACAGGTTCCGCTACGCACCACTTTCCAACACACTCCGACAGGTTCTACCGTGAGCGAACTATGACGCGTACATGTCGTTGTCGCGTCATCCCGATACCGCTGGTTCGGAGGAACGTAACGATGCGTCACCTTCACACCCGCACAACCCGAAGAAGACTGCTCGGCGCGCTCGCGGCGGGGCTGCTGTGCGTGACCGGACTCGCCGTCCCGACGGCCGGCGCGGCACCCGCCGCCGCCCCGGTGGACGCCGTGGGCGCCGTGGAAGCCGTGGACGCCGCATCCGCCGTGGACGACGGTCTCGCGCTCACCCCGCCGATGGGCTTCAACAACTGGAACTCGACCCACTGCCGGGCCGAGTTCAACGAGGCCATGGTCAAGGGGATCGCTGACCTCTTCGTCGAGAGGGGCCTCAAGGACGCCGGATACGAGTACGTCAACCTCGACGACTGCTGGGCACTGCCCAGCCGGGACGCGAACGGCAAGCTCGTGCCCGACCCGGTCCGCTTCCCGGGCGGGATCAAGGCGGTCGCGGACTACGTGCACGCCAAGGGCCTGAAGCTCGGTATCTACACGAGCGCGGGCACGAAGACCTGCAACACCGCCGGCTTCCCCGGCGCCCTCGGTCATGAGTACAGCGACGCCCAGCAGTTCGCGGACTGGGGCGTGGACTACCTCAAGTACGACAACTGCAACAACCAGGGCGTGGACGCCAAGCAGCGCTACACCACCATGCGCGACGCGCTCGCGGCCACCGGCCGCCCGATCGTCTACAGCATCTGCGAGTGGGGCGAGAACAAGCCCTGGGAATGGGCCGCCGACGTCGGCCACCTGTGGCGCACGACCGGTGACATCAGCGACAACTGGGGCTCGATGCTGTCGATCCTCAAGCAGAACCTGCCGCTCGCGCCGCACGCCGGCCCCGGGCGGTGGAACGACCCGGACATGCTGGAGGTCGGCAACGGCGGCATGACGGACACCGAGTACCGCTCGCACTTCTCGATGTGGTCGATCATGGCGGCGCCCCTGCTGATCGGCTCCGATCTGCGGTCGGCCTCCGAGGAGACCTTCGAGATCCTCGGCAACCGCGAGGTCATCGCGGTCGACCAGGACCCGCTGGGCAAGCAGGGCGCTGTGGTCTCCTCCGAGGGCGGACGCTGGGTCGTCGCCAAGGAGATGCGGGACGGCAGTCGTGCGGTTGCGCTGTTCAACGAGTCCGGCACCGCCCAGCGGATCACCACGAGCGCGTCGGCGGTCGGCCTTCCCGCCGCCGACGGGTACACGATGCGCGACCTGTGGCAGCACCGCAGTTACAACACCGCGGGCACGATCTCCGCGACCGTCCCCGCGCACGGCACGGTCCTGGTCCGCGTGCACGCCGACGGCCGGTGGGCGCAGCACCCGCCCGCCGTCGAACTCGGCCTGGAGGGTGGTCCGTTGGTCGAGGCGGGCCGGACGGTGGTGCTGACGTCGACGGTCACCGACCTCGGGCGTACGGCCGCCAGGTCTGTGTCCGTGACGCTGCGCGGGCCCGAGGGCTGGTCCGTCAAGGCGACGTCGCCGACCACCTCGCCCACGCTTCCGACCGGGCGGTCCCTGCGTACCAAGTGGGCGGTCAGGGCGCCGGCGGGGACGCCCGTGGGGGCGTACGGTCTGACGCTCAGGGCGAGTTACCGCTCGCCGACCGGCGTGCGTGTGGACAGCGCGCTGCCGCTGAGCGCGACCGTGGTGGCGCCACCGCCTTCGGGGACGTCGGAGCTCGGTGACCTCACCTGGCTGTCGGCCACGAATGGGTGGGGTCCGGTCGAGCGCGACACCAGCAACGGTGAGAGCGACGCCGGTGACGGCCATCCGATCACCATCGGGGGCGTCGTGTACGGCACGGGGCTCGGTGTGCACGCCGAGAGCGCGGTCGAGTACTACGCCGGCGGGGCGTGCGAGACGGTGACCGCGCAGGTCGGGGTCGACGACGAGGAGGGCGCGGACGGCACCGTCGCCTTCGAGATCTGGGCGGACGGTGCCAAGGCCGCCTCGACCGGGGTCCTCACCAACGCGATGCCGGCCCAGCCGCTCACGGCCGACGTGACCGGCGCCCGGGTCGTCCGACTGGTCGCCACCGACGGCGACGACGGCATCACGTCGGACCACGGGGACTGGGCGGAGGCTCGGTTGATCTGCTGAGCGTTGCGCGAGGGGGCGGGATGCCTGCGGCGCCTGTGCGGGTCCGGTGTCGGCTCGTGCAACGTCCGCGGGTGGAGGCGGGATGCCTGCGGCGGCCTGTACGGGTCCGGTGTCGGCTCGTGCAACGTCCGCGGGTGGAGGGGCGGGATGCCTGCGGCGGCCTGTGCGGGTCCGGTGTCGGCTTGCGCAGCGTCCGCGGGTGGAGGGGCGGGATGCCTGCGGCGGCCTGTACGGGTCCGGTGTCGGCTCGTGCAACGTCCGCGCGTGGAGGGGCGGGATGCCTGCGGCGGCCTGTGCGGGTTCGGTGTCGGCTTGTGTAGCGCCTGCGGTGGGGGGTGGGTCGGGGCCGCGGCGGGGGGGGGGGGGGGAAGGGGGGGGGGGGGGCGGGGGGGG
>NZ_JBIDDQ010000024.1:0-113795 GCF_043195415.1 Streptomyces sp. Y7
CCCCCCTCCCGCCCCTCCCGGCTATTTGAAGGCTCCGGCATGACGCTCCGCCCAGTCCGCGAACGAACGCGGTGGCCGGCCGAGGACGTGGGCGACGGCCGGGCTGACCTGTCGCAGTGCCGCCGGTGGTGCGCCCAGCATGTCGAGGGTGCTCTCGACGACCGGCTCGGGCATGGCGTGCAGCATCCGAGCGCGGGCCTCGGCGCGGGTCAGTTCGACGAATTCGACCGGCTCCCCCAGGGCCGCCCCGATCGCGGCGGTCTGCTGCCGGGGTGAGACGGGTGCCGGGCCGGTCAGGTCGTACGTCTCGCCGGCGTGGCCGGGCGCGCGCAGGGCCGCCGCCGCGACCTCCGCGATGTCGGCCGGGTCGACGGTGGGCAGCCCCGTGTCGCCGAAGGGGGCGGCGACTTCTCGGCGGGTGCGGACCAGGTCGGCCCATAGGAGGGCGTTCGAGTGGAAGGCGCCGGGCCGCAGCATCGTCCACTCCAGGCCGGACGCCCTGACGGCGTCCTCCAGCACCGGTGGGTGGTCGCCCGTGCCGACGCCCTGGGACGACAGCAGGACCACCCGCCGCACGCCCGACCCCCGGACGACGTCCAGGACGGCCCCGAGGTCACCGCCGGCCGCCATGAAGGCGCCGGAGGTCAGCAGGAACAGGGCCTCCGCCCCGTCGAGCGCGGGTTTCAGGCGCTCGGGGTCGGTGAGGTCGGCCCGGTGGAGGCGGATCCCCGCCGGTACGTCGTCCGCGGAGATCCGGCGGGACACCGCCGTCACCCGCTCCCCCGAGTCGACGAGCGCCCGCACAAGTGGCCGCCCGACATTGCCCGTTGCTCCGGTCACCACGATCATCAGCAATCTCCGTCTCCGAGTTCGGATCTCGTACGGCGACGCTACTGTTGCGGGGGTAGTAGGTACCTAGAGGAAAGTATTGGCGGACGGGGGCAGTTGTGACCGAGGACACAAAGGATCGGGGGCCGCGGGGTGCCGGGGTCGGTCCGGTCGTCGGCCGGGGGACCGATCCGGAGAGCGCCTGTCCCGTCGCACCCGTCGTCGACATCGTCTTCAGCCGCTGGACCACGCCGATCCTGTGGGCGCTCCACGAGTACGGCCGTCAGCGCTTCGTCGAACTGGAGCGCCGTATCGGCACGATCACGCCGAAGGTGCTGACCCAGCGGCTACGGCAGCTGGAGCGCGACGGACTGGTCGTGCGCACCTATCACGCCGAGGTCCCACCGCGCGTCGAGTACGAGATCAGCGAACTCGGGCGCAGCCTCGCGCCGTTGTTCGCCGCGCTGTCGGAGTGGTCCGTGCATCTGGACGCGGTCGAGCGGGCCCGGGTGGCCTACGACGCGCGGGAGGAGCGCCGGGTGCCGGGCGCGGGCCGGGCCGGCTGACCCCGGCCGGACTCAGTTCTTGTCCTGCTCGCGCATCTCGTCGATGTAGGTCTGCGCGAGCCCGGTCGTCCGGGTGAACCAGTCCGTGAGTACGGAGATCTCGTCGGCGGAGTAGCTCGCGAAGAGCTCGCTCAGGCGGGCGTAGTAGGGGCCGTAGAGCGCCTCGACCCGGGTGACCGCGGACGGTACGGCGGCCACCCGCACCCGGCGCCGGTCGGACGGGTCGGGGCGGCGGGTGACGAAGCCGGCCCGCTCCAGCCGGTTGAGGATGCCGGTCATCGCGCCGGTCGTGACGTGGGCGTGTTCGGCGAGGTCGCCCGCGGTGAGCAGGTTCTCGCCCGCCTTCAGGACGCAGGCGAAGCAGAGCAGGTCGGTGATGTTCAGCCCCAGCCGCTGGGCCATCTCCTGCTGGCCGAGCAGGTGGGCGGCGATGAGCGAGTCCATCGCCTCCAGCGCCTGGGCCGGGGTGGCGGTGGGACGCGGCTTGGCTTGCATCTTCCTTATTACCTTAGCTCGTGAGAGATTTAGCGTCTAAACTTCTTACGACGTGAGAGATTCTGGGTCTCTCACGGACGTGGATGATTTCCGCTGCCCTGACGAGAGGGAGGCAGGCACGTGAGCCAGTATGACGAGGGGCACACGGTCGCGGGATGGACCGGAACCGGCATCGCGACCGTCGGCTCCGCCGTGCTGGGCGCGGGGACATGCGTGGTCTCGGCCCCGCTGATCGTGGGCGGGCTCGGGATCCTGGCGGGGAGCGTCCTCGTCACCTGGGCCCTGCATCTGTCCGGCTGGGGCAAGCCCTCGGGTCCGCGGCCCCGCGGGCAGTGGCCCATGGGGGTGCGCGACCTGACCGTGCGCGCCGGGCATCCGGACTGCTGGGGCTGCCGGCTCGCGGGACGCGGCCGGCGTACGGCCGCGGCGGCGCCCGAGGCGCTCGCCGTGGTCTCCGAGCCCGAGCCCGCCGTCGCTGTCGCCGAGGCCGGGTCGGCCGGTCGCTGAACCGGCGTTGTCAGTGGCACCCCCTAGGCTCGAAGAGCGATGGCACAGGCATGGAGATGCAAGGGGCTGCGCTGGTCGGCCGACGGCCCCGAGCTGGCATGGGACGGGGGCCGGCGCTCGGCGCTGACCTGGGGGAAACGGGTGGCCTTCGGGGTCGCGGACGGGGGCGTGCGGACATGCGTGGGAGCACGGGGGCACACATGTCCGGTGCGGGCGCCCGTGTCGGGGCGCGGCACGGGGGCGCGCTGCGAGGAGTGTGCGCGGCTGGACCGGGCGCACTCGGTGGCCGCCGACACGATCGCGGACGACCCGCGGCCGTACCACGTCTATCTGGCCTGGTTCGGCCCCGGGATGACCAAGGTCGGCATCACCGCCCTCGAACGGGGCTCGGCGCGGCTGCTGGAGCAGGGCGCGGTCTGCTTCAGCTGGCTGGGCGCCGGCCCGCTGATGGCGGCACGGCGCACGGAGGAGCTGCTGCGGGCGGCACTGCGGGTGCCGGACCGGATTCCGTACGCCGACAAGCGGGCGGTGCGTTCCGCGCTGCCGGCGTCGGCGGCGGAGCGCGCGGCCGAGGTCGAGGACCTGCACGCCCGGGCCCTCGCGCTGGACGCCTGGCCGGAGTCCCTCGTCCGCGAACCCTGCCGACCGGTCGATCACACCGCGGTGTTCGGGCTCATGGATCTCCCGCCCGCCGCCGGTGAGGTGACCGAGCTCGTCGCGGGCGGGGTGGTGAGCGGCCGGCTGGTGGCGGCGGCCGGACCGGATCTGCACGTCGAAACGGGCGGCGGGGTGGTCGTCGTCGACACCCGGCTGATGACGGGGTGGGAGCTGCTGCCGACGGGCGGTGACGGGGAACTGACCGTGCCGGTGCGGGAGTTCAGGGAACGGGAGGCGAGCGTGCAGGACGGGCTGTTCTGAGGATCCGCACGGGAAATCGCTCTCTGCCAAGATCTTCCCAGGGGTTGCCTGAGAGCCTCCTGTGCGTTTCTCAGGGAAATCACAGGTTGCGGAAAGCGTGTTCTAAGAGGGCCCCGACAAGGTGTCCGCTATGACCACGACCTCGCCCCAGGGGCGCACCGAACTGCTGAGGCCGGACGGGAGCCCCGTCCGAGTGCTTGTGGTGGACGACGAGTTGTCGATCACCGAGCTGCTGTCCATGGCCCTTCGTTACGAGGGCTGGCAGATCCGCAGCGCGGGTGACGGCACGGGTGCCGTCCAGACCGCGCGTGAGTTCCGGCCCGACGCCGTCGTCCTGGACATGATGCTTCCGGACATGGACGGGCTGACCGTCCTCGGGAGGCTGCGCCGTGAGCTGCCGGACGTGCCCGTGCTGTTCCTGACGGCGAAGGACGCCGTCGAGGACCGTATCGCCGGACTCACCGCGGGCGGGGACGACTACGTCACCAAACCGTTCAGCCTGGAGGAGGTCGTCGCCCGGCTGCGCGGCCTCATCCGGCGTTCGGGTGCCGCCGACCGGCGGTCCGACTCCGTGCTCGTCGTGGGCGACCTCACGCTCGACGAGGACAGCCACGAGGTGTCGCGGGCCGGGGCGAACATCCACCTCACCGCCACCGAGTTCGAGCTGCTGCGCTTCCTCATGCGCAATCCGCGGCGCGTGCTCAGCAAGGCACAGATACTCGACCGGGTCTGGTCCTACGACTTCGGCGGGCAGGCCAACGTCGTCGAGCTGTACATCTCCTATCTGCGCCGGAAGATCGACGCCGGCCGGGAGCCGATGATCCACACCCGGCGGGGAGCCGGCTATCTGATCAAGCCCGCGGTGTCATGAGCGGACGACGACGACCGCGTACGCCGAAGACACGTGGGGGTCCCCTCGCTCGAGCGAAGTCGAGAGTGGGCAGGGGCCAGCCGCGCACGCTGCGGACGCGGCTCGTCGTCGCGTCCGTGGTGCTGATCGCCGTGGTGTGCGCGGTGATCGGCACGGTGACGACGCTCGCGCTGCGTTCGCATCTGTACCAGGAGCTGGACGGGCAGGTCGACGAGGCGAGCAAGCGCATCTCCGCGCCGAGGAAGATCGGGAACGGTCAGCCGGGCGTCGGGGACCCGCAGGCGGACGGCACGAACACGGCGGCCTCGGCGAACGGTTCCTCGTCGGAGGACCGGCTCGAGGAGTTCGTCACGAAGGGGCCGACGCAGGCGAAGACCGTCGCGGCCCAGGTCGGACCCGACCGCACGATCTCCCGGGCGGTCGTCGCCGAGCAGGAATCGTCGGACGAGGGCGACTACTTCAAGGACATGTCGGCCGTCGCGCTGAGCGACGACCAGATCAACGCGCTCAACTCGGTCTCCCAGGACGGCAAGCCGCACACGGTGGCCCTTCCCGGCCTCGGCCAGTACCGCGTGCAGTACGTCAAGAACGTCGACGGCTCCTCCGCGTACTACGTCGCCCTGCCCACCGAGACGGTCACCAGCACCGTCAACACCCTCGTCCTCGTCGAGCTGAGCGTCACGGGCGCCGGCCTGATCGCCGCCGGCATCGCCAGCTCGGTCCTCGTCGGCGTCGCCACCCGGCCGCTGCGCAGGGTGGCCTCCACCGCCACCCGCGTCTCCGAACTCCCCCTCCACACCGGCGAGGTCAACCTCAAGGAGCGGGTCCCCGAGTCCGAGTGCGATCCGCACACCGAGGTCGGTCAGGTCGGCGCGGCGCTCAACCGCATGCTGAACCACGTGCACGGCGCCCTGCACTCCCGCCAGCAGAGCGAGATGCGGGTACGCCAGTTCGTGGCCGACGCCAGCCATGAGCTGCGCACTCCCCTCGCGTCCATCCGCGGGTACGCCGAGCTGACCAGACGCGGCAGGGAAGAGGTCGGGCCGGACACCAGACACGCGCTGGGCCGGATCGAGTCCGAGGCGGGCCGGATGACGCTGCTCGTGGAGGATCTGCTGCTGCTCGCCAGGCTGGACGCGGGACGGCCGCTCCAGTTCGAGCAGACCGACCTGATCCCGCTCGTCGTCGACACCGTCAGCGACGCCCGCGTGGCCGGCATGGACCACAACTGGCGCCTCGACCTGCCCGACGAGCCCGCGCTCGTGTCGGCGGACGCGGCCCGGCTGCAACAGGTCCTCGTCAACCTCCTCGGCAACGCCCGCAACCACACCCCGGCCGGCACGACCGTCACAGCGCGTGTGCAACGGCGGGGCCCGTGGCTGTGCGTGGACGTCGAGGACAACGGCCAGGGCATCCCGCCGGATCTGCTGCCGCACGTCTTCGAACGGTTCGCGCGCGGCGACTCCGCGCGCTCCCGCGCCACCGGCTCCACCGGCCTCGGCCTGGCCATCGTGCAGGCCGTGGCCACCGCGCACGGTGGTGCCGTGACCGTAGACAGCGTGCCCGGACGCACCGTCTTCACGGTGCACCTGCCGGCGCTCCCCGTGCCGCCGAGCCCCGAAATGAGCTGGCAACAGCACTCACAGGCACAGCACAGCGTCACCACATGGGTGGAACAGGGCGCCTGACGAAAGTCGGTTCCATGCGAACCGACTCTTCTCCCGGCACCCTGCCGGCGCGGGAGCACCTCCCGGCCGGAGACGCCGGTACGCCTGTCCTGGACGTAGTGATCCCCGTCTACAACGAGGAGAAGGACCTCCGGCCGTGTGTGCTGAGACTGCGTGACCACCTCAAGCGCACGTTCCCGTACGCGTTCCGCATCACGATCGCGGACAACGCGTCGACGGACACCACCCCCCTGGTGTCACGGCGGCTGGAGGCGGAGCTCCCGGAGGTCAGGGCGTTCCGGCTGGAGCAGAAGGGCCGCGGCCGGGCGCTGCGGACCGTCTGGTCCGCCTCGGACGCCCCGATCCTCGCCTACATGGACGTGGACCTGTCCACCGACCTCAACGCTCTGCTGCCGCTGGTGGCGCCGCTGATCTCCGGTCACTCCGACCTGGCGATCGGCTCGCGGCTCAGCCGCAGCTCGCGCGTGGTGCGCGGCGCCAAGCGGGAGTTCATCAGCCGCGGTTACAACCTGATCCTGCGCGGCTCGCTCCAGGCCCGCTTCTCGGACGCCCAGTGCGGCTTCAAGGCGATCCGCCGCGATGTCGCGCAGGTGCTGCTGCCGCTGGTGGAGGACACCGGCTGGTTCTTCGACACCGAGATGCTGGTGCTCGCCGAGCGCGCGGGCCTGCGGATCCACGAGGTGCCGGTGGACTGGGTCGACGACCCGGACTCCACCGTCCACATCGTGCGGACGGCGACCGACGACCTCAAGGGCGTGTGGCGGGTGGGCAGGGCCCTGGCGACCGGCTCGCTGCCGCTGGACCGGCTCACCCGGCCGTTCGGCGACGACCCCCGGGACCGCGAGATCAAGGACGTACCGAAGGGGCTGGCCCGCCAGCTCGTCGGCTTCTGTGTCGTGGGCGGTCTGTCGACCCTCTTCTACCTCCTGCTCTACAGCGTCTTCCGGCAGTTCGCCGGTGCGCAGTTCGCCAACGCGCTCGCCCTGCTGGTCTCCGCGATCGCCAACACGGCGGCCAACCGGCGCCTCACGTTCGGGGTGCGCGGCCGTGGCGGTGTCGTACGGCACCAGGCGCAGGGCCTGGTGGTCTTCGGTATCGGCCTCGCCCTGACCAGCGGTTCGCTGGCCGCCCTGAACGCGGCCGGCAGCGACCCGGCGCACTCCACCGAACTCGCGGTCCTGATCGCCGCCAACCTCGCGGCGACGGTCCTGCGCTTCCTGCTCTTCCGGGCGTGGGTGTTCCCGGACCGTCGCGACGACACCGACTCGACGGTCGTCGCCTCCCACGTCCCCGCCCCCGATCCGTCCTCACCGACCTACTCCATGGCCGGGCAGAGCCCTTACGGCCCGCTCCCGCAGCGCCCGACGGGCGCACCCCACCCCACGTACGACACCGATCGGTTCCGCGCCGGTGAAGCCGCGGACGCCACCATGCGGTTGCAGCCGGTGCGCCCGCACGAGACCGAGTCGAGGGAATACCGATGACCATCCACTACGACCGGACCGGCTACGACAGAGACGCGAGCCCGGACACCTGGGGGCCGCCGCCGGCGTCCCCGTCGACCGCCCCGGCCCCCGACGCCGGCGAGCCCAAGCAGCCCTTCGTACGGCGGCTGTGGCGCGGCCGCCCCGAGGACCCCCGCTGGGCACGCCCGGCCTTCCTCGGTCTGCTGCTCGCCACGCTGCTCCTCTACCTCTACAACCTGAGCGCCTCCGGCTACGCCAACTCCTTCTACTCGGCGGCCGTCCAGGCCGGCAGCCAGTCCTGGAAGGCGTTCTTCTTCGGTTCGCTGGACGCGGCGAACGCCATCACCGTCGACAAGCCACCGGCCTCGCTGTGGCCGATGGCCCTGTCGGTCCGCCTCTTCGGCCTGCACTCCTGGGCGATCCTGCTGCCCGAGGTCCTGATGGGCGTCGGCACGGTGGCCGTGGTGTACGCGGCCGTGCGCCGCCGGTTCAGCCCCGCGGCCGGCCTGATCTCGGGCGCGGTCCTCGCGCTCACCCCGGTCGCGGCGCTGATGTTCCGGTTCAACAACCCGGACGCGATGCTGGCCCTGCTGATGGCCGTGGCCTGCTACTTCGTCATCCGGGCGCTGGAGGACGGCCGTACGAGGTGGCTGGTGTGGGCCGGAGCCGCGATCGGCTTCGCCTTCCTCGCCAAGACCCTCCAGGCCTTCCTGATCCTGCCGCCGCTCGCGATCGTGTACGCGGTCTGCGCCCCGGTGCCGGTGCGGAAGCGGATCGGCCAGCTCGCCGCGGGGCTGGTGGCGATCGTCGTCTCCGGCGGCTGGTGGGTGGCGATCGTCGAACTGTGGCCCGCCTCGTCCCGCCCGTACATCGGCGGCTCGCAGAACAACTCCTTCCTCGAACTGACCTTCGGCTACAACGGCCTGGGCCGTCTCAACGGCGACGAGACCGGCAGCGTCGGCGGTGGCGGGGGAGGCGGAAACGGCGGCGGCAACTGGGGCGAGACCGGCTGGGACCGGATGTTCGGCGCCAGTATCGGCGGCCAGATCTCCTGGCTGATCCCGGCCGCGCTGATCCTGCTGATCGCGGGCCTGGTGGCGATGGGCAGGGCTCGCCGTACGTCGGTGACGCGCGGTTCGTTCCTGGTCTGGGGCGGCGCGCTGGTCACGACCATGCTGGTCTTCAGCTACATGCAGGGCATCTTCCACGAGTACTACACCGTCGCCCTCGCCCCCTACATCGCCCCGCTGATCGGCATGGGCGCGGCGCTGCTCTGGGAGAAGCGCGACAAGGCGTGGGCGTCGCTGACCCTGGCGGGTGCGATGACGGCGACCGCGGTCTGGGGCTACGTCCTGCTCAACCGCTCCTCCGACTACCTGCCCTGGCTGAAGTGGATCGTCCTGGTCGGCGGTCTCGTGGCGGCGCTGGGCCTGATCTTCGCGAACAGGCTCGGCCGCCGGCTCACCCTGGGAGTGGTCGGCCTGGGTCTGGTGGCCGCGCTGGCCGGCCCGGCGGCGTACACCCTGACCACGGTGAACGAGGGCCACACCGGCTCGATCGTCACCGCGGGACCCACCGTCGCGGGTGGCCGAGGCGGCCCCGGTGGCGGAGGCGGCATGGGCGGCGGACCCGGCGGTGGCGGCATGCCGGGCCAGAACCAGCAGGGTCAGAACCAGCAGGGCGGCAACGGCTTCCCCGGTGGCGGCGGCTTCGGCGGCGGCATGCCGGGTCAGCAGAACGGCACCACCCAGGGCCAGGGCCAGAATCAGCAGGGCGGCATGCCCGGCGGTGGCGAGGGCGGCATGGGCGGCGGCGTGGGCGGTCTGCTCAACGGCGCCAGTGTCAGCGACGAGGCCAAGGAACTGCTGGAGAAGAACGCCGACTCCTACACCTGGGCGGCCGCGGCGATCGGCGCCCAGAACGCCGCGAGCTACCAGCTCTCCACCGGCGAGGCGGTGATGGCGATCGGCGGCTTCAACGGCACCGACCCGTCCCCGACGCTGGCGGAGTTCAAGAAGTACGTGGAGGACGGCCAGATCCACTACTTCATCGCCAGCGGCAGCGGCGGCGGCATGGGCGGCAGCAGCAGCGGCACCTCCTCGCAGATCAGCTCCTGGGTCCAGGACAACTTCGACTCGGTGACCGTCGACGGCAGCACCTTCTACGACCTGACGCAGCCCAAGAGCGACAGCTGACGGTCCCCGCGACAAGGGGCGGTGGCCCGCGCCACCGCCCTTTGCCGTATCCCCGTTGTACGCCGTATAAGACTTGCTCTACGCTGTATAACATGACGACGTCCTCCCAGGAACAGGCCCCGGCCCAGCCGCAGCCCGAGACCCCGGGCGGCCACCCGCAGCGCTGGCTGATCCTCGGTGTCCTCTGCCTCGCGGTGCTCACCGTGGTCCTCGACAACACCGTCCTGAACGTGGCCATCCCCTCGCTCACCCGCGAACTGGGCGCCGCCACCTCCGACATCCAGTGGATGATCAACGCCTACTCCCTGGTGCAGTCGGGTCTGCTGCTCACGGCCGGCAGCGCCGCCGACCGCTACGGCCGCAAGAAGATGCTGGCCGCTGGCCTGGCGCTGTTCGGCGTGGGCTCCCTCGTGGCCGGCCTCGCCGACTCCACGGGCCAGTTGATCGCGGCCCGGGCCGGGATGGGCGTCGGCGGCGCGCTGCTGATGACCACCGTCCTGGCGGTGGCGATCCAGATCTTCACTCCGGAGGAGCAGCCCAAGGCGATCGGCATCTGGGCCGCCGTGAACTCGCTGGGCTTCGCCGCCGGTCCGTTGCTCGGCGGCTTCATGCTGAACCACTTCTGGTGGGGCGCGATCTTCCTGATCAACATTCCGGTCGCGGTGCTCGCCCTGATCGCCGTCGTGGTGCTCGTCCCGGAGTCGAAGAACCCGCAGGGCGACCGCCCCGACCTGCTGGGCGCCGTGCTCTCCACGATCGGCATGGCCTCTTTGGTGTACGCGATCATCTCCGGGCCGGAGCACGGCTGGACGTCGGGCCGGGTGCTGCTGACGGCCACGGTGGCCGTCGTCGTGCTGGTCGCCTTCGCGTACTGGGAGAGCCGGATCCCGTACCCCATGATCGACATGCACTTTTTCCGGAACCGGCAGTTCACGGGCGCGGTCTCGGGCGGTGTCCTCATCACCTTCGGCATGGGCGGCTCGCTCTTCCTGCTCACCCAGCACATGCAGTTCGTGCTCGGATACGAGCCGTTGGAGGCCGGGCTGCGGACGGCCCCGCTCGCCCTGATGATCGTGGCCCTGAACTTCACCGGTGTGGCGGCGAAGTGGGCGGCCCGGCTGGGCACCCCGCTCGCCATCGGGCTCGGTATGGCGGTGATGGCGGCGGGGCTGGCCTCCATCGCCACGATGGCCTCCGGCGGTTACGCCGGGACGCTGCTGGGGCTGGTGCTCATCGGCGCGGGTGCGGCGGTGGCCAGTCCGGCGATGTCCCACGCGATCATGAGTGCGATTCCGCCGGAGAAGGCCGGAGTCGGCGGCGGGATCAACGGGACGGTGGCGGAGTTCGGCACCGGGCTGGGCGTCGCCGTGCTGGGGGCGCTGCTCAATTCGCGGTTCACGGCGTTGATCCCGGTGGCGGCGATGTCGCTGCCGGCGGCGCTGTCCATGGCGGACGGCGAGGCCGAGAGGGGGCGGATCCTGGACGCGTTCTCCTCCGGGCTGGAGACCAGTCTGCTGGTGGGGGCGTCGGCTGTGCTGTTGGGGGGATTGGTCGCGGGTGCGTTGTTGCGGAGGGCTGAAAGGGGAGATTCCGCCTGAGAGCTCGGGGCATACCGTTGTCGGGCGACTGCGGGGCAGTCGTGGCTGGTCGCGCAGTTCCCCGCGCCCCTGCGGGGCGCTCCCAGCGACCGGCGATTCGAATGTCTAGGAAGGTGCGCGATGGCCAGGGCAGCCCGGGAGTCCGCGCGGACCAGCGTCTGGCTGGAGGGCAAGGAGCGTCGAGGTGGGCGCGGGGGGAGTCAGCCCTCCGGGCTCGACCGGGACCGGATCACCGAGGCGACCGTACGGCTGCTGGACGCCGAGGGGCTGGCCAAGTTCTCCATGCGGCGCCTGGCGGCCGAGCTGAACGTGACCGCGATGTCCGTCTACTGGTACGTCGACACCAAGGACGACCTCCTCGAACTCGCCCTCGACGCCGCCTTCGGCGAACTCACCCTGCCCGACCCGGAGACCGACGAGGACTGGCGCGACCAACTGCGCGCGCTGGCCCGGGAGTACCGCGGCCTGCTGGTCCGGCACCCCTGGCTGTCGCCGCTGATCGGCACCTACGTCAACATCGGCCCGAACAGCCTGGCCTTCTCCCGCCTCGTCCAGCGGATCATCCGCAGGACCGGCCTGCCCTCGCACGGCCTGGTCGCCGCCATCTCCGCGGTCTTCCAGTTCGTGTACGGCTTCGGCACGATCGAGGGCCACTTCATCGCCCGCAGCACGGCGTTCGGCATGACCCCGGACGACTACTTCCACCACGCCATGAGCACGGTGACCCGCTCCCCGGAGGCCGCCGACATCGTCCAGGACTCCGCGGAACTCATGGAGGCCCGGGGCGGCGACACGGTCGAGGAAATGTGGGAACGAGACTTCGAGTTCGCCCTGGACCTCTTGGTGGCGGGCATCGAGGCGATGGTCGAAAAGACCGGCGGCGAGCGACACCCCTAGGGCGCGAGAGCGCCCTTTAGGGGCGCGGGGAACTGCGCGACCAGCCACCACGGACCCGCACCCGCACGACGACCCACACCCGCCTACCCCCTAGGCGCCCTCAACCAGCCGCGCGGGAAACCCACCCGTGGCCACCGGACCCCACTTCTCCGGCGTCACCCGAATGATCGACTTCCCCTGCTTCACCATCGCCGCCCGGTACTCGTCCCAGTCCGGATGCTCCCCGGCGATGTTCCGGTAGTACTCGACGAGCGGCTCCACCGACTCCGGCGCGTCGACGACCTCCGCGGACCCGTCGACCTGCACCCAGGGCCCGTTCCACTCGTCGCTGAGAACGAGGAAGCTCACCCGCTGATCCCGCTTGGCGTTCCGCGTCTTGGCCCGCTCCGGATACGTGGACATCACGATCCGCCCGGAGTCGTCGACCCCGCAGGTCAACGGCGAGGCCTGCGGGCTGCCGTCGGCCCGCCGGGTCAGCAGGACGGCGCGATGCCGGGGCCGTACGAAGTCGAGCAACTCTTCGAGCGAGACGCGGGTGTTGGTCGCGATGTTCGGTGCCATGGAACGCAGCCTAGGGGCCGACGGGCCCGTTCAGCCTGACCCTGCTGTGCTCACGTTTGCGGCAGTGTCTCGCCCTGTACCGCCTGGATGTCCAGCTCCACCTTCAGCGTCGTGCCGATGGCGGCGATGCCCGCCTGCACGACCTGGTTGTAGTTCATGGCGAAGTCGTCCCGGTGCAGTTCCGTCGTCGCGCGGAACGCGGCCCGCGTCCCGCCCCACGGGTCGGCGCCCGTACCGAGGTAGGCCAGGTCGAGGTCGACCGGCCGTACGACACCGTGCATGGTCAGCTCGCCGTGGACGGTCCAGCGGTCGGTGCCCGCGGCGGCCGTCAGGCCCGTCGACCGGAAGGTGATCTCGGGGTACCTCTCGACGTCCAGGAAGTCGGGCGACTTCAGGTGCCCGTCCCGCATGCCGTTGCCCGTGTCGATCGAGTCGGCTGGGATGACCGCCTCCACACGGGACTTGGTGACGTCGTCCGGCGCGATCTCGATGGCGCCGGAGAACCGCGTGAACCGGCCGTGCACGCTGGAGATGCCCAGGTGCTGGGCGACGGCGGCCACGCTGGAGTGTGCCGGGTCCACGGTCCACGGTCCCGGCGGCGGCAGCTCCGTGCCGCCCTGCCGGGCCAGGGTCACCGTGCCGACCTCGGCGCGGCCGCTCGCGGTGACGATCGCGCTCGCGGCGGCGGGCGCGTAGCCGACCGCGGTGACGATGACGGTGTACGCGCCCGGAGCCAGCGGGTTCGCGTCCCGTACGGCCCCCTCCGCGTCCGCCTCCAGTCGCAGCACCTGCGTCCCGGTCATGTCCGTCACCGTGACGACCGCGTGCGACACGGCCCACCCGTCCCGGGTACGGATCCTCGCGGTCAGTCCCATCTCACGTACTCCTCAGAAGGTCTCAAAAGAACCGGCCCGCGGCGACGGCGCACCTCCGCTCAGAGCGCGCCGCCCGCCACGGGCCGGAGTCGAACTACTCGCCGGGGTGGGCGAGTTCGATGTCGTGGTCGTCGGTGCCGGGGCCGGTCACCGTCAGGGCGGTCGCCACCGGCGGGTAGCCCGTCGCGATGACCGTGTACTCGCCGCCGTCCAGGTCGGTGAAGGCGTACGCCCCGTCCGTCCCGGTGGTGGCGGTGCCCACGACGTTGCCGGCCGCGTCGACCAGGGTCACGCGGGCGTCGGCCAGCGGTCCGTGCGGCGCCCGTACGACGCCCTGGACCTGCGCGCCGGCCTCCAGGTCGACCTCGATCCGGGTGACGCCGGTGCCGCCGACCTCGACGGGCAGGGCGCGCGGCCGGTAGCCGGCGGCGTTCACCGCGACGGTCACGGCACCGGGCACCAGCTCGGCGAAGCCGAACTCGCCCTGCTCACCGGTGGTGGCGGTGGCCAGCAGGTCCCCGCGCACATCGGTCACGATCACCATGGCGTCCTTCACCGGCAGCGCGCTCTGCGAGGTGCGCACGACGCCGCTCAGGCCGCTGGTGCCGCTGAGCAGGATGTCGTAGGCCACCGGCTCGTCGCCGCCCACGACGATCGTGGAGGCCTGCGGCTGGAAGCCGTCGGCGGAGGCGATCAGCACGTACGATCCCGCGCCGGGCGCGTCGACCGCGTAGGAACCGTCTGCCTGCGCGACCGAGCGGCCCAGCTGCCGGCCGGCCAGCGAGATCAGCGTGACCGCCGCCTGCGGCACCGGCGCGCTCTCGGCGCCCCGCACGAAACCGCGGACCGGGACACCGCCGGACGACGCTCCGCCGGTCTCCTCGGCGCGGGCCACCGTGGTCACGGCCGCGAGCTGCTTGGTGCCCTCGGGGGCGGTCTCGGTCTCGCTCTCGGCGGAGGCGGCGGCCCAGCTCGGCACCCGCTCCTCCGCGGCGGTCCGTGCCACCGGGGTCTCGGCCGGCTCCGGGCCGTCCGCCTCGGCGGCCTGCGCCATGGCGCCCTTGGTCTTCAACGGGACCTCCTTGATGAACAGGGCGAACAGGAGGGCGAGGAAGGCGATCGGCGCGGCGTACAGGAAGACGTCGGCGACGCCGTGGCCGTACGCGCTCTCGATCACCGTGCGCACCGGGGCCGGCAGCGCGTCGAGGTCGGGGATCTCACCGTGTCCGGAGGAGCCCTGCACACCGAGCTTGGTGAGGCCCTCCTCGGCGTAGTGGGTGATCCGGTGGCTGAGGACCGCGCCCAGCGCGGAGACGCCCATGGCGCCGCCGAGGGAGCGGAAGAAGTTCACGACCGAGCTCGCGGCACCCAGGTCGCTCGGAGCGACCTGGTTCTGCGTGGCGAGGACGAGGTTCTGCATCATCATGCCGACGCCGAGACCCAGCAGCGCCATGAAGATCGCCACGTGCCAGTACGCGGTGTCGTAGCGGATCGTGCCGAGCAGTCCGAGGCCCGCCGTGACCAGCACACCGCCGGCCAGCAGCCAGGCCTTCCAGCGGCCGGTGCGGGTGATGACCTGTCCGGAGACGGTCGAGGAGACGAAGAGGCCGACGATCATCGGGATGGTCAGCACGCCGGACATGGTCGGCGACTCGTTGCGCGCCAGCTGGAAGTACTGGCTGAAGAAGATCGTGCCCGAGAACATCGCGATGCCCACGAACAGGGAGGCCAGCGACGCCAGCGTGATGGTGCGGTTGCGGAACAGGCGCAGCGGGACGATCGGCTCGCTGGCCTTCGTCTCCACGAAGAGGAAGATCAGCAGCAGCGCGAGCGCGCCACCGGTCATCGCGCCGGTCTGCCAGGACAGCCAGTCGTACTTGTCACCGGCGAAGGTCACCCAGACCAGCAGGAGGCAGACCGCGGCGGTGATGAAGAAGGCGCCGGCCCAGTCGACCTTGACCTTCCGCTTGACGACCGGGAGGTGCAGGGTGCGCTGGAGCACGATCAGGGCGACGACCGCGAAGGGCACGCCGACGTAGAAGCACCAGCGCCAGCCGAGCCAGTCGGTGTCGGTGATGACGCCACCGATCAGCGGGCCGCCGACCATCGCGGTGGCGAAGGTGGCGCCGAGGTAGCCGTTGTACCGTCCGCGCTCACGCGGGGAGATCATCGCCGCGAGGATGATCTGGGCCAGCGAGGACAGACCGCCCATGCCGATGCCCTGCACCGCGCGGAAGGTGATCAGCATCGCCGGGTTTTGCGACAGACCGGCCGCCGCCGACCCCAGGACGAAGATCACCAGCGCCAGCTGTATGAGCAGCTTCTTGGAGAAGAGGTCGGCGAGCTTGCCCCACAGGGGTGTGGACGCGGTCATCGCCAGCAGCGACGCGGTGACCACCCAGGTGTAGGCGCTCTGGCCGCCGCCGAGGTCCTTGATGATGTCGGGCAGAGCGTTGGAGACGATCGTCGACGACAGGATCGCGACGAACATGCCGAGCAGCAGCCCGGTCAGCGCTTCCATGATCTGCCGGTGCGACATCGGAGCGCCGGACGGCCCTCCCGAGTGCTTGGCGTGCGCCCGCACACCGGCTGGTGTGGTCGTTGCCATGGGGTTCCTTTTCCTACTGGGTGATCGCGGGTGTACGGGTGGGGTGTTCGGGTTGGTCGGGCGGCGGCGCTCTGTGCGGGGACCGGCAGTCGTCGAAGCTCGCCCGCAGCCGGGTCATCAGCCGGGTCAGCAGGGTGATCTCCTCGTCCGTCCAGTCGCTCAGCCGCTCGGCGAGCAGCTCGGTGGTCAGCCGGGACATCTCCCGGACGCGGTCCTCGCCCGCCGCGGTGAGGTGCAGAATGCGGCCGCGTTTGTCCGCCGGGTCCGGGGAGCGCTCGATCCAGCCGCGCTCGGCCACATGGGCGACATGGCGGCTGGTGACCGACATGTCCACGGCCAGCAGCTCGGCGAGCTTGCTCATGCGCATGTCCCCGTGGCGGCTCAGCAGCGTCAGTACGGCGGCGGAGCCGGACGGGCAGTCGGACGGCAGGATGCGTCCCATCTCCCTCTTCACGGCACCGAAGGCGCTGAACTGACGAACCAGCTCCTCGTACTGCGCCTGCTCGGCCATCACACCTCCGTCGTTTGTTGCTTAGGGCAACCATAGAAGCGCTTGGTTGCTACAGGCAAATAAATAGGGGTGGGTGCGAGACAAAAACTTGGCAAAGGCAAGTATTGCGACCGTAAATGTGGAGGTGGGGCGGGTTCTGTGACCCCCTGTGCAGGGGTCGGGCCCCCACTTGGGCCGCACGGGCGGATTCGCTAGGGTCTCTGGCCATGGCTAACACCCAGGGCCCCCAGGGCAACCACGACCCCGCAGGCAGCACCCAGATGTTCCGCGCGTTCGTCGACGAGGGCCCGCAGGCCGGTCGTCAGCAGCAGGCTTCCTCCGGTCCGCGCATCGGCATGATCATCGGCGTCGTGGCCGCGGTCGTGATCGTGGCGGCGGTGGCCTGGCTGGCGCTCAAGTAGTCGCAGCCGGCTCCGGCCGGCGGCCGATCACTTCCACTGGACGGCGACGTCCCGCGTCTCGATGTGCATGCCGAGCGGCACGCGCCAGGCGTCGACGCACACCGTCCAGGTCTTCTCCTCGCGCTCCCCGGCCCCGATCGGCACCGGGAGTTCCGCCGACGACTCGATCATCGCCCAGTCGATGCCGAGCGCGCCGATGATGTGGGTGCCGAAGGTCACGGTGCCAGAACGCACGGCCGTGCCGCCCGAGTTGCGCAGGCCGAGCGTCACCTTCTCGCACCAGCGCTGGTCCGTCGGCTTGCGCACGGGGTCGCTCACGGTCAGCTGCGCGGGCGAGGGGGGCGCGGAGGACGCCGGGCCGTCGGCCGGACCTCCGGGCGGGTGGGCCGAGCCGGTGGGCGTGCCCGCCGGACCCCGGGTTCCGCCAGGGGAGCCGGCGGGGCTCTCCGTCTCTTCCCGCTCGGTTCCCGTGGAGGGCGCCGGCCCCTGACTCCCCTCCGGCTCCGCGGAATTGCCGGAGCCGCCCGCACCGCCGCCGGTGCCGTCGCCGCCGCCCGCCGCACCGCCGTGTCCGCCGGCCTCGCCGCTCTCCGGTCCGTCCAGCGGCACCAGCGTCACCTCGCCCGTCGGCGCGGCCGCCGTGCCGGAGACGCGGGGCGGGCCTCCCGCCGCCCCCGTGGCGACGTACCCGTCATCACCTCCGCCGCCCCCGCACGCGGCCAGTGCCCCGCCCAGGCATACGACGGCCGCCGACGCGCCCATCAGGGCGCACCGACGGCCATGTGTCGAGGTCGTCCACATCCGGCGAAGCATCGGGCCATGGTGGCTGACGCTCCGTCAAATATGAAGGGGTCAGTCGGAGATGAGCCCCTCACGCAGCTGCGCCAGCGTCCGGGTCAGCAGCCGGGAGACGTGCATCTGCGAGATGCCGACCTCCTCGCCGATCTGTGACTGGGTCATGTTGGCGAAGAAGCGCAGCATGATGATCCGCCGCTCACGGGGCGGGAGTTTGGCCAGCAGCGGCTTGAGGGACTCGCGGTACTCGACGCCCTCCAGAGCCGTGTCCTCGTAGCCGAGGCGGTCCGCGAGCGAGCCCTCGCCGCCGTCGTCCTCCGGGGCCGGGGAGTCCAGCGAGGAGGCCGTGTAGGCGTTGCCGACAGCGAGGCCGTCGACGACGTCCTCCTCGGACACGCCGAGCACGGTGGCGAGTTCGGTGACCGTCGGGGAGCGGTCCAGCTTCTGGGAGAGCTCGTCGCTGGCCTTGGTGAGGGCCAGGCGCAGCTCCTGGAGCCGCCTGGGCACCCGCACCGACCAGGACGTGTCGCGGAAGAACCGCTTGATCTCGCCGACCACGGTCGGCATCGCGAACGTCGGGAACTCCACGCCCCGTTCGCAGTCGAAGCGGTCGATCGCCTTGATCAGGCCGATGGTGCCGACCTGGACGATGTCCTCCATCGGCTCGTTGCGCGAGCGGAAGCGGGCCGCCGCGTAGCGCACGAGCGGGAGATTCAGCTCGATCAGCGTGTCCCGGACGTAGGCACGCTCGGGGCTGTTCTCGTCCAGTGCGGCGAGCCGCAGGAACAGGGAGCGGGACAGGGTGCGGGTGTCGATGGCTCCCGAGGACGGGAGGGCCGGTACGGCCTCGAGGGCCGTGACGTCGTCGAGAACGGCGTCGGGCGCGGACTCGCTCTTCGTGAGCGTGAGCACCTTCGAGCTGCCCTGGTCTGCGGACATGCCACCCCCTTTGGGTCGCGGGACGGTCGTGGCGAACGCTCCGATCGAGGAACGCCAGCCTTCACCTGAATACCGGAGCCGAAGCCACGGCAAACGCGCTTCCCGAAGAATGTCACATGTCGGCAACACGCTGTAGTGACATGTCGACATGTGAGACCTGAATCCGCCCTGGATAAAGGGGGTCTGACGGTATTTCGGGCCACAACTGTCGGGATCCGCCCTGGTGAGCGATTCGCTCGCGACGGTGACCGATCGATCCTCTATACGGTTACGCGTCGATCCGGTTCGCCGAACGCAGCCGCTGGAAGCTACGCGCGAGTAGCCTCGACACGTGCATCTGGGACACCCCGAGTTCCGCACTGATTTGCGACTGGGTGAGGTTGCTGTAGTACCGCAGAAGAAGGATTCTCTGTTCGCGTTCGGGGAGTTGCACCAGCAGATGCCGTACGAGGTCCCGGTGCTCCACGCCGTCCAGGGCCGGGTCCTCGTAGCCGAGCCGGTCCAGCAGTCCGGGCAGCCCGTCGCCCTCCTGGGCGGCCTCCAGCGAGGTGGCGTGGTACGACCGCCCGGCCTCGATGCAGGACAGCACCTCGTCCTCGGTGATGCGCAGCCGCTCGGCGATCTCGGCGGTCGTGGGGGTGCGTCCGAAGCTGGTGGTGAGGTCCTCGGTCGCGCTGTTGACCTGGACCCACAGCTCGTGCAGCCGGCGCGGCACGTGCACCGTGCGGACGTTGTCCCGGAAGTACCGCTTGATCTCGCCGACCACGGTCGGCATCGCGAACGTCGGGAACTGCACGCCCCGGTCCGGGTCGAAGCGGTCGATGGCGTTGATGAGCCCGATCGTGCCGACCTGGATCACGTCCTCCATCGGCTCGTTGCGGGAGCGGAAGCGGGCGGCCGCGTAGCGCACGAGCGGGAGGTTCGCCTCGATGAGCGCTCCGCGTACGCGGTTGTGCTCCGGCGTGCCCGGCGTCAGTTCCTTGAGCTCCCCGAAGAGGACCTGAGTGAGTGCCCGGGTGTCGGCGCCACGGCTACGGGGCGGCGGGGACGCGGGCGTCTCCTCCTGGGTCGGGGCTTGAGGCGCAGTACTGGCCGGCACGGTCAACTCCACCTCGTGATCCATCAACTCATCCGTCAAAAGCGGTCATAGCATCACAAGACAGTTCATTGTGTTCAAGTACCGCATAATCCCGTGTTGAGAAGGGAAGGATGCGTAAGACACGCGAAAACCCCCCGCCGTTGCGGCGGAGGGCTTCGGGTGGACCAAGGGGCGGCGCGGCTCAGAATTCGTAGTCGGCGATCACCCAGGTGGCGAACTCCCGCCACAGGGCGACGCCCGCCTGGTGCTCGGGGTGCTCCGCGTAGACGCGCAGGGCGGCCGTGTCCTCGAAGGCGGAGTTGATCGCGAAGTCGTAGGCGATGGGGCGGTCGCTGAAGTTCCAGCCCAGCTCCCAGTGGCGCAGCTCGGGGATCTTGCCCTCCAGCGAGCGGAAGGCCTCGACACCCGCGACGACCCGCGGGTCGTCGCGCTCGACGCCCTCGTTCAGCTTGAACAGGACGAGATGGCGGATCATGAGTCTCCTCCGTTGGCGATCCAGGTCATGAAGTCGCCGATGGCCTTCGCGGCGTCCGAAATGCCCTCGAACCCTACCTGGACGTAGTCCGCCGCCTTGGCCGGGTCGGTGATGATCACGTAGAGCGCGAAGACCACGAGTACATAGACGGCGATCTTCTTCGAGTTCACCGCCATCGCGGCCTCCCCTGTGGCTGGTGTGCCTGCCATGCCTGCCGTGCCGAATGAGTCGAAAGAGCCGAAAGAGCCTCGGGTTACCGGCGGTGAGTGTAACCTTCGCCCCTCCGCGGAGATCAACAGCACGAAGGGCCCCGTCCATCGGACGGGGCCCCTCTCAAGCGGTAGCGGAGGGATTTGAACCCTCGGTGACTTGCGCCACACTCGCTTTCGAGGCGAGCTCCTTCGGCCGCTCGGACACGCTACCGAGGGAGACCTTACAGCACGCCCGGCCCTGCTCTGAAATCGGTATTCGTGGCCGGTCAGCGATCCCGGAAGAAGTCCGTGAGCCGACGCGCGCACTCCTCGGCGAGCACGCCCTCGATCACTTCGGGCCGGTGGTTGAGCCGGCGGTCGCGCACGACGTCCCAGAGGGAGCCGGCCGCGCCCGCCTTCTCGTCCCGGGCGCCGTAGACGACCCGGTCCACCCGGGACTGCACGATCGCGCCGGCGCACATCGTGCAGGGCTCCAGCGTGACCACGAGCGTGCACCCCGACAGCCGCCACTCGCCGAGCTCCGCGGCGGCCCTGCGGATCGCCAGCACCTCGGCGTGGGCGGTCGGATCGCCGGTCGCCTCGCGCTCGTTGTGGCCGGTGCCCAGCACCCTCGTGCCGTCCGCGGACAGCACGACGGCGCCGACGGGGACGTCCCCGCCCCGGACGGCCTGTTCGGCCTCGTCCAGGGCGAGCTGCATCGGCGCCCGCCAGCGGTCGCGTACGGGGTCGAACGAGGTCAGCGGACGGTCTCCAGCACCTCCGAGGCGCCCAGCGCCTCGGCGATCGCGCTGAGCGCGTCCTCGGCGTCCAGGGACTTCAGCTCCTTCTCGCCGACACCGAGGTCGTCGAGGATCTCGCTGTCGCCGACGGGGCTGTGCGGCACCGAGTCGGCACCGCCGCCGTCCTCGTCGTCGTCCTCGGAGTCGCCGTCGGGCTCCTCCGTGCCGTCGAGGTCCAGGGAGTCCAGGTCGGCGCCGTCGTCGCCGGGCTCCCTTCCGAGCAGTTCGTCGGTGAGCAGGATCTCGCCGTAACTGCTGCGGGCGGCTGCGGCGGCGTCCGAGACGTAGATACGAGGGTCGTCCTCGCCGTCGATCCGGACGACACCGAACCAGGCGTCCTCCTGCTCGATGAGCACGAGCACCGTGTCGTCCTCCGGCGAGGCTTCACGGGCCAGGTCGGCCAGATCCGACAGGGTCTCCACATCGTCGAGCTCTGTGTCGCTCGCTTCCCACCCGTCTTCGGTGCGCGCGAGCAGTGCGGCGAAGTACACCGTGACTCTCCCACTGGTCATAGGCGTGCCGGTTGGGGGTCCCCCCGGCGGAGGTCGGGGTGGGGAGGCTTGGGGTCCGAGCCCCACCCACTCGGAATCGTGGCAGAAACAAGGCGTTCAGGGGACGTCTTCGGCTCCCTGTGTCCGGCAGTTTTGATCGCGTAGGCCCGAGGGGTTGAGCGAGCGGGTCCGTGAAGGACTCACCAGCGCACTCGTTGCCGCCACGTGCGGATCGTACGCGGCTTTTCCCGGTGTCCACGCACGCCCACCGCCCAACCGCCCGGAGAGCAGCCGATCTTCCCGCGCGACTCGCCCTACCAGCGGAACGTGCGCATGCGCAGCGCGTGCCGCAGACGGGCCGCCTTGGCGCGGCGCGGCTGGACGCGGTCCCGCAGCGCCCGGGCCTCGGCGAGTTCCCGCAGGAACTGGGCCCGGCGCCGCCGGCGCGCGGCGTCGCTGTCGTCCGGCGCGTCCTGCGTGGGACGCTCTGGGGACTCACGATCAGGCATCGGCTCACCACCCCCGCTACGTCCCTCCCACTTTCCCTCCGATGGGCGGTTTGATGCCAGCGCACGGGTGAAGCCGTGACCTCGGGCTTGTCGTGTGCGGGGGCGCCGGGCATACCGGGCCCGGCTAATGTTGTGGACATGCGTCTCCACGTCGTCGACCACCCCCTGGTCGCCCACAAGCTCACCACGCTGCGCGACCAGCGCACCGACTCCGCGACCTTCCGTCGGCTGGCCGACGAACTGGTCACCCTGCTCGCCTACGAGGCCACGCGGGACGTGCGCACCGAAGCGGTCGACATCACGACCCCGGTCACCGGCACCACCGGCGTCAAGCTGTCCCACCCGCGCCCGCTGGTCGTGCCGATCCTGCGCGCCGGCCTCGGCATGCTGGACGGCATGGTCCGGCTGCTGCCGACCGCCGAGGTGGGATTCATGGGCATGGTGCGCGACGAGTCGACCCTCCAGGCCTCCACCTACGCCACGCGGATGCCGGAGGACCTCTCGGGGCGTCAGGTGTACGTCCTGGACCCGATGCTGGCCACCGGCGGGACGCTGGTCGCGGCGATCCAGGAGCTCATCAAGCGCGGGGCGGACGACGTGACCGCGGTGGTGCTGCTCGCCGCGCCGGAGGGCGTGGAGCTGATGGAGCGGGAGCTGGCGGGGACGCCGGTGACCGTGGTGACGGCCGCCGTCGACGACCACCTCAACGAGCACGGGTACATCGTGCCGGGGCTGGGCGACGCGGGGGATCGTCTCTACGGGGCGGCCGAGTAGGGGGCCGCGCCCCTTCGCCGTAGGGGTGCGGGTGTGTGGCGGCTGCCGGTCAGTCGTGGCTCGTCGCGCAGTACCCCGCGCCCCTGCCGGGGCGCTTCTAGCAGCCCTGCTTCGCGGTCGAGGGCGTCGGCTTCGGGTTCGCCAGCGTGGCCAGGGCCTTGTCGGCTTCCGGCTTCTTCGCGAGTTCCTTGAAGCGGTCGCCGATGATCAGGTCCACGGTGGCGCCCTTGCGGGTGGCGTCGGTGCGGCGCTCGGCCCCGGTCAGCTGGGTGGCCAGCACCGGCAGGGAACTGTTCAGGGAGGCGGCCGGGCCGAGCAGTATCCCGGTGCCCTTCACCTTCTTGTCGTAGTCCTTGCTCGCGTTGCCCACGTCGCCGATCTTGAAGCCGCGCTTCTTCAGCTCGTCCGCGGTCTGCTTGGCGAGCCCGCTGCGGGTCGTGGCGTTGAGCACGTTGACGGTGATTCCGGCGGGCTTCGGCAGCGGCGCGGTCGCGGCGGGCGAGGGTGTCGCCCGGATCCCGCAGCCGGACTTGGTGCCGGCGGCCGAGGCCTCTCCGCCGCCGCCCGTGAAGACGTCGATGAGCTGGAGCGTGCCCCAGCCGGCCAGGCCGAGTGCGGCGACGGACGCGACGCCGGCCACGACCAGCCTGCCGTGCCGACGACGACGGCGCATCCGTGGGTACTTGTCCCCCTTGATGCGGTACTGGCCGCCCATGCCAGGAGGAGTCAGCATGCTCATGGGCGCAGCGTAGTGCGCCCGGGCGGCAATGCCTACTAGATGATCATTCGATGCCGCACGGACCTACCCGAAAGGGGCAACGGGTGACGCCCGGGCGTGTCAGCCCGGGGTCAGTCCAGTTCCAGGACTCTCGCGTGCAGCACCTGACGCTGCTGGAGCGCCGCGCGCACCGCGCGGTGCAGGCCGTCCTCCAGATACAGGTCGCCCTGCCACTTCACGACGTGCGCGAAGAGGTCGCCGTAGAACGTCGAGTCCTCGGCCAGCAGGGTTTCCAGATCGAGCTGACCCTTGGTCGTCACGAGCTGATCGAGGCGGACCGGGCGCGGCGCGACGTCCGCCCACTGCCGGGTGCTTTCCCGGCCGTGGTCGGGGTACGGCCGGCCGTTTCCGATGCGCTTGAAGATCACACGGAAAGCCTACCGGTCAAGACGTTCCGGGCGCAGCCATGGCGCCGTAGTGCGACGCTGGAAAAGATGTGGCAAACCGGGATGAAACGGCAAAGGTCGAAGGAATGACGGCCGGATCGGATGCCGGAACGGACCCGTACGGAACCCGAGGTGGCGAGCCGGGTCGGGTCGGACACCGTGCCGGTTCGCGGTCGGACGCCCGTCGGGCCGCGATCCGGCCGCCCGTCCGAGGGCGGGAAGCGCGCGGAGGGCTGAGATGAGCGACCGCAACACCACGCCCAAGGCCGGGGCGGCCGCCGGGACCGCGCCGCGGGGCGCCGCTCCCGAGGTGTCGAGCCGTGCCGCCGCCCTGCCGCGGGAAGCCCTGGGGATCGCCGCCGGCTACGCCTTCACCGGGCCCGCCCTGCACCTGGGCGCCCTGCTCTGGGAGGGCGGCTGTCTGCCCGACGCGCAGATCCGGGTGCCGCTGCCCATGCTCAACCGGCACGGCCTGGTCGCGGGTGCCACCGGCACCGGCAAGACCAAGACGCTCCAGCTCATCGCCGAGCAGCTCTCGGCCCAGGGCGTGCCGGTGTTCCTGGCGGACGTGAAGGGCGACCTCTCCGGGGTCGCGGCGCCGGGGCGGCCGGACGACAGGACCGGCGCGCGTGCCGCCGAGGTCCAGCAGCAGTGGGCGGCGAAGGGATGCCCGGCCGAGTTCTACGCCCTGGGCGGTATCGGCCGGGGCATTCCCGTGCGCGCCACGATCACCAGCTTCGGGCCGGTGCTGCTGTCCAAGGTCCTGCGGCTGAACCCGACCCAGGAGCAGTCCCTCGGGCTGATCTTCCACTACGCCGACACCAAGGGCCTGGAGCTGGTCGACCTCAAGGACCTCAGGGCGATCGTCGCCTTCCTGACCTCGGACGAGGGCAAGGACGAGCTGAAGGGCATCGGCGGGCTGTCGACCGCCACGGCCGGGGTGATCCTGCGCTCCCTCACCGCCTTCGAGGCACAGGGCATGGCCGACTTCTTCGGGGAGCCGGAGTTCGACACCGGCGAACTGCTGCGGACGGAGCAGGACGGGCGGGGCGTCGTGTCGGTGCTCGAACTGCCCGCCGTGCAGGACAGGCCGCAGCTGTTCTCGACGTTCCTGATGTGGCTGCTGGCCGACCTCTTCCACGATCTGCCCGAGGTGGGGGACATCGACCGGCCGAAGCTGGTGTTCTTCTTCGACGAGGCGCATCTGCTGTTCGACGACGCGTCCGAGGCGTTCCTGGACGCCCTCACGCGGACCGTGCGGCTGATTCGCTCGAAAGGGGTCGGTGTCTTCTTCGTGACGCAGACGCCGAAGGACGTGCCCGCCGAGGTGCTCGGGCAGCTCGGCAACCGGATCCAGCACGCGCTGCGCGCCTTCACGCCGGACGATCAGAAGGCGTTGAAGGCCACGGTGAAGACGTTCCCCGACTCGGCGTACGACCTGGAGGAGCTCCTGACCGGCCTGGGCATCGGCGAGGCCGTGGTGACCGTCCTGAGCGAGAAGGGCGCCCCGACGCCGGTGGCCGCGACCCGGCTGCGGGCGCCGGAGTCGCTGATGGGTCCGCTCGACGCGGGGGCGCTGCAGGAGGCGGTCACGTCGTCCGCGCTGTACGGGCGATATGCACAGGCTGTGGACAGGGAGTCGGCGTACGAGAAGCTCCGGGCGTCGCGCGGGGGCGCGAAGGGGCCCGACGAGATCCGCGGAGGCAAGGGGCCGGACGAGCTGCGTGAGGCGGCGGCCGGGGCAGGGGAGCACAGGGCCCGGCAGAAGGAGCAGCCCTCTGTCGTCGAGCAGGTCGTCGGGAGCGGCATCTTCAAGTCCCTGGCTCGGTCGGTCGGTACACAGATCGGGCGGGAGATCACCCGGTCGGTCTTCGGCACGGCACGCCGCAGGCGGTAGACCCGGTCGGGCTTCGGTATCGCGCGGTGGGGGTCGTGGAGCAGGCAGTCGAGGTTCGGCTTCGCGCGGTGGCAGTGGTGCAGGCCGTCGAGGTTCGGCTTCGCGCGGTGGGGGTGGTGGACCCGGGCCGCTCCTCGGTGGGGCGCGGCGCGGGACGGTGGGGCGCCGGCTTCGGCACGTGCGGCGCGGCGGAGGCGGTGACCCGGAGAAGGCCGCCTCCGCCGCGGCCGCGTCAGCCGCGCTCCCTGTCCTTCCGGGGCAGCTGCGGCTTGTCCTTCTTCGCCTGCGGTTTCGGCGTGTTGCGTGCGGCCTCGGCGCGCAGCAGGGCGCGCAGAACGGCGTAGTGGTCGGTGGGCATGACAGTGCTCCTTGCGTCGTACTGACGGACCTCGTCGCGGGGTCTGTCAGCAGCGCAGGACCACGGTGCGCAGGATGTGCGGGACGTACGGGGGCCGGGGCTGCGCGTGGCGCCGGGCACCCGCCGGGGTTGCTGTCGCCGCGCCCGGCGACAGGACCGGACGCTGCCGTACGGCGGTGCGCCGCTCGGCTCGGGCCACCGGCCGCACGGCCGTGTCGAGGACGTCCTGCTCGGCGATCTCGACGGCCGCGGCCACCGGGGGCAGGGCGTGCGCCTGCGCGTGTGCGCCCGGCACCAGCAGCGCGAGCAGCAGCACGACGACCCGCAGCCAGGCGCGGCTGCGCGAGCGGCATCGTGCGGTACTCACGGAAGGTCATCTCCCCGGGGGCCGTACGGCGTTCATCCCGTCCGGCGGGAGAACCGCCCGCACGGCGTACGGGGCAGGGGTGGGTATCACTGTGCGTGTCACAGTTCGCGCGGGACCTGTCGGGCCATCGTCCGCAGCCGGAGCGCGGTGACCAGTTCGACCAGGCCGACCGCCACCAGCCAGCAGCCGCCGAGCACCATCAGCACGGTGATCGACTCGACCGGCGAGACGATCAGCACCACGCCGGCGAGGAAGGTGATGACGCCGAGGAGGATCTGCCAGCCGCGGGCCGGCACGGAGCTGTCGGAGGCGGCGGCCAGGCACTGGGTGATGCCGCGGATGAGCCAGCCGATCCCGATCCACAGGGCCAGCAGCAGGATCGACTGCATCGCGCCGCGGAAGCAGAACAGGCCGAGGAGGACCGACACGGCGCCGCTGACGAAGGCCAGCACCCGCAGCGAGGTCGTCCGGTGCGTGCCGAACGCGGCGACCAGCTGGAAGACGCCGCTGATCAGGAGGTAGAGGCCGAAGAGGACGCCGGCGACCCGCAGCGAGGCGTCCGGCCACGCCAGGACGAAGACGCCGAGGACGAGGGAGGCGACGCCGGTGACCAGGACGACCTGCCAGGCGGCACGGGAGAGCGCGTGCAGCGGGCCCTCGAAGGGCGGCTCGGGCTCATGCGGGTTCGCCGGGCCCGGGGACCCGGCGGGGTGGCCGGAGTGGATCCGGCGATCGTCGTAGTCCCGGCCCCAAGGGGATCCGTTCGGCGCCTCGGTCATGCTCCATGCTGGGAACGGCACCGCACCGCCCGCCATTCGGGGCGGGCCACTTGGCTGAGTCCGGCGCCGGCCCATGGGCGCTTCGCTCGACGTCGGCGCCCGCGCGGGTGCCGGCCACCGGCCGTCGGCGCGGTGCCGCCCCCGTCCGCGAGGGGGACGCCCTCTCCGTGTCCGCGGGTCCCTCGTCCGCGCGTGGGCGATCTACGGCCGTCGGTGCCGGACGGCTACTTGCCCGCCGCCTTCGCGGCCTTCGCCGCCGCCTTCATCTCCTGCTTGTGCGCGCGCACCTTGGTCAGCGACTCGGGCCCGGTGATGTCGGCGACCGAGCGGAAGGACTCCGCCTCGCCGTAGGCGCCGGCGGCCTCCTGCCAGCCCTTCGGGCGGACGCCGAGCTGCTTGCCGAGCAGGGCCAGGAAGATCTGTGCCTTCTGCTTGCCGAACCCGGGGAGGTCCTCCAGCCGGCGCAGCAGCTCGCGTCCGTCGTCGACGCCCTTCCAGACGAGTTCGGCGTCGCCGTCGTAGCGCTCGACCAGGTACTGGCACAGTTGCTGGATCCGCTTGGCCATGGAGCCCGGGTAGCGGTGCACGGCCGGCTTCTCGGACAGCAGGGCGACGAAGGCGTCCGGGTCCTGGGCGGCGATGTCGTGCGCGTCCAGGTCGTCCGCGCCGAGCCGGTCCGCGATCGTGCGGGGTCCCTTGAACGCCCACTCCATCGGGACCTGCTGGTCCAGCAGCATGCCGACGAGCGCGGCGAGCGGGCTGCGGCCGAGGAGTTCGTCGGCCTCGGGGTCCTGGGCGAGATGCAGGGTGACGTCCATGCCCCCGATGATGCCGCGCGCGCCGTCCGCACGCGCGCGGGGGATGCCGGTCCGGCACGGGCGCATCAAGGGGGGTGCGCCCGTGCCGGAATCAGGGGCGCCAGTACCCCAGCGCGTTCACCCGCTGCTTGGGCAGGCCCAGCTCCTTGCGGACGTAGGCGGTCAGCGCGCGGGTGGTCGCCGTGTCGCAGGCGATCCAGACGTACGGGTCCGGCGTGTCCTCGAGCAGGCCGGGCAGGTTCTCCTTCACCTGGGCGACCAGGTGGGCCCCGGCGTCGCGCCGCGGCAGGGTCCGTACGTCGTGCCGGGACTCCTCCGCGCGGAAGGGCAGACCGTCGCGCTCGCCCTCGAACCACACCGTGGCGGGTGCCTGGTCCAGGGCGTCGAGCAGGGAGTTGAGAGCGGGCAGGGAGGCCGTGTCGGCGATGGCGAAGACGTGCGAGGGGGCCGGTTCGGGGTCGGTGAACCCGGTGCCGTGGATGGTCGCCTCGATCGTGTCGCCGGGCTTCGCCGTGCGCGCCCAGTCGCTGGCGACCCCCTCGTGCAGGGCGAACTCCAGGCTGAAGGTGCCGGCCTGCGGGTCCGGGTCGACGAGGGTGTAGGCGCGCTGATGGGGCTTGCCCGCGTTGTCGAACCAGAGCCGGACCCACATGGTGGGGTGGACGCCCGTCGCCGCCAGCATGCCGCCGTCCGTGAGATGCACGCGGCGGTAGTGCTCGGTGACGTCCTCGGCGCCCGTCACCGTGAAGACGAAGTCCTTCGCGCGCAGCAGTTTCAGGACCGCGCCCTCCCAGCCGTGCCCCTGCCCCATGAGTTCTTCACCCTTCGCGTACGATTCCCGCACCAACAACTTAGGGAAGCCTAACCTAAAGCAAAGGAGGGGCACAGGTGACCGGCGAGATCTTTCGCGATGCCTGGGGCATTCCGCATCTCCGGGCCGACTCGGCGAGTGAACTCGCCCGTGTGCAGGGCCGTGTCACCGCCCTCGACCGGGCCTGGCAGCTCGAGGTCGAACGGCACCGGGCCCGGGGCACCTCGGCGTCCTTCCTCGGCGCCGAGGCCCTGCCCTGGGACCGGTTCGTCAGACGGGCCCGCCTCGACGACACGGCGAGACGGTGTTTCGCCGAACTGGAGAGACGGGACCCCGAGACGGCGGGGTGGGTGCGCGCGTACGTCGACGGGGTCAACGAGGGAATGGACGAAGGCGCCCGCCGCGCACCCGAGTTCGCGAAGGCGGATCTGACTCCGGGGCGTTGGGAGCCGTGGACGCCGCTCGGCGTCTGGCTCGGCATCCACATCCTGTTCGCCGGCTTCCCGGCCAAGCTCTGGCGCGAGCAGGTCGTACGGCACCTCGGAGCCGACGCGGTCGGGCTGTTCGCCGCCGACGGGCCGGGCACCTCGGGCAGCAACGGCTGGCTGGTGAGCGGTGAGCGGACCGTCACGGGGCACGCGATCATCGCCGGCGACCCGCACCGCTTCATCGAGGACCCCGGTGTCTACCAGCAGGTCCACCTGTCCTGCCCCGAGTTCGACGTCATCGGCCTCGCCGTCCCCGGCGTCCCGGGCATCGGCCACTTCGGCCACACCGGCACGGTCGCCTGGGCCATCACCAACGCCATGGCCGACTACCAGGACCTGTACCGCGAGCGGCTGCGGCGCACCGGGGCCGGCGTCGAGGCGCTCGACCCGGACGGGGTCTGGCGACGGGCCGCGCGGCACACGGAGGTCGTGGCGGTCGCGGGGGAGGAGCCGGTCGAGGTCGAGGTGATCGAGACGGCTCGGGGGCCGGTGGTGATCGGCGGCCCCGAGGGGTTGCCGGAAGGTTTCTCCGATGACGCCCCCGGCGATCTGCCGGAAGGTTTCTCCACCGGGCTGTCCGATGTTCTCGACGCCCCCTCGGACGCCGACGCCCCGCCCCTCGCCATGGCCCTGCGCTACCCGCCCCGCGTCACCGCCGACCTCGGCTTCAGCGCCCTGCTCCCCCTTCTGCGCGCCCGCCGCGTCGCCGACGTCGACCGGGCCGTCGACCTGTGGGCCGAGCCCGTCAACGTCGTCCAGGCCGCCGACACCGAGGGCGGGCTGCTGCACCGCGTGGCCGGGAAGGTGCCGGTGCGGTCCGCGGCCAACGGCATCGGGCCGGTGCCCGCCTGGGAGCCCGGCCACGAGTGGCAGGGCTGGCACGAGACGCCGCGCGGCGGGCTCACCGACGGCGTCGCCGCCATGGCCAACCAGCGCGGTCTCGCCGCTCCGCTGGGCGTGGAGTTCGCCGCGCCCCATCGCGCCGACCGCATCACGGCCCTGCTGGGGGAGAAGGAGCGCTGGTCGGCCGCCGACATGCCGGCGATCCACATGGACACCCGGCTGGCCTCGGCGGAACCCCTGCTGGACCTCCTGAGCACCCTCGACGCCCTCGGCCCCGAGGCGGCGCGCATCCGCCGGACCCTGCTGGACTGGGACCGCCGCATGGACGCGGACAGCGAGGCCGCGGCCCTGTACGCGGCGGTGCGCGGCGCGGTCGTACGGCGGCTCGCCGCCCACCCGGCCTTCGCCGCGCTGGCCGCCCCGCCCGCCTACCCCGAGGTCCTGCTGCCCTGGCTCGCGCTCCTCCCGCGCGTCGGCTTCGCCCTCGAACACCTGCTGCGCGCCGAGGAGTTGTACGGCATCGACCGCGCCGATGCCGTCCGGGCGGCCGTCGAGGAGGTGGCCGCGGAGCCGCCCTCGGGCGGCTGGGGCGACACCCATCGCCTCGCCCCCTGGCGGGCGCTGCCCGACCCGTCGTACGACGAGCCCGGCCTCTCCGGTGACCACGACTGCGTGCTGTGCACCTCCGCCGTCCCCGGCCTCACCGACCTGAGCGCGCGCGGGCCCGCCGCCCGTTACGTCTGGGACCTGGCCGACCGGGAGGCCGGCAGCTGGCTGGTCCCGCTCGGCGCCTGGGGCGTCCCCGGTTCGCCCCACCACCGCGACCAACTCCCCCTGTGGGTGCGGGGAGACCTGGTCCCGGTCGTCACCGACTTCACCGAGTTCGAGAAGGAATCCGATGTCTGAGCCGTCCGCGACGCTCCACGAGACCGCCGCCCGACCCGTCCACGAGCAGACCGTCGACGGCTTCGGCCGCGTCCGCGTCCGCCCCCTCGACCCGCACGCCGACGCCGGGGTGGTCCATGGCTGGGTCGACGCGGAGCGTGCCTCCTTCTGGGGCATGAACGGCCTGACCAGGGACCAGGTGTCCGAGATCTATGCCCACATGGCCGGCCTCGACACGCATCACGCCTTCCTGGTCCTGCGCGACGACGACCCGGTCGCGCTCCTGCAGACCTACGAGCCGGAGGCGGACCGGGTCAGCGAGTGCTACGAGGTCCTCCCCGGGGACATCGGCGTCCACCTGCTGCTCGCTCCCGCCGGTCCCGAGGGCGCGCGGCCCGGCTGGACCTCGGTGCTGCTGGCCGTCGTCGCGTCGTACGTCTTCGGCACCCTGGACCGCCGGCGCGTCGTCGTCGATCCGGACGTGCGCAACGACAAGGCCGTCGCCCGGTTCCTCAAGCAGGGCTTCGAGGCCGGGCCCGTGGTCGTGCTGCCGGAGGTCGACATCCCGGACGTGTACCTCCCGCCGAAGGAAGCTCAACTCGCCTTCCTCACCCGGGAGGTAGCTTTTGGGGGATGACCCCGGAAGAACTCGTAGCGCACTACCGTCTGGAGCCGATCCCGCGTGAGGGCGGTCTGTTCCGGCGCACCTGGGCGGGACCCGAGCTGTCCGACGGGAGGCCGCAGGGCACCGCGATCGTCGTCCTGCTCACCACGGACGACTACTCGGCCCTGCACCGCCTGCCGTCGGACGAGGTGTGGCACTTCTACCTGGGCGACCCCCTGGAGATGCTGCTCCTCGCCCCCGACGGCACGTCCCGCACCGCGGTGCTCGGCCCCGGCATACAGCGCGGCGAGCACGTCCAGCTCACGGTCCCGGCCGGGACCTGGATGGGCGCGCGGGTGGCGGCCGGCGGTTCGTGGACGTTCTTCGGCTGCACGATGGCCCCCGGCTTCACCTACGAGGGCTACGAGCACGGCGACCTGGCGGACCTGACGGCGCGCTATCCCGCCGAAGCGGCCCGGATCGCGGGACTGTGCCGCCCATGAGCGGACTCCTCGAAGGACAGGTCGCCCTGGTCACGGGCGCGGGCGGCGGCATCGGGCGGGGGATCGCCACGCGGTTCGCCGAGGAAGGGGCGGCGGTCGTCCTGCACTGCCGTACGGCGGTCGCGGCGGCGGACGAAGTCGCGGGCCGCGTCCGGGAGTCGGGCGGCCGGGCGTTGGTGCTGCGGGCCGACCTGACGGACGAGGACGCCTGCCGGCGGCTGCTGGGCGAGGCCGCCGAGTGGGGCGGCGGGCGGCTGACGGCGCTGGTCAACAACGCGGGCGTACAGCCGGTGCGGGAGCTGCCGGGCATGCCGGCGGCCGAGTGGCGGGCGGTCGTGGACGCCAACCTGACGAGCGTGTTCGCCTGCACACAGGCCGCCGCCGAGATCATGCGGACGCGGGCCGGGGGCGGTTCGGTGACCCACATCGCCTCCATCGAGGCGACTCGCCCGGCACCCGGGCACGCCCACTACAGCGCCTCCAAGGCGGCGGTCCGCATGCACGCCCGTTCCGCGGCCCTGGAGTACGGCCGCTGGGGAATCCGCGTCAACACCGTCTCCCCCGGTCTGATCCACCGCGAGGGACTGCAGGACGCGTGGCCGGAGGGAGTGCGCCGCTGGAAAGAGGCGGCACCCACCGGACGCCTGGGGAGCCCGCGGGACGTGGCCGACGCCTGTGTGTTCCTCGCCTCGCACCTCGCGTCCTGGATCACCGGGCACGACCTGGTGGTGGACGGAGGGGTGTCGGCCCGGCCGACCTGGTGAGCCCGCCGGGGAGGGCGGGGCCGGCGAGAAGTGAGCACGGCGGCCGGTGAGTGTTGCGGGTCCCCCGTCCGTACGTACCCTCGAGGCCTCAAGTCCGACGACGGAGATGTGAACAGACGTGGCGGGGTGCGATGAGCGACGACGACCGCGGAGCCGATCCACCGACCGGCGACACCTTCAAAGGCTGGTGCTGCTGGGCACCCTGCTGGTCCTGTTCGTCCTCGGCGGCACGGGCCCCGCATCCGCCCACGCTGCTCTCCGCGCCACCGACCCCGAGGACGGAAGCGTCCTCAAGTCGGCCCCGCGTGACATCACCCTGACCTTCACGGAGTCCGTCGGCCTGCTGGAGGACTCCTTCCGCGTCCTGGACCCGGACGGCCGCCGACTGCGCACCGGCGAGCCGGAGCACGCGCCGGGCGGCGGCGCCGACACGGCCCGCGTGACGCTCCCCGCGAGCTTGGCCGAGGGCACGTACACCGTCGCCTGGCGGGTGGTGTCGGCCGACAGCCACCCCGTCTCCGGCGCGTTCACCTTCTCCGTCGGCAAGCCCTCCCTCACCACGGCCACCGTGGACACCGGCCCCACCGAGGACCCGGCGACCAAGAGCCTCTACGACATCGCCCGTTATCTGGCCTACCTCGCCGTCGCCCTGCTCATCGGCACGGCGGTCTTCATGGCGGTCTGCCGCCCGCCGGACGCCCCCGTGCTGCACCGGCTGCTGAAGGCCGGCTGGTGGACGCTGCTGGGTGCCACCCTCGCCCTGCTGGTGCTGCGCGCCCCGTACGAGTCGGGCGAGGGCCCCCTGGGTGCCCTGAGCGCGGACTCCGTCACCCGCACCCTGACCGGCCGCCCCGGTGAGGTACTGCTGGCCCGTCTCGCCCTGCTGCTCGTGGCCGCCCTCTACCTGCTGCGGACGGCCCGGCTCCGCAAGCCCTTCGGCTGGGCGGGCGCCCCGCCGGCCGTCGGCCTCGCGATGACCTGGGCGGCCGGCGAACACGCCTCCGCGGGCATCCAGGTCCCGGTGGCGATGACGTCCTCGGCGCTGCACCTGCTCGCCACCGCGGTCTGGCTGGGCGGCCTGACCGCTCTGCTCGTCACGCTGTACCGCGCGCACCTGACCCCGGCGGCCGTCACCCGGTTCTCCCGCCTCGCGTTCGTGTCCGTGACCGTCCTGGTCGTCACCGGCGTCTACCAGTCCTGGCGCGGCCTCGGCTCCTGGGACGCGCTCACCGGCACGACGTACGGCAGGCTCCTGATCCTGAAGCTGGCCGGCGTGGTGCTGCTGCTCGGCGCGGCGGCCGTGTCCCGCCGCTGGACGGCCCGGCTCGCGACCGCCGACGCGCAGACGGCCGCCGACGCCGGCACGGCCGTGGACGCGGAGACCGTCGTCGACGCGGAGGCAGCCGTACGGCAGAAGGTCCCGGAGCCGGTGGGCGGCCCGCCGCTGCCCGAGGCACCCGAGGCGGCGGCGGAATCCCCCACGCCCGGGTCCGCCTCCCCGGAGGAGTCCGCCGCGGAGGGATCCGCCCCGGCGGAAGGCGGGTCCGCGCAGCGCAGCGCCCTGCGCCGCTCCGTCCTCGCCGAAGTCGCCGTCGGCGCGGCGGTCCTGGCCGTCACCACGCTCCTCACCAGCACGCTGCCCGGCCGGGCGGAGGCCGAGGCGGCGGCGGGAGCGCCTGCCGTGGTCGGCGCCTCCGTCACCAACGTCCCCTTCGACGTCGGCACTCCGGGCGGTCGCGGCAAGGTGCAGATCACCATCGACCCGGGCCGGGTCGGCGACAACTCCATCGAAGCCCTGGTCTACGGCCCCGACGGCGGTGTGTCCGTCGTCCCGGAACTGCGGATCTCCTTCACGCTGCCGGCCAAGGACATCGGCCCGATCGACGCCGAACTCGCCGACAAGGGCGGCTACTGGGCCAACAGCTTCCTCAACCTGCCGCTCGCCGGGAAGTGGCGGATGAAGGTGACCGTGCGGACGACGGAGGTCGACCAGGTCAGCGAGACCAGGACCGTGGTGATCCGCTAGCCCGGTCCCGGCGGCGGCTAGGACAGCACCTGGATCAGCTGGTACGGGACCATGTACAGGCCCGCGTAGAGGAACAGCGTCCCGAACACGGCCACGCCCAGCGACCGCAGGACCCAGGTGCGTAGGGGCAGCCCGGCCGCCACCCGCTGCGGGCTGCGCGGGTCGTAGCTGACCTGGAAGCGCTCCGGCTGGGTGCTCACGGGCTCGGCGGCGGTGTCGATCTCGCACTCCCGCGGAACGCCGTTCAGGTCGGTGAACCGGAACATGCGCTTCTTTCCGTCGTACCGATGGAAGGCGGCCAGCACGGAGACACCGCGGCGGCGCAGGATCGCCCGGTCGTACAGGGTCTTGGCGGCCATGCCGTACAGGAAGAGGCCGATGATCAAGGGCTTCGTGCCGAAGAACCACAGGATCGCGCCGATCAGGTCGCCGTGCGCGATGAGTGTCACCAGTCCGGCGATCCAGCCCACGACCGGCACTCCGATCGCGAGCACGAGCGCCACGTCCCCGAGCGCCTTGCGGTACCAGGCCGTGCGGACCGTTCCCGGCAGCGTCTCGACCAGTTCGGCACCGTTGCGGCGGTCCTCCCCCGCGTCCCGTGCGGGCAGCGCGGCGTTCACGGTCGTGACGAAGGCGTCCCGCGCGGAGGCCACCCGGTGCGCGACGCGGTACACGGTCGCGCCCGCCCCCTCCGGCGCGGTCAGCACCACCTCCACCCCGCGCGGCCCCTCGGTGGGTCTGACCTCCTCGACGGCCGGCAGCGGTATGCGTCTTCGCGCCCCGTCCTGCTCCAGCAGCAGTGACCCGTCCTCCAGCCACAGCGCCCCGGAACGCCCGCGCAGGGTCACGGATGGGAGGTGCGAGGGCGTACTCGATGTCGTCATGGCCGAAAGGTAGCGGCGCGATCTTCGTGGCGTACGCGAGTTCGATCAGGTGCCCACTGAAACGGGGTTCGAGATGTCGGTCACGTTTCCGAAACGGCGATCGCCATCCCTTGACGCATGACCTGACATACGGCTGTTATTGCGCCACCGTGTTCGGTCAAGTTGATTTCTGATCGGTTGCGACGGACTTCGACACGCCCACCCTCACGATCGAACCCTGTCATCAGGAGCCGTAGATGCAGCACTTCTCTCCCTCCGGTCTCTCCCTGCCCTCGCCGAGCCGCCGCACGATGCTGCGCGGCATAGGCGGCGCCGCCGTACTGGGCGCGGGCATCCCGCTGCTCAGCGCCTGCGGCGGCAGCGGCACGGCGAGCGACCCGAAGACCGTCACCCTCGGCTCCAAGGCGTCCGACGCCGTGCCGAAGAAGGCGTTCGCGGACATCTACGCGGCCTACAAGAAGAAGTCCGGCATCACGGTCGACGTGAACACCAAGGACTCCAACACCTTCCAGGAGCAGATCAACTCCTACCTCCAGGGCACGCCGGACGACGTGTTCACCTGGTTCGCCGGCTACCGGATGCAGTTCTTCGCGGCCAAGGGACTGGCCACCCCGATCGACGACGTGTGGAAGACCATCGGGGACAACTTCCCCGAGGCGATGCACAAGCTCAGCAAGGGCGAGGACGGCAAGTACTACTTCGTGCCGCTGTACACCTACCCGTGGGCGATCTTCTACCGGAAGAGCGTCTTCCAGGAGAACGGCTACGAAGTCCCCACCACCTGGGACGACTTCATCGCGCTGTGCAAGCAGATGCAGAAGGACAAGCTGGTCCCGATCGCCTTCGGCGACAAGGACGCCTGGCCCGCGCTCGGCACCTTCGACCAGATCAACTTCCGCCAGAACGGCTACGACTTCCACGTCGAGCTGATGGCGGGCAAGGCGTCCTGGACCGACGCCAAGGTGCGCAAGGTCTTCGACCTGTGGACCGAGATCCTCCCGTACCACCAGGAGGGCGCCACGGGCCGCACCTGGCAGGACGCCGCCCAGACGCTGGCCTCCAAGAAGGCCGGCATGTACCTCCTCGGCACCTTCGTGGCCCAGCAGTTCACCGACAAGGCAGCCCTGGACGACCTCGACTTCTTCGCCTTCCCGGAGATCGACCCGCAGTTCGGGCAGGACACCGTCGAGGCGCCGACCGACGGCTTCATGATGAGCAAGAGCCCGAAGAACAAGACCGAGGCCGTCAAGCTCCTGGAGTACCTCGGCACCCCGGAGGCCGAGACCGTCTACCTCAAGTCCGACCCGAGCTCGGTCCACGCCTCCACCAAGGCCGACACCTCCTCGTACACCGCCCTGCAGAAGAAGGCGTACGACATGATCGCCGGCGCCAAGTCCCTGACCCAGTTCATGGACCGCGACTCCCGCCCCGACTTCACGTCCACGGTGATGCAGCCGGCGCTGCAGAAGTTCATCCGTGACCCCAAGGGCGTCGACAGCCTGCTGTCCTCGATCGAGCGCCAGAAGAAGACGATCTTCGCGTCGGGCTGATCGACATGACCACAGAGACCACCGAGGAGATCCCGGAGGCGGCCGCCGTGCCGCTTCCGGGCGCTGCCCCCGCCAAGAAGGTGTCCCAGGGACACCGCCGCCTGCTCACCCGCCGCGACCGGCTCACGCTCGGCCTGATGGCGGGCCTGCCGACGATCCTGCACATCGCCCTCGTCTGGGTGACGGCCCTCGCCTCCGTGGCGCTGGCCTTCACCACCTGGGACGGCATCGGCTTCGACTCGATCAAGTGGGTCGGCCTGGAGAACTTCAGGGAACTGTTCTCCAACAACCCGCAGTTCTGGCCCGCCGTCCAGCACAACGTCATCTGGTTCGTCGTCCTGATCGTGATCCCGACCCCGCTCGGCCTGTTCCTGGCCGTGCAGCTGGACAAGCGGATCCGGTTCAGCAGGGTGTACCAGACCGCGTTCTTCCTGCCCGTCGTGATGTCGATGGCCGTCATCGGCTTCGTCTGGCAGCTGATCTACAACCCCGACACCGGCCTGATCAACAGCCTCATCGGCGCCAACGAGCCCGGGAAGTACATCGACTGGATCGGTGACCCGGACCTCAACCTGTGGGCGATCCTCGTCGCCGCGTCCTGGCGCCACACCGGCTACATGATGATCCTCTACCTGGCCGGCCTCAAGGGCGTCGACCCCTCGCTGCGGGAGGCCTCCGCGCTCGACGGCGCCAACGAGTGGCAGACGTTCAAGAACGTCATCTTCCCGACGCTGCGCCCCACCAACACCGTCGTCCTGGTCGTCACCATCATCGAGGCCCTGCGCGCCTTCGACCTGGTCTTCGTCTTCAACAAGGGCGCCGAGGGCACCGAGCTGCTCTCGATCCTGGTCACCAACAACATCATCGGCGAGTCCAGCCGCATCGGCTACGGCTCCGCGATCGCGGTCGTGCTGCTGCTGATCTCCCTCGTCGTGATCATCCCCTACCTGGTGGCCACCTTCCGGAAGGAGCGGCGCGCATGAGTATCACCGCGACGACCAAGCCCCGTACGCCCCTGCGCCCCGCCCGGATCCTGCTGCACCTCTTCCTCGCCGGCGCGGCGCTGGCCTGGATCGCGCCGCTCGCCTGGGCGATCTACGCGGCGCTGCGGCCGTACGCGGAGACGAGCGAGAAGGGATACGTGTCTTGGCCGGACACGCTGACCTTCGACAACTTCACGAACGCGTTCACGCAGTCGGACATGAGCCACTACTTCGTCAACACGATGATCATCGCCGTCCCGGCGGTGCTGTTGACGCTGTTCCTGTCCTCGATGGTCGCGTTCTACGTCAGCCGCTTCGACTTCCGCCTCAACCTGGCGCTGCTGCTGGTCTTCACCGCCGGCAACCTGCTCCCGCAGCAGGTCATCATCACCCCGCTGTACCGGCTGTACCTGCTGATCGACCTGCCCGGCATCACCATGAGCGGCAAGCTCTACGACTCCGCGCTCGGCCTGGTGTTGATTCATGTCGCTTTCCAGTCCGGCTTCTGCGCCTTCGTGCTCAGCAACTACATGCGCACCCTGCCGCACGAGCTGACCGAGGCCGCGCTGGTGGACGGAGCCTCGGTGTGGCGGCAGTACTGGCAGATCGTGCTGCCGCTGTGCCGCCCGGCGATGGCGGCCCTGGCGACGCTGCTGTCCATCTGGATCTACAACGACTTCTTCTGGGCCCTGGTCCTGATCTCGACCGGCGAGAACATGCCGATCACCTCGGCGCTGAACAACCTCTCCGGCGCGTACTTCACCGACCCCAACCTGGTCGCGGCCGGTGCCCTGCTCACCGCGATCCCGACGCTGATCGTGTACTTCGTGCTCCAGCGGCAGTTCGTCAGCGGCCTGACGCTGGGCGCCAACAAGGGCTGACGGCCCCTTTCGTGAAAGAGAAACCCGTGCACCACCCCTTCACCCCCGTCGCCTCCGTCCTCGTGGACCCGCGCACCGCCCGCGTCCACGAGGAGGGCTGGCAGTCCTGGAGCCCGAGCGGTGCCTACGCTCTCGGCGACAGCCCGCATCGCCCGACCAACGACAACTGGGCGACGGTCTGTTACCGCCCGGGCGTGACCGTGCCCGAGGGGGCCTTCCAGGGCGAGGGCCTGCTGGCCCTGGACCCCGGTGACGGTTCACCCGTGCGGCTGTGGGCGGCCGCCGAGCCGACGCGTGCGGTGCCGTCGATCCGCCTGGTCGTCGGCGGGAACACCGCGGAAGTGAGCGCCGACGGCCCGGTGAAGGAGTGGACGGGGACCGGCATCCAGTCGGTGCTGGGCGAGTGGGCCGACAGCCTGGCGCTGCCCGTCCCCCGTCCGGCCCCGACGGTCTGGTGCTCCTGGTACGAGTACTTCACCGCCGTCACCGAGGACGACATCCACGAGAACCTCCGCGCGATGGACACCCTCGACCTGCCCGTCGACGTCGTCCAGATCGACGACGGCTACCAGAAGGCCCTCGGCGACTGGCTCACCCTCTCCGGCCGCTTCCGCTCCCGCGCGGGCATCGCGGACGCCATCCGCGCCCGCGGCCGCCGCGCCGGCATCTGGACGGCGCCCTTCCTCGTCGACCCGGCGAGCGACCTGGCCGCCGAGCACCCCGAGTGGCTGGTGCGCACCGCCGACGGCGGCTTCGCGCACGCCGGCCGCAACTGGGGCCACGACCTGCGCGTCCTGGACACCACCCACCCCGGGGCGGCGGCGTATCTCACGGACGTCTTCCGGACGCTGCGCGCCGAGGGCTACGACTACTTCAAGGTCGACTTCCTGTACGCGGGCGCCCTGGAGGGCGTACGGCACGAGCCGGTGGACGCGCTGACGGCGTACCGCTCGGGCATCGAGCTGATCCGCGAGGCGATCGGCGCGGACGCCTACCTGCTGGGCTGCGGAGCACCGCTGCTCGCCTCCCTCGGCCTGTTCGACGCGATGCGGGTGAGCCCGGACACCGCCCCGTACCGCCGCCCCGAGGCCGGCGACCACAGCCAGCCCGGCCAGGACCCGGCCGAGTTCACCGGCGTGGGCCGGCAGTGGCAGCACCGCCGGCTCTGGATCAACGACCCCGACTGCCTGATGGCCCGCCCGGCCGTGGAGACCCGGGAGCGGTGGGCCGCGCACGTCGAGGCGACCGGCGGCCTGATGGCCTCCAGCGACCGTCTGCTGTCCCTGGACGAGTGGGGCGTGGCCACCACCCGCCGCCTCCTCGGGGGTGCCGCCCGATGAAGCGCGAACTGTCCGTCCCCGGCATCGCCTACGGCGGCGACTACAACCCCGAGCAGTGGCCCGAGGAGGTCTGGGCCGAGGACATGCGCCTGATGCGCGAGGCCGGGGTGACCCTGGTCAGCGTCGGCATCTTCTCCTGGGCGCTGCTGGAGCCGAGCGAGGGCACCTACGACTTCTCGCTCCTGGACCGCGTCCTCGACCTGTTGCACAGCCACGGCATCGCGGCCGACCTCGCGACCCCGACGGCGGCGCCCCCGGCGTGGTTCTTCCGCGCCCACCCCGAGGCCCTGCCCGTCGACAAGGACGGCAGGGGACTGTCGTACGGCAGCCGCCAGACGTTCTGCCCGTCGAGCCCCGCCTACCGGGAGGCCGCCCTGCGCATGGCGGGCGAGCTCGCCCGGCGCTACGCCGGCCATCCGGCGCTGGCGATGTGGCACGTCCACAACGAGTACGGCTGCCACAACGCCGAATGCCACTGCGACGAGAGCGCGGCGGCGTTCCGGCGCTGGCTGCGCGGGCGGTACGCGGACGATCTGGACGCCCTCAACGACGCCTGGGGCACCCGCTTCTGGAGCCAGTGGTACTACGACTGGGACGAGATCCTCCCGCCCCGCCCCACCGGCGCCGTCCCCAACCCCACCCACCAGCTGGACTGGCGCCGCTTCTGCAGCGACGAGCTGCTCTCGCTGTACGAGGCCGAGCGCCAGGTGCTGCTGGCGGCGGCCCCGGAGACCCCCGCCACCACCAACTTCATGGTGATGCACGCCTTCGACGCCCTGGACTACTGGCGCTGGGCCCCGAAGCTGGACCTCGTCTCCAACGACCACTACCTCCGGTCCACCGACCCCGAGTCCGCGATCGACCTCGCGCTCAGCGGTGACCTGGTCCGCTCCCTCGCGGGCGGCCCGTGGCTGCTGATGGAGCACTCGACGGGCGCGGTCAACTGGCAGCCGGTGAACCGGGCGAAGGGCCCCGGCGAGCTGCGTCGCAACGCGCTGGCCCATGTCGCCCGGGGCGCGGACGGCATCGCGTACTTCCAGTGGCGGGCGGCCAGGGCGGGCGCCGAGCAGTGGCACTCGGCGATGCTGCCGCACGCCGGCACGGACAGCCGGATCTGGCGGGACGTCGTCCGGCTCGGCGCCGACCTGAAGGCGCTCGCGGAGGTGCGCGGCAGCGTCGGTACCGCCGAAGTGGCGGTCGTCTGGGACTGGAACGCCCGCTGGGCCCTGGAACTCCCCTCCCAGCCGAGTGGCGAACTGCGCTTCCAGGACCTGGTCCGGGCCTGGTACGAGCCGCTGTGGCGGGCGGGCGTGGCGGTGGACTTCGTACGCCCGGACGCGGATCTCTCGTCCTACCGGGTGGTGCTGGCCCCTTCCCTCTACCTGGTGGACGACGAGGGCGCGCGGAATCTGACGGCCTTCGCGTCGGCCGGCGGGACCCTCGCCGTCGGCTTCCACAGCGGCGCGGTCGACGAGAACTGCCATGTGCGGCTGGGCGGTTACCCGGGTGCGTTCCGCGAGGCGCTCGGGGTGCGGACCGACGAACTCTTCCCGCTGCTGCCCGGTGAGTCGGTGGGCCTGAGCGGCGGCGGCACGGGGACGCTGTGGTCGGAGCGGGTACGGCTGTCGGGCGCCGAGCCGGTCGAGTCGTACACGAGCGGCCCGCTGGCGGGAGTCCCGGCGGTGACGCGCCACAGCCTCGGCTCCGGGACCAGCTGGTATCTGGCCACGCTGCCCGACGAGTCGACCCTCGCCTCGCTCCTGGACCGCATCCGTACGGAGGCGGGGGTGGAGCCGGTGCGCGAGACGGCTCCCGGCGTGGAGGCGGTCCTGCGGCGCGGGCCGGACGCCGACTACCTCTTCCTGATCAACCACACCGACCGTTCCGCCGAGGTCACGGTGGCCCCGGACGCCACGGAACTGCTGGCCGGCAAGCCGGCGCCGGGCTCGGTGGTGGTGCCCGCGGGGGAGACGGCGGTGGTGCGCGAGCCACGCTGAGGGCGCGCCCGCCCCTCGGACGCGAACACCCTTTCGTACCGGGTCCGGTGTGACAGGGTGGCGTGGAAGTGCCGGGGGATTTTTCGAGGGGTGGGCGGCATGCCGGAACTGAGCAAGGGCGGGAACATCGCGATGGGCTCCGGGCCCGTCGTCGCCGAACTGCACGCCGTGGGTGGCACGGTCGACCTCAGCGCCCTGCTGGTGGCGGCGGACGGCAGGGTCCGGTCCGACGACGACCTGGTCTTCTACAACCAGCCGTCCGCCGAGTCCGACGCGGTACGGCACGTGGCCGCCGACGCCGAGGGCGCCGAGCGCATCGAGGTGGACCCGGCCGCGCTGCCGGCGGACGTGGACCGGGTGGTCCTGGTCGGCAGCTGCGACCCCGACGACGCGAGCCGCACCTTCCGCGACGTGAAGGACGTCCTGATCCGCGCCTCCCAACCGGACGCCGACCCCGTCCACTTCCGCCCGCCGGCCCTCACCGACGGCGAACGCGCCGTCCTGCTGGTGGAGCTCTACCGCAGGGGTGAGGGCTGGAAGCTGCGGGCCATCGGCCAGGGGTACGCGAACGGCCTGGCCGGGCTGGCGACGGACTTCGGCATCGACGTGGCGGAGGAGCCCGTCGAGGCACCGGAGCAGCACCAGGAGGCGCCCGAGGTTCCGGCGCCGACGGCGGCCGCCCCGCCCCCGATGAGCCTGCGCAAGCCGCCGCTCGGCACCATCAGCCTCGACAAGGGCGGCCAGGTCTCGATGAGCCTGGACAAGGCCGACCGGGAGCTGGTGGTCACCGCGACCCTGGAGTGGGACGGCGGCAGCGACCAGCGCCGCAAGAGGGGCGCCGACCTCGACCTCTACGCCCTGTTCGTGCCGGCGTCGAAGGCGGTGCGCGGCGAGCAGCCGCCCGGCACCCTCCGCGCCCGCAAGAAGGGTTCGGCCCCCACGCCCGACACGGACACGGCGAAGAAGGGCAAGGGCGCCGACGTCGTCTACTACAAGCGCCTCGGCTCCCTGAAGAACCGCCCGTTCGTCCACCTCGACGGCGACTCCCGGGCCCCCGGCCGCGAGACCCTCCGGGTCGTGCGCCCCGACCAGCAGGGTTACGTCCTGCTGTGCGCCTACTCCGCGCTAAGCAACGGCTTCGGCTCCTTCCGCAGCTTCGGCGCGAAGGTCGTGGTCACCGACGACCGCGGCTCCACCGTCACGGTCCCGCTGTTCGAGAACACCAAGACCCGCTACTGGGTGGCCATCGCCCTCGTCGACTTCACCTCACCCGACGGCGCCGCCATCCACCACATCGAGGCCTACAGCGCCCGCATGACCGAGCGCCGCCCGGTCCTGCACACCGACGGCACGATCGAGATGAACGCGGGTCCGGTCGAGTTCAAGCGACGCTGACCGACTGGCTCTGACGGCGGCGTGAGCGGGCCGGTTCGCCGGGTGGCTCGAATTCTTCTGTGACGTACGACTCGGAATTTTCCTTCGCGTAACCAGGGAAACCCACGTGCGCAACTCGGATAGCATGATCGAACTGATTGACGAATCAATATCCTCATCTATCTGACAAATCGGCCAAAACAATTGATATCTATAGCGTCGCGGGTGTTCTCGCGAATAAGACGCAGGACTACGTTCGCCGCGTGGCTCCGGCCGCGGGCGGTGTTGTGGGGTGCGGCGGCCGTGGTCGGCCTCGGATTCCTCATCGCACTGGAGATCGCCGCGCGACGCTACGGCGTACCGGGACCGATCACCAATCAAGTACGAGAGGTGATATTCCCGCCTAAATCAGGTTTCCTGCTCTATGCCGGCATGGCCCTGATGATGGTGGTGCTCACCTGGCGCCAGCGCTTTGTCGCGATGGGCACCGCGATAGGCATCGACCTCGTGATTCTGCTGGTGCGCTGGACGGCCGGCCACGGCATCAAACCCGCCGAGGGCCACCCCTTCGGCAACGGCGCGCTCCTGGTCGTCCTCGGCTGTGCCGTCCTCGCCGTCACCCACCGCACCGGCCGGGAACGCGTCCTGCTGCTGAAGGGCGTGGGACTGGCCCTGCTGCTGGTGGCCGGCCGCAAGACCGGCGACACCTGGCTGCTCATCACCTCGAAGACCCGCTACACGGTGCTCGACCAGTACGTCGCGACCGCCGACCACGCGCTCGGCAACCCGTCCTGGCTGGTCGGCCGGCTCGTCCGGGCCACCGGCCCGGTCGGCGCCCATGTCCTGGACTGGGTCTACGTACAGCTCGCCGTGGCCGCGGTGTGCGCCGCCCTGTACCAGCTGCGCCACGTGGCCACCGAGCGCCGCTTCCCCCGCCACCACCTGGTGCGCACCTTCCTGACCATCGGCCTGCTCGGCCCGGCGATCTACATGATCTTCCCGGTCGTCGGCCCGATCTTCGCCTACGGCGCCGACGGCGGTCAGTGGGCGGCCGTCAACCTGTGGCCGGAGACGGCTCCTCCGCTCATCACCCCGCAGGCGATGCCGTTCGACGGGATCACCCCCCGCAACTGCATGCCCAGCCTGCACACGGCCTGGGCGACCGCGATCTTCCTCCACACCCGCACGGGCCCGAGGCTCCTGCGCTACGCCGGCACCTTCTGGCTGCTCGCCACCATCGGGGCCACCCTGGGCTTCGGCTACCACTACGGCGTCGACCTCGTCGCCGGCGTCGTCTTCACCCTCACCATCGAGACGGCCCTGCGCGCCCAGGCCCGCGGCTGGGACCCCCAGGCCACGCGGCTCGTCGCGCACGGCACCGCGGTCTTCACCGTCCTCCTGGTGTCCTACCGCTACCTGCCGACCCAGATGGCCGCCCACCCCTGGCTCGCCGGCCCCCTCCTCGTCCTGGCGATGACCTCGGTGATAGCCGCCTACATCCGCACCACCACCCAGTGGGACCCGAGACCCACCCTCACCCCCCAACCGAAGCCCCAGCCAGAACTGGTCTGACAGCAGTCCGACTTCGACGGGCGAACGCCAGAGGGCCGGACCGCGGAAGCGGTCCGGCCCTCTGGTTGTGGCCGGGGGGCGAAGGTGCCGTCGCTCGGGGTGCTAGGCCGCCCTGCGCCGTGACGTGCGCACGGCCGGGTCGGGCTCTTCTGCTTCCTCGGGCGGGAATGTCTCGTCCACCCCGAAGTCCGGGGCCTGGAAGGGGTTGGTCGCCGGAGGCGGCGACACCGCGGCGGAACGGCCGGCCTGGCCTTCCACGGCGGAGAACAGCGACGTCGGGTCGATGAGAGGTCTCTCTTTCGTTACAGGTCCCCGAAGGGGCCCGGGGTGCCGTGACCGGGCACAGCGGTTCTACAACTTGGTCATCTTGGCGTACGGGCTCAGCATCCGCCTCTGCGCCGAGCCGAAATCCACGAGTGCCGCGATTCCGTCCTCGATGCCGATCACCCGGCCGAGTCCGTACACGTCATGTGTGACCTGATCGCCCACTTCGAAGTGCTTGGGGGCCGGTGCGACCGGGGCCTTGAAGGGGCTGGTGGGCAGGTGACGCTTCGGTGCCGCAGGCTTTGTCATGGCTCAGTATGAGCCCACGTTTCTCCCGCTCGCTGTGGCTGTGGGCACAGATCGGCAGGTAACAACCGGGTCACGCCACTGACCTGGGGTTTCTTGACCCGCTCCGTGAAGTCCCGCAAAAAGTCAGGAGGATGTCACAGACGAACGCCAGGGGGTCGGGCCGTCTTCACGAAGGCTTCGTCGTCAGGGCCACGTCGTCCTGGGTCTCCGGTCGACGGTGCGTGATAGCGTTCGTATACAAGGTGTATACGACTGCTGGGGGTTGCGGTGACGTCCGGTCGGGAGAAGGCGTACGCGTATCTCAAGGACACGGTGCTGACGGATCCCGCACTGCAGGGCGCCTTCCTCTCGGAGCAGGAGCTCGCGGACCGTATCGGCGTCTCCCGCACGCCCATCCGCGAGGCGCTGCTTCAGCTCGCGGCCGAGGACCTGGTCGAACTGGTGCCCAAGCGGGGCGCCCGGGTGTCCCCGCTGACGGGACGGGAGATCCGCGAGCTCATGGAGCTGCGCGGCATCGTCGAGCGGTACGCCGCCCAGCAGCTCGTCGCCGGGGGCGCGGCGCCCGTCGCGGAGCTGCGGTCGCTGCTGGAACGGCAGCGTGAACTCACCGGCCCCGACCAGGCCCGCGAGTTCATCGCCGTGGACCACCGCTTCCACGCCGTCCTGGTGTCCGCCGTCGGCAACGCCCTCCTCGACCGGCACTACGAGGGCCTGCGCAGCCGGCAGGTCCGCGCCGGCGTGGTCGCCCTCTTCAACCAGCAGGGACGTCAGGAAGCGGTGCTGGAGGAGCACGAGGCCATCCTGAACGCCCTGGAGGCCGGTGACGCACAGGCCGCGTGGGCCGCCATCGACCACCACCTGGAGTCGACGCTCAAGGTGCTGCTCGCGGGTTAGGTCGCGGGGTAGGTGATCACCAGCATGGTGACGCCGTCCCGGGAGGTCCAGGGACCGTGCGGCATCCCGGGCGGGCGGCACGCGTACATGCCCGCCGTGAAACTCCGGTCGAGCGTCAGGTCGTGCAGCGCTCCCTCGACCAGGTAGACCTCCTCCCAGAAGTCGTGGCCGCTCACGCCGTCCGCCGAGGTGTCGGTGCCCGGCGCCCAGCGGACCAGCGCCGTACGGGACCCGCGCACGGGGTCCTCGGCCAGGACGCGCTCCTCGACGCCCGGGCGGGCGCCGGCCGGGGTCCGCCACGGCCCGTCGGGCAGGTGGAACTCCAGCTCGGGCTTGCTCATCGCCACACCTGCGGACGCCTGTTGGCCAGCACGGAGATCCGCTGCCGGACCGCGGCGACCTCGTCGGTGTCCAGGTCGGCCACCAGCAGCTCGGGCTCGGCGCCCAGAGCGTGCCGTACGGTCCCGTCGGGTCCGGCGACGAGGCTGTGCCCGATCCCCGTCGGGGCGGAACCCGCGCCGGCGCCCGCGCCGGGGTCGGCCTGGCCCACGGCGGCGAGCCACACGGTGGCGTCCAGCGCCCGGGCCCGCACCAGCAGCTCCCACTGCTCGCGCTTGCCCGGCCCCGCGCCCCAGGAGGCGCCCAGCAGCGTGGCGACGGCACCGGCGTCGGCGTGCGCCCGGAACAGCTCCGGGAAACGGATGTCGTAGCAGGTGGCGAGGCCCAGCCGGACGCCGTCCACGTCGATGACCGCCGTCGCCGAACCCGCGGCGACGGTGTCGGACTCACGGAAGCCGAAGGCGTCGTAGAGGTGGATCTTGTCGTACGACGCCTCGACGCCGGACCCGGTGGCCAGCAGGGTGTTGGCGACCCGGCCCCCGGTGGCCGGGGTGAACATGCCGGCCACGACGACCGTGCCGGTGGCGTCGGCGATCCGCCGCACGCCGTCGGCCCACGGGCCGTCCAGGGGCTCGGCGAGCGGTGCCAGCGGGGTGCCGAAGCAGGCCATCGACGCCTCGGGGAAGACGACGACGCGGGCTCCGGCGTCGGCCGCGCGCCGGGTCCACTCCTCGACGAGCAGGAGGTTCTTCTCGGGGTCGGGGCCGGTGGTGAGCTGGCTCAGTGCGATCCGCACGGGGTGGTCCTCCTCAGACAGGGGTGGTCGTGTGCGTGTGCTGCGCCTTCGGCGCGGCGAGCGCGGCGTCCTCGTCGACGGCGGCCTCGGGGTCACGCCCCAGCCGCACGCCGACGAGGGAGACGGCCGAGGCGAGGGCGATGTACACGGCCAGCGGCACCCAGGTGCCGTAGGCGCTCAGCAGGCTGGTGAACAGCAGCGGCGCGACGGCGCCGCCGATGATTCCGGCCAGGGTGTAGGCCAGGGACGAGCCGGTCGAGCGCAGCCGGGGCTCGAACTGCTCGGTGATGAAGGCGGCCTGCGGGCCGTACAGGCAGCAGTGGATCACCAGGCCCACGACGACCCCCGTGGCGAGCGGCAGCCAGGTGCCGCCGCCGATCATCGGGAAGAACACGAAGGGCCACACGCCGGCGGCCACCGCGGCGGCGCCGTACAGCAGCCGGCGGTTGACCCGGTCGGAGAGAGCCCCGGCCAGCGGCATCAGGAAGACCTGGATCGTGGAGCCGATGAGCACGGCCACGAGGGCGGAACCGCGTGACATGCCGAGTTCCTCGGTGGCGTACGTCAGGACGAAGACGGTGAACATGGCGTACAGCACGTCCGGGCCGACGCGGCACAGGATCGCGGCGAGCAGGGCGCGGGGCTGGGTGGTGAACACCTCGCGGATCGGCGCCTGCGGCCGGGAGCGCTCGGCCTCCATCGCCTTGAACACCGGGGTCTCCTCCAGCTTCGCCCGGATCCACAGCCCGAACGCGACGAGGACGCCGGAGAACAGGAACGCCACGCGCCAGCCCCACGACTCGAACTGCGCCTCGGTCAGCAGCGCGCCGAGGGCTGCGAGCACGCCGTTGGCCAGCAGGTTTCCGGCGGGCGGGCCGACCTGCGCGGCGGAGGCGTAGAAGCCGCGGCGCCGTGGATCCCCGAACTCGCTGGACAGCAGTACGGCACCGCCCCACTCGCCACCGACGCCGACGCCCTGCGCGAAGCGCAGCACGACCAGGGCGATCGGGGCGGCCACGCCGGCCGTCGCGTAGGACGGCAGGACGCCGATCAGGAACGTTGCCGCGCCGATGAGGACCAGCGTGGCGATGAGCACCTTCTTGCGGCCGATCACATCACCGAGGCGACCGAAGACGAATCCGCCCAGCGGGCGGGAGACATAGCCGACCGCGTAGGTGGAGAACGCCAGGAGCGTGCCGGTGAGCGGGTCCTCCGAGGGGAAGAACAGATCGCCGAAGACCAGGGCGGCCGCGGCGGAGTAGACGGCGAAGTCGTACCACTCCAGCGCCGTGCCGGTCAGGCTCGCGACGAAGGCCCGGCGGACGCCGGAGTGCCGATCGGACGCCTTGCCGTCGTCCTTCGTGGCGTCCTTCGTCGCGTCCTTCGTCTCGTCCTTCGTCTCGTCCTTCGGGGTGTCGGGCATGGTTCCCATCCTTGCTCGGGGACGTCGGGGGACATCGACCTTCCGGCATACTTCTTGTATACAGGTCGTATGCGCAAGCCCCCTGCGCGAGAACTTCACCGCGGACCTGTTCCACGGACCCGATCTCTTGGAGTGCCCTCATGGCCGTGCTGACCTTCGAACTGCCCGACGGATCGACGCGCGAGGTCGACGTCGTCCAGGTCCTCAACGCCGGGTACGCCGGACGCAGCCAGGAGGACGTCGCCGCGCACGTCGCGGAACTCGCCGAACTGGGCGTCCCCGGCCCGTCCGTGACGCCCGCCCTCTACCCCGTCTCCCCTTACCTCGCCCAGCAGACCGACCGGGTCCACGCCCAGCACGGGCACACCTCCGGCGAGGCGGAGTGGGCGCTTGTGGTGGCGGACGGAGGCGAGCTTCTGCTGACCGCCGCCTGCGACCACACCGACCGCGACCTCGAGGTGCACGGGGTGGCGTGGAGCAAGAACGCCGGCCCCGACGTCCTCGCCCGCCGTGCCTGGCGCCTCGCCGAGGTGGAGTCCCGTCTCGACGACCTCACCCTGCGCGCCTGGGTCACCCACGGCGACACCTCGACGGAGATCCAGCACGGCACCCTCGCCGAACTCCTCGCCCCCGCCTACTGGATCGACGTCCTGCGCTCGCGCGACGCGCTCACCCCCGGCACGGTCCTGATCTCCGGCACGATTCCGATGACGCCCGGCGTCGACCAGTTCGGCGACGGCTGGAGCGTGGAGCTGTCCGACCCCGCCACCGGGGACGCGATCCGCCTCCGGTACGACGTGCGGTCCATGCCGGCGGCGATCGGCTGAGGCCCTAGGGGGCACTGCGGTTCGGCCGCCCGGCGCTCGGGCGGCCGACCCGTGGCCGGGCGCTCGGCTGGGGCCGGAGAGGGCCGTGGCCGCGGCGCTCGGCCCGGGCGCCCACCATCTCGGCGCGGTCGGCGGATCGCACCCGTCGGCGCTCTTCCCTCACGGCGCCCGGACCGCTTCCAGGGGCCCAGCCGTTCGGTGAAGAAAGTGTGGACGCGAAAGAAGGCCGGACGGCGGACGGTTGCAGAGCGGCCCACACGTGAGGGATGTTTGCCTGATGACAACGTTTCGTCGTGTGAAGTGGAGGGCCCGAGCGCCGGGCTCCGGTTCATGACGTCACTGGATGGCACCCGCGCAGGCGGCCCAGGCGTCGTGACAGCGGCCACCGCCCCGTACCCGGTGGTGGTCATGGATCCGGCTGGGCGGGTCGTGGAACTCAACGAGGCGGCCTCCGCCCTCCTGCCCGGCGCCCGGACCGCGCAGCCCCTGCTGTCCCCCGAGTGGCTCGCCGCCGCACATCACGCTCCTGACGTGATGCCTGTCACCGGCACGGTGGGCAGTCGTTCCTTCTCCGCGCACCCGTCCGTGCTTCCCGGTGGGGGCACGGCGTGGTGGCTGGTGGAGGAGACCGCCTACCGGTCGGTGACCGAGGAACTGGAGGCCGAGCGCGAGCGTGCGAGGTTCCTCACCGAGGCATCGACCGCTCTGCTCGCGTCGCTGAACCTGGACCGGTGCATGGAGATCACCGCGCGTCTGGCCGCCGAGTATCTGGCCGATGCCGCCCTGGTCGTCTCTCCCACCCGGGCCCGGAACCTGTCCGCGGTCCTCTGCGACCACGAGGGCCGCATCACGCGGACCAGCGTCCCCGCCCAGGCCGAGACGGTGCCAGGACTGGCCGAGGCGCTGCGCGGCTTCCCCCCGGTGCCCTCGCGGTGGATAGACCCCGCTTCGGCGTCGGACTGGCTGATTCCCGAAGGGTTCGGTGAGGTCGGTTCGCTGGTGATCACGCCGCTGCCGGGGCACGGGGTCGCGGCCGGCGCACTGGTGCTGCTGCGCCGGGAGCAGCAGGGGCGGTTCAGCGACTCGGAGGAGGCGTTCGCCGGACTCTTCGCCGCCCGGGCCGGCGCGGCGATGTCGGCGGCCTGGCTCTACGCCGAGCAGAACACCATCACCGACATCCTCATGCGGGACCTCCTCCCGCCCTCGCTGCGTACGGTCGAGGGGGTGGAGTTCGCCGGCGGTTACCGGGCCAGTGTCGAGACCGACCGCATCGGCGGGGACTTCTACGACGTCCACCCGCCGAGCGAGGACTGCCCCGAGACCCTCGCCGTCCTGGGTGACGTGGCGGGCAAGGGCCTGGAGGCCGCGGTGATCACGGGCAAGATCCGCAACACGGTGCAGGCCCTGCTGCCGATGGCCGACGATCACGCCCGGTTGCTGCGGTTGCTGAACAACGCCCTGCTGGGCAGCGGCAGCATCCGCTTCGCCACGCTCGTGCTCGCCTCCACCCGCCGGGAGGGCGGCGACGTGGTGCTGCGGGTGACCTCCGCCGGACATCCCCCACCGCTGATCGTGCGCCGGGACGGCACGGTGGAGGAGGCCGACACCGCGGGCACCCTGATCGGCGCGTTGCCGGCGATCAGCTCCCGTACCGCCGAGGTCCGGCTCGCGCCGGGGGAGACGTGCCTGCTCTACACGGACGGCGTCACCGAGGCCAAGGGCGGGCCGCTGGGGGACGCCATGTTCGGGGAGCGGCGCCTCAAGCGGGCGTTCGCCGAGTGCGCGGGCATGCCCGCCGAGGCCGTCGTCGAGCGGATCCAGATGCTGGCCGACGCCTGGATCGGCGACGGGCGGCACGACGACATCGCCGTCCTCGCCATCACCGCACCCCACGGCTCGCACCCCGGTGCCGTGGACGGCGCGAGGCCGGGCAGGGAATCCGTATGACGACCACCCCCGCTTCTCCCGACCGCGGCGAGGAATCCGCTCGGCACCGCATCGGCTCCCGGCTCGCCTCCCCCCGGCGCGACGAGCGGGCCGTGGCCTGGGCGGAGAAGCTCTGGAGCAGCGTCCAGGCGGCGGACGAGTACAGCGCCCTCGACGTCGTCGGGGACGCCCTGGCGGCCGGGCTGGACGCGGAGACGGTGTTGCTGGAGGTCATCGGCGCCGTCCAGCACCGGGTGGGCGTCGAGTGGGCCGCCAACCGCATGAGCGTCGTCGAGGAGCATGCCGCCACCGCCATCAACGACCGCGTCATCGCCGTCCTGTCCGCCGAGCGCCCCGCCACGTTCCTCGGCCGGGTGACGGTCGCCTGCGTGGACAAGGAATGGCACGCGCTGCCCGCCCGCCTGCTCGCCGAGACACTGCGGCTGCGCGGCTGGCAGGTCGGCTACCTCGGCGCCCAGGTGCCCACCGCCCACTTGATCAGCCATATCCACCGCACCGGCGCGGACACGGTGTGCCTGTCCGCCGCCCTGTCCACGCGCCTGCCGATGGCGCACGCCGCGATCACCGCAGTCCAGGCGGCCGGCACACCGGTCATGGTCGGCGGCCTCGCCTTCGGTGCCGACGGCCGTTGGGCCCGTCAACTGGGCGCCGACGCCTGGGCGCCCGAGGCCCGCGCCGCCGCCGACCGACTCGCCGCCGGCCCCCTGCCCCGGCCCCGGGCACCCCACCAGGCCATCGACGACCTGCCGCACCTTTCCGACCAGGAATTCACTCTGGTCACCCGGACCTCCCGCACCCTGGTCCGCGAGACCCTCAAGGGTCTGGAACAGCGCTTCCCCGCCATGAGCGGCTACGACGACGATCAGCGTGAACGCACGGCCGAAGACCTCGCCCACATCGTGGAGTTCCTGGCCGCGGCGCTGTACGTGGACGACGCAGACCTCTTCACCCACTTCCTCACCTGGACCGGCGAGGTCCTGACCGCCCGCCAAGTCCCGGCCCGCTCCCTGCTCCCGGCCCTGGACCTGCTGGAGGAGCAACTGCGCGACTTCCCCCGAGCCCGCGGCATCATCGCCGCCGCACGCAACGCGCTCGCCTGACGCGCCGGGGACTCACGGTCCTGCCGGGGGTCCACCGCAGGACCCGTAGCCCCGCCCAGGGGCTCTCGAAGGCCCTGAGCGTGTGCGGCGCGGAACGGGGTAAACGGCGTTCTGTCGGCCCGAGCCGACGATCGCAGAGAGTGACGTCCGAGCTTCAACGTGACGAGTCGCACGCGCGGCGGGGGCACGGTCCTGGCCGAGGAGGAGACGTGGAGCATGCGTCAGTACGGGCGGTGGGCTGGGCACGCTCGATCCCGATCAGTGCCGGTCCGAAGGCGGCACGCGACTGGGCGCGCGGGCATCTGGAATCCCTCGGCCGGCCCATGGCCACCTCGCACACGGTCGACGATGTTCTGCTGGCCGTCTCGGAGTTGGTGACCAACGCTCATGTGCACGCCCACTCCACCGCCCGGCTCGTGATGACCTGGGACGGCCGCTGCCTGCACGTCACCGTGCACGACGACGACGCCGCCCTGCCCACACCGCGCGACCCCAGTGGCGACCGACTCGGCGGGCGGGGCATGTTCCTGGTCGATGCCCTCGCCGACGAGTGGGAGGCCCGCCCCTGCCCCTACGGGAAGTCGGTCACCGCCTGCTTCCGCATGCCGACCACAGCCGAGGACACCCGCGGTCAGCCCGCGCGGCCGGACGATCCCGAGCGCGGACCACAGGGCGACGACGGCTGAAGGAAGCAGGATGACCAGCACTCAGGACATGGTGGGGTTCGCGGGCGGCAGGGGCCGCGACAGGACGGCTGCCGAGCGTGCCGTGCGCATAAGACGCAGGCTCGAGCGTCTCATCGGCATCGCGGCGACCGAGGGCAACGCGCTGGTGGCCCTTCGCAACGGTGACGAGATCTTCCCCGCGATGCTCGAAGCCATCCGGTCCGCCGAGCACACGGTGGACATGATGACGTTCGTGTACTGGAAGGGCACCATCGCCCGCGAGTTCGCGCACGCACTGGCGGATCGGGCCCGGGCCGGGGTCCGGGTCCGGCTGCTCCTGGACGGCTTCGGCAGCCGGCTGATCGACAAGGACCTGCTGGTGGAGATGGGCCGGGCGGGCGTGCAGGTGGCCTGGTTCCGCAAGCCGCTCTACCTGTCGCTGCTCAAGCAGAACCACCGCTGCCACCGCAAAGTGCTCGTGGTGGACGAGCAGGTGGCGTTCACCGGCGGTGTGGGCATCGCCGAGGAGTGGTGCGGCGACGCCCGCAATCCACAGGAGTGGCGGGACACCCACGTCGAGGTACGCGGGCCTGCCGTGGACGGCATCGCTGCGGCCTTCGCGCAGAACTGGGCCGAGTGCCACGACGAACTCTTCGACGACCGCGACCGGTTCACCATCCATCGCCCGCAGGGCGACGCGGTGGTGCAGGTCGTGCGCGGTTCGGCCAGCTTCGGCTGGCAGGACATGCAGACCCTGATCCGAGTGATCATCGAGTCGGCCGAGGAGCGGCTCCGGCTGGCCACCGCCTACTTCTCCCCGGACGCCCACTTCATCGAGTTGCTGTGCGCCGCGGCCCGCCGCGGGGTGGAGGTGGAGATCCTGCTGCCCGGCCCGTACACCGACAAGCGGGTCTGCCAACTGGCCGGACAGCACTACTACGAGGACCTGCTCGCCTGCGGGGTGAAGATCTACCAGTATCAGCCGACGATGATGCACGCCAAGGTCATCACCGTGGACCGCACCGCGGCCCTCGTCGGGTCGACCAACTTCAACCGGCGCTCCCTCGACCACGACGAGGAAGTGATGCTCGCCGTCCTGGACGCCGGCTTCACGGCCACGATCGACGCCCATTTCGACACGGACGTCGCCGCCAGCGAACGGATGCGCTGGGGCCGGTGGAAGAAGCGCTCCGCGTTCCAACGCGCCCGCGAAGCCGCCGTCCGCCCCCTCCGCCGCTTCCTCTGACCGTCGCCGGCACCCCTGAGAGCCGCCGGCACCGGCACGCGGCTCAGCCGGCCGCGAGGATCAGGCTCAGGGCCAGCAGGGCGAGTCCTCCCACGGCTATGACGCCGCCGATCAGCTTGAAGAACCAGGGGCCGAGGCTCTCGGTGTCCGCGAGGCTCAGATCGCCTGTGCGCCGGCCCTTCAGCTCCAGAACGGCCCGCCGGCGCGCCAGCGTCGCTTCCACCGCACCGCCCAGGTTGAAGACCCACCTTCCTCCGAACCAGACAACTGCGGCGGAAACTGAGACGGAGAACGTCGAAGGGCCCCACCGCGAACGGTGGGGCCCTTCGACATCGTGCCCGGTGAGGCACTGGCGGAGGATACGAGATTCGAACTCGTGAGGGGTTGCCCCCAACACGCTTTCCAAGCGTGCGCCCTAGGCCTCTAGGCGAATCCTCCGCCGGAAACATTACATGACGTCGGAGGGTGCTTGCGAACTCGTTCGGGCGCCCGGCGATCGGGTAGGCTGGGGCTCAGCCCCTCACGCGGCGCTATCTGACTGAACTCCCCCAGGGCCGGAAGGCAGCAAGGGTAGGTTGGCTCTGGCGGGTGCGTGGGGGGTCTTCTCGTTCCCGGTCGTACCCGGGGCTCAAGGGCGCCGCCGCCCGGCCCGTACGCCGAGGAAGCCCATGCCACCGGGCGGTCCACGTTGTCAGTGGGCGCCTATAACCTCGTATGCGTGTCGTCTCTCGCGCTGTACCGCCGCTATCGCCCGGAGTCGTTCGCCGAGGTCATCGGGCAGGAGCATGTCACCGACCCGTTGCAGCAGGCGCTGCGGAACAACCGGGTCAATCACGCGTACCTGTTCAGCGGTCCGCGCGGATGCGGCAAGACGACCAGCGCACGGATCCTCGCGCGGTGTCTGAACTGTGAGCAAGGTCCCACCCCGACCCCGTGCGGAGAGTGCCAGTCCTGCCGCGACCTGGCTCGCAACGGCCCGGGATCCATCGACGTCATCGAGATCGACGCCGCGTCTCACGGTGGTGTGGACGACGCCCGTGAGCTGCGCGAGAAGGCCTTCTTCGGCCCCGCGAGCAGCCGCTACAAGATCTACATCATCGACGAGGCCCACATGGTCACGTCGGCCGGCTTCAACGCGCTGCTGAAGGTCGTCGAGGAGCCGCCGGAGCATCTGAAGTTCATCTTCGCCACCACCGAGCCCGAGAAGGTCATCGGGACCATCCGGTCGCGGACCCATCACTACCCCTTCCGGCTCGTCCCGCCGGGCACCCTGCGCGAGTACCTCGGCGAGGTGTGCGGCCGCGAGAACATGGCCGTGGAGGAAGGCGTCCTGCCGCTCGTCGTGCGCGCGGGCGCCGGCTCGGTGCGTGACTCCATGTCCGTCATGGACCAGTTGCTCGCCGGAGCGGGGGAGGAGGGTGTGACGTATGCCATGGCCACCTCCCTGCTCGGCTACACCGACGGCTCGCTCCTCGACTCCGTCGTGGAGGCGTTCGCCACCGGTGACGGCGCCGCGGCCTTCGAGGTCGTGGACCGGATCATCGAGGGCGGCAACGACCCCCGCCGCTTCGTCGCCGACCTGCTGGAGCGCCTGCGCGACCTGGTGATCCTGGCCGCCGTGCCGGACGCCACGGAGAAGGGGCTCATCGATGCCCCCGCGGACGTCCTGGAGCGGATGCAGGCCCAGGCGGGCACCTTCGGCGCCGCCGAGCTGAGCCGCGCCGCCGACCTGGTCAACGAGGGGCTGACCGAGATGCGGGGCGCCACCTCCCCCCGCCTCCAGCTCGAACTGATCTGCGCACGGGTGCTCCTGCCGGCCGCATACGGCGACGATCGCTCCGTCATGGCCCGCCTCGACCGCCTGGAGCGCAGCGTGAACTTCTCCGGGGGCGGCGGGATGCCCGCCATGGGGTACGCCCCCGGCCCCGAGGCCCATGCCGCGCCGCCCGCTGCCGCCGCCGCTCCCCAGGCCCCGCCGGTCTCCCCGGGAGGCGGCCCCGCCGCGGCCCGCGCGGCCGTACGAGCGTCGGGTCCGGCCGCCCCCGGCCCGGCCCCGGCAGGGCAGCCGAGCCCACCCACGGAGCAGACCCCGGCTCAGCCCCAGGCTCCGGCTCAGCACCAGGCTCCGGCTCGGCCCCAGACACCGGCTCAGCCCCAGGCCCCGGCCACCCCGCCGCCCGCCCCGGCCGCCGAGCCCCCTCGAACACCTCCGCCCGCGCCCGCCCCGGCCCCCGGCGCCTGGCCCACCGCCGCGCCCGCGGGCGGCGGCCGGCGCCCCGGCGGCTGGCCCACGGCGGCGCCCGCGGGCGGCGGCACCCAGCCGACCCCGACCCCGCCCCCGGCCGGTGCCGGCAACGCCCCCGCACCCACGCCACCGCCGGCTGCGGCCCCGGCCGCGGGCGAGGCACCCGCCTACGCCCCGCCGAGCGGCGGCCTCGACCCCCGCATGCTCTGGCCGAACATCCTGGAGGCGGTCAAGAACCGCCGCCGCTTCACCTGGATCCTGCTCAGCCAGAACGCCCACGTGGCCGGCTTCGACGGCACCACCCTCCAGCTCGGCTTCGTCAACGCCGGAGCGCGCGACAACTTCGCGAGCAGCGGCAGCGAGGACGTGCTGAAGCAGGCACTGGGCGAGCAGTTCAGCGTCCAGTGGAAGATCGAGGCGATCATCGACCCGTCGGGCGGCGGCTCGGCTCCCCCGCCGACCGGCGGCACCGGTGGCTACGGCGGTGGCGGCACCGGCGGTTACGGCGGCGGTACGCCCCCGCGCCCGCCCGCCCCCCAGTCGGCGCCCTCGGCACCCACGCCGCCTCCGGCCACCCCCTCGGCACCCTCCGCGGCGCCGACCCCGGCCCCCCAGCCACCCACGGCGTCCGCTCCGGAGCCGCCGCCCCCGGTCGCCCCCGAGGACGACATCCCCGAGGACGACGACCCGGACCTCAACGAGTCGGCGCTCTCGGGCCACGACCTGATCGTGCGGGAGCTAGGGGCGACGGTGGTGGAGGAGTTCATGAACGAGTAGGGAGCGCAGGGCCGCCCGACGCCCGGCGCACCGATCGCGGCTCGTGGGCACCCGGTGGCGGCGGTACTCCCGGACCCGTCCACCCGTCCACCCGTGCCACCCGCGGACGCAGCCCCGACCGGCGCTTCCCCTCACAGGGCCGGTCGGCACCATCCAGCCCGTCCGGCGTTCGAGGACGAGGCCGTTCAGGGCCGAAGCGGGGGTCTGGGGGCGACGGCCCCCAGGGCGACGGCCACTGCGGAGCCGGCCGCCGCGGAGTCGGCCACCCGCGGAGCCGGGTCCCGTTTTGGAGGAACGTCCAGCCCGACCAGAACGGCCCCTTCGGATGCCCGCACGACAACCCCGTTAGGCTGACCCCCGTGAAGGTCCTCGTCATCGGCAGCGGTGCCCGCGAACACGCCCTGTGCCGTTCCCTGTCCCTCGATCCCGACGTCACCGCGCTGCACTGCGCCCCCGGCAACGCCGGCATCGCCGAGGTCGCCGAGCTGCACCAGGTCGACGCCCTGGACGGCGCCGCCGTGACCGCGCTCGCCGAACGGCTCGGCGCCGATCTCGTGATCGTGGGACCGGAGGCCCCCCTCGTCGCCGGGGTCGCCGACGCCGTGCGCGCGGCGGGCATCCCGGTCTTCGGCCCCTCCGGGGAGGCCGCGCAGCTGGAGGGCTCCAAGGCGTTCGCCAAGGACGTGATGGCGGGAGCCGGCGTCCCGACGGCCCGCTCCTACGTCTGCACCACGCCCGCCGAGGTCGACGAGGCCCTGGACGCCTTCGGCGCCCCGTACGTGGTGAAGGACGACGGCCTCGCCGCGGGCAAGGGCGTCGTCGTCACCGCCGACATCGAGGCCGCCAGGACGCACGCCAACTCCTGCGAGCGCGTCGTCATCGAGGAGTTCCTCGACGGCCCCGAGGTCTCCCTCTTCGCCATCACCGACGGCGACACGGTCCTCCCGCTCCAGCCCGCCCAGGACTTCAAGCGGGCGCTCGACGGCGACGAGGGCCCCAACACCGGCGGCATGGGCGCGTACTCCCCGCTCCCGTGGGCCGACCCCAAGCTCGTCGAGGAGGTCCTGGAGACGGTCCTCCAGCCGACCGTCGACGAGATGCGCCGCCGCGGCACCCCCTTCTCCGGCCTGCTGTACGCCGGTCTCGCGATCACCTCGCGGGGCGTGCGGGTCATCGAGTTCAACGCCCGCTTCGGCGACCCCGAGACGCAGGTCGTCCTGGCCCGCCTGAAGACGCCGCTGGCGGGTGTCCTGCTGGCCGCCGCCAAGGGCGATCTGGCCGACCTGGAGCCGCTGCGCTGGAGCGAGGACGCCGCGGTCACCGTCGTCGTCGCCTCGCACAACTACCCCGGCACGCCGCGCACCGGCGACCCGATCACCGGCCTCGACGAGGTGGCCGCCGAGGACGCACCGCACGCCTACGTCCTGCACGCCGGAACCAAGCGGGACGGCGACGCGATCGTCAGCGCCGGCGGCCGCGTCCTGTCGGTGACGGCCACGGGCAAGGACCTCACCGAGGCCCGCGACCGCGCCTACCGTGCGGTCGCCCGCGTCAAGCTCGACGGCTCCCAGCACCGTACGGACATCGCGGCGAAGGCTGCGGGCGAGTAATCCGAGCAACCGCGCACTCCCGATAAACCGGACAGGCCCCGATTCCGTCTCAGGAACCGGGGCCTGACCCGTTCCGCGGGCCGGGTCCGACCCCCTGGGTCCGACCACCGGTCAGTTCCCGGATCCGCGACTGGACTTTGGTCAGGATTGGGGGCCTGATCATCGCTGTCCGTCATCCACCTCTCCCCAAAGCCATTCCATCGAGTGACCGATGCCCCATCCGGCTGACGTGGGTCGACACCCCAACTAGGGTGCGGCGCAAGCGTTCCGGCACTTGGCCCACCGGCATTGCGATGTCAGTCGTGGGTGCCACAGTGGGGGAGTGAGCAAAGCCAGGACAGTACGGACAGCCAGGGCACCGCGGAGGGGGTGAGGTCCGGCGTGACCGGTATGGGTGTGGAGGCGGGTGCGCAGGCCGCGCGCGCCCGGGCCCTCGCGGTGCTGCGTATCCGCAGCCGCGCACTGGCCGTCGCCCTGCTGCCCGCGGCGTTCGCCGTGGTGCTGCTCGCGGGCCCGTCGACCGGCCACCTCGTCGGCCCCGGCTGGCACACCGCCCGCTGGGTGCTCACCCCGTTCGCCGTGCTCGTGCTGATCGCCGCCGCGGTCGTCGCGCTGGTCGTCGCCCGCGCCCACCCCGCCGTCACCCCCACGGTCCAGATCGCGGAGGAACAGGCCCCGGACCTCTACCGGCTGGTGCGCGACCTCGCCGACCGCCTCGACGTGCCCGCCCCGTCCGCCATAGCGCTCACCCCGGACTGCGACAGCTGGCTGGAGGACCGCACCCACCCGGCACACGGACCGCCCCCGGCGGAGCGCCGCGAGGACGACGGCCTCAACGGCCTGCACGGCGGAAGCGGCCACGGCTCCCATCGCCGTACGCCCGCCGCCCCCGTCCTCGTCATCGGCTCCCCGTTCCTGTGGTGGATGCGGGTTGGTGAGCTGCGTGCGGTCCTCGCTCCGGTCGTCGCCGGCACGGGACCCTCGGCACACCCGGACATAGCCCAGGCCCGGCGCTTCGTCCGGGGTCTGGACGCCGCGGTGGCCGTCGCCTCGACGCGCGGGCGGTGCCCGGGGTCGCGGGCGGTGTGCGCCGGGATCGGCTGGGTCGCGCGGCTGCTGCTGCGCAGTTGCCGGGAGCACGCCGCCGAGATGGAACGGGGTGTGGCGGCGGCCGCCGCCGAGCGTGCACAGGCTGTGGATTACGGACTGCGGATCGTCGCCCAGGAGCAGGTCGGACTGGCGTACGCGGGCTGGGACCGGCTGCTCACGCGGGTCGCGCTGCCCGCCTGGCGGATGGGCCGCTGGCCCTCCCGGCTGGACGCGGGCGTCGTCGCCGCGCTGACCGAGCTGTCCCGCCGGGACCGGCTGGCCGAGGGTTTCGCCTCCCGGCTGGGCGAGCGACCCGCCTGTGACCTGCTGGAAGAGCCCGGCCTGATCGACGAGGCCACCTCGCTGCTCGCCGCCCGTCTCTTCCACGGCGGCCCCGCCGAGACCGGCCCGGACTGGTCCCCGGTGGACTGGCAGGCGTATCCGGAGGAGGTCGTCGACCGCAAGTGGCGCACCGACGCGGCGCGTCTGCACCGCGTCCTCGACGCCCTGGGAGTCCGCCGCACCCCGCACGACACCTCCCCGGAGACCGGCGGCCCGACCCTGGCCCGGGTCCTGGACCACCTGTCGACCCCCACGGACGAGACCGCTCCTCGCCCCGCCGACGAGGCCGCTCCCCGCGCCACGGACGAGACCGCTCCCCGCCCCGCCGACGAGCAAGCGTTTGCCGCCCCCACCGCGAACGGCACGGCGACCGGCACCCGGCCCACACCGCCCCCCGAGGCACCCGAGCCCACCGAGGCCGTCGACGGCACCAAGCCCGTCGGCAGTGCCGAGACACGGGCGACCGAAGAGGCCCAGGCAGCGACCGCAGAAGCACGGGCGGCCGAGGAAGCACAGGCGGCGCCGGATGAAGCACGGGCGGCTGAAGAAGCGCAGGCGGCGCCGGATGAAGCACAGGCGACCGAAGAGACGCAGGCAGCGACCTCAGAAGCACGGGCGGCCGAGGAAGCACAGGCGACCGAAGCAGCACCGGCGACCGCAGAAGCACCCCCGCCCCCACAACACCCCAAGCCCGCCAAACCCCCCAAGCTCCCCTACGCCGCCATGGCCGACGACCACCCCGGCGACGGCGACCAGGAAACCGAGCGCAGTTCCGCCCTCGCCGCCGGCCTGACCGCCGAAATGGCCCGCGAGGAGGCTGCGGCCCCCGCGGAGCAGACGACGTCCCCCGTGCCCGGCACCACCCTCCTGGACATCGGCGCGCTCCCCCTGTTCCCGCTGCAACCGCCGCGCACCTCACGCGAGTTGCTCACCGACCACGTGACCGCGATGGTCTGCTGCGCCGCGATGGACACCGCGGGCGCGACCCCCGGCCTGGACTGGCTGGACGGCCCCACCCTGCTGATCAACGGCGCACGGGCCGCCGATCTGACCCCGCGCGTCCTCAGCCTGATCGAGGAAGGCGATCCGGGGCCGCTGCGCGCCTGGCTCGTGGAGTCGGGGATACGCCCCGAGAAGCCGGTGCGCCTGGTCTGACGGCCGCATCGACCCGGGCCTGACGGGCCGTACAAGCCCAGGCCAGACGGCTGTGGACGCCGTATGCGGTCGGAGTCCCCGGTTCCACTTTCGGCCAATTCGCAACGAATAGTGACAGGATGCGTGCGCAATGTGATGTGCTGGGACCGATAGCGCATATGGCAAGGGCTTACGACATACGACAGCCGTACGAAAGCCCGCGCCGTCAGACCGAAACCCCAAGCACGCGCACCACGCCAGGCACAGCAGTCCCGCCGGCACGCCGCACACCACAGAACGCTGGACGCACCACCACGGGGGAACGAGGGAGGGGTACGCCATGGGGTCGGAGCAGATCCGCCGCTGGGAGTCGGGAGCACTCGCGCACGCCGTCACGGACCCCTTCGGGCAGGGGCCCGTGCCCTGGCTGCGCGGAAACGTCACTTACTTCGACGACACCGGTCAGGTCGTCCCCTGGTACGTCGACGGGCAGGCGCACCCTCCGACGTCGGACGCCCCCAGGGTCCCGGCCCCCCGAAGCGCCGGGCCGCGCTCCGCGGACGACGTCCACCGGCAGATCAAGGGCTTCATCTCCACCGGCGCGGTCGCCCCCGGCGAAGCGGTCGACTTCCACATCACCGTGGACCCGCCGCAGGAGTTCGCCGTCGACATCTACCGCATCGGCCACTACGGCGGCGACGGCGCGGCCAAGATCACCACCAGTCCCCGGCTGTCCGGCATCGTCCAGCCCGCGCCGCTCACCGCAGACCGCACGGTCTCCTGCCACCACTGGTGGCTGTCCTGGCGGCTGCAGATCCCCTCGTACTGGAGCATCGGCGCGTACGTCGCCGTCCTGACCACCGTCGACGGCTACCGCTCCCACATCCCTTTCACCGTCCGGGACAACCACCCGGCGGACCTGCTCCTGCTGATGCCCGACGTGACCTGGCAGGCCTACAACCTCTACCCCGAGGACGGCCGCACGGGCGCCAGCCTCTACCACGCCTGGGACGAGGGGGGCCGGCTGCTCGGCGAGGCCGACGCCGCCACCACGGTCTCCTTCGACCGCCCGTACGCGGGCGCGGGCCTGCCCCTGCACGTGGGCCACGCCTACGACTTCATCCGCTGGGCCGAGCGCTACGGCTACGACATCGCCTACGCCGACGCCCGCGACCTGCACGCCGGCCACGTCGACCCCACCCGGTACCGCGGCCTGGTCTTCCCCGGCCACGACGAGTACTGGTCGACGAACATGCGCCGCACGACGGAGCTCGCCCGCGAGAACGGCACCTCCCTCGTCTTCCTCTCCGCCAACACCATGTACTGGCAGGTCGAGTTGGCGCCCTCCCCGTCCGGCGTGCCGGACCGTCTGCTCACCTGCCGCAAGCGCAAGGGCCCCGGCCGCACGGTCCTGTGGCGGGAGATCGACCGCCCCGAGCAGGAGGTGATCGGCATCCAGTACGCGGGCCAGGTTCCCGAGCCGCAGCCCCTGATCATCCGCAACGCCGACCACTGGCTGTGGGAGGCGACCGGCGCCCACGAGGGCGACGGCATCGAGGGCCTGGTCGCCGGCGAGGCGGACCGCTACTTCCCGCGTGCCCCGCTGCCCGAGCACGAGGAGCGCATCCTGCTCGCGCACTCCCCCTACACGGACCGCGAAGGCGCCCTGCGCCACCAGGAGACGTCCCTGTACCGCGCCCCCTCCGGCGCCCTGGTCTTCGCCTCCGGAACCTTCGCCTGGTCCCCGGCGCTGGACCGCCCGGGCCACGTCGACGCCCGCGTCCAGCGCGCCACCGCCAACCTCCTGGACCGCATCTGCAAACGTGACTGAGCCCACCAGCACACCCCAAGTCCAAGGTCAGAGCCCGCATACGGGACAATCGACCAAGTTGGACAGAACCACGGGGAGGAACCGTGTCCGGATTCGTAGAAAAGCCCGAGCCGATCGAGGTTCCGGGCCTGGTGCACCTGCACACGGGCAAGGTGCGGGACCTGTACCAGAACGCGGACGGCGACCTCGTGATGGTCGCCAGCGACCGCATGTCCGCCTACGACTGGGTGCTGCCGACCGAGATCCCCGAGAAGGGCCGCGTCCTCACCCAGCTCTCCCTGTGGTGGTTCGACCAGCTCGCGGACCTGGTCCCCAACCATGTGCTGAGCACCGACGTGCCGGCCGGCGCCCCCGCCGACTGGGCGGGCCGCACCCTGGTGTGCAAGTCGCTGCAGATGGTCCCCGTGGAGGCCGTGGCCCGCGGCTACCTCACCGGCTCGGGCCTCGTCGAGTACGACGCCGCGCGCACCGTGTGCGGCCTCGCCCTGCCCGAGGGCCTGGTCGACGGCAGCGAGCTGCCCGCCCCGATCTTCACCCCGGCCACCAAGGCCGCGGTCGGCGAGCACGACGAGAACGTCTCCTACGAGGAGGTCGCCCGCCAGGTCGGTGCCGACACCGCGGCCAGGCTGCGCCAGGCGACCCTCGCCGTCTACTCCCGGGGCCGGGACATCGCCCGCGAGCGCGGCATCATCCTCGCCGACACCAAGTTCGAGTTCGGCTTCGAGGGGGAGACGCTGGTCCTCGCCGACGAGGTGCTCACCCCGGACTCCTCCCGCTTCTGGCCGGCCGACCAGTGGGAGCCGGGCCGGGCGCAGCCGTCGTACGACAAGCAGTTCGTCCGTGACTGGCTGACCTCGCCGGCCTCCGGCTGGGACCGCAAGAGCGAGCAGCCCCCGCCGCCGCTCCCGCAGGAGGTCGTGGACGCGACCCGCGCGAAGTACGTCGAGGCGTACGAGCGGCTGACCGGCACGAGCTGGAGCTGACCCATGACAAAGGCCCCGGTCGATGACCGGGGCCTTTGATCTGGAGCGAACGACGAGGTTCGAACTCGCGACCTCAACCTTGGCAAGGTTGCGCTCTACCAACTGAGCTACGTTCGCATGCGCCGTGGCGCGGGAACCACTATACCCAACCTCGCTCCCGCGCGAGACGCACCGCCGCGTGCCGGTTCTCCGCACCGAGCTTCGAGGCCGCGGACGACAGATAGTTCCGCACGGTCCCCTGGGACAGCGCGGCCCGCTCCGCGATCTCCGCGACGGGCGCCCCGTCGGCGGCGAGTTCCAGCACCTCCGCCTCCCGCACGGTCAGCGGCGAGTCCCCGGCGGCGATGGCGTCGGCGGCCAACTCCGGGTCGACGTAACGGTTACCGGCGTGCACGGTCCGGATGATCTCCGCGAGCCGCTGCGCGCTGACGGTCTTCGGGACGAACCCGCGCACACCCGCCGCGAGGGCCCGCTTCAGGTGCCCGGGCCGCCCGTGACTGGTCACGATCAGCACCCGGCAGCCGGGCAGTTCGGCACGCAGGGATGTGGCGACCTTCACACCGTCCGCCCCCGGCATCTGAAGATCCAGTACGGCGACGTCGGGCCGGTGCGCCCGGGCCATCGCCAGTGCCTCGGGTCCGCTGGCCGCCTCGGCGACGATCACGAGGTCGTCCTCCAGGGAGAGCAGCGTGGCGAGCGCGCCCCGGATCAGATGCTCGTCGTCGGCCAGCAGCAACCGAACCGACCCGCTCATACGGTGACCTCCCGCACGCCCGCCCCCGTCAACGGCACCTCCGCCACCAGCCGGAACGTCCCCTCGCCGGCCCGGCCGGCCTCCAATGTGCCGTCCACCGCGGCCAGCCGCTCGCGCAGCCCGGTGAGACCGGAGCCGCCACCCCCGTCGGAGGCCCCGGCAGCTCCGTCGTTCTCCACCGTCAGCACCACTTGTCCCTCCCGCACCCCTACTTCCACCGCACACCGCTGGGCGTTCCCGTGCCGCAGCACATTGGTGGTCGCCTCCCGCACCACCCAGGCCAGCGCCGACTGCACCTCGACCGGCAGCCCGGCCGCCTCCCCCGCCACCTCGCACGTGATCCCGGCCGCCGTCAACACTCCCTGCGCACCGACGAGTTCGACCTGCAGGTCGGCCTCCCGGTACCCGCGCACGACGTCCCGCACCTCGCGCTGCGACTCCTGCGCGATCCGCTGCACCTCGATCATCTGCTCCACGGCCTCGGGCCGGCCGCGCCGCGCCAGCTGCACGGCGAGCTCGCTCTTGAGGGCGATGACCGCGAGGTTGCGCCCCATCACGTCGTGCAGATCCCGCCCGAACCGCAGCCGCTCCTCGGCGACCGCGAGCCGGGTGCGGGTCTCGCGGGCCTCGTCGAGCTCGAAGACGGACCTGAGCAGCCAGACCGAGAACACGGCCGTGAAGGCGAGGAATCCGCCGCCGAGCAGCACGATCACCGCGGTGACGAGCGCACCGAGCGGCGACCGGGTCATCGCGACCACGATGACCGCGGTACCCGCCGCGAAGCCCGCGACGACGGCGTACACATGCCGGCGCACCTGCACGCCGAGCGCGATGATGCCCATCCCGAAGATCATGGTGACGCCGAAGACGCTGCCCGCCGCCGAGTCGACGTCGTCCCCCTTCGGGCCGTACTCGGCGATCCCGAGAGCCGTGACGGCGACCACGGCGCTGGCCGCGCCGAGCGCGCACATCAGCCGTACGGGCTGCTCCCGCAGGCCCCGCACCCAGTCCACCGCCCGCGACACGGTCAGCATGCAGGTCGCCGCGTGCGCGCACACCAGGAGCGTCAGTCCCGCGGCCGGCCAACCCCCGATCTGGCCCATGACCGGCAACCCGGCCCCCGCGACCTCGACCAGCGCGAAGAAGTGGAACGACCCTCGCGTGTACGTCTCCACCTTCGCCGGGGTGCTCTTCCCCCGCCACCACGTTCCCGGCCCGCGCATCCGCCGCTCCCCTAGGTCAACGCCGAGGTTCCCAGCGGAACCATCGCCGTACAGCAAACACGCCCGCGACCGTCCAGACCAGCGCGACGAGGACCGGTGCCAGCACCTCGGACGCCGACAGGTCGCCGGTCCAGCCGCCGCGCACCAGAGTGATCACCGGGGTCAGCGGCAGCAGTTCGCACACCGACGCCACCCGGTCGGGAAGGACCTCCAGCGGCACGAACATGCCGGAGAAGATCATGGAGAGGAACACCACCGGCAGCGTCGTGACCTGCGCGCTCTCGACGCTGCGGGTGAAGGACGAGGTCACCGCGGCGAGCGACACGCACAGCAGGAACCCCAGGAGCAGGCCCAGCACGGCGAGATGGGGCGCGCGGGGCGCGCTCATGTCGAGCAGGACGGTGCAGCCGATCGCCAGCACCACGCACTGGGCGAGGCCGGTCGCCAGGGCCGGCAACGCGGCCCCGGCGAGGATCTCGGTGTCCCGCAGCTCGCCGGTGCGCAGCCGCTTGAGGACGAGTTCCTCGCGGCGGGCGGTGTAGACGCTGACGAGCGTCGCGTACACCGCGTAGAGCAGCGAGAAGCCGATGGAGGCGGGCAGGATGACGGTGCCGAGGGTGAGGCCCACCTCCGCCAGGTCCATCTGCCTGGCCGCCTCCCGCGCGCTGAGGGGCAGGATCAGCGGCACGACGAGCGCCGCGAAAAGGGTGCCCCTGCTGCGCCCGAGCAGGGTCAGCTCGGCCCGGGCCAACGACGTCATGCGTCCCACGGGCGTGGTCATCGCCGTACTCATGCCGCGTACTCCTTCGTCCCGGCGGCCTCCGCCGCCTCGCGCGCGATGCCGAGGAACGCCTCCTCCAGCGATGCCGACCGCACGTCCAGCCGCCGCAGCTCCACTCCGGTCTGCTCGGCCCACACCAGCAGCCGGGTGGCCGCCCACTGGAGCCGGTGGGTGCGCAGCCGCACGACCCGCCCCTCGATCTCGTGCGCGCTCACGCCCAGCTCGCCGAGCGGCGGCAGGTCCCCCAGGAAGTAGCCGTCGGGCAGCTCGAAGGTGATCCGCGACGGCTGGGACGCGGTCACCTCGGCGGGCGTCCCGGCCGCCGCGATCCGCCCCTCGTGCAGGATCGCGAGCCGGTCGGCGAGGCCCTCGGCCTCCTCCAGGTAGTGCGTGGTCAGCAGCACGGTGGTGCCGTTGTCGCGCAGCGCCCGCACCAACTCCCAGGTGTCCCGGCGCCCTTCGGCGTCGAGCCCGGTCGTCGGCTCGTCGAGGAACAGCACCTCGGGATCCCCGAGCAGCGCGAGCGCCAGGTCCAGCCGCCGCCGCTCACCCCCGGAGAGCTGCTTGACGCGTACGCCGGTCTTGCCGGCCAGTCCGACGAGGTTCAGCACCTCCTGCGGCGGCCGCGCCCCGCTCACGCAGCCCGCCCACATCCGCGCGGTCTCGGCGACGGTCAGCTCGGAGGGAAAGCCGCCCTCCTGCAACATCACCCCGGTGCGCGGCCGTACGACGGCCCGCTCGGCGTAGGGGTCGTGCCCGAGTACCCGGACGTGGCCCCCGGCGGGCTCGGCGAGCCCTTCGAGCAGTTCGACGGTCGACGTCTTTCCGGCGCCGTTGGTGCCGAGCAGCGCGAAGACCTCTCCGCGTGCCACGGAGAAGGTGATGCCGCGCACCGCCTCGAACCCGCCCCCGTAGACACGTCGTAGGTCGGTGACCTCAATCACGTGTTCGTGTTCGTTGGTGTTCATGCACTCAGCGTCCCCGCGGCGGGAGCCCGGCAGCAGTGCGCGCTGTCACCACTCGGCATGACAAATGTCAGGCGGACGCTCACGCATGAGAAAGACCCCGGTCCAATGGACCGGGGTCTTCTTCATCAAGAGCGGACGACGAGGCTCGAACTCGCGACCTCAACCTTGGCAAGGTTGCGCTCTACCAACTGAGCTACGTCCGCATTGCCCCCGACCGGCTCTCACCGATCGGTGCGAGCACCAGCCTACCTGATCCTCCCCCAGCGGGGGGACCCCCAGTGGATCGGACCGGCGGTGCAGAGCGGGTGACAGGAATTGCACACTGCGCCTTCCCCCTGGAAGGGGGATGTTCTACTACTGAACTACACCCGCATGCTCGGCGAGCTGGACTTTTTCGGCCCGGCCCGGCGGCGTGCTCCAGACATTAGCTGATCAGCAGGGGGGTTGCGCAAGTCGGTTGTCGCACCGGCACAAGTCGGGTGCCCTCAGGGCCCGCTGACGGAGCCTTGAGGGCGCGTGCCCCCGGGGCGCCTCACTGCGCCGACGCGAACGCCTCGTAGACCTTCTTGGGGATGCGGCCGCGGGCCGGCACCTCCATCTTGTTGGCCTGGGCCCAGGCCCGGACGGCCGCCGGGTCCGGGGCGACCTCGGTCTGCTTGTACGCCTTGCCGGACTTCGACCGCTTGCGGCCGGCTTCCACGTAGGGCGCGAGCGCCTTACGCAGTTTCTTGGCATTGGCTTCATTCAGGTCGATCTCGTACGACTTGCCGTCGAGTCCGAAGGCGATCGTTTCCGCCGCTTCCGAGCCGTCGATGTCGTCAAAGAGAGTGACCACGACCTTCTGCGCCACGAATATCGGTCCCTTCAGGCGGCACCTCATACAGCTCAGCTGCTACGACGTGCCGAGTCTCTGGCTTTTGCCAATTCATTTGTACAGTGCCCGGCAATGCAATGTGAAGCCCGACTAAATCTCTCCGCGTGTCAAAAATCAAGAGGGAGCGCAGCGACTTCGATTGAGGGTGGTGGTGGGAGACGGGCGGGCGCAATAGCTATCTGCGGCTGATCGGGGATCTTTCCCGTAACTTTTCGTGAACACCCCCCTCCGATGCCGGATCGTGATGGCTGTCACGTAGCTTCCTACAACTCTACCCGCGTAGAAATTTTGTACGGGTAGTCTGAAGGAACCTGCTCAGCACCACACACCGGGAGTGCCAGTGGCACGCGTCGTAGTCGACGTCATGCTCAAGCCGGAGATCCTCGACCCCCAGGGCCAGGCGGTGCAGCGCGCACTGCCGCGACTGGGTTTCGAAGGCATCTCCGACGTACGTCAGGGAAAGCGATTCGAACTGGAAGTTGACGGACCGGTCGACGATGCCGCGCTCGCCCGCATCCACGATCTTGCGGAATCCTTCCTCGCGAACACCGTGATCGAGGACTTCACCGTCAAGGTCGAGGAAGTCGCGGAGGCGGCGAAGTGACCGCTCGTATTGGCGTCGTCACTTTCCCGGGAAGTCTCGATGACCGGGACACCCAGCGCGCGATCCGCCTCGCGGGCGCCGAACCGGTCGCTCTCTGGCACAAGGACAAGGACCTCAAGCAGGTCGACGCCGTGGTGCTGCCCGGCGGTTTCTCCTACGGCGACTATCTGCGGGCCGGCGCCATCTCCCGCTTCTCGCCGGTGATGGAGACGGTCATCGAGCAGGCGAAGGCGGGCCTTCCGGTCCTCGGTATCTGCAATGGCTTCCAGGTCCTCACCGAGGCCCACCTCCTCCCGGGCGGGATGCTCGGCAACGACCACCTGCACTTCATCTGCCGCGACCAGAAGCTGCGGGTGGAGAACGCGGACACCGCCTGGACCGCCGACTACGAGGCCGGCCAGGAGATCCACATCCCGCTGAAGAACATGGACGGCCGGTACGTCGCCGACCAGTACACGCTGGACAAGCTGGAGGCCGAGGGCCGGGTCGCGTTCCGCTACCTCGACTTCAACCCGAACGGCTCGCTCAACGACATCGCCGGCATCACCAACGAGGCCGGCAACGTCGTGGGCCTGATGCCGCACCCGGAGCACGCCGTCGAGCCGCTCATCGGCTCCGGCCGCACCGACGGGCTCCCCTTCTTCACCTCGATCCTCAAGAAGCTGGTCAACGCATGAGCCGGACGCCTCTGGACACGGTCGAGCACGCGGCCGCGACCCCCGACGTCGAGCTGCCCTGGGCCGAACTCGGTCTGAAGAAGGACGAGTACGAGCGGGTCGTCGAGATCCTCGGCCGCCGCCCGACCGGTGCCGAACTCGCCATGTACTCGGTCATGTGGTCCGAGCACTGCTCCTACAAGTCCTCCAAGGTGCACCTGCGCCAGTTCGGCGAGAAGGCGCCCGAGTCGGACGCCCTGCTCGTCGGCATCGGCGAGAACGCCGGTGTCGTGGACGTCGGCCAGGGCTACGCCGTCACCTTCAAGGTCGAGTCGCACAACCACCCGTCGTACGTCGAGCCCTACCAGGGCGCGGCCACCGGCGTCGGCGGCATCGTGCGCGACATCATCGCCATGGGCGCCCGCCCGGTCGCGGTCGTCGACCCGCTGCGCTTCGGCGCCGCCGACCACCCCGACACCAAGCGCGTCCTGCCGGGCGTCGTCGCCGGCATCGGCGGCTACGGCAACTGCCTGGGCCTGCCCAACATCGGCGGCGAGGTCGTCTTCGACTCCTGCTACCAGGGCAACCCGCTGGTCAACGCCGGCGCCATCGGCGTCATGCGGCACGAGGACATCCACCTCGCCAAGGCGTCCGGCGCGGGCAACAAGGTCATCCTGTACGGGGCCCGCACGGGCGGCGACGGCATCGGCGGCGCGTCGATCCTCGCCTCCGAGACCTTCGACGACGCCAAGCCGTCGAAGCGCCCGGCCGTCCAGGTCGGCGACCCCTTCCAGGAGAAGCTCCTCATCGAGTGCACCCTGGAGGCGTTCGCCGAGAAGCTGGTCGTCGGCATCCAGGACCTCGGCGCGGCCGGTCTGTCCTGCGCCACCTCCGAGCTCGCGTCCAACGGCTCCGGCGGTATGCGCGTGACCCTGGACGACGTCCCCCTGCGTGACTCGACGCTCTCGCCCGAGGAAATCCTCATGAGCGAGTCGCAGGAACGCATGTGCGCGGTCGTCGAGCCGGAGAAGGTCGACCGGTTCCTGGAGATCTGCGAGAAGTGGGACGTCATCGCCACCGTCATCGGTGAGGTGACCGACGGCGACCGCCTGGAGATCTACTGGCACGGCGGCAAGATCGTCGACGTCGACCCGCGGACCGTGGCGCACGAGGGCCCGGTCTACGAGCGCCCCTACGCCCGCCCCTCCTGGCAGGACGCGCTGCAGGCCGACGACGCCGGCAAGCTCGTGCGGCCGGCCACGGCCGAAGAGTTGAAGGACCAGGTCCTGAAGCTGGTCGGCTCCCCGAACCAGGCCAGCAAGAAGTGGATCACCTCGCAGTACGACCACTTCGTGCAGGGCAACACCGTCCTCGCCCAGCCCGAGGACTCCGGCATGATCCGCATCGACGAGGAGACCGGTCTCGGCGTCGCCATCGCGACGGACGGCAACGGCCGCTACGCCAAGCTGGACCCGTACACGGGCGCCCAGCTGGCCCTCGCGGAGGCGTACCGCAACGTCGCCACCACCGGCGCCAAGCCGCTCGCCGTCTCCGACTGCCTGAACTTCGGCTCGCCCGAGGACCCGGCCGTCATGTGGCAGTTCGCGGAGGCCGTGCGCGGTCTGGCGGACGCCTGCCAGCAGCTCGGCACCCCGGTGACCGGCGGCAACGTGTCGTTGTACAACCAGACGGGCGAGGCGGCCATCCACCCGACCCCGGTCGTGGCCGTACTGGGCGTCATCGACGACGTCGCCCGGCGCACGCCGGTCGCCTTCCAGGAGGAGGGGCAGCTGCTCTACCTTCTCGGCGACACGCGTGAGGAGTTCAACGGCTCGGCCTGGTCGCAGGTCGTCCACGACCACCTCGGCGGACTGCCGCCGAAGGTGGACCTGGAGCGCGAGCGGCTGCTCGCCGAGATCCTGATCTCCGCGTCCCGCGACGGCATGATCGACTCCGCGCACGACCTGTCCGACGGCGGTCTGATCCAGGCGGTCGTCGAGTCGGCGCTGCTCGGCGGCAAGGGCGCCCGCCTGGTCGTCCCCGACGGTCTGGACGCCTTCACCTTCCTGTTCTCCGAGTCGGCCGGCCGCGCCGTCGTGGCCATCCCGCGCTCGGAGGAGGTCCGCTTCAACGACATGTGCGGTGCGCGGGGCCTGCCGGCCACCCGTATCGGTGTCGTGGACGGCGACTCGGTGGAGCTCCAGGGCGAGTTCGCGCTCACCCTGGACGAGCTGCGCGAGACGCACGAGGCGACGATCCCGGCGCTGCTCGCGTAAGCAGTCGTACGGCGTCGAAGCCCCCGTCCGGTCCACCGGGCGGGGGCTTTCGCATGCCGGCTTTCGCATGCCGGCTATCGCATGCCGGCCATCGCGTGCCGGCCGTCACGCGCCCGCATCCACACTCGCTTGCACGTAATTACGTAGTTCCGTAATATCGCAAACCGTGGAACTCGAAGAGCGTGTCGCCGACCTCGAACGCCGGCTGGCGGCCCTGGAAGGCGCCCGGCACACCGCCGCCCCCCGCCTGGGCGAAGGCGACTTCTGGGCCCTGGACGGCCTGAAGGAGCGGCTCGCCGAGACGGGCGTGGCCGACGGAGGCGTCCTGTTCACCGGCGCCGTACGGCTGCCGTCGGGGGAGCAGTACGCCTGGCAGCAGGGTGCGTCGACGGAGGAACTGCTGGACGCCGAGTGGACCGAGGCCGCCGAGGCGTTCGCGGCGCTGGGGCATCCCGTCCGGCTGCGGCTGCTGCGCGAGATCCTCGGCGGCCGCCGCACCGCGGCGGAACTCGCCGAACTGGACGAGGTCGGCACGACCGGCCAGATCTACCACCACCTGCGCCAACTGACCGGCGCGGGCTGGCTCCACACCGCGGGACGGGGCCGCTACGAGGTGCCGCCGGGGCGGGTCGTACCGCTGCTGGTGGCGCTCTGCACGGCCCGGCCGTAACAGCGACCGAACTGGGGGAACGATGTCCGGGCGCAAGCTCGTCAAGACTGTCTACCGTCTGCTGCAACTGACCTTCGTCGGCCTGGTGATCGCCGACGTCGCGCTCGACCTCGGTCACCCCTGGTGGTGGAACTTCCTGCCGCTTGTGGTGTCCTACGTGATCCTCGTCGCCGCCCACCGCTGGGGAGGCGCCCCGGACAGCCCTCGCGCGGCCCGGGAACCGGTCGAGGTCGCCCCGCCCGTCACCGGCCGCTGGTCCGCGCTGAACAGCCCGGCCGACCGCACACCCAGCCACGGCACGCACGCCTACGGCCAGACCTACGCCATCGACGTCGTCGCCGAGCCCGAGGAGGGCGCCCGCCCCGGCTTCAGCCGGCTGTGGCCACTCGCCCGCCGCAACAGCGATTTCCCCGCCTTCGGGGCCCCGCTGCTCGCGGTGGCCGACGCCACCGTCGTACGGGCGGTGGACGACCAGCGCGACCACCTCAGCCGCACCTCTCTCCTCGGGCTGCTGTACCTGATGATCGTGGAGGCGTCCGTCCGCGACCTGTCCGGCGTCAAGTACATCGTCGGCAACCACGTCGTCCTCGACCTCGGCGACGGCACCTTCGCGCTCTACGCCCACCTGCGCAAAGGCTCACTCACCGTCCGCGAGGGCGACCGGGTGACCACCGGCCACCACCTGGCCGACGTCGGCAACTCGGGCAACTCCACCGAGCCCCACCTCCACTTCCAGCTCATGGACACCCCCGACCCGGACACCGCCCGCGGCATCCCGTTCACCTGGCGCGGAGTGGGCGTCCCCCGCAACGGCGAACCCTTCGAGCCGCCCGCGACGGCACCCCACCCCGCATAGGCTGCCCCTCATGCCCCCGGCCAAGAAGCGCGCGCGTACCTACGACCCCCTCAAGATCCGTACCGCCGTGCTCACGCAGTTCGGGCATGTGCGGCAGGCCGTCGGTGGGCTCGGTGATGAGCAGCTGGCCCTGCCGACCCGGCTGGGGAGCTGGACCGTGCGGGAGCTGGCCGCGCACATGGTCCTGGTCGTGGGTGCCGCGAGCCGTGCCCTGGAGCGGGACGTGCCGGCGAAGGCGGAGCTCGGGCTGCTGGAGTGGCCTTCCGCCATCGCCGCCCGCGCCGGGGACATCGACGCGGCGACACGGGAACTCGCCGCGGCCCACCCCGACCTCGGCGCGCTCTACGCCGGCACCGAGGAACGCCTCACCCGGGACTTGGCCGACGCACCCGGCGGCCGCATCCTCGCCGTCCGCACCGGCTCGATGACCCTCGCCGACTTCCTGGTCACCCGCACCGTCGAACTCGTCGTCCACTGCGACGACCTGAACGCCGCGGTCCCCGGCCTCGGCATCCCCTACGACCGTCAGGCCCTCGCCGCCTGCACCCGGCTCCTCGCCGACACGCTCGCCGTCAAGGCGCCGGGCGGTTCGACCGAGGTGCGGATCCCGCCGTACGCCGTGGTCCAGTGCGTCGAAGGTCCTCGGCACACCCGGGGCACCCCGCCGAACGTCGTCGAGACCGACCCGCTGACCTGGATCCGGCTCGCGTCCGGGCGGGTGACCTGGAAGGACGCCGTGGCGGAGGCCAAGGTGAGCGCGAGCGGGGAGCGGGCGGACCTGGGCGGGCTGCTGCCTCTGCTGGGGTGACACGACCTGGGCGGTCAACGGAACCGGTCCCGTGTCCCTCCCGTCCCACCGGCATGGACACACTCGGCATGGACACAAAGCGACTGGCCGCTCTCGCCGCACTGACCCTGATCCCGTTCGCCGCCGCCTGCGGCAGCGAGGACGGGGGCAGCGCCTCGGTCGGTGCCGGGGGCGCGGCCTCCGTCACCGGCGTCCACTGGGCCGTCGACGGCGTCACCGTGGACGGCAAGAAGAGCGACGCCCCGAGCGGCGCCTGGCTGAGCATCGCCGACGGCGGCAAGGTCAAGGGCAGTCTCGGCTGCAACAACTTCGGCGCCGAGGCCGCCTTCGCCGACGACCGCGTCACCTTCGACCAGGTGCAGGCGACCGAGATGGCCTGTGACGGCGTCCCGGCGGACTTCGAGCAGACCCTCGCCCGCACCCTCGCCGACGGCGACCTCGGCACCGAGGTCGACGGCGACAAGCTCACCCTCACCACCGCCGACGGCGACCGCGTCGCCCTCACCAAGCAGGAGGGTGCCGCCCTCCTCGGCACGAAGTGGACCGTCACCAGCCCCGACACCGGCGGCAAGGCCCACCTGACGTTCGACCGCAGGACGGGCGAGGTCAGCGGCAGTCTCGGCTGCAACAAGGTGAAGGCCACCGCGACGGTCCGCGACGGCAGCATCACCCTCGGCACCGCGTCCACCACGCGAATGATGTGCGACACCTCACTCATGAAGGCGGAGAAGACGCTCCTCGGCCTCTTCGACGGCACGGTGAAGTACGGCATCGATCACCGCAACCTCACTCTGACCAGCGAAAACGGCGAGCATGTGAACGCGACCGCCGCAGAGTGATCATTTACAGGCGCGTATCCCCAATTCGGACCAGTGGTCGATCTCGCCTACACTCGGTGCCGTGCCACGTGGTGACGGTCGACTCAATCACGATCTGCTCCCCGGCGAGAAAGGCCCCCAGGACGCGTGTGGCGTCTTCGGTGTCTGGGCTCCGGGCGAAGAGGTCGCAAAGCTCACGTACTTCGGGCTCTACGCCCTCCAGCATCGGGGCCAGGAATCCGCGGGAATCGCGGTCAGCAACGGCTCCCAGATCCTCGTCTTCAAGGACATGGGCCTGGTCTCGCAGGTCTTCGACGAGACATCGCTCGGTTCGCTCCAGGGTCACATCGCGGTGGGTCACGCCCGCTACTCGACGACCGGTGCCTCCGTGTGGGAGAACGCCCAGCCGACGTTCCGTGCCACCGGGCACGGTTCCATCGCGCTCGGCCACAACGGCAACCTGGTCAACACGGCCCAGCTCGCCGAGATGGTCGCCGACCTGCCCAAGCAGGAGGGCGGCCGCACCCCGCGCGTCGCGGCCACCAATGACACCGACCTGCTCACCGCGCTGCTCGCGGCCCAGGTCGACGAGGACGGCAAGCCGCTGACCATCGAGGACGCCGCCCACCAGATCCTCCCGCAGGTCAAGGGCGCCTTCTCCCTCGTCTTCATGGACGAGAACACCCTCTACGCGGCCCGCGACCCGCAGGGCATCCGCCCGCTGGTCCTCGGCCGTCTGGAGCGCGGCTGGGTCGTCGCCTCCGAGTCCGCCGCCCTCGACATCTGCGGCGCCAGTTACGTCCGCGAGGTCGAGCCGGGCGAGTTCGTCGCCATCGACGAGAACGGCTTGCGCACCTCTCGATTCGCGGAAGCGAAGCCGAAGGGCTGTGTCTTCGAGTACGTGTACCTGGCTCGCCCGGACACCGACATCGCCGGCCGGAACGTCTACCTCTCCCGCGTGGAGATGGGCCGCAAGCTCGCGAAGGAAGCCCCGGTCGAGGCCGACCTGGTCATAGCGACCCCGGAATCCGGCACCCCGGCCGCGATCGGCTACGCGGAGGCCAGCGGCATCCCGTTCGGCGCGGGCCTGGTGAAGAACGCCTACGTCGGCCGTACGTTCATCCAGCCCTCGCAGACCATCCGCCAGCTGGGCATCCGGCTGAAGCTGAACCCGCTGAAGGAAGTCATCAAGGGCAAGCGTCTGGTCGTCGTCGACGACTCGATCGTGCGCGGCAACACCCAGCGCGCCCTGGTCCGTATGCTCCGCGAGGCCGGCGCTGCCGAGGTCCACATCCGGATCTCCTCGCCGCCCGTGAAGTGGCCCTGCTTCTTCGGCATCGACTTCGCCACCCGCGCCGAGCTGATCGCCAACGGCATGTCGATCGAGGAGATCGGCACCTCGCTCGGCGCCGACTCGCTGTCCTACATCTCCATCGACGGCATGATCGAGGCGACCACCATCGCCAAGCCGAACCTCTGCCGTGCCTGCTTCGACGGCGAGTACCCGATGGAGCTCCCGGACCCCGAGCTGCTCGGCAAGCAGCTCCTGGAGACCGAGCTGGCGGCCGGTCCGGCAGCCACGGCCGCGGCCGACGCGATCCGTCGCCCGTAAGCCCCGTAGAAACCAACCCGAAAGATCCCAGGCAATGTCTGAGACCACCCCTGCCCCAGGTGCTTCCTACGCGGCCGCCGGCGTCGACATCGAGGCGGGCGACCGCGCGGTCGAGCTCATGAAGGAGTGGGTGAAGAAGACCCAGCGCCCCGAGGTCCTCGGCGGCCTCGGCGGTTTCGCCGGCCTCTTCGACGCCTCCGCACTCAAGCGCTACGAGCGTCCCCTCCTGGCCTCCGCCACGGACGGCGTCGGCACCAAGGTCGACGTCGCGCGCCAGATGGGCGTCTACGACACCATCGGCCACGACCTGGTCGCGATGGTCATGGACGACATCGTCGTGTGCGGCGCCGAGCCGCTGTTCATGACCGACTACATCTGTGTCGGCAAGGTCCACCCCGAGCGGGTCGCCGCCATCGTGAAGGGCATCGCCGAGGGCTGTGTGCTCGCCGGCTGCGCCCTGGTGGGCGGCGAGACGGCCGAGCACCCGGGTCTGCTCGGCGAGGACGACTTCGACGTCGCCGGCGCCGGTACGGGCGTCGTGGAGGCCGACCGGCTGCTGGGTCCGGATCGCATCCGTACGGGTGACGCCGTGATCGCCATGGCGGCATCCGGCCTTCACTCGAACGGGTACTCGCTGGTCCGTCACGTGCTGCTGAACCAGGCCGGTCTCGCCCTGGACGCGCAGATCGAGGAGTTCGGCCGCACCCTCGGCGAGGAGCTGCTGGAGCCCACGAAGATCTACTCGCTGGACTGCCTGGCCCTCACCCGCACCACGGACGTGCACGCGTTCAGCCACATCACGGGCGGCGGTCTGGCCGCCAACCTGGCCCGGGTGATCCCGGACGGCCTGTACGCGATCGTCGACCGCTCCACCTGGACCCCGGCCCCGGTCTTCGACCTCGTCGGCAGGACCGGATCCGTCGAACGCCTGGAGCTGGAGAAGACCCTGAACATGGGCGTCGGCATGATCGCGATCGTGCCGGAGGAATCCGCGGACGCGGCCCTCACGACGCTGGCCGACCGCGGGGTCGACGCATGGGTCGCGGGCGAGATCACGGACCGCGGCGAGCACACCACGGGTGCCGCGCTGGTCGGCGACTACGCGAGCTGAGAGCGGCGACAGCAGCGCAAAACCCGGTCCGGCGGATAACCGCTCAGGACCGGGTCAGGCACTGCTGGATAGTCAAGCGCCGCGGCGTTGTTGCGACGAGGGACCGGACTCGTCGTCCTCTTCGTCCTCATCGTCGTCGTTGTACAGATCCGCGTACTGGGCGTACGGGTCGTCGTCGTCTTCGTCATCCTCGAACGGCTCGCCGTTCGGCGGCTGGTTCGAAGTCGAAGCGCCCAGCTCGTTGGCCAGACGCGACAGGTCAGTCCCGCCGCTGTTGTACTTCAGCTGGCGGGCGACCTTCGTCTGCTTGGCCTTGGCCCGGCCGCGCCCCATGGCTCGACCCCCTCGGTGACGGGGCTCGACGGCCCCAGAGTCTTGACACGCGTTCATGATCTGGAACGGGCTCTCCTCGGAGAGACCGGTCCGTAGGGCTTCCACGGTACCTGAGCCCGCGCCCATACGGTACGTCGCCCGCAGCACGCGCGTCTGCCCAGGACCCTCGAGGTGCCCTGTCCTCGCTGGTCAACCCCGATTTTAACCACTTCTTGGCAGCCGACCCGCCGACGAACGTGAGAGTTCTCTCTAAGTGTGCGCCGACGGGTCCCGGCCGAACCGGATCAGCGCGTCCTGCGCGCCGAAGCCGCCTCATGCATGCGCTGCTCGGCGATCCGGTCGGCCGCGGCAGCCGGCGGAATGCCATCCGTCTTCGCACGAGCGAATATGGCCAGCGTGGTGTCGTAGATCTTCGCGGCCTTCGCCTTGCACCGCTCGAAGTCGAAGCCGTGCAGTTCGTCGGCCACCTGGATGACACCGCCGGCGTTCACCACGTAGTCGGGCGCGTAGAGGATCCCGCGGTCGGCGATGTCCTTCTCGACGCCGGGGTGGGCGAGCTGGTTGTTGGCCGCGCCGCACACCACCTTCGCGGTCAGGGCCGGCACGGTGTCGTCGTTCAGGGCCCCGCCGAGCGCGCACGGGGCGTAGATGTCGAGGTCCTCGACGCGGATCAGGGTCGCGGTGTCGGCGACCGCCGTCACACCCCCCGGGTGCGCGGCGAGGATCCGGCCGACGGCCTCCTCGCGCACGTCCGTGATGACGACCTCGGCGCCCTCGGCGCGCAGGTGCTCCACCAGGTGGTGGCCGACCTTGCCGACGCCGGCGATGCCGACCTTGCGGTCGCGCAGCGACGGGTCGCCCCACAGGTGCTGGGCGGAGGCGCGCATGCCCTGGTAGACGCCGAAGGCGGTGAGCACGGAGGAGTCGCCGGCGCCGCCGTTCTCGGGGGAGCGTCCGGTGGTCCAGCGGCACTCACGGGCCACGACGTCCATGTCCGCGACGTAGGTACCGACGTCGCAGGCGGTGACGTAGCGGCCGCCGAGCGAGGCCACGAACCGGCCGTAGGCCAGCAGCAGCTCCTCGGACTTGATCTGCTCGGGGTCTCCGATGATCACGGCCTTGCCGCCGCCGTGGTCGAGACCGGCCATGGCGTTCTTGTAGGACATCCCGCGCGCGAGGTTCAGCGCGTCGGCGACGGCCTCTTCCTCGGTCGCGTACGGGTAGAAGCGCGTACCGCCGAGGGCGGGGCCCAGGGCAGTGGAATGGATGGCGATGACGGCCTTGAGGCCGCTGGCGCGGTCCTGGCAGAGCACGACTTGCTCATGACCGCCCTGGTCCGAGTGGAACAGGGTGTGCAGGACGCCGTGTGTTACGTCGGTCACTGTGGTGACTCCTGAGTACGGTGCGGCGGTTGGAGCGAGCTCCCGTACAGGTGGCGGGGGCTGTTGAGCATGAGATTAGACCCGCGAGCGCCCGTCCAACCCGCAGTGCTCAGGATCACCTACGCGTGGAGTACGTCCGTGCGACGATTTGCATAGTTTTCCCGCGCATTTGTCAGCGGGTTTCGCAGGTTTCCCTGGCAGACGGCGGGGGAGAGAGCAGGCGTGCCCAAGGTGTCCTCGGTGATCGTCCCGTACGCGACGTATCTGCGGGTCTATGAACCGCTGGCGGCCTTCCCGGAGCCGGAGCGCGGCCACTGGGCCCGTTACGCCCGCCGCCCCGACCGTCCCTCGTACCAGGACGAACTACGCCGTGCCCTGGCGGACTTGCTGCCGACCCCGCCCGTCCCGGTGCCGGTGCACGAGAGCAGCGACGCCTTCGTGCTGGAGATCGACGGGGTGCTGTGCGTGTGCCCGTGGCGCACGCGGCTGCGCGGCTGGCAGGCCCTCGGGGAGCTGGCCGAAGAGCTGCCCGGTCCCGTCCTGGACGCGGTGCTGCCCGAGGTCGTGCGACGCCAGGCGGCCCAGGACTACGAGCGCTGGCTGGCCCGCAACCCGGACGCCCGGCCCTGGATCCGCACCTCGACCTGGCAGGTCCCGCTGCACTGGTTCGTGCTCGTCTCGGACGAGGAGCGCCGGTTCGACAAGGGCTCGGGCGAGAGCCCTCCGACGCTGCGCTACCAGACGCCGATGGTGCAGGCGCGCCGCCGGGTGGCGCGGGCCCTGAGGACCCTGAAGGACGCCATCGACGACGGGCCCCTCATCGACGGCCTGGTGGACGTCGGGCGCTGGCTGGAGGAGTTCCATCCGCGCTCGCTGGTCGAGTTGGACTACGGCGGCCTGGTGCACGCCCTCCCGGCCGGCGAGCTGGAGGACGACCATTCGGCGGCCGACGTGGCCGACGGGATCGAGGCGCTCCGGCAGGGCGACGGGGCGGCGGCCGGCGACGCCTACGCGCGGCTCGTGGAGCGGTGGCGGTCGGTACGGGACCGGCGCTCGGCCAACTGAGCCGCCGTCGGAGTGACCTGGGGCACAGCGGCGAGTGTGATCTGACGCACTGTGTGACGTAACGAACTGGCGTTTGACGGGACGCCCGTTTTGGGGTTTCGTGCTCGTTCTGAGGTTCTTGATGCCTCGTCAACAAGGGACGTAGGTCCCGATCCGGGCGTATGCATCAAGGATGTGTCAATGGCCGCAAGCGTGACGGAATGCACGTACGCGGCTCTTGCGTCCCCAACCCCCCCTCGTGCCAAAATAGGACAAGGAGTCCGGGGAGGACTCCATCTCGACATTGCACACTTTGGGGGGTCTTGGGACTCCTGCACGCCACTGTGACTGATCGTCACAGTGGCGTGACTGTCCGCTATGGCATGGTCCATCGGCTTAGGTCGCTGATGAACACCTGGAGGGGCAATTCCATCGGTTTGGCCGACGCGGCTGGACAGATGGTGTAGTTGTAGTGCCGAGGACAAGCCGTTCGTCCTATAACCGACTCGACTCGCGTCCGCCATTTCGGGCAACGCGGGTCAAGGTGCAGAATTTAGAGGAAAGAACCGAGAAGGTTCGGTTCTCCCGAGGAGGCCGCTCATGACCGCTCGCACCCCTGATGCCGAGCCGCTGCTGACCCCGGCTGAGGTCGCCACGATGTTCCGCGTCGACCCCAAGACGGTCACGCGGTGGGCGAAGGCCGGGAAGCTTACTTCCATCCGTACGCTCGGCGGTCACCGCCGTTACCGCGAGGCTGAGGTCCGCGCTCTGCTCGCGGGTATCCCGCAGCAGCGCAGCGAGGCCTGAACAGCTTCATAACCGGGCAAAACGGCAGTTCCCCCAACTCGCCGTAGCGTCCGGACCCTAGCTCCAAGCGACGCGGGTTCTGCCCCAACAGAGCCCACGCCCCAGCCAACAGAGCACTTCAGGCACGCAACAAGGGTGCGTCGTAGATCGCGCTGGACTCCGCCGGGTCCAGCGCGATCTTTTTTGTGCGCGGAGTGTGCGCCGGCCGGTGGTCCTGTGAGCGGCCTTGTCGGAGTGTGGGGAGGGCTGTCGGATCTCCTGTGTGCTCACTCTGAGTGTTCGCCATGTGTGAGCTGTGTGCCCGCCTGCGGAGGCGTGGGTGAGCGCCGGACGAGGCCCCGAACCGGTGCCGATGCTGGTGCAATTGCACATATTAAATTGACCAGTTGTAGGAGGGGTGTAAGACCTACCCCCCAGGAAACTTATACGGTGACACCCGTCACATGCCACAGTGCTTGTTGCCTCTGGCTTATGTGCGCTAAAGGGAGGCGGGGGCTCCAGCGGCCCACGGCCGGACGGGAGTTGGTGTCGCCGGAGGTCATGCCGTGGACGGGGCCTCGTCCTGCGTGACCTCGTCCGGCGCCGGCTCGTAGTCGCGGGTACCGGAGTCCATCGCGAGCCTCAGCAGCCGGTGGCAGATGGGGCAGTGGCGGGTGCGATGTCGATAGGAGGTGGCGGCCGACAGGTGCGCGCGGAGCAGCGCCCGCGTCTCGTGCCTAGCGGTAGCCGCCATATCCCACCTCCGGGGGCCACGCGAGGAAGGGCCCTGATTTCTGGGTACCCAGCGAATGTGACTCCGTCAAGGTGGCCTGCCGGTCCACTCGAACACGCGAAGGGCTCGCACGAACACGCGAAGGGCCCGCATCCCTCGCGGGATGCGGGCCCTTCCGTTCACTGCGGTCCTGACGGGATTTGAACCCGCGGCCTCCACCTTGACAGGGTGGCGAGCACTCCAAACTGCTCCACAGGACCAGGTTTTGCTGCGCTATTCGTGCGTTGCGCTGCGAGAAGAGACTCTACAGGAGGGCGAGCCCCCTGGTCGAACTCACTCAGCGTGCGCGGTCCGTCACGGCACCAGCGCGTCGATCGCCTTCACGATCCGCTTGTCGGAGATCGGGTACGCCGTACCGAGCGCGTGCGCGAAATAGCTCACCCGGAGCTCCTCCAGCATCCAGCGCACGTCCAGGACCTGCTGCGGCACCGGACGCCCCTGCGGCATCTGCTCCAGCAGCCAGGCGTACTCGTCCCGCATCTCGTGGACCTTCTCCATGCGCGTGGTGTCCCGCTGGACGTTCGTCGGCATCTGCTGCAGCCGGCGGTCCACCGCGATCAGATAGCGCATCAGATCGGGCAGGCGCCGCAGCCCCGCCTCCGTCACGAAGCCGGGCTTCACAAGGCCGTCCAGCTGCCCCCGCACATCCGTCAGGTTCGCCAGCAGCACGGGGCTGCGTACGGACTTCAGACGGCGCTCGGCGGCCTGCCACGCGGCGAGGACCTGCTGCACCTGGCCCACCGCACGGACCGTCGTGTCGACGATCTCGGCGCGCACCTTGTCGTAGAGCTTGCGGTACGACTCCTCGTCCCAGACCGGCCCGCCGAAGTCCCCGATCAGCTTGTCCGCCGCCGCCATCGCGCAGTCGTCGAACAGGGCCTGGATCGAGCCGTGGGGGTTGGCGGACAGGGCGAGCTTCTGGGCGTTGGTGAGCTTCTCGGACGCGAACTTCGCCGCGTTGACCGGGATGTTGCGCAGGATCAGCCGGCGGGTGCCCTTCCACATCGCCTGCTGCTGCTCGGCCTCCGTGTCGAAGAGACGGACCGACACCGTGTCGCCGTCGTCCACCAGCGCCGGGTACGCCTTGACCGGCTGGCCGGCGCGGCGGGTCTCGAAGACGCGGGTGAGCGTGCCGATGGTCCAGTCGGTCAGGCCATTGCGCTCAAGGGACTCCCCGCCCTCGCGGGAGGCGGTGGCCGCCGCGGCCTGGGACAGGGCCTTGCGCGCCTTCGGCTTCAGCTGGAGCTGCAGAGCCTCCAGGTCCTTGTCCTCGGCGAGCTTGCGGCGCCGCTCGTCGACGATCCGGAAGGTGATGCGCAGATGGTCCGGGACCTTCGACCAGTCGAAGTCGTCCGCGTCGAAGGGGACGCCCACCATGCGTTTCAGCTCGCGGGCCATCGTCACCGTCAAAGGCTCCTGGAGCGGGACGGCCGTATCGAGGAACCGCCCGGCGAAGTTCGGGGCCGGCACGTAGTTGCGGCGGATCGGCTTCGGCAGGGACCGGATCAGCTCCGTCACCAGCTCCTCCCTGAGGCCCGGGATCTGCCAGTCGAAGCCCTCGTCCGTGACCTGGTTGAGGACCTGGAGCGGGATGTGGACCGTCACACCGTCCGCGTCCGCGCCCGGCTCGAACTGGTACGTCACCCGGAACTTGAGCTGCCCCTGCCGCCAGGAGTCGGGATAGTCGGCCTTGGTGACCGCCTCCGCCGACTCCCGGATGAGCATCTCGCGCTCGAAGTCCAGGAACTCCGGCTCCTCGTGCCGCTTGCGCTTCCACCACGAGTCGAAGTGGGCGCCGGAGACCACGTGCTCGGGCACCCGGGCGTCGTAGAAGTCGAACAGCGTCTCGTCGTCCACGACGATGTCCCGGCGCCGGGCCCGGTGTTCGAGTTCCTCGACCTCGCTCAGGAGCTTGCGGTTGTCGGCGAAGAACTTGTGGTGGGTGCGCCAGTCGCCCTCCACCAGGGCGTTGCGGATGAACAGCTCGCGGCTGGCCTCGGGATCGATCCGGCCGTAGTTGACCTTGCGCTGGGCGACGATCGGGACGCCGTACAGCGTGACCTTCTCGTACGCCATCACCGCCGCCTGGTCCTTCTCCCAGTGCGGCTCGGAGTACGTGCGCTTCAGGAGGTGCTCGGCCAGCGGCTCGACCCACTCGGGCTCGATCCGCGCGTTGACGCGGGCCCAGAGGCGGGAGGTCTCGACGAGCTCGGCGGACATCACGAAGCGCGGCGGCTTCCTGAACAGCGCCGAGCCCGGGAAGATCGCGAACTTCGCGTTGCGGGCACCGATGTACTCGTTGCGCCCGCCGTCCTTGCGCGCGCCGGGGCCGGAGTCCTTGGACTCCTTCACGTCCTTCATGCCGATGTGGGACAGGAGACCGGCGAGGAGGGAGACGTGGACCCGGTCGGCGGGGGCGTCGTCCTCGTTGAGGTGGATGCCCATCTGCTTGGCGACCGTGCGCAACTGCGTGTAGATGTCCTGCCATTCGCGAATGCGCAGGAAGTTGAGGTACTCCTGCTTGCACATCCGGCGGAACGACGACGAGCCCCGCTCCTTCTGCTGCTCGCGGACGTAGCGCCACAGGTTCAGGAAGGCGAGGAAGTCGCTCGTCTCGTCCTTGAAGCGGGCGTGGCTCTGGTCGGCCTGCGCCTGCTTGTCGGCCGGCCGCTCGCGCGGGTCCTGGATGGACAGCGCCGCCGCTATGACCATGACCTCACGGACACAGCCGTTCCGGTCGGCCTCCAGGACCATGCGGGCAAGGCGCGGGTCGACGGGCAGCTGGGCCAGCTTGCGGCCGGTCTGCGTGAGCCGCTTGCGTACGTCCTTCTCGGCCGGGTCGATCGCGCCGAGCTCCTGGAGGAGCTGCACGCCGTCGCGGATGTTGCGGTGGTCCGGCGGGTCGATGAACGGGAACTTCTCGATGTCACCGAGCCCGGCGGCGGTCATCTGGAGGATGACGGAGGCGAGGTTCGTACGGAGGATCTCCGCGTCCGTGAACTCCGGACGGGCCAGGAAGTCGTCCTCCGAGTACAGCCGGACGCAGATGCCGTCGCTGGTGCGGCCGCAGCGGCCCTTGCGCTGGTTGGCGCTGGCCTGCGAGACCGGCTCGATGGGGAGCCGCTGCACCTTGGTGCGATGGCTGTACCGGCTGATCCGGGCGAAACCCGGGTCGATGACGTACTTGATGCCGGGGACCGTGAGGGAGGTCTCGGCGACGTTGGTCGCCAGAACGATCCTGCGCCCGGTGTGCTGCTGGAAGACCCGGTGCTGCTCGGCGTGCGAGAGACGGGCGTACAGCGGCAGGATCTCCGTGAAGCGGTACTGCTTCTTCGTCAGCGCGTCCGCGGTGTCCCGGATCTCCCGCTCACCGGAGAGGAAGACGAGGATGTCGCCCTTCCCCTCCCCCATCAGCTCCTCGACGGCGTCCGTGATCGCGGTGATCTGGTCGCGGTCGGAGTCCTCGGAGTCCTCCTCGAGCAGCGGCCGGTACCGCACCTCCACCGGATACGTCCGCCCGCTGACCTCGACGATCGGGGCGTCACCGAAGTGCCGCGAGAAGCGCTCGGGGTCGATGGTCGCCGACGTGATGACGACCTTCAGGTCGGGCCGCTTCGGCAGCAGCTGCGCCAGGTACCCGAGCAGGAAGTCGATGTTGAGGGACCGCTCGTGAGCCTCGTCGATGATGATCGTGTCGTAGGCGCGCAGCTCGCGGTCGGTCTGGATCTCGGCGAGCAGGATGCCGTCCGTCATCAGCTTGATGAAGGTGCCCTCGGGATTCACCTGGTCGGTGAAGCGCACCTTCCAGCCCACGGACTCCCCGAGCGGGGTGTCCAGCTCCTCCGCGACGCGCTCGGCGACCGTACGGGCCGCGATCCGGCGGGGCTGGGTGTGGCCGATCATGCCCCTGACCCCGCGCCCGAGCTCCAGACAGATCTTCGGGATCTGGGTCGTCTTGCCGGAACCGGTCTCACCGGCGACGATCACGACCTGGTGATCGCGGATGGCGGCCGCGATCTCGTCCTTCTTCTGGCTGACCGGCAGCTGCTCGGGATACGAGACGGCGGGGAGACGGGTGCGCCGGGCGGCGATCCGCTCCTCGCCCTGGGCGACCTCCGCCTCGATCTCCGCGAGCACGGCGGCCCGCGCCTCCGGCTTGCGGATCTTGCGGGCACCTTCGAGCCGCCGACCGAGCCGGTGCGCGTCGCGCAGCGACAGCTCGTTCAGGCGGGGGGCCAGGGGGCCGAGGGCGGGGGCGGGGTGCGTAGACATACGGGATCCAGGATCTCATCCCGGCGAAATCCGTGGCGAACGCTTTTGTGGCACACACCAGAAAGGCCCCGATCCGGGGATCGGGGCCTTGACTGTGGCTGGGGCCGGGGTCGAACCGGCGACCTATCGCTTTTCAGGCGATCGCTCGTACCAACTGAGCTACCCAGCCATCAAGGCTTCATCGAAGCCTTGGCGGTCCTGACGGGATTTGAACCCGCGGCCTCCACCTTGACAGGGTGGCGAGCACTCCAAACTGCTCCACAGGACCTTGCGTTGCGTACGACAGTGTCGCACACCGTACTGCGTGCCCCCAACGGGATTCGAACCCGTGCTACCGCCTTGAAAGGGCGGCGTCCTAGGCCGCTAGACGATGAGGGCTATCGGCCCGCCTGGGCGCTTCTCAGCGCGTCGGGGACGTGAGAAGCATATGGGATGGCGGGAGGTATCGCCAAAACGGTTTACGGGGACGGGCTGGGGGACGAGTCCGCCGGGCTCGGGGCGTCCGTCGCGCCCGGCTGGTTCTCCTCCACCAGGTGGCGCCGCACCTCCGCGGTGGTCAGGCCCAGGCCGCCCAGTTCGATCTCGTCCCAGGCCTGGAGGCGCCGGGTCTGGCGGTCGAAGTAGAGGACCGAGGTCTGGATCGGGTCGGGGTGCTTGCCCTCGACCGCGCGCAGGCCGCTGCCGCCGGTGGAGCCTTCCAGGCGCAGCCGGGTGCCGTACCGCATGACCTCCATCTCCTGGTGGTGGAGATGGCCGGCCAGGGCGAGCGGGACCTCGCCGTCCGTCTGGCGGGCGGCGACCGGTTCGTGGGCGACGGCCACGTCGACGGGGGTGCCGGCGGCCCGCTGGTCGCGCAGGGACGTGGCCAGGCGGGCGCCCGCGAGTTCGTTGGCCGCGTCGCCGCCGGGGACCGTGGAGCGGTCGGGGGTGAACTGGGGGTCGCCGATGCCGGCGAAGCGCAGGCCGGCGATGGTGCGGGCCTGGCCGTCGTCGAGGACGTGGACGTTCTCGAGGTCTTCCAGGTAGCGCTGGGTCAGCCGGGAGTCGTGGTTGCCGCGGACCCAGACGTAGGGGGCGCCGAGGTCCTCGATGGGGTCGAGGAAGCCGTTCTCGGCGGCCGTGCCGTGGTCCATGGTGTCGCCCGAGTCGACGATCACGTTGACCTTGTACTGGCTCACCAGCGAGGCGATGATCTTCCAGCTCGCCGGGTTGAGGTGGATGTCGGACACGTGCAGGACGCGGATGGTGCTCGGGTCCGGGGCGTAGGCGGGGAGCGTGGAGGTGGCGTCGTAGAGCTTGGTCACGTTGGTGACCAGGCGGGCCAACTCCTTCTGGTAGACGTCGAATTCGGTGACGATGCTGCGGGCGTTGCCGACCAGGGACGGGGCGGAGGAGAGCAGGCCCGAGAACTTCGGTTCCAGGACGGACTCGGGGTTCCAGGTCGCGTAGGCCGTGCCGCCCGAGGCGGCCAGGAGGGTCAGGGCCATGCCGCCGGCGGCCAGGGCGCGGCGGGGGCGCCGGTAGACGGCCAGGCCGAGGGCCGCGGCGCCGGTGACGACGGCCACGCAGCTGCGGACGGCCAGGTCACGGGTGCCGTGGGCGACGTCCTGGGCGACCTCCTGCTGGAGGCCGGAGAGCCGTTCGGGGTGGTCGACCAGGGCCTGGGCGCGCTCGGGGTCGAGCTGGTCGACGTTGACGTCCAGCCGAACGGGTGCGATGTGGCTGTCCAGCTGGAGGGCGCCGAGCGGGGAGATGTTGATCTTCGTGCCGCCGGTGATGGACGGGCGCAGCGTCATCGTCGTGTTCATGGGGCCGACCGGGACGCGCACGTTGCCGACGATCAGCAGGCCGAGCCAGGCGCCCAGCAGGACCACGGTGACCAGGCCCAGGGCGCGCGTCCAGGGGTGCGGCTGGGTGACGAGTTCCAGGGTGGGCAGCGGGCGGCGGGTCGAATAGCGGCGGGCGAGGGCGCGCGGGGCCCTGGGGACGTGGGCGAGAACTTTCAGGACTGCGGCGGGGACGCGGGCCATTGGTCCCGTATGCCCAAGGGCGTGGGTGGATATGCGGGGCCGTTGGCGGCTCCTTCCGGGGCGGGTCGTACCCGACAATGGGCCTGTGCTGGAGATGACGCGCGAGGAGTTCGAGGAACTGGTCGCCGAGGCGCTGGACCGGATTCCGCCGGAGCTGACACGGCTGATGGACAACGTCGCGGTGTTCGTCGAGGACGAACCGCCCGCGGACGACCCCGAGCTGCTCGGGCTGTACGAGGGGACGCCGCTCACCGATCGCGGGGAGTGGTACGCCGGGGTGCTGCCGGACCGGATCACGATCTACCGGGGACCGACGCTGCGGATGTGCGAGTCGCGGGAGGAGGTCGTCGCGGAGACCGAGGTGACCGTGGTGCACGAGATCGCCCATCACTTCGGGATCGACGACGAGCGGCTGCACGCGCTCGGCTACGGGTGAGGGAGCGCCGGCGCGAACGGCCGGCGGGCCGTGCCGCGGGGCGCGTGTCCTCTTGTGGGCGGCGGGAGTTGGGCAGGTTGACTTCTTCGCCCGCCACTGGAGGTGGCCCCCGTGCGCCGTTTGTACGTACCTGTCCGTCTGGCCGCCACGGTGGTGGCCGTGGCCGCTGCCGCCGGCTGTATGAGTGTCGGCGACGACGACGGAGGCGGGAGCGCGAAGCCGTCGCACTCCGCGGGGCAGCGTGGTGGTGAGGCGCCGGACGGGGGTTCGGCCGTGTCCGGGGGCGGGTCCGGGTACGGCGCCCACGGCGACGACGGCAGACCGGACAAGGCGAAGGGCAAGGGCAAGGGCGGGAAGAAGGCCGGGAAGTCGGCGTCCCCGTCGGCCGCGCCCTCGGCGAAGACGAGCGCGTCCGTGCCCGTGGGCGGCGGCGGGCCGGTGAAGCCGGGCCAGACCGAGAACCCCGGTCCCACACGGACGGCCGAACCGACGCCGACCCGTACGGTGGAACCGGAGCCGACGCCCACCGAGCAGCCGACGACCGCCACGCCGACGCCCACGCAGGCCGAGCCCTCGTCGTCGGCCCACGAGGAGACCGGGCCGCAGCTCGGGCAGCGGGAACCGGCGCCGGCCACGGGGGCGCCGGCGTGAGGTTCGAGGGGGCGGGCGGCGGCGTCGGGAGTGACGTTGCCTACACCGGCCACGGTCGGTTTGCCTAGGGGGGCTCTGGGTGCGTATGGTGGTAGATCGTTTGATCCCATTTGCCCGGCGCCAACGCAGAGCGCGCCGTGTGGCGCGTACTCTCCCTTGCCGTGGCTGACCGCATTGAGGCGGTCTTATTGCGAATCACGGAGTTGACGGGCGCGTGCCGACGAGACTCCGGAAGGTTTCGCATACGCATGTCCATTTCCAGTACTGATCACGTCGTCGTGCCCGAGAACGGCGAGAACACCGACGAGACGACCGCCCCCGAGATCACCTTCGCGGACCTCGGTCTGCCCGAGGGCGTCGTGCGCAAGCTCGCGCAGAACGGCGTGACCACCCCCTTCCCGATCCAGGCCGCGACCATCCCGGACGCCCTGGCCGGCAAGGACATCCTGGGCCGCGGTCGCACCGGCTCCGGCAAGACGCTGTCGTTCGGCCTCCCGACGCTGGCCCGCCTCTCCGGCGGCCGCACCGAGAAGCACAAGCCGCGCGCCGTCATCCTCACCCCGACCCGTGAGCTCGCGATGCAGGTCGCGGACGCCCTCCAGCCCTACGGGGACCAGCTCGGCCTGAAGATGAAGGTCGTCTGCGGCGGTACGTCCATGGGCAACCAGATCTACGCCCTGGAGCGTGGCGTCGACGTCCTCGTCGCCACCCCCGGCCGGCTGCGCGACATCATCAACCGCGGCGCCTGCTCCCTCGAGGACGTCGAGGTCGCGGTGCTCGACGAGGCCGACCAGATGTCCGACCTGGGCTTCCTGCCCGAGGTCACCGAGCTGCTCGACCAGGTTCCCGCGGGCGGTCAGCGGATGCTGTTCTCCGCGACGATGGAGAACGAGATCAAGACCCTCGTCGACCGCTACCTGACGGACCCGGTCCTGCACGAGGTCGACGCCGCCCAGGGCGCGGTGACGACCATGTCGCACCACATCCTGATCGTGAAGCCCAAGGACAAGGCGCCGGTCACCGCCGCGATCGCCTCCCGCAAGGGCCGCACCATCATCTTCGTCCGCACCCAGCTGGGCGCCGACCGTGTCGCGGAGCAGCTGCGTGACGCCGGTGCGAAGGCCGACGCGCTGCACGGCGGCATGACGCAGGGCGCCCGGACCCGGACCCTCGCCGACTTCAAGGACGGCTACGTCAACGTCCTCGTCGCCACCGACGTCGCCGCGCGCGGCATCCACGTCGACGGCATCGACCTCGTCCTGAACGTCGACCCGGCGGGCGACCACAAGGACTACCTGCACCGCGCCGGCCGTACGGCCCGTGCGGGTCGCACCGGCACGGTCGTCTCGCTCTCCCTGCCGCACCAGCGCCGCCAGATCTTCCGGCTGATGGAGGACGCGGGCGTCGACGCCGGGCGGCACATCATCCAGGGCGGTGCCGCGTTCGACCCGGAGGTCGCCGAGATCACCGGCGCCCGTTCGATGACCGAGGTGCAGGCCGAGTCGGCCGGCAACGCCGCGCAGCAGGCCGAGCGCGAGGTCGCCCAGCTCACCAAGCAGCTGGAGCGGGCGCAGCGGCGTGCGGTCGAGCTGCGCGAGGAGTCCGACCGGCTCGTCGCCCGGGCGGCGCGCGAGCGTGGCGAGGACCCGGAGACCGCGGTGGCCGAGGCGCAGGCGGCGGCGGTCGAGGCCGCCGAGGCCGTCGAGGTGGCCGTGCCCGAGCAGCCCGCGGCGCAGGACGTCGAGCGGGGCGAGCGTCCGCGCGGCGGCTTCAACCGGGACCGTGAGCGTTCCTTCGACCGTGACCGTGGCGGGCGTTCCTTCGAGCGCCGTGACGACCGGGGCGGCTTCAACCGGGACCGTGGCTCCGAGCGTCGTGACAACGACCGTGGCGGCTTCCGCCGTGACGACCGTGGTGACCGGGGTGGCCGTTCCTTCGACGGTGACCGTGGTGGGCGTTCGTTCGAGCGTCGTGACAACGACCGTGGCGGCCGTTCCTTCGAGCGCCGTGACAACGACCGTGGCGGCTTCCGCCGTGACGAGCGTCCCGCGGGCCGTTCCTTCGAGCGTCGTGACGAGCGCGGCGGTCACCGCGGCAGCGACCGTCCCTTCAACCGCGACCGCCGCGACGACCGCCCGGGCTTCCGCTCCGGCGGCCACGACCGCCCGTACGGCCGTCGCGACGACCACCGCGGCACCGGCGGCTCGTCCTTCGGCCGTCGCGACGACAAGCCGCGCTGGAAGCGCAACGGCTGACCTCGGAAGGTTCCGCAGGATGCGAGGCATCCGCTGGTTCCTGAGGCACTGAGCGATCAGCGCCGTGGCCCATCCCTCATCGGGGTGGGCCACGGCGCTTTTGCATGGCCGAAAATCCGTGCGAACCCGGTTATGATCAGCCAACTTCTGAGAGGAGCACGACACCTGGGAGTCGGTGGCCGGGGGGCCGAAGGACCGACGCGGGGTCGCAGCCGCCTCTCATGCCATTGGGGAGGGTCCTTTTCTTGGCTCGTCATGCCTTTGTACGGCTGATCACCGCGTCCTCGGTGATCGTGGCCGGCCTCGCTCCGCTGCTGCCGACAGCGGCCGCGGCGGACACACCGCAGGAGACGATCGTCCCGGCCACGCCGCGTAACTCCCCTTTGTGGGCGACGCTGTACCAGCCGGACACCCTGTACGGAACGGACGCCGTCGGCGCCGAGGGCATGTACCACCGGCTGGAAGGCAGTTCGCGTCTGCTGTGGACGCGCTACTCCGACGGCCGCTCCGTCGAGGTGCCGTCGGTGCCGGGCGGATACCCCCTCGGCACGGGCAGCGACATCCTCGCGTACCGCCACGACGGCGGCCGTATCGACCTGTGGAACCCGGTCGACGGCTCGACCCGTACCTTCCGGACGCCGACCGGGCACACCGTGCTCGGCGTGTACGGCACGACGGTGGTGACCTGGAGCCCCGTCACCCACGCGGACGGTACGACCTCACGCGTGCATCATCTGCTGGAGGTCGGTCCCGACGGCACCGTCGTCGACACCGAGGTGGGCGGGATCCCGGAGGGCATGTCGCTGGGGACCCCGCGCGGCGCCGACGTCTCGGGTGTCGTCTTCAACGCGGTGCTGGACGACGGCTGGCGTGTCGTGGCCGTGGACCGGCACACGGGCCGGGTGCAGAGCTGGTCCGGTTCGCTGCCGAGCAGTCGTTACGCCTACCTCAAGCTCTCGCCCGAGCACGTCGCCGTGTACAGCCGAGAGCTGGACGCCAAGGTGCTGGTGCTGTCCCGCACCGACCTCTCGGCCGCTCCTGTCGAGGTGGACCTGGAGGAGAACCGGTCCGACAGTTCCGTCAGCGACCTCGCGGTCGTCGGCGACTGGCTGGTCAGTCTCCCGGTGACCGGCGACCACGTGACCGCCAAACCCATCGCGGGGGGTGCGGATGTGCGGCTGTTCACGGTGGCCGGGCGCGACGTGGCGACGGCGTCGGACGGTTCCGCCGTGGCTGTCGGCGGAACCGGGGACGGCGACTGGGGCATCCAGCGCATCCACGCCGACGCCTCGGGCCGTCCGGTCGTCACCCGGGTGAAGGCGCTGCCGAAGCCGCCGGCCCGGATCCAGGGCATCTCCCTCGAACAGGGCCGCCTGGTCGTCACCGACACGAGCAAGGAGGCGCAGCGTGACGACTACGTACGGACCGTCGCGGCCACCGGTGCGCCCGAGTTCGGTGAGCGGTCCGACTTCACGCCGTCGCCGGACTCGACCGTCGTGATGGACGCGTGTCCGGCGCTGGACATCACGTGCTCGCGGGTCTTCGGGACCGCCGACGGCCGGATCGTCTGGCTGGAGCACGGCTCCGAGGCCGAGGTGCTGCGGGTCAACGGTCCGACGGACGCGGGGTTCTGGCAGCGGGGTGTGCCCGCCGACGGGATCGTCACCGATGTGTCGGGGCAGTACGTCCTCTACGCGACGCCGGGTGCGTCGTACGTCTACCGGATCGGCGGCAGCGGTGCCGAGGTCGCGCGGACGTCCGCGGCCGCCGCCCTCTCCGGCGACGTCCTGTGGACGCCGGCGACGTCCCCGGGCGCGGTCACGGCACTGAACCTGTCGACGAGGACCTCCAGCACCGTCACCACCGACGCCGGCTGCATCCCCGTCGAACTGCAGGCTCTCGGCCGCTACCTGTACTGGAACTGCGAGAACCGGGCCGGTGTCTACGACCGGACGCTGAAGAAGTCCGTGCCCGTGCCGACGGGCGAGGCCAAGCTCGGCGACGGGTACGTCGTCACCCATGACAAGCAGGCCGGGAAGCTGACGATGACCGCGGTGGCGGGGGGCACGGCGGTCGACCGGGTCATCGGGGATCTGCCGGACACCGGGGTCGCGCAGCGCGACGTGCGCTGGACGGTGGACGAGTCCGGCGCCAACGCGGCGTACGTCGATACCGAGGAGCGCGTCCACCTCGTACCGTCCGGAGTCCCGCAGCAGCCGCTGCGGCTGCTCGGGCCGGCGCAGAACGTCGCGTCCGTCCAGGCGCGCGCCACGGGCGCCGTGCCCGACACCCTGACCACCGTGCTGCTGTCCAAGCCCTCGGCGGGCTGGAAGCTGACGGTGCGGAACAAGGCGGGGAACGCCGTCGCCACGACCACCGGCGGTGCGGCGCGTGGTGAGCTGAGCGTCGGGTGGGGCGGGGACGACCCCGCGCGCACCGGTGTCGCGTTCCTGCCGAGCGGCTCCTACGACTGGACGCTGAGCGTCACGCCCGCGGACGGTGCGGGAGCCCCGCTGGAGGTGCGAGGGTCGGTCAGGCTGCTGCGCGGCGACCCGGTGCGCCACGACCACGCGGGACCGGACGGGTTGCCCGACGGTACCGGCGACCTGCTCACCCTCAACTCCTCCGGCACTCTCACCTTCCAGCAGGGCACCGGCAAGGGCGGTTTCTCCGGGAAGGTCTCGGGGAGCGGCTGGTCGACGAAGGCGGTCGCGGTGCCGTTCGGGGATCTGAACGGCGACCGGTGCAATGACGTGCTGGTGCGGATGAGTGACGGTGCGCTGCGCGGCTACAAGGTCAAGTGCGGTCAGGCGCCCGCCACTTCGATGTCGTACGTGAAGCTCGGCACCGGCTGGAACGCCTACGACGTGCTCACCTCACCCGGCGATCTGACCGGCGACAAGCGGCCCGATCTGCTGGCGCGCAAGGCGTCGACCGGGGACATCCATCTCTTCGCGGCCAAGAGCGACGGGACGCTGGCGGCCGGCAGGAAGATCCGTTCGGCGTGGACCGGTTACCCGAAGATCGTGGGCGCCGGGGACCTGAACGGCGACGGTCACGGGGACGTTCTCGCCCGGGACCGGTCCGGGACGCTGTGGCGCTACAACGGGCTCGGCAACGGGCTGTTGAAGGACCGGGTGAAGGTCTTCGCGAACTGGGGCACGGGCTACGACGTCATCGTCGGGCCCGGGGACATCACCGGCGACGGCAAGGCCGACCTCGTCTCGCGGGACGGCAGCGGCGATGTCTGGCGCAACAACGGTGACGGCAAGGGGTCTTTCGGCGCCCGAGTGAAGATCGCCGGTGGATGGCAGGGCTACAAGGGCATCTTTTAGCCATGTTGTGACGCATGTCACGTCCCCAGTGCGGGAATCGCTGGGGACATGACAGATGACGCCATAGCGAGCGGGCGGTCGGACGGAAAGCTCCCGGACGGAAGACCTCCGGACGTGCGGCTCTCCGACGAAGAGCGGCTGGCCCAGCTCGGCTACACGCAGGTTCTCGCCCGCCGCATGTCGGCGTTCTCCAACTACGCGGTCTCCTTCACGATCATCTCGGTCCTCTCGGGCTGTCTGACGCTGTATCTGTTCGGGATGAACACGGGCGGCCCGGCGGTGATCACCTGGGGCTGGGTGGCCGTCGGCCTGATGACCCTGTTCGTGGGGCTGTCGATGGCCGAGATCTGCTCGGCCTACCCGACCTCCGCCGGCCTGTACTTCTGGGCGCACCGGCTCGCGCCGTCGCGTACGGCCGCCGCGTGGGCGTGGTTCACGGGCTGGTTCAACGTGCTGGGCCAGGTCGCGGTGACCGCGGGCATCGACTTCGGGGCGGCGTCCTTCCTCGGCGCCTATCTGAACCTCCAGTTCGGCTTCGAGGTGACGCCGGGCCGCACGATCCTGCTGTTCGCCGGGATCCTGGTGCTGCACGGTCTGCTGAACACCTTCGGCGTGCGGATCGTCGCGCTGCTCAACAGCATCAGCGTGTGGTGGCACGTGCTGGGCGTCGCGGTGATCGTCGGCGCGCTGGCCTTCGTGCCGGACCGGCACCAGTCCGCGTCCTTCGTCTTCGGCGAGTTCGTCAACAACACGGGCTGGGGCAGCGGGGTCTACGTGGTCCTGCTCGGGCTGCTGATGGCCCAGTACACCTTCACCGGCTACGACGCCTCCGCCCACATGACGGAGGAGACGCACGACGCCTCGACGGCCGGCCCGAAGGGCATCGTGCGGTCGATCTGGACGTCGTGGATCGCCGGTTTCGTGCTCCTCCTCGGTTTCACCTTCGCGATCCAGTCGTACGAGGGCGCCCTCACCTCCCCGACGGGCGCGCCGCCCGCGCAGATCCTGCTCGACGCGCTCGGGGCGACGGCGGGCAAGCTGCTCCTGCTGGTCGTCGTCGGGGCGCAGCTGTTCTGCGGGATGGCGTCCGTGACGGCCAACAGCCGCATGATCTACGCCTTCTCGCGCGACGGCGCCCTGCCCTTCTCGCACCTCTGGCACACGGTCAGCCCGCGCACCCGGACACCGGTCGCGGCGGTGTGGCTGGCGGCGGGCGGGGCACTGGTGCTCGGCCTGCCGTATCTGATCAATGTGACGGCGTACGCGGCGGTGACGTCGATCGCGGTCATCGGCCTGTACATCGCGTACGTCATCCCGACGCTGCTGCGGGTGCGCAAGGGAGAGGCGTTCGAGCGCGGGCCGTGGCATCTGGGCCGCTGGTCGCGGATCGTTGGCGTGGTGGCGGTGGGCTGGGTCGGCGTGATCACGGTGCTGTTCATGCTGCCGCAGGTCTCGCCGGTGACCTGGGAGACCTTCAACTACGCCCCGGTCGCCGTCCTGGTCGTCCTCGGCTTCGCCTGGGGCTGGTGGCTGGCCTCGGCCCGGCACTGGTTCCTCAACCCCGGGCACGAGCGGAACATCGCCCGGGAGGCGGGGCGGGTGGGGGCGCCCGAACCGGTGGATCCGTAGCACTTCGGTGCGTGAGGGCTCATTCCGGCACCCTGTGCCACCGCCGACGCGGCCGTGACCCCGATACCCGATCGGAGACTCGGCCACGTCGGGCTATGCTCGGGGTGGCAACATCGCCTGGGCCCTTAGCTCAATTGGCAGAGCAGTGGACTTTTAATCCATTGGTTGTGGGTTCGAGTCCCACAGGGCCTACGGTTCGCGGACGGTGAGAGACCGTCCGTTCTGCTTGCGGCGCCCGGGTCGACTTTGGTCGGCCCGGGCGCCGTTGCGTTGTCCGGGGCCTGTCGGCGCTCCCGACTTCTCACGTTCTTGCTTGCGTCCATCCGTGAGGTATGGCTACTGTCGTCTCACGGATACATTCACTCGCAACCGTGAGGTCTGACTGTCGATGGCTGCCACCCGCATCACCAGTGAGCAGGTTCCCGTCCGTGTCTTCGGTGGTCCCACCGCCCTGATCGAGTACGGCGGCCTGCGGATTCTCACCGACCCCACGTTCGACGCGCCCGGCGACTACCCACTGGGCGGTGGCCGGGCCCTGACCAAGACGGCTCCCGCGTCGGGCTCGGTCGGTGAACTCGGCCGTATCGACCTGGTGTTGCTGTCGCACGACGAGCACCCCGACAACCTCGACGTCTCCGGGCGGGCGCTGCTCGCCGACGTACCGCTCACGCTGACCACGCCCGGCGGGGCCCAGCGGCTCGGCGGGACCGCGCGTGGGCTGGCGGACTGGGAGTCGGTGGAGGTGGAGCGGCCCGGTGGAGGTGTCGTCACCGTGACCGGGGCGCCCGCGCTGCACGGGCCGGGGGAGCGGGCGCAGCTCGAAGCGGTCGTCGGACAGGTCGTCGGATTCGTGCTGACCGGGGACGGGCTGCCCACCGTCTATGTCAGCGGGGACAACGCCCAGCTCGGGCCGGTCGAGGAGGTCGCCGAGCGGTTCGGGCCGGTGGACCTCGCCGTGCTGTTCGCCGGCGCCGCCCGTACCCCGGTCCTCGACCGGCAGCTCCTCACCCTCGACAGCGCGCGGGCCGCCGAGGCCGCCGGGATTCTCGATGCGCGGCGGATAGTCCCGGTCCACTTCGACAGCTGGGCCCACTTCACCGAGGGCCGCGAGGAGTTGGCGGCCGCCTTCGAGGCCGCGGGGCTGACCGAGCGCGTGCAATGGGGGTGAGTGGCACCCGGTGCCCTCCGGGGGCAGGCCGAGCACGGTGCCGGCCGGGCAGGACGATTCCCCCCTCGGCGCAGGGCGAGTTCCCGCCGGCCCGTGATCTCCTCTCCGTGAACCCTCGAACCCTCCGCAGAGAACGGTCCCTTGAGGAGAGCGGGCTCAGCCGGCGCTGAGCTTCGTCAGGTCGCCCAGCGGCAGGGTGTGCTGGGTCTGGAGGACCTTCGCGCGCAGGAATCAACAGATTTCCCGTCCGGGTCACGAGCAGGACTTGCCCGAACGCCGCCGCCAGGGCACGTCCTCCCCGGCGGCGTTCGCCGTCTCGCCCTGGAAGCCCTCGGTGACCTGCGTGAAGATCTCCTCCAGCTGTCCGACCTGTTCCGGGCTCAGCCGGTCGAAGAGTACCGAGCGCACCGTCTCGACATGGCCGGGCGCCGCGCCCTCCAGGACCGTCATGCCCTCCTCGGTGAGCGCGGCGATGCTGCCCCGCTTGTCCCAGCGGCAGTCCTCGCGCCGGACCAGGCCGTCCTTCTCCAGCCGTGTCACGGCGTACGTGAGCCGGCTGCGGGTGATCTTCAGCCGTTCCGCGAGATCGGTCATCCGGAGCCGCCGTTCCGGGGACTCGGACAGGGTGGACAGGATGGAGTAGTACATGTGAGGCATGCCGGCCTCCTGCTGGAGCTGCCGGTCCAGCGCGTCCTCCACCAGGTGGACGGCGCCGATGTACGCGCGCCAGGCGCGCTGCTCCTCGGGGGTGAGCCAGCGAGTCGTCATGCCATCAGTGTAGGTTTGTTTCAAACTTGAACCAAGATCGAGTCTGCCGAGCCGGAGAGCGCGCCGATGCCGTCGTACCCCTACGTCCTGCTGTCCGCCGCCGTGTCCCTGGACGGCTACCTCGACGACACCACCACCGAGCGCCTGCTGCTGTCCGGCCCGGCCGACTTCGACCGGGTCGACGAGGTCCGTGCGTCGGTGGACGCGATCCTGATCGGCGCCGGCACGATCCGGGCGGACAACCCGCGGCTGCTGGTGAACTCGGCCGAGCGGCGGGCCGCGCGCACGGCGGCGGGCAGGCCCGAGTATCCGCTGAAGGTCACGGTCAGCGCCTCCGGCGAGCTGGATGCGGCGGCCCACTTCTGGCACACCGGCGGCGAGAAGATCGTCTACACGACGGAGAAGGGCGCGGAGCGGCTGCGCCGGTCGCCGGTCGCGGCGGACGTCGTCGTGCTGGGGCCGGAGCTGGACTGGCGGGCCCTGCTGGCGCATCTGCGCGAGGTGCGCGGCGTCGAGCGGCTGATGGTCGAGGGCGGCGGCACCGTCCACACGCAGCTCATGACGCAGGGGCTGGCCGACGAACTGCAGCTGGTGCTGGCGCCGCTGTTCGTGGGCGACCCCGAGGCGCCCCGGCTGTTCGGGCCGGGCGGTTACCAGGGCGGCCGGCTGCGGCTGCTGGAGTCCCGCCCCATCGAGGACGTCGTCCTGATGCGCTACGCGCCCACCGCACCCGGCAGCGGTGCCCTCCCCTCCGCCGCGGACCGGCACTGGCTGGCGCTGGCGTGCGAGCTGGCGGAGCTGTGTCCGCCGTCGGAGACGGCCTTCAGCGTCGGCGCGGTGGTCGTCGCGGCCGACGGGACCGAGCTGGCCCGCGGGCACTCGCGGGAGAGCGGCGATCGGGTGGTGCACGCGGAGGAGGCGGCACTGGCGAAGATCGCGGCCGGGGATCCGAGGCTCGCCTCCGCCACGGTGTACAGCAGCCTGGAGCCGTGCACGCACCGCTCGTCCCGCCCCGTGCCCTGCGCCCGGCTGATCCTCGAAGCGGGGGTCCGCCGGGTGGTGACGGCCTGGCGGGAGCCGGACACGTTCGTGACGGGGGCCGACGGCAGCGGAATGCTCGCGGCGCGGGGCGTGGACGTCCTGGTCCTGCCGGAGTACGCGGAGCGGGCCAAGGCACCCAACGCGCACCTCCTGCCCTGAGCGCCAGGTGTGACGTGGCCCGCACTGGTGACCGAAAAGTCCTGTTCAGGGCAGTGTGCCGGAAAGTCGTGTGCTGAGCGTCCCGCGGATGGCGTACTATTGGTTTCACCGACGCGGGGTGGAGCAGCTCGGTAGCTCGCTGGGCTCATAACCCAGAGGTCGCAGGTTCAAATCCTGTCCCCGCTACTGAAGGCTCAGGGCCGGAACTCATCAGTTCCGGCCCTGAGTGTTTTCCCGGTCGGCTCTCACCGCTCGCTCCCCGCCTCCGCTTCGGCAACCCTGGTGGGGTGGAGGAAGGGCGGATCTCATACGTGCGCCGGTTCGTCCGGTCGCTCCCCGCCCTGCTGATCGCGATGGGTGCCGTGTACGACCACGTCACGCCCACCGACTTCACCGGTGCTCCCTTCTTCACCGCCGCGCCCCTGGTCGCCGCCCCTCTCTACTCGCTGCGCGGCACGGTGCTCACCGGCGTCGTGGCCGTCACCGTGCTGCTCGTGCTCCGCGGCCTGCACGGCGGCCTGCCCAAGGCGGAGGTGATCACCGAGTTGGTCACCACCGTGGTCGTCTCCGTGCTCGCCGTCCTCATCCATCTCCTCGTCCGCCGCAGCGACGAGCGCCTCGCCTCCGTCCGTGAGATCGCCGAGGCCGCCCAGCGGGCCGTCCTGCCGGAGCCCGCCGAGCGGATCGGCGGCTTCGAGATCGCCGCGCGCTACGAGGCGGCGCAGGAGGGCGCCTCCATCGGCGGGGACCTGTACGCGGTGCAGGACAGTCCGCACGGCGTCCGGCTGATCGTCGGGGACGTGCGCGGCAAGGGCATGAGCGCGGTCGGCGCGGTCGCCGTCGTGATCGGCGCCTTCAGGGAGGCCGCGGAGCAGGAGGCCACGCTGGAGGCGGTCGCGCAGCGGCTGGAGCGGGCCCTGGCGCGCGAGCGCACCCGGCGCGAAGGGATCGAGGCCCGCGAGGGGTTCACCACCGCCGTACTCGCCGAACTCCCGCACGGCGAGGCGATCGTGCGCCTCGTCAACCGCGGGCATCCGTCACCGCTGCTGCTGTACGCCGACGGGACCGTACGGCCGCTGCCCGCCACCGAACCCGCCCTGCCGCTCGGCATGGGCGAACTGGGCGCCTGGCCCGACCGGGCCGACGAGGCCGCCTTCCCGGGCGGGGCCACGCTGCTGCTGTACACCGACGGACTGTCCGAGGCACGGGACGAGGGCGGGCGGTTCTACGACCCCGAGACGGGTCTCGCGGGACGCGCCAACGCGCTGCGCGAACCCGGTGCCCTGCTTGGTGTGCTTTCGGTGGAGGTGAGACGGCACTCCGGTGGAGGAATGGCGGACGACATGGCGCTCATGGCCGTACGCCGGCCCTGATCGTCGTCACCGGGGGTGATCGGACGACCCCCCTCCGCATAACAACTGACACACCGTCAATACCTATGTGGTCTCTGAGGTTTGGCCAACTCGCCCGATTTAGGCCACTCGTGACCCGTAAGTCCAGGCGGAAATCGTTAATGATCAAGAGGAACAGCTTGGAATCCGCACCCCGCGTCTATTAACGTTCGATAACGCAGCGCGGTCGTCCCAGCCGTCACAAGAGTCGGCTCCGTGCGCACGCGCCGAGTCCCGCAAGGGAGCCGGGGAACCACCACCCTGGGGTGAATCGCGCGGATATCGCCGGGAAGTCACGGTTGATATACGCGCGTAGGAGACCTTCCTGCTCCGAACCCGTCAGCTAACCCGGTAGGCGAGAAGGAAGGAAAGGAGTACGCCCACGTGGCGTCCAACCGGCCTGCTCCGCAAGCCCCGTTCGTGCCGAGTCAGCGCAGCACGGAAACCTTCGGCTACGACCGCAACCGCACCGACGAGGGCCCGTTCGAGGAGTGGAACCCCACCGCGGATTCCCTTCGTCCCGTTCGTGGCAGGCACCGCGTCTCCAAGCAGCGTGGCGGGGGACTCGCCCGCAGCTCCACCGTTCTCGGCGTAGGCGTCATAGCCGCCGTCGGCGCGGGCGGCATGGCCAGCGCGAACAGCGGCAAGCCGCCGGTCGCCATCACCATGCCCGACCTGCCGCTGATCTCCGACGACTCCTCCGAGCCCGCCGAGGACACGGCCACCGCCCTCAGCACGATGGGCGAGACGACCGAGCAGACCGCGCAGGGCACCTCGGACGCCGGTGAGGCGCTGCGCAGCCGGATCATCGCGCAGGCCGAGCTCCAGCAGGACCAGATCGACAGCAAGGCCGCCGCGGCCGCCGTCGCCGCCGCCGAGAAGGAGGCCGCCGAAGCGGCCGCCAAGGCGGAGACCGAGGCCAAGGCCAAGGCCGCCGCCGCGAAGGCCGCCGCCGAGGAGGAGGCCCGCAAGAAGGCCGAGGCCGAGCGCCTCGCCGAGCTGGCCAAGCAGTACACGCTGCCGACCTCCTCGTACACGATCACCTCGACGTTCGGCCAGGCCGGCGCCTACTGGTCCTCCGGGTACCACACCGGCCTCGACTTCGCCGCCCCCACCGGGACGCTGATCAAGGCGATCCACTCCGGCACGGTCACCTTCGCCGGCTGGGACGGCTCCTACGGCTACAAGACCGAGATCACCCTCGACGACGGCACCGAGCTCTGGTTCGCGCACCAGTCCTCGATCAGCGTCAGCGTGGGCCAGAAGGTCAACACCGGCGACGTCATCGGCCGCGTGGGTGCCACCGGCAACGTGACCGGCGCCCACCTGCACCTCGAGGTGCACCCCGACGGCAGCACCAACGGCATCGACCCGATGGCCTGGCTCCAGGGCAAGGGCCTCACCCCCTGACCCACCCCGAAACGGGTATCCACTTCTGATCCCCGGCGGTCCTGGCGACGACCCCCCGACGTCAGGGCTGCCGGTTTTCGGCATGTCCGCGGAGCCGGTCAACGCTTCCCGTGCGCCGGCCCGGTCACGTCCGGTACGGGTTGTACGCGGGGTACGGCGCCGTCGGGCCGTACCCGGGCCCGTCGACCTGGCCGTAGGACTGCCAGTAGACCGGCGCCGGCGCCGGGTATGCGTACCCGTACCCGTACCCGTGCCCGTGCCCGTATCCGTGCTCGTGTGCCTGCCGGGCCTGTGCTGAGGCCGCGTGTTCCAGGGCCGGGCGGGCGAACTCCCGGCGGTGCCACAGGGCCTGCAGGAGCTCCTGTTCCCGTACGACGAAGTCCGCGCCGGCCTTCCCGAGGCGTCCCCGGTGCCGCAGGAACGCCAGCGACGTGGCGTAGGCCTCGTATTGCGCGACCGTCCGCGCCGCCGCCCGTCCGCCGCGCCGACGCGCGTACTGCCGGGCCACCCGGCGGTCCCGCATCGAGCCCAGCGCGAACGGCTCGCCCGGCGACAGCCACCCGGCCATGACATAGGCGGGCAGTTCCTCACGCACGGTCCGCAGCTCGCGCTGGCGGGTCCAGATCACCAGCCAGGTCAGCAGCCCGAACGCGGGCACCATGAGGGTCGCGTACACGGCGAAGAAGCCGTACTCGCCGAAGGTGGAGGAGCCGTTCCACAGGGCGTGCATGCCCATCGCGAGCAGCAGGCCGAGGAACGGGAGCAGGACCCGGCGCACATGCTGGCGCTCGCCCGACAGCGCGGCGATTCCGAAGCCGATGCCGGTCAGCACGGTGAAGAGCGGGTGCGCGAAGGGCGACATGATGACGCGGACGAAGAAGGTCGCCGCCGTGACGGAGGCGATGCCGCTGTCGCCGGAGAGCTGGTCGGTACCGAAGGCGGTGCCGAGGTAGAGGATGTTCTCGGTGAACGCGAAGCCGGTGGCGGTGACCCCGGCTATCACCACGCCGTCGACGATGCCGGTGAAGTCCCGGCGGCGGAAGAGGAAGACCAGCAGCACGGCCGCGGCCTTCGCCAACTCCTCCACCACGGGCGCTATGACGGTCGCTCCCAGGGTGTCCGCGTGCGAGGGATCCGCCGTCGCGGTCGCTATCCATCTGGTCGCGAAGCTGTTCGCGACGATCGCTATCAGCGCCGCGGCGCAGGCACCCCAGGCGAAGGAGAACAGCAGATTGCGCCAAGGGCCCGGCTCGACCCGGTCCAGCCAGCGGAAGGACGCCACCAGCAGCGGCACGGGCAGCACGGCGAGCCCGAGTCCGACCAGGAACCCCTCGGTCCCGGTCTGCTCGCGCACCAGCGCGAGGATCACCAGCCCGGAGAGCGCGAGGAGGGTGCTGAGCGCGCCGTAGCGCACCCACCGCCGCTGCCACCAGTGCGCGTGCCGCAGTGCGCCGCCGGTGGGACCGGTGGGGTGCGTCGGGTACGGGGGACAGGTGGCCACGGCATTGACCCTAACGAGGCAGAGGCGCCGCCCGCAGCAGCGCGAGGGGGGCTCGGGCGCCGGTGAGGGGTTGCTGTCGATGCTGCTGTCGATGTCCTCGGCGGACGGTCGTCGGTGCTGTTGTTCCCGCTGCTCCTACCGCTGTACGCGGCGGAAGAGCAGGTCGTTCACCACATGACCCTTGTCCAGTCCCTGGCCCTCGAAACGGGTCAGCGGCCGGAACTCGGGACGGGGCGCGAAACCGCCGTCGGCGACGGTGTTCTCGAAGTCGGGATGCGCCGCCAGAACTTCGAGCATCTGTTCGGCGTACGGTTCCCAGTCGGTGGCGCAGTGCACCAGCGCGCAGGGCCGCAGCCGGGTCGCGGCGAGGTCGAGGAACTCGGGCTGGATGAGCCGCCGCTTGTGGTGCCGCTTCTTCGGCCACGGGTCCGGGAAGTAGACGCGCAGTCCGTCGAGCGCGTCCGGCTCCAGCATCTCCCGCAACAGGATGATGGCGTCGCCGTTGCCCACCCGGATGTTGCCGAGACCGTGGTGGTCGGCGAGGTTGAGGAGGTTTCCCTGCCCCGGGGTGTGGACGTCGACGGCGAGGATGTTGGTGCCGGGGTCGCCGGCGGCCATCTGCGCGGTCGCCTCGCCCATGCCGAAGCCGATCTCCAGGACGACGGGGTTGTCGTTCCCGAACAGCTCGGCCAGGTCGACCACCTGCTGCCCGTCGATGTCCAGGCCCCACTTGGGCCACAGCCGCTGCAGCGCGTCCGCCTGCCCCGCGGTCACCCTGCTGCGCCGCGGCTGGAAGCTGCGGATCCGCCGCTCGAAGTGCGACCCGGCGGGATCGGCCCTGGGCCCGTCCGGGAAACGGGGCTCACCCTTGGCCCGGGTGTGCCGGACGGAGATCCCGGGGACATGGCGCAGCCCGTCCCCACCGGTCTCGGGCTGGGTGGGGGCGGCGGGCCGGGGGGCTTCGGAGGCGTTGAGGGAGTCAGACACAGTGGGGCCGATTTTACGGGGAGCGGGACGGGGAGACCCACGGCCGCTCCCCGACCGCATCCGCGCGGGTCCGCGCCCCCGGGCGGCGCGGGCTGCCGGCTCACACGGAGCCCAGCACCGCCAACGCCCTGCGCGCCACCTCCCGGCCGATCGGCAGGGACGCCGTCGCCGCGGGGCTCGGAGCGTTCAGCACGTGCACGGCCCGGGCGCCCTCGCGGATCAGGAAGTCGTCCACCAGTGATCCGTCCCGGAGCACCGCCTGCGCCCGCACGCCCGCCGCCGAGGGCACCAGATCGTCCGACGTGACCGCCGGCAGCAATCTGCGCACCGCCACCGTGAACGCCCCCTTGGACACCGACCGCCGCAGCTCCCCGGCGCCGTACCGCCAGTGCCGCCGCGCCATCCGCCATGCCCCGGGCCAGGCCAGCGTCGTCCCGACCTCTCCCGGTCGTACGACACCCCAGCCGTAGCCCTCGCGGGCCAGCGCCGGCACCGCGTTCGGGCCGATGTGCACACCGCCGTCGATCCCGCGTGTGAGGTGCACCCCGAGGAACGGGAACGCCGGATCCGGCACCGGATACACCAGTCCCCGCACCAGCTCGGGGCGCGCCAGGGAGTAGTACTCGCCCCGGAACGGCACGATCCGCACCTCCGGCTCGTCCCCGGTCATCCGGGCCACCTCGTCGCAGTACAGCCCGGCGCAGTTCACCAGGACCCGCCCGCGCACCACGTCCCCGGCCGTCGTCCGTACCGCGACCCCCAGGTCCGCCCGCCGGTCGACGCGCTCGACCTGTGCGCCGTAGCGGATCTCCGCCCCGGAGCCCTCGGCGAGCTGCCGGGCGACCCCGACGAAGTCGCACACGCCCGTCGTGCCGACGTGTATGGCGGCCAGCCCGCGCACCTCCGGTTCGTACTCCTCGATCTGCGCCGCCCGCAGCTCCCGTACCGGAATGCCGTTCTCCCGGCCGCGCTGGACCAGGGCGTGCAGCCGCGGCAGCTCCTCGCGCTCGGTCGCGACGATCAGCTTGCCGGTGACGGCGTGCGCGATGCCGTACTCCGCGCAGAACTTGACCATCTCGGCGGCGCCCCGCACCGCGTACCGCGCCTTGAGGGATCCCGGCCGGTAGTAGATCCCGCTGTGGATGACCCCGCTGTTGCGTCCCGTCTGGTGGCGGGCCGGTCCCGGCTCCTTCTCCAGCACGGTCACCCGGGTGCCCGGCGCAGCGCGCGTGATCGCGTACGCCGTGGCCAGCCCGACGATGCCACCGCCGACCACGAGCACGTCACAGTCGTAAGCGATCGCCCGCACCTGCCCCACCTCCCGGTTTCGATAATGCCTTGCGCCACTGACAGCGCGGTCAAACCATCGGAACGCCGCGCTCCGCACGAGGTGCCGTCCGGCGAGGCGATTCCCGGTGATTCCGGGGGAGAACCTGGGGCAGGACCGGGAGATCCGGCCACTCACCTGCCGTGAACCGGCCACCGGACGTTCAAGCTCCGCTTCGACGGTGCGGCAGCCGTCCGGCGGCGTATGGACCGTCACGCCGGCCGCCGGGGCGTGGATCATCACGTCGACCGCCGGGGCAGGAATCATCGCGCAAGCCGCTGGGGCGTGGGTCGTCCCGCAAGCCGCTGGGGCATGGGTCGTCCCGCAAGCCGCTGGGACGTGGGTCGTCCCGTCGGCCGCGTCGATGGCCCGCCGGGCAGCACGAAGGGCGCCACGGACGGGCGGCGGCCCGGGGATGCCGAGCCGCCGGTCTCCCGGGCGCGTCACCTGGGTCCTGATCCGAACGCCGGCCCCTAGGCCGGTGCCATGAGCAGCGGCCGGGCCCGCTCGCGCAGCTCGACGACCCGCGGCTCGTCGCCGTAGGGCTCCAGACGGTGCAGCAGGTCCTTCACGTACTCCGTGGTGCGCGCGGACGATATCCGTCCCGCCACCTCCACCGCCCGCACGCCCTGCTCGCAGGCGGCGTCGAGGTTGCCGGACTCCAGCTCGGCCACCGCCGAGACCACCAGCCGCAGCCCGTGCGAGCGCACGAACTCCTCCGTCGGCTTCGACAGGGCCTGCTCGGTGAACCGCCGTACCTGGCGCGGTGCCTTCAGGTCCCGGTAGCACTCCGCGGCGTCCGCGGCGAAGCGGTCGTAGGAGTAGAAGCCGAGCCAGGACGGGTCGTTGTCGCCCTCCCGGGAGCGCTCCAGCCAGCCCTCCGCCGCCTTCAGGGCGGCGCCGGCCGCCTGCGCGTCATTGGCGCGCGCGTGTGCGCGTGCCTCGACGAGGCGGAAGAAGCTCATGGTGCGGGCCGTAGCGAGCCCTCGATTGCGTTCCAGCGCGGCCTGCGCGAGGTCGACGCCCTCGTCGCCGAAGCCCCGGTAGGTCGCCTGGAGCGACATCGACGCCAGGACGTACCCGCCCAGCGGCACGTCGGCCGCCGCGCGGGCGAGCCGCAGCGCCTGGATGTAGTAGCGCTGCGCCGCCTCCTGCTGCCCGGTGTCGAAGGCCATCCACCCGGCGAGGCGGGTGAGTTCGGCACTCGCCCCGAACAGAGCACGGCCCACTTCGTCGGAGTACGAGCCGAGCAGCAGCGGTGCCGCCTCCACTCGTAGGCACTCGGGCACCATGGACGAACGCCAGTCGCCGCCTCCGTACTTGGAGTCCCAGCGCCTGGCGTCCTCGGCGGCCTCCCGCAGCTTCTGTACGTCGCTGTGGCCGACTTTGAGCGGTGCGCCGGAGGCCTCGGCAGGACTCACCTCGCGCGCGACCGAACTGTCGGCCGGGGTTATCAGCCACCGTGAGGCGGGCGTTGCGTATGCGCTCACCGCGAAGGAGCCGGCCAGCGACTGCCAGATGCCGCCGGAGCCCGCGCGGCGGCCGGCCAGGTCGAGACGGTAGAGCTCCGTCGCCGACTTCACCGCCTGTCCGACGTCCCGGGGGAAGGCGAGGCCCACTTCCGGTGCGGGGTCCGCGTCCGCCAGGCCGATCTCGTGGAGCGGCACCGGGCGGCCGAGCTTCTGGCCGATCGCGGCGGCGATGAGGTGCGGGGCGGCGCCCTGCGGCACCATGCCCTTCGACACCCAGCGCGCCACCGAGGTCTTGTCATAGCGAAGAGTCAGGCCCCGCTGAGCGCCAAGGTCGTTGACGCGCCGAGCGAGTCCTGCGTTGCTGATTCCCGCGAGGGCGAGAACGGCGCCGAGCTTTTCGTTCGGCCCGCGTTGCTCCCTGGACATGCGCCACCCCTCGACACAGACGGCTGCCGCGCTGGCATAACCACGCGGCATTCGTAAACCCAGCGTAGTTCGCCGCATCCCAAGCGTTAAGGGGCATTCTTCCGGATGGCGGGATTGTGGTCCGTACTCAAGTGGGCACCCCCTACGCACAGTTGTGGCGTGCTCCCAGTGTGTGGCCGTGCGCCCGTCCGTGCGCTCTTCTCCGGCCACCGGGGGAGCGGTTCCATGGCTGATGCGTGGGTCGGCCCGCTGTACTGGATCCAGTGGGCTGGGGGATTCCGCCGCCTCCATCCCCGCGGGCGGCGGAACGGTCCGGGGGGCGCACTCCGTTCCCCGGACTGCGCACGCGGCGAGCACGGCGAGTAGTGCGGAGGGCTTGCACGGAGTGTGCGTGAGCCTGTCCCTACGACGCCGATTTGGCCGAAAACCGACCCCGCCTCTCGTGGGTGAATGCCGCTCCTACCATGGCACTTGAGGGCGCGAAGGGAGTTTTTGGGGAGCGTATCGGGGGCGCATTCGCGCCGTGGGTATTGCTTGATCTCGCCGCTCCGGACGGCCGGACCTGCTGGTCCCGCGCGCGTGGATCCCCTTGCTCCGTCCGGGTGTTCAGAGCGCGTGCCGTGGGCCGTACCTGCGCCCGCACGGGCCTGATCGGCCGATCGCGACCTGCTCCGCCGCCGCTCCGGCGCGCGTCCTTCATGGCAGCATGGTGAACCGGTTCGTACGGTGCACTGGTTGTCCACAGCCTGTGGAGGCGTCCATGCGGTGGTTGGTGGGATGGAGCAGCACCGCCGCGGTTGCCGCCGGAATCGGTTCCGCGGGGGCGACCGGCGGCGACGGCGAGACCGTGCACCCGGTGGGGTCCCAACTCCTGTGGGGCGACCCCGATCCGCTGTGGGCGGTCGGCGACTGGCGCCCCGACGAGGTGCGCGTGGTGAAGGCCGACGCGCAGAACCGGATCGCCGTCCTCGGCACCTGCGGGGCGAGCGACGAGCAGCTCCGCCTCGGCCTGTTCGCCGCGCGCGGAGGGGCACTTCGGCACCTGACGGCCTGGTCCGGCAGCTACACGGCCGTGGTCCAGGTCGGCCGCCGGCTCATGGTGTGCGGCGATCTGGCGGGCGCCCGGCCGGTGTTCTACACCCCCTGGGCGGGCGGTACGGCGTACGCGACCGCCGCGCTTCCCCTCGCCGACCTCATCGAGGCCAACCTCGACTTCGGACACCTCGCGGCCCTGCTCGCCGCCCCCGACGTGCCGGCGGCCCTGCACGACTCCACCCCGTACGACGGCGTACGGCGCATTCCGCCGGGGCATGCACTGATCCTGCGCGCCGGAGCACGCGAGATCGCCGGGTACGAGCCGGTCGCCTCGCTCGCGGTGGCGGCGCCGACGGCCGACCCTGACAGCGCGGTCGACGCCGTCCGCGACGCCCTGGTGGAGGCGGTGCGCGCGCGTCTGTCCGCACCCCGCCACGTCCCCGACATCGACCCCGGTCCGGTGCCGGGGATGGGTCCCGCCGAGCGGCGTGCCGCGCGCGGGATGCCGGTGCCGGGCATCGGCGCCGACCTGTCCGGCGGCCCCGCCTCGGGCACCCTCGCGCTGCTGGCCGCCGGCCTCCCGGGCATGCCGGGCACGGTGCTGGGGCACGGCACGGGCGCGGGCGAACGCCTCCTGGCGGTCACCTTCAACGACCTCGCGGTCGCCGGCCGTGAGGCGGAACTGGAGCGGGCGGGCGCCCTCGCGGCCAACCCGCGCCTGCATCACGTGGTGGTGGCCGGCGGCGAGGAGACACTGCCGTACGCCGACCTGGACGGCCCGCTGACCGACGAGCCCGGCCCGAGCCTGGTGACGGCGGCGCGGCACCGCGCCCGCCTCGCCTCCGGCAGCGCCGACCACTTCACCGGCTACGGCGCCCGCCAGGTCCTGGACGCCCACCCGGCCCGTCTCGCGGACCTGCTGATGGACCGCAAACGGCGCCACCTGGTCCGCCCGGTCGCGGCCCTGGCGAAGGCGGACGGCTCGGTGCTGGTCCCCGCGCGCGTGTACGGCGCGGCACGGAAGCTGGCCCGGACCCCGTACCGGACGGGCCTCGAGTCCCTCGCGGACCGTCTGATGGAACGCCGCTTCGACGAACCCGGGGGCGCCGTGGGGGCCTCCCTCGCCGCGCTCACCTGGGCCCGACCGGGTCCCGCGGCGCGCTGGCTGACCGGTGAGGCGCTGGCTGAAGTATCGGTTCGCCTGCAGGGGGTGACGGGGCGCAACGGAGTGGGACCGGGCCAGCGTCCCGGCGACTACCGCGCGCGTGCCGCCCTCGCCCGGTACGCCTCGGACATCCGGGTCCTGGAACAGGCCGCCGAGATCCGCTCCCAGCGCCTGCACACGCCCTTCCTCGACAACCAGGTCGTCCGCGCCTGCCGCGCCCTGCCGGAGGCCCTGCGCGTGCAGCCCGGCGCCCGCGCCGCGATCCTGCGCACGGTCCTGGAGGGCGCGGGCGTGGCCGACCTGCCGCCCGGCTGGGGCGTCCCCTCCCACGCCTCGGCGGCGGTGGCGGCGCGCACGGGCCTGAGGGCGGCCACGGACTCCCTGATGACCCTCTTCGGCACGCCTCTCCTCGCCCAGGCGGGCCTGGTGGAGGCCCGCGTGGTCCGCAAGGCCCTCCGCGCGGCGGCCGAGGGCGAACCCCTCCCCCTGGACGGCCTCGCCGACCTCGTCTCCCTCGAACTCTGGCTCCACCGCCTACTGGCCCGCCGAGGCACCTGCTGGACCGGCACCCCGGCCCGCCAGCGAGCAGTACCGGCAGGGATCAAGCCGCAGCGGGGGGCGTTGGGGACGGGGACGGGGACGGGGGTTCGCAGGCCATCCAGCCCGTCGGGGGTGTGAAGACGCGCCGGGCAGGGGTTCGTGTTCGCAGGCCATCCAGTGCGTCGGGTGTGTGATGACGGGCCGGGCAAGGGTTCGTGTTCGTGGTCCATCCAGCCCGTCGGGCGTTTGATGACGGGCCGGGCGGGTCCCACCAGCCCGTCCGGCGTTTGAGGACGAGGCCGTTCAGGCCGACCGGGGGCAGGGGGCGGAGCCCCCAGGGCGGGGTCGAAGGGGCGGCAGCCCCTGGGGATGGGACGGGTAGGGGCGGCGGGGGCGCAATCCTCCCGGCCGGCACCCACCCGACCACCGCACCCCCTGGCCACTCACCGCACCCGGCCCTGGCCACTCATCGCACCCGGCCCTGGCCACTCATCGCACCCGGCCCTGGCCACTCATCGCACCCGGCCCTGGCCACTCATCGCACCCGGCCCTGGCCACTCATCGCACCCGCCCCCGCCCTCCAACCGCCCCCGCCCCTGACGACCGACCGCCCCCGCCCCGGACCACTAACCACACTGGCCCGGACGACCCACCGCCCCCGCCCTCCAACCGCCCCCGATT
>NZ_JBIDDQ010000025.1:0-108854 GCF_043195415.1 Streptomyces sp. Y7
GGGTGGCATGGCCACCCGCCCCACTGCCGTGCCGGGACCCTCCTACGACACCAGGACGGGGATGATCAGGGCGACGCAGGTGATCAGGCTCCACAGCGCGGGGGCCGCGCCGAGCGTCTGCTCGTGCCGCGCCGCCGCCCGGGCCGCGGCCGCCTCACTGCGGGTCAGGTGCCAGGGGGCGACCCGCTCCTCCAGCCGCTGGTACACCAGGCCGAGCACGGCGCCGTAGGCGAGATGGCCGACGAGGGAGGGGAACGACACGGCCAGCGCGGCGGCGCTCCACCGGGGTTCGGCCCCGAGCAGCAGGGGCAGCAGCGTCAGATTGCCGAGAACCCACCAGAGGAAGCCGTACGACACACCCCAGCCGATCCCCGAGGCCGGGTCGAAGCTGCGACGGCGGAAGAGGACCGCGTACGAGACACCGACGACCTGGGAGATCAGCAGGTGGATGACGAGGCCCACGGCCTGTGAGCGCGAGCCGACCAGGGTGGCGACGGTCGGCAGGAACCCCACGGCGACCATGACGCCGGTGAAGAGGACGCCTCCGGCCAGTCCGGCGAGCACGCCGTGCCAGAGCGAGATCACCCGTCCCCCGGTGAGCCGTCCCTCCTGGGCGTGCCGTACGTCGTCGGAGAACACCGCCCGCGACAGGCCGCCCAGCCAGCCGCTGAGCAGGGCCGTTCCGGCGCCGAGCAGGACGTGTCCGGGCAGTGAGTCCACGGCGGCGCGTACCGCTTCCGGCGTCCACTGAAGGCCGCGGCCGTCCAGCAGCGGCGCGACCGTGACGGCCGCCGTTCCCCACCACACGAAGCCGAAGGCGGCACCCCGGATGAGGGCGGGGCCGCCGCCCTCGCGCGTGTCACCGAAGACCAGGGCGTAGGAGACACCGAGCAACAGCCCGACGAGCAGCCCTTGCCCGCCGAACCCGAGCACCGGGGAGAGAAGCAGCCCCGAGGCCGACGCCCGCACCAGCAGACCAGGCACGAACTGCCGCTTCCGGTGCGTCAGCAGGGCGAGGACGGCGGCCGTCGCCACACCGTAGGCAAGGTGGCCCAGCAGGCTCGGGATGAGCCGCTGCGCCGCCGCCACGTCCCACTGCACCGACCTTCCCAGCAGGAACGGCAGCAGGGTCAGCGGCCCGAGGAACCACCACAGCACGCCGTACGCGAGTCCCCAGAACAGCAGCTCGCGCTGGCGGGCGACGAGGGCGCCGAAGGCGGCCCCGATGACCGCCGCGATCAGCAGGTGGACGGCGAAGCCCACGCCCGGCGAGTCGGTTCTGACGATCGCCGCGACGGTGGGCAGATACCCGATCTCCGCCATCACCGCGCCGAAGACCAGCCCTCCCGCGAGGCCGGCGAGGGCTCCGATTCCGGTGGTGCGTACGACGCTTACGGCGTCAGACATGACGGTCATCCTTGGTCGAGAGGGCGATGTCCCTGGGGAAGACCAGGTCGAGGGTCCAGTCGGCGAGCACCCGAAGCCGTTTCTCCACGCCGGGCAGCTTGCTGAGGTACACCGAGCGCCACAGGACCCAGGCGAGGAAACCGGAGACCCGCCGTCCGCCGATCTCGCCGGCCGCGGTGCGGTGCCCCAGCGAGACCAGGACGCCGAGTCCGCCGAAGCGGAACGGGACGGGACGGCGACCACGCAGGACCGCGGCGACGTTCTTCGCCACCGCCTTGCCCTCGCGGATCGCGTGCTGTGCGGTCGGCGGATGGAACCCGCCCGCCGGATCGGGGATCTTCACGCAGTCGCCCAGGGCCCACAGGCCGGGTATGCCGGGGACCTGCAGGGTGGGTTCCACGGTGAGCGCGGGCGGCAGGACCTGCCGCACCAGCGGGTTCGGCCGGTTGCCCGCCGTCCAGGCCAGGGTGCGGGTGGGGATGGTCTCACCGGAGTCGAGCGTGATGTCCTCGGCGGTGGCCTTGCTCACGCGCGTCCCGAGACGGAACTCGATGCCGCGACCGCCGAGTTTGCGCTGCGCGTAGAGGCCGAGCCGCGGCGACAGCTCCGGCAGCAGCCGCTCCCCGGCGTGCACGATCACGAACCTGGGGCGCAGCCCGTGCAACCGCGGATAGAGGTGGAGTACGTCATGGACGAGGTCGAACAGTTCGGCCACCAGCTCCGTCCCGGCGAAGCCTCCGCCCGCCACCACGAACGTCAGCAGCCGGGCCTGCTCGGCCGGGTCCGGTTCGAGGTCGGCCCGCTCCAGCGCGCCCAGCACCTGGTCGCGCAGCCTCGTGGCGTCCTCGACGGACTTCATCGCGAAGGCGTGCTCGCCCACTCCCGGCAGGTCGAAGAAGTGCGGCACCGCGCCGACCGCCAGGACCAGTTGGTCGTAGGGCACGCGGAGCGTCCCGTCCTTGCCGGCGGAGACGTAGGCATTGCGGGTCCGCGTGTCGATCGAGGCCACCCGCCCGTGCAGGAAGGAGGCGTGGCCGAGCCCGGCGCGCACCGGGGCGCTCACATGCCGTGCCTCGACCGTGCTGGAGGCGACACCCACGAGGAGCGGGGTGAACAGCAGGAAGTTCGAGTCGCTGATCAGCGTCACATGGGCGTCGAGCCCGCGGCCGAGGAGCCGGTCCAGTTCCCGGGCGGCGCCGACCCCGCCGAAGCCGCCACCGACGATCACCACATGGGGTCTGGCCCGCTGGGGCGCCGGCCGGGGCGGGAACCGGGCCGACAGCGCGTGGAAGGTGAGACCGGCGATCGCGCCGAACAGCGCGGCGCCGACGAGTTGCGGGAAGTGCGCGACGGCCACCGTGATCGTCCACGAGGGCTGCTGCCCCTCCAGGGCGGGGGAGAGGGTGAGCGTCCAGGCCACCCAGTCGAGCAGGCCGATGAGCAGACCGACGGAGAAGGCCGAGCCGTTGCTCTGCCTGTGGACCCCGAGGAGGAGACCGAGCACGGCTCCCAGCACCACGGTGTGGGCGGCCCACGGCAGCCATGGAGGCTTGGTCACCACGGCCACGAGCGCGCCACCGGGTAGTGCGGCGATGACGCCGAAGAAGAGTCGTCGGAGCAGAATCATGACGCTCAGTGCGAGCGGGCCGCACGAGCGTTACAACTCCCCCGCCGGCAAAGGTGCCCGCAGGGCCGCCGGTTATCCGGGGATCACTGCCGCTGCCAGTTGCGGAAAGCGGTGAGCAGCTGCTGCCGGGCGTCCGACGAGATGCTGTCCGGGGTCAGTTCGCCCGTCGTGGCGATCGTCTGCCGGAACTGGTCCAGGTACGTCTCGCAGCCGGAGCACTCCGCCAGGTGCTCGATGAAGCGCCGCTCGTCCCCTTCGGGCAGGGCCCCTTCGAGGAACTCGGTCACCAGCTCCACGAACTCGTTGCAGTTCACGCCCGTCCCCTCCCGCTCGCGACGTCATGGGCACCGGACAGGTACGTCTCCAGCTTACGGCGCAGCAAAGCCCTGGCCCGGTGCAGGAGGACGCGCTGGTTCCCCGGCGAGATCTCCAGCAGGTCGCACACCTCCTCCGAGCCGTACCCGGCGACATCGCGCAACGTGATCACCGTGCGCAGCCGCGGCGGGAGCTCGTCGATCGCCTCGGAGATCATTGCGCGGACCTCTCCGCGCAGGACGTGGTCCTCGGGCAGATGCCAGGGATCCGGTTTCCGTCCGACGGCCCAGTGCCCGGCGTACGGCTCACCGGGGGCACGGAACCGGTCGGCCTCCACCGTCGGCCCTTCCTCCTCCGGCAGCAGGCTGGTGAAGGGAACCGTCCTGCTCTCCTTCGTGCCCCGTGACTTGGCCGTGTTGACCAGGATCCGGTACACCCAGGTCTTCAGGGACGAACGGCCCTCGAAGTCGCCGATCCCCTTGATGACCGCGAGCCAGGTGTCCTGGACCGTCTCCTGGGCGGAGTCCTTGGTGGACACGAACGACATCGCCAGCCGGAGCATGCTGCCCGACCAGGTGTCCAGCACCAGGGCGAACGTCTCCTCGTCACCGTCACGCAGCCGTTGGACCAGGACCTCGTCCGGGGGCAGTTCGCGAGCGCCCGCCATTGGTCTCTCCTTGCCGGCTGCCGACTGGGAGGCTCAGCCTAGGCCAGGTCGGAGGGCGGGACGGCACGGCGGTCCGTTTGTTCATGCACCGGTAAGGACATTCACGGCCATACCGTTCGGGCGGCCGCGGATCGGTCACTCCCGCCGCAAGGCACGGAAGGCGCCCCGCAGTTGGTCGCGCGCCTCGCAGGACAGCCGCGGGGCGGGCAGTTCGCCGAGCGTCGCGACCGTCTGCCGGAACTGGGCGAGGTAGGTCTCGCAGCCCTCGCACTCCGTCAGGTGCACGAGGCAGCGCAACTCGGCCGGCTCGTCCATGGCGCCGTCGAGGAAGGCGGTCACCAGCTCGACGAACTCCTCGCAGTTCATGACACCTGCCTGTTCTCGCTCACCGTTCCCAGGCTACGCTCCCGCCCGCTCCCGCGACCGCCTCCCCAGCAGGTCCGCCAGTCCCTGCCGGGTGGCGGCCAGCACGACACGGTCCTCCTTCTGCAGGACGTAGGACTCGGGCAGGTCCCACACCCACCCCGACGACCCGTCGCCCGTGCGGGTGTCCTCGTAGGACTCCTCCGCCGCCGGCTCGTCCCGGCGCTCGTCCGACGGCGTGCGGTCCAGGGCCAGCACCCGCCAGGCCCCCGGCCGGAAGGCCTGCCCCACGGTCCGGTCCTCCAGCTGGGGATGCCCGCCCACGTCCACCGCGGCGAACAGCAGCACCCGCCGCTCGACGGGAATGGCGCCCAGGATCTGCCGCCCCATCATCGCCCCGGCGAACGCGGGCGCGGCCAGATGCGTCACGCTCCGGCTCCGGGTGGAGGCATACGGATGCGCGGCGCGCAGGGTGCGGTAGACGGCGGTGGCGAAGTCGTCGTCGTAGAGACGCAGCACCACCCGCAGGTCGGGCCGTACGGAACGGGCGTACAGCGCGGCTTCCAGGTTCGTGGTGTCCGCGCTGGTCACCGCGAGAAGGGCGTGCGACCGGTGGATCTTCGCGGCTTCCAGGACGCCCTCCTGGGTGACGTCCCCGAGGACCACCGGCACCCGCAGCCGCCGGGCCGTGGCGAGGCCGCGCGCGTCGGGGTCGGCCTCCACGCACACCACGGGGATGTTCAGTTCGCGCAGCCGGGTCAGCACCCGGGTGCCGATCTTGCCCAGGCCGAGGAGGACCACGTGCCCGCCCAGCCCCCGGGGCGGCTTGCGCAGGCCGGACGCGGTGCGGAACGTGCCGAGGGCCTCCAGCACCGCCGCCAGCAGCACCGGAAGCAGCAGCAGTCCGGTCAGCCCGGACAGCAGTTGGAGGATCTGGCGGGCCAGGGACTGGTGGAGCGCGGGTTCGTTGATGGCGAAGAGGTCGAGGAGGGTCATGTACGTCGCGTAGAGCGGGTGCTCCCCGGTCACCACCGTCAGCGCCACGGCCAGCGCCGCCACACAGCCCACCAGCCCGGCCAGCGACCACCGCAGCCGCCGGGAGAACAGCGAGCCGAACGCCGGCACGATGCCCCCTCCGCCTCGGCTCGACGGCATCGACGTCCCCGCGTACGACACCTGCTCCAGCACGACCCTGCCCCGGTTCCCGGCCTCCCGCACGGTCGTGGCGTCCGGCAGCAGCAGCGGGGTCTGCTCGCCGCCCTCCGACCCGTCGCCGGCGCCCGGCTCGTGGCCGTTCACGGACAGCAGGGCCAGCGTGATCAGCCCGGCGGGCGGTGTCTGACCCGGGCGCAGGGGCGGGCGCTCGACCGCGCGCAGCAACAGGCCGTCGGTCTGGACGACCTTCGTGGTGCCGGCGACCGCGGCGGCGGCCAGCGCGGGGGCGGCGGTGTCGGCGTCGGACAGCACGGTGGTGGAGGCGTCGAGTCCGGCATCGCCCGCGCCCGTCGCCAACGTGGCGGCCTGGTCGAGGAGTTCCTCGATGTGCTGGCCCAACCGGCGGTTGTACAGCCGCAGGACGAGCCGGAGGCGGGGGTTGAGGCGTCGGGCGGTGAGGGCGGCGCGGATGTTGGTCTCGTCGTCGTCATGGACGAGGGCGAGCGCGTCGGCGCGTTCCACGCCGGCGTCGGCGAGCACGGCCTCCGTCGCCTCGGCCGCCTCCACCACCCGTACGCTGCCCGCCGGTTCGCCGGCCCCGGCGGCGCCGCCCGCACGGCCCACGGCCGCGTTCACCACCCGGTCCAGCAGCGCCGCCGATGCCGCACGGGCGCGGCCCACGACGGGTGGGCGCACGGTGCGTTCGGAGGGTGGCACGACGAGCGTGACCTGTTCGCCGTACACCCCGCGTAACTCGGCGGCCAGCCGGTGCGCCAGTCCGTCGTCGCCGCACACGACCATGTGCGCGACGGTGTCATTCCCCAGGCCCTGATTCGGAACGCTCCCCACAAGGGAAAAGAGTGCCTCAAGGTGACGGGTGGTTCCAGAAGCGCTCCGGTCCGTGGTGAACGCACCGCCCCCCGCGGCCGTAGGAGAGGGGAGGGGAACCGGCGCCGGGACCGGTGCCCTTCCGCACCACCGGAGGTACCTCGCCCGTGGCGATCACCAAGCCCGTCCCACCGCGGACCGACGACCGCGGGCACCCGGCGCCACCGAGGGAATCGGGTCGGCCCGGCGCGTCGTCGAAGCCGCAGGAAGAGGGCCGGCACCTCAACTCCCCGCTCCTGCTGACCATCGTCATGCTCGTGCTGGTCCTGCTCCAGGGGCCGATCCGGGGCGCCCTCGCCGCGCCGGTCATGCAGAGCTGGACCACGGTGTTCGTCGCGGTGATGGTGCAGGCGCTGCCCTTCCTGGTCCTCGGCGTACTGCTCTCGGCGGCCATCGCGGTGTTCGTGCCGCCGTCCTTCTTCGCCCGCGCCCTGCCGTCCCGCCCCGCCCTCGCCGTCCCGGTCGCCGGAGCGGCGGGCGCGGTGCTGCCGGGCTGCGAGTGCGCGTCGGTGCCGGTGGCCGGGGCGCTGGTCCGGCGCGGTGTCACCCCGGCGGCGGCGCTGACGTTCCTGCTGTCCGCCCCCGCGATCAACCCGATCGTGCTGACGGCGACGGCGGTCGCCTTCCCCGGCAACCCGGAGATGGTCCTCGCCCGCCTGGTCGCGAGTCTGCTGGTGGCCTGCGCGATGGGCTGGCTGTGGCTGCGTCTGGGGCGTACCGACTGGCTGCGGCCCCCGTCCCGCCCGACCCACGACGGCCAGAGCAGGGGCGAGGCGTTCTGGGGCTCGGTCCGGCACGACGTGATGCACGCGGGCGGCTTCCTGGTGGTCGGCGCGATGGCGGCGGCGACCCTGAAGGCGGTGGCCCCGGAGAGCTGGCTGCGCGCGGCGGCCGACAACCCGGTGGCGGCCGTACTCGCGCTGGCGGTCCTCGCCGTGGTGCTGTCGATCTGCTCGGAGGCGGACGCGTTCGTGGCGGCTTCGCTGTCGCAGTTCTCCCTCACGGCCCGCCTGACGTTCCTGGTGGTGGGCCCGATGATCGACCTCAAGCTCTTCGCGATGCAGGCGGGCACCTTCGGCCGCTCCTTCGCGCTGCGCTTCGCCCCGGCCACCTTCGCGCTGGCCGTGCTCGTGTCGGTGCTGACGGGATGGGTGATCCTGTGAACCGTCAGGCCCAGTCGGCGGTCCTGTTCCTGCTGGGCGCGTCCCTGCTGCACGCCGGCACCACCGACCTCTACCTGCGCTACGTCAAACAGGGCCTGCGCCCGCTGGTGCTGCTGGCCGGGGCGGTGCTGATCGCGGCGGCGGTGGCGACGGTCTTCTACGAGCTCAAGCGGTCCCGGAGCCGCAAGCGGGCCCACGACGAACACCCCGACGCCGAGGACCTCCACGGCGAGCACACCCACCCCGAACCCCGCGTCTCCTGGCTTCTGATCCTCCCCCTCCTCGCGCTGATCCTGGTCGCCCCGCCCGCCCTCGGCTCCTACAGCGCGACCCGCACCGGCACGGCCCTGCAGGAACCGCTCGCCTACCCCGACCTCCCGGCGGCCGACCCGCTGCCCCTGGCGGTCGTCGACTACGCGGGCCGCGCCGTCTACGACCACGGCCGTACCCTGCGCGGCCGCCGCGTCGAGCTCACCGGCTTCCTGGCCCTGGACCGCGACGGCACCCCCTACCTGGTCCGCATGGCCCTCAACTGCTGTGCCGCCGACGCCCAGCCGGTCAAGGTCGCCCTGACCGGCGAGGTCCCGCCGGTCCTCCAGCCGGACACCTGGCTCAGGGTCACCGGCACCTACACCCCGCGCCGCGCGAAGGACCCGGTCAACGGCGGCCCGATCCCGTTCATCGAGGTCACGCAGGCGAAGCCGGTGGCGGAGCCGACGGACCCGTACGACGAGAGCTGGAACGGCTGACGAGCGTTGGCCGCGACGGCTCCCGAAGGGCCGCCTTCTCCCGGGCCCGGGCGACCGGGCTCCCCGTGGTGTCCTCTCTTGCCGCCCCCCGGGCCGACCCCTACCCTGAATCTGATGGGTCGTCAGATTCGGGAGGCATGGCGTGGCCAGTACCGAGAGCGGCACCAAGGACCTGCCCAAGGTCATCAGCGTGGACGATCATGTGATCGAGCCCGCGCATCTCTTCGAGACCTGGCTCCCGGCCAAGTACCGGGACCGGGGTCCGAAGCCCCTCACCGCCGGGATCGGTGAACTCGAGTACATCGGCGGGAAGTACCGGTTCACCACGGACCCGGACGGCCAGCTCACCGACTGGTGGGAGTACGAGGGCGACCTCTTCCCCTACAAGCGCATCATCGCGGCCGTCGGCTTCTCCCGGGACGAGATGACGCTCGACGGGATCACCCGCGAGCAGATGCGGCGCGGCTGCTGGGATCCCAAGGCCCGGCTGGCGGACATGGACATCAACCATGTCGAGGCATCCCTCTGCTTCCCGACCTTCCCGCGCTTCTGCGGCCAGACCTTCGCGGAGGCCAAGGACAAGGAGGTCGGGCTCGCCTGCGTGCGCGCCTACAACGACTGGATGGTCGAGGAGTGGTGCGGCGACAGCGGCGGCCGGCTGATCCCGCTGTGTCTGATCCCGCTGTGGGACATCGACCTCGCGGTCGCGGAGATCCACCGGAACGCGGCGCGCGGAGTGCGCGCGGTGACGTTCAGCGAGATCCCCACCTACCTCGGGCTGCCGTCCATCCACTCCGGGTACTGGGACCCGTTCTTCGCGGCCTGCGAGGAGACCGGCACGGTCGTCAACATGCACATCGGGTCCTCCTCGCAGATGCCCGCCGCCTCCCCCGACGCGCCGCCCGCCGTGCAGGCCTCGCTCAGCTTCAACAACGCGATGGCGTCGATGATGGACTTCCTCTTCTCCGGGGTCCTGGTGAAGTTCCCCCGGCTGAAACTGGCGTACAGCGAGGGCCAGATGGGCTGGATCCCGTACGCCCTGGAGCGCGCGGACGACGTCTGGGAGGAGCACCGGGCGTGGGGCGGCGTGAAGGACCTGATCCCCGAGCCGCCGTCGACGTACTACTACCGCCAGATCTTCTGCTGCTTCTTCCGGGACAAGCACGGCATCGAGGCGATCGAGACCGTCGGCGTCGACAACGCGACCTTCGAGACCGACTATCCGCACGTCGACTCGACCTGGCCGGAGACGAAGCGGGTCGCCGCGGAGCATGTCGGCGGGCTCTCCGACGAGGTCGCCTACAAGCTGCTGCGCGGAAACGCCATCCGGATGCTCGAACTCCCCTTTGACCAGGAGCGCTAGGTTCAGGCCGAGGCAATGGGTTGGGGCGGCTCACCGGCTGGGCAGTTCAGTCATGACGGCCCAGGGCGCGGTGCGTACGACGGGAGCGCGGATGAAGGTCTCCATCGACCCGAACCTCTGTTACGGCTCTGCCGAGTGCGCGCACAGGGCGCCGGCGGTCTTCGACTTCGTGGACGACTACGGCGTCGTGCGGCCGGGACGGGAGGGCGGCGGCGACGACCCGCGGGTGCGGGAGGCCGCCGAGCACTGCCCGTCCCAGGCCATCTCCCTCACGGAGTAGCGGGCGGGTACCGCCAGCCGAACGAGCCCAGCGCCCGTGCCCTGGCGGCCACCACGGCCATCCGCGCGGCCCGTTCGGCGGGGTCGACGTGCGCGGCCTGTCCCGTCGCCTGGCCCTCCCACTTGCGGTAGAGCAGCCCCGTGCACGCCGAGAACCAGCCCCGGCTCACGGAGTTGAGCGCCAGCAGCAGGCCGGTGTCCTCCGACGCGGGGAGGGCCATCCAGCCGCTGAGCGCGAGCAGCAGGTCCCGGCGCACGCACAGGGTCGCCGGGTGGACCTGGGCGCGGAAGTCGTTGGCCTGCCAGAAGTCGAGCACGACGCCCGGTTCGATCGGCCCGTCGTCGGGGTCGCCGGGGAACCCGGCCGTGCTGCCGTCCGGCAGGAGGTCCAGGGCGCGGGAGGTCGTCCAGCCGACCGTGCGGTCCGCCTCCAGTACGGCGAGGTCGCGGGCCAGCGTTCCCGGGGTGAGCCGGTCGTCGGCGTCCAGGATCTTCACGTACTCGCCCTCGGCGTGCGCCAGGGCGAGGGTGCGGGCCACCCCCGGGCCGCCGGGGCGCCCCTGACGGAAGGTCACCCGGGGGTCGTCGGGGACATGGGGGCGGACCTCGTCGGTGCGCCCGTCCTCCTGTATCACCCAGTGCCACTCCCAGCCGGGCGGCAACTCCTGTGCGCGCAGTGACGCGTGGGCCTCCGGCAGGAACCTCGCCGAGGGGGCGTGGACAGCGGTGACGACGATGACGCGCCGGGACACGGCGGCGTTCACCACCCTTCCCTCGTGCGACCCGTCGTTGCGGACGGCGTCGGACGGCATCGGACATGAGAAGACCCGATCGCTGGCGACGGGGGATGCACCAGCGATCGGGCTGGGGCCAACAGTAACAAGGCTGCCTGCCTCACGGGAGCCGCCTCATCGGCTGTGAGGATGCGTTGTGATCGGGATCACGGAAACCGCTGTCCGCGGAGCCCGTTCTGCATCACTTGCGTCGCAGCGCGGTCACTGAGCGCTCCGGACTAGCGCGGACAGGGCGGTTCGTACGACAGCCGGGGCAGGTACTCGTCCCACCGGTCCCGGGTCAGCACGCCCCGGGTCGTCGAGCAGACGCGGCTGATGGCCTGGTCCACGTCCAGGTTCCACAGCCGGACGGTGTCGGTGCCGCTGGAGACGCCGAGCATATGGCTGGTGGGGCTGAAGGAGAGGAAGTTGCCGGTCTTGGCGTTGGGGCTCATCGCCTGGCCGATCGCGGAGGCGTCGGACGGGGAGGAGACGTTCCACAGCCGGACCGTGTTGTCGTTGCCGCCGCTGGCGAGATAGCGACCGCCCTTGCTGAACGTCAGCGACACGAGCGCCTCGGTGTGACCGGTGAGGGGGGAGCCCAGCGCGCTCGCCGCCCCGGGGTCGGTGACGTCCCACAGCCGCACGGTGTCGTCGTCGCTCCCGCTGGCCAGGGTGTGGCCGTCCGGGGTGAAGTCAAGGGCGTTGACGGGCCCGGTGTGCCCGGTGAGCCTGGCCAGCGCCTTCGGGCGGTCCGGCGCCGTCACGTCCCACAGCCGCACGGTGGAGTCGGCACTGCCGCTGGCGAGCGTGCGGCCGTCCGGGCCGAAGTCCAGGGAGTTGATGTATCCGGTGTGGCCGGGGATCGGGTCCCCGAGCGGGACGACATGGGAGGGGTCGCCGACGTTCCACAGCCGGAGCGTGCGGTCGTCGTAGGCGGTGGCCAGGGTGCGGCCGTCCGGGCTGAACGCCAGCGCGTCGGGGCCCATGAACCGGGTGCGCAGGGTCAGGGGCGGGCCGAGCGAGACCGGCCGGGCCGGGTCGCGGATGTCCCACAGATGGACCGCGCGGCTGCCGGTCAGCACCGCGAGGGTGCGTCCGTCGGGGGAGAACACCAGGGAGCGCTGGCCGCCGTCGCCCGGCATGAAGGGCGTGTTCAGCAGGACCGGCCGCGCCGGCTTGGCCACGTTCCACAACCGCACACTGCCGTCGCGCGCCGCCGTCGCGAGCACTTTGCCGTCGGGCCGGAACGCCCCGCTGCGGCCGATCATGTCCGACGTCGGGATCGACCACAGCCGGACCTTGCTGTCGCCGCTGCCGGTGGCCAGGGTGTGGCCGTCGGGGCTGAAGCCGAGCGCGTACATCTCGCCGCTGGCGCCCGCGAGGGGCTCACCGACCTGCGAGGGGTACGCCGGGTCGCTCACGTTCCACAGGCTCGCGGTGCTGTCCGCGCTGGCGGCGGCGAGCGTGGTGCCGTCCGGGCTGAAGGCGACCGACCAGATCGGGCCGGTGTGGCCGGTCAGCGGCGCGCCGAGCTGGCGGCCGTGGCGCCGGTCGGTCACGTCCCACAACCGGATCGTGTCGTCCGCGCTGCCGCTGGCGAGCGTGCGGCCGTCCGGGCTGAAGGCGACCGAGTGCACCAGGTCGGTGTGGCCGCTGAGCGTGGAGAGCCGTTTCGGGCGGTCCGGCGCCGACACGTCCCACAGCCGGATGGTGTCGTCGTCGCCCCCGGCCGCGAGGGTGTCGCCGTCCGGGCTGAACGCCACCGACCGCACGGCGGCGTCGGCCTCGGCGAGCGTGGCGAGCGCTTTCGGCCGACGCGGGTCGGCGACGTTCCACAGCCGTACGGTCCGGTCCTCGCTGACGGAGGCGAGCGTGCGGCCGTCCGGACTGAAGGCGACCAGGTAGATCGTGCCCTCGTGCCCGGTCAGGGGCGTGCCGAGGGGACGCGGCCGGCTCGGCCGGCTCATGTCCCACAGGCGGACCGTCCCGTCGTCGGCGGCGCTCGCGAGGGTGCGCCCGTCAGGACTGAAGACCGCGCTGCTCACCCAGCTCCGGTGCCCGGTCAGGGGCTTGCCGAGGGGCCTCGGGCGGTCCCGGTCGGAGACGTCCCACAGCCGTACGGTCCGGTCGTAGCTGGCGGTGGCCAGGAGCCGTCCGTCGGGGCTGAAGGAGGTGAGGTAGACGGCGCCGGTGTGGCCGCGCAGGGGCGTGGCCAGTGGGGCGTTCACGATGGAGATCAGCCGGGTGGTGGTGTCCTCGTCGCCGGGCCGCAGCCGGTGCGCCACCAGGTCGAGCTGGGCGGACAGCGAGGGGTCGGTGTACTGGAAGCGGTCGGCCTCCGCGAGCACCTGCGCGAACATGGCGTCGTCGCGCTGCTGCCAGGCGACCACCGCCGCGCCGACGGCCAGCATCGCCAGCGCGACCAGCGCCGCGACCGCGCTGCGCAGTATCCACACGGTGCGCCGGCGCAGCCGGACCGAGGCGGCCAGGAACTCCACGGCGCCGCGCGTGAGGAAGGTGTCCCCGGCCGACCGCGCCCAGCCACGCGCCTGCTCCAGCCGGGAGCCCCGGTACAGCAGCGCCGCGTCCCGGTCGGACGCCTCCCAGGCCCGGCCGTCCTCCTCCAGGCGCTGGCGCAGCAGATTGCCCTGCCGGTCCTCGTCGATCCAGTCCCGCAGCCGGGGCCAGGCGTGCAGCAGCGCCTCGTGGGTGATCTCCACGGTCTCCGCGTCCAGCGTCACCAGCCGGGCGCGCACCAGTGCCTCGAGGGACTCCTCCGTCTTGCCCGGGTTCGTGGACTCCGCCGCGAGCTGGCGTCGCGTGCCGCGGCGCCGGGTCGTCTGGGTGTCCTCGCCGAGCCGGACCAGCCTGAGCAGCAGCAGCCGGGCGGCCGTGCGGGCCGCCGGGTCCAGGCCGGACCAGGCACGTTCGGCGGTGGCGGCGACCGCGCCCTGGATACCGCCCGCGGCGCGGTACCCGGCGACCGTCAGCCGGCCCCCCTTGCGCCGCTGCCAGGTGGCGAGCAGGGCGTGCGACAGCAGCGGCAGCGCGCCCGCGTCATGCGTCCCGCGCGCCCCGTCCGCGCTGACCTCCCGCACGATCAGCTCGGCGAGGCCCGGCTCCAGCTCCAGCCCGACCGCCTTCGCCGGCCCCGTCACCGCCTCCCGCAGCTCCGGGGTGGTCAGCGGCCCGAGCACCATGTGCCGGTGCTGGAGGGCGTCGGCCAGCTCCGGGTGGGCGAGGCACTGCTCGTAGAAGTCGGCGCGGATGCCGAGGACGACGAGGGCGGGCGGCGGGTCACCCTCCGCGGCGGGGGTGCAGGCGGCCTGGAGGATCTGGACGAAGGTACGGCGGTCGGACTCGTCGGGGCAGAGGGTGAAGGTCTCCTCGAACTGATCGACGATCAGGACCGGAGGGGCGGTGGCGGAAGCCTCGCGGCGGGCCCATGCGGCGACAGCCTCGCGGGCGGCGCGCACGAAGCCGGCGCAGGGCTCCCGGGCGTCGGCCTCGTCGGAGTCCTCCGGGCCGCCGTCCCGGCCGTCCGCGTGCAGGGTCCGGTCCGGGCCCGCCGAAGCGACGACGTCGGCCAGTTCCGGTATCCGGCGGCACAGCTCGGCGAGCGGATCGCCGCCCGGCACCAGCTGGACGACCGAGCCGCCCCCGGCGTGAGCGCCGCCGAGCGCTCCCTCACGCAGGGCGGGCACCAGGCCGGCGTTGAGCAGGGAGGACTTCCCGGCGCCCGAGGCACCGACCAGCATGAGCAGGCCGCCGCTCTTCTCCACCGCCCGCAGCTGGGCGACCAGGGCCTCGGTGCTGCGCTCCCGGCCGAAGAACCAGCTGGCGTGCTCCTGCCGGTAGGAGGCGAGCCCCCGGTACGGGCACACACCGCCGGACATCGCGGGCAGCTCGACCGGAGTCTGCTCCTCCTCTTCCCCGGCCGTCGCCCGCTCCCACAGCCGCTGCCACTGGCCGAGGTCGTAGAGTCCGGCGGAGACAGGTGCGGGCCGCTCGCGCCGCGCCTGGGGGATCAGTACGTGCAGGACCGCGGACAGGGCGGCGAACTGGGCGGGTACGTTCCGGGCCCGGCGCCAGTCACTGATCCGCTGTGCGGAGACCCGTACGGGCCGTCCCCGCTCGTCGACCCGCTGGAGCCGGACGACCGCATCGGCCACGCTCTTCAGGGGCGGGTTGCCGGCCTCCTTGTAGAGCAGCGCGAGCCGTTCCGCGAAGGCTGTGCGCGCCGACGAGTCGGAACTCAAGGCCAGCACTCCTTTACTCAGCCGCACCTGGGCATCCGGACCGGAAAACTCACCTTATACGGCTGACCTGCGGTTAATGCGGTCTCCGGAGACCGGAACCTCCTCCCCGGCACCCTCGACTGGCAGGATCACGACGCAAGTAAGCACCTCCCGCGCGTCGCTCAGGCAGGCCACCAGCCCGGAGCTCGGAGACACCACTCATGGCGCCGCATGTTCTCGGACACCTTTCACCGGATCAACTTCCGCAGCCGCCGCAAGCACGTCGCGCCACCCAGGTCCTGCTCGATCCGCTCTGACCCGTCGGCCCACCCGGCCGGCAGGTGACGGATCGACGCCGCCCCGCCGTTCGGCACCGGTCCCCACGAGGGGAGGGACCGGTGCCGGACGATGCGGTCAGATGTCCTGCCGAGGTGCCCGCCGCAGCTCGCGGGTGATGGCCCACGCGTCGGCCACCGGACCCATGTGCCCCAGCTTGTCGGGGTTGAGCACCGTACGGATCGTCTGGATCCGCCCGTCGAGCACATCGAGCACCAGGGTCTGCAGCACCCTGCCGTCCCGGTCCCGGTAGACGGCGCCCTCCTGGCCGTTGATCTCGCGCCGCTCGAAGGACACCTCGACCCGGGCCAGCCGCGGGACGACGGAGGCGAGCAGCCGCGCCACGTTCTCCGCACCGGCCACCGCCCGGGCCAGCTGCGGGGCCTTGCCGCCGCCGTCCCCGACGAGCTGCACATCGGCGGCCAGCAGATCCCGCAGCGCGCCCACGTCACCGTCCTTCAGCGCGTCGAAGAACCGGCTCGCCAGCTCCCGCCGCTCCTGCCGGCCGGCCGCGAACCTGGGCCGGCCGGCCTCCATGTGCCGCCGGGCCCGGACCACCAGCTGACGGCACGCCGCCTCCGACCGGCCCACCGCCGTGGCGATCTCGTCGAACCCGAAGCCGAAGACCTCCCGCAGCACGAACACCGCACGCTCCAGCGGACTGAGCCGCTCCAGCAGCAGCAGCGCGGCCATCGACACCGAGTCGGCCAGCTCCACCGCACGCGCCGGATCCTGGTACGGGTCACTGAGCAGCGGCTCCGGGAACCACGGCCCGGTGTACTCCTCCCGCCGCACCCGCGCCGAACGCAGCACGTCGATCGAGATCCGCGTCACCGCGGCCGACAGGTACGACTTCGTCGAGACGGGCCGGGCCGAGGAGGCGTCGAAGCGCAGCCAGGTCTCCTGCACCGCGTCCTCGGCCTCGCCCACGCTGCCCAGGATCCGGTAGGCGATCGAGAACAGCAGGGGACGCAGCGCCTCGAACTCCTCGACCTTGCTCATGAAGACCCCCTCGTGCCGCCGCTGTCCGCAACGGTCAGTGGAACTGCCCGACCTCGTAGGCGCCGGCCGGCTGCCGGGTCATGACGTTCAGCCGGTTCGCCAGGTTCATGAACGAGATCAGCATCAGCAGCGCGCCCAGTTGTTCCTCGTCATAGTGCCGGGCGGCGTTCTCCCACACCGCGTCGGCGACCCCGCCCGCCCCGTCCGCGACCCGGGTCCCGGCCTCCGCCAGCTCCAGCGCGGCCCGCTCGGCCTCGCTGAAGACGGTGGCCTCCCGCCACGCCGCCACCAGGTGCAGCCGTACCGAGCTCTCGCCGGCCGCGGCGGCCTCCTTGGTGTGCATGTCCACGCAGACCGCGCACCCGTTGATCTGGCTCACCCGCAGGGACACCAGCTCCTGGGTCGTGGCCGGCAGGGCCGAGTCCTTGACCACCTTGCCCGCCGACATGACGTGCCGGAGGGCCTTGCCGGTGATCGGGTTGGCGAAGAAGTCCAGTCGCGCGTCCATGGGTGCTCCCTTGGCTGTCGTAGTGGCTACACCCACGGGACGAGATGGCCCGGGCCCCTGTGACATGGGCGAATGTGACCTGCGTCTCCTGGCCGTGTCCTGGTCGGAAGGCGCACGTGGGGCGGCTTTCGGACCTTGACGAGCAGGAACGCGGCAAAGCTGTGATGGTGGTGGGGGGAGCAGATCCCCGATCGCGCAGGGCGGTGATCGTGGTGGTGGTGAGCGACGAAATCCCGGACGAATCGGCCGCCGACCACGTCGATCCGCTCGGCGACCCGTACTTGCGGACCCGGTTCGCGCTGCCGGCCCGGCCGGGTACCTTCCTGCGGCGCGCGCGGCTGGTCGAGCATCTCGACCAGGCCCTGCTGACCCCGCTGACGATGGTCAACGGCGCCGCCGGGGCCGGCAAGACCCTGCTGGTCGCCGACTGGGCGGCAGGCCTCGGACAGCCGGTCGCCTGGCTCACGCTCGACCCGGCGCTCCAGAGCCCCGGCATGTTCTGGGCCCATCTCCTCCAGGCCCTGCGCACCCGCGGGGTGCCGGTCGCCGACGACATCCGCTGCCCCGCGAACCGGGTGAGCCGCACCCTGCTGACCCGGCTCGCCGCACAGCTCGGCGACAGCGGCCGCATCGTGACCGTGGTGCTCGACGAGTACGACCGCGTGAGCTCCCCGGAGCTCTCCGAGCAGCTGGAGTTCGTGCTGCACCACGCCGGGCCGGGACTGCGTCTGGTCATCGTCACCCGCACCGAACCGCTGCTGCCGCTGCACCGCTACCGCACCGCCGGCACCATGACCGAGATCCGCAACGCCGAGCTGGCGTTCACGCCGGAGGAGACCGTCGCCCTGCTGGAGCTGCACGGGCTGTGCCTCCCCGTGCACGCGGCCGACGCCCTCGTGGGCCGCACCCGCGGCTGGGCCGCCGGCCTGCGGCTGTGCGCCCTGGCCGCGCGGCAGCAGCCGGACCCGGAGGGCTATCTGAAGGAGTTCGAGGCCGGGCACAGCACCGTCGCCGACTTCCTGCTGGCGGAGGTCCTCAAACGGCAGCCGCCGCCCACCCAGGACCTCCTGCTGCGGGTCAGCGTCCTGGAACGCTTCTGCGTCGGACTGGCCAACGAACTCACCGGACGGACCGACGCCGAGCCCATCCTCGCCGGGCTGCACCGCGAGAACGCCTTCGTCGAGGACCTCGGACACACCTGGTACCGCCTGCACCCGCTGTTCCGCGAGATCCTGCGGGCCCATCTGCGCGAGCGCGGCGCCGACCTGGAACCGGAGCTGCATCTGCGGGCCGCGCACTGGCTGGGCCGCTCCGGGCTGCTGCCGGAGATGCTGGCCCACGGCGCGGCGGCGGGCGAGTGGGACTTCACCGCCGGCGCCCTCGTCGACGACCTGGCGATCGGACAGCTCTTCACGGGCCTGCGCTCCGACGAACTGACCGAGCTGTTCTCCGGCATGGGCCCCGGCACCACGAGCCCCGCCGCGGACCTGGTCCGCGCGGCCCGCGACCTGTCCCAGTGCGACCTGGACCAGGCGCTGGCCCACCTCCAGCACGCCGAGGAGCAACTGGCCGCCGACGGCTCCCGGCCCGCGGCGGCCCAGCTGAGCTGCGCCCTGCTGCAGGCTCTGGCGGCCCGGCTCGCCGGCTCGCCCCGCCGCGCGGAGCAGGCCGTGCGCACCGCCCGTGAGCTGGAGCGGGAGGTCCCCGCCCATCTGCTCGACAAACACCCCGAGCTGCCCGCGCTGCTGCTGACCCACCTCGGTTCGACCCGGCTGTGGGCCGGGCGCTTCGACGCGGCGCGGGACGCCCTCACCACCGTCGCCGACAGCACCGCCGGCGCCGCGACGGCACTGCCGCGGGAGGAGTCCCTGGAGCATCTGGCGCTCATCGACTACCTCGACGGCTGGCCGACCCGCGCGGAACGCAAGGCCGTCGCGGCGATGACCGAGACCGAGCGGTTCAGCCTGCCGCAGACGTCGGCCTCCGCCCTGGGAAGCCTGGTGCTGGCCGCCGTCGCCGTGGACCGGGGCGAGCTGGCCGAGGCCGAGGAACTCCTCGGCCGGACCGAGGAGTGCCCGCCCCGTGACCCGGTCACCGCCGCCGGCCGCGCCATCGCCACCGCCCATCTCCTGCTGGCCCGGGGCAAGGCGCGCGCCGCCCTCGCCGCCGCCGAGGCCGCCGTGACCGCCGTGACCGCCGACGTGGTCTCGCCCTGGGAGCGCGGCCACGCCGCGCTGGTGGCCTCCGCCGCCCACCTGGCCGAGGGCAGGCCGCGGGAGGCGGCGGAGCTGCTGGAGCCGGTGGCCGCCCAGCAGCCCACCTGCGCGGTGGGCGCGGCACGGGCCCGCCTCGCGGCGGGCGACCCGGACGCCGCGCTGCGACTGCTGGACGTCGTCGGCACCGAGGAACGCACCGGCCCGGCCCTGCTGGTGCGGGCCACGCTGCTGCGGGCGCAGGCCGCGCACACGGCCGGCGACGCCGCGACCGTGCGCAGACTGCTCGCGCGGGCCCTGACGGACGCCCGGCGCGAACGGCTGCGGCTGCCCTTCCTGGAGGCGGGGGCGTGGGTCGGGCCGTACCTGGCCGCCGCACCGCTGCGCGGGCTCGCGGCGGGCTGGCTCATGCCGGGCACCGCCGCCGTCGATCCCGGGCCGCTGCTCGTGGAGCACCTGAGCGGGCGGGAGCGCGACGTGCTGGAGCGGCTGGCCCAGATGATGTCGACCGAGGACATCGCCGCCGATCTGTATGTCTCCGTGAACACCGTGAAGACCCACCTCAAGAGCGTCTACCGGAAGCTGGCGGTCAACCGCCGCAACGACGCCGTACGACGAGCCCGCGAGCTGCACCTGCTGTGACGCACCGAGCGGCCCGGCACCCCGGTGTCCGCGGCCGAGTGCGCCGACCCCGAGAGGCGGCCATGTCCCGAACCGACCCGCCCGCCGCGCGCGAGCGCCGGGCGGAGCACCGTGCGAGCGCCGACTACACCGGCGGCGTCTACGGCTCCATGCTCGCCGCCTCCGTGATCATCGGCGCCGGCGCCCTGGGCGAATACCCGCGCGCCGAACTGGTGGCCCTGCTGCTGGTGACCGGCCTGGTCTTCTGGGTGGCGCATGTGCACGCCCAGCTGTTCGGCGCCCGCCTGGCGCAGCACCCGCTGGACCGGCGGACCGTGCTGCACGTGTGCCGCGACGAGTGGCCGATCGTCAAGGCGGCCGTCCCGCCGGCCGTGGCGGTGGCCGTCAGCCCGCTGCTGGGACTGGACGTGTCGGGGGCCGCGTGGCTCGCCCTGTCGGTGGCGGTGGCCGGGCAGGTCGGCTGGTCGATGGCCGCGGCCCGGCGGGCCGGCGCCACCTGGCAGCTGATGGCCGTCTCCGCCTCGGTCAATCTGCTGCTCGGTCTGCTGATCATCGTCTTCAAGATCGTCGTGACGCACTGACCTCCCGCGAAGGGGGTCACCTGCGCCGGGTGAGGTGGCGCCGCCGCCACGGCGGGAGGATGGCCGGGCAGGTCTGCCAGCGGCTGTCGGCGGGAGGCAGCACATGCGCTACGAGATCCGTGTCGAAGGACACGTGTCGAAGACCCTGGCCAAGGTCTTTCCGGAACTGGATCACGTGGTCATGTCCGGTCAGACGGTGCTGTTCGGACCCGTCGTCGACGACGCACACCTGTTCGGCCTGCTGGACCGCTGCCAGTCGCTGGGCCTGCGGGTACTGGAGATGCGCCGGCTGCCCGACTGACCTGGCCGAGCCGCCGGCGGACGGTCCGTCCTCAGAGGTCCTTCGCCTGCACCCGGCCCGAGCGGGCGGCGACGCCCAGGGCGTCGAAGTCGCGTTCGTTCTGGTCCGCGTAGGCCTGGGCGAAGTCCATCAGCGCACGGTCGAAGCGGTCGCTGCCGCCCATGTACGAGGCGATGGCGACGGGGTCGCCGGAGCGGGCGTGGGCGCGCGCGAGGCTGCCTCCGCAGAGCTTGCCGAACAGCCGCAGCATGGCGGGGTCCCAGGTCTCCGGCCGGGCGATGCCCTTCCAGTCGCGCAGCTGGCGCACGTAGAAGTCCCGGTCGCGGCGGTCGAGGCCGCTGACGATGTGGGTCCAGCCCAGGAAGATGTCACTGGTCGTCTGGATCAGCCGCTGTCCCGTCACCACACGGCGGCCCTGGTTGTCGAAGCGCGCGCTGCCGTCGGTGTGCGCGGCCAGCACCGACTCCTGGGCCTCCTTGGCCTGGAGCAGCAGGGGGTCGTCGTCGTCCCGGCCGAGCAGCAGGACGATCCAGCAGCGGGTGCCGACGCTGCCGACGCCCACCACTTTGCGGGCGATGTCCACCAGGTGGTAGTGGCTCAGCAGGTGCCGGCGCTCGGACGACAGGGTCTTCGTGTACTCCTCGAACACGGTCTGCAGGTCCTTCGCCTCGTCGCCCGTGCCCGAGTCGTCCATGAGGTCGCTCAGCGGCGTGATCAGCGGCGGATCCGATGCGATCCGCAGGCCCTCGGCGGTGACGTGGGTGAGCTTGGCGAAGGCCTGGAGGTAGGTGCGCGTGCGTGCCTTGGCGGTCGCCCGGGCCGCGCGCCGCCGGGCCTCCTTGCTCATCGAGGAGGCCAGCAACTCCCGCATGTGGTCGGCGTCGTCCTGCGCGTACCAGATGTCCAGGGTGCGCATCCCGGCGAACTCCCGCATCCGCGTCCGGTACGCCCGCACACATTCCCGTACGGCCGCGTCCTGCTCGGCGGTGGAGAACTCGTTGGCGCGCCCCGCGATCACGAAGCTGGCGGCCAGCCGTTTGACGTCCCACTCGAACGGGCCGGGATACGTCTCGTCGAAGTCGTTGATGTCGAAGACCAGATGGCGCTCCGGGGAGGCCAGCAGCCGGAAGTTCAGCAGGTGGGCGTCCCCGCACAGCTGCACCGTCAGATCCGTGTGCGGCATCCGGCCCAGGTCCATCGCCATGATGGCCGCGGCGCCCCGGTAGAAGCGGAACGGCGACTCCAGCATCCGGCCGTAGCGGATCGGGACCAACTCCGGTACGCGCTGGGCCGACTGGCGCTCGATCACCTCGATCGGATCGGCCCGGTCCCCTCCGTCGTACCGGCCGTGGCCGGAACGGGAGACACGGCCACGGGCGCTTCTGCCGTACGCCGCCCTCTCGTCGGGTGACAGCGAGGCCGCGAACGCACTCGGTACCGACATGGCTCACCCTCCACCTCCGGGCGGCCGTCGCGCTCCTGGGGCGCAGAACCGGCGGACCCATCCACCCCACCTCATCGCCCCCGTCCCACGAGCGGATCACCCGTGAGGGGTGACCCGGCGCGCCGCGGCGCGCGTGATTCTGGCCCGGTGAGGGTGCCGCACACCGTCCCGTCGGCGGTCCGGTGGTGACCGGCCGAATCGCGCGAGGAGGAGCCATGACCGTTCCGCGTGGTCCGGAGCCGGACACCGGACCCGATCCTGTGACCGACGGGACGGCCCCCGCGGCCGGCCAGGACGCCGAGCGGCTGCTGGCCGACCTCGGCGGCTCGTGGCTGTGGCTGCTGGGGTCCGCGGTGGCCGCGCTGGTGCCGGGCATCCTGGCCCTGGCCTGGCCGGACGCCACCCTGCACGTCCTGGCGGTGATCATCGGGCTGTACCTGCTGGTGACGGGCGCGTTCCGGTTCGTCGCCTCCTTCGCCCGGGAGCAGGGCGACCGGCATCTGGCGCTGCTCGCCTCGGCGCTGTACGTCCTCGCCGGGGTGCTGTGTCTGCGCCACCCGCTGCAGACGATCGCCGCGCTCTCCCTGATCGTGGGGGCGGTCTGGGTGGTGACGGGGATGCTGACCGCCTGGACGGCCATGGCGGCCAAGGGCCTGCCGCATCGCGGGTTCGTCCTGGTGGCCGGGCTGCTCGGCGTCGTCGCCGGCATCGTCGTGCTGGCCACGCCCAGCCAGTCCGCCGTCGTCCTGACCAGGCTGGTCGGCCTGTGGCTGCTGCTGCTCGGGCTGACCGAGCTGGGGCTCGCCCTCGCCTGGCGGTCCGCACTGCACCGGGCAGGCTTCACCCGCCCAGGGTGAGGCCGTTCCCGTTGAGCATGCGCACGCTGAAAGCGGCGGGCACGGCAGCCGAGTACCCCGCCCGGGAGGCAGACGATGAGCACGACCACGTACCTCGCCTACGACTATCCGCTGCTGAGCATGTTCTGGACGCTCCTGTGGTTCTTCCTGTGGATCATGTGGTTCGTCCTGCTCTTCCGGATCATCGGCGACATCTTCCGCGACGACAGCCTCAGTGGCTGGGGCAAGACCGGCTGGCTGGTCTTCTGCATCGTGCTGCCGTTCCTCGGCGTGTTCGTGTACCTCATCGCCCGCGGCAAGTCGATGGGCCAGCGCGAGATCGACCATGCCCAGAAGCAGCAGCGGGTGTTCGACGACTACGTCCGCGACCGGGCCGGTGAGGCGAAGCAGGCGAGCAGCGCCGACGAGCTCGCCAAGCTCTCCGAGATGCGCTCCCACGGCGACATCACGGACGACGAGTTCCGCCGTGCCAAGGAACTCGTCCTCAGCGGCTCCGGCACGTCCGCCCGCAGCGACTCCGCAACCCCGTCCTGACCGACGCACCCGAGCACGTCCTGAGCAAGCAAAAGGAAGCGAGGCACACCATGGCCGCCATGCAGTCCAAGCAGGCGCACGAGACGAAATACGCCTGGGCCGGGGGCCTGACGGTCTTCGCCGCCGTCATGCTCACCATCGCGGGAGTCATCGCCGTCTTCCGCGGCATCATGGGGATCGCCGAGGACGACGTCTTCGTCGCCACGCGCAACTACGTCTTCGAGTTCGACCTCACCGGCTGGGGCTGGGTCCATCTCATCCTCGGCGCGGTCGCGGTGATCATCGGCATCGGGCTGTTCCAGCCCTCGATGTGGGCCCGGGTCGGTGGCGTGGCCATCGCGGGGCTGATCATCATCGCCAACTTCCTCTCCCTGCCCTACTCCCCGGTCTGGTCGGTCGTGCTGATCGCCATGTCCGGATTCATCATCTGGGCGCTGTGCGTCTCGCGGAAGGACGACGTCACCGCCTGACCGGGTCGCCGACCGTACGTCCGGGTCCATGTCCACCTGCCTAGGAGGGGCTCGTGAACCAGTACCCACCCATCGCGGAGCACGGCATGGTCGGCGACCTCCAGACGGCGGCCCTCGTGTCCTGCGAGGGCACCGTCGACTGGTGGTGCACACCCCGCTTCGATGCGCCCAGCCTCTTCGCCTCGCTCCTGGACAGCGAGCGCGGGGGCCACTGCCGGCTGGCCGCGGAGCTGCCCGAGGGCGGGATGAGCGTGCGCCAGCTGTATCTCTCCGACACCGCCATCCTGGTCACCCGGTTCATGGCGCCGGGCGGCGTGGGCGAGGTGGCCGACTTCATGCCGCCCGTCGAGTCGCCCGTCGCCACGGACCGGCACTGCCTGATCCGGCTCATCAGGGTCGTACGCGGCAGCCTGCCGTTCGCCTTCGCGTGCCGCCCGCGCTTCGACTACGGCCGGGCCGCGCACACCCTGACCCGGCCCGACGACCACCGGGCCGTGCTGAGCGGCCCCGGTACCGACCTGCATGTGCAGACCACCGACGACATCGCCCTGCACGCCGACGGCGACGACGTCACCGCCCGCTTCACGCTCTCGGCCGGCCAGATCGCCGCCGTCGTGCTGACCAGCACGGCCGGTGGCGCGGCCGCCCCGGCCCCGCCGTCCCTCCAGGACGCGATCGGCCAACTGGAGCACTGCCGGGCGTTCTGGCTGTCGTGGTTGCGCTCGTGCGCCTACCGGGGACGCTGGCAGGACGTGGTGAACCGGTCGGCCATCACGCTCAAGCTGCTCACCTACGCGCCCAGCGGGGCGCCCGTGGCGGCGGCGACCATGGGTCTGCCCGAGCAGATCGGCGGCGAGCGCAACTGGGACTACCGCTACACCTGGATCCGGGACGCGTCGCTGTCCGTACGGGCGCTGATCGACCTGGGCTTCAAGGACGAGGCGTACGCCTTCCGGCGCTGGCTGCGCGATCGCATCGACGCCGGCGGCGCGGCCGCGGGGGACCCCCTGCAGATCATGTACCGGGTGGACGGGGACCCGGTGCTGACCGAGGAGGTCCTCGACCACCTGGAGGGCTACCAGGGCTCACGGCCGGTCCGGGCCGGCAACGCCGCCGCCGACCAGCTCCAGCTCGACATCTACGGCGAGGCCGCCGACGCCCTGATCGTCGGCCGGGACATCGGCGCGATCGGCGGGTGGAAGTCACTGAGCGGGGTGCTGGACTGGCTGAGCGACCACTGGGACCGGCCCGACGAGGGCATCTGGGAGACCCGGGGCGGGCGGCAGAACTTCACCTACAGCCGGCTGATGACCTGGGTCGCGTTCGACCGCGGCATCCGCGCCGCCATCTACAGCTCCCGGCCGGCCGACATCGAGCGCTGGACGCGGGCCCGCGACGCGGTGTACCGGCAGATCGTCGAGCGGGGCTGGCACGACAAACGGCAGGCGTTCGTCCAGCACTTCGACACCGACGTCCTGGACGCCTCGCTGCTGCTCATGCCCCGGGTCGGCTTCGTCTCCGCGCACGATCCGGACTGGCTCAGCACGCTCGACGCCATGGACCAGGACCTGGTCAGCGACAGCCTGGTCTACCGCTACGACCCGGCGGCCTCCCCGGACGGACTGCGCGGCTCCGAGGGCACGTTCAACCTGTGCAGCTTCTACTACGTCGAGGCCCTCGCCCGCAGCGGCCGGCTCGCGCGGGCCCGCTACGCCTTCGACAAGATGCTGACCTACGCCAACCATGTCGGCCTGTTCGCCGAGGAGATCGGTCCCTCGGGAGAGCAACTCGGCAACTTCCCGCAGGCGTTCACCCACCTCGCGCTGGTCACCGCGGCGATGGCCCTGGACGAGGAACTGAGCAGGGAGGGCGCCGACCCGGGAGCGGCCGACCACCTCGACCACCTGCACGCCACCGTCAAGGGCCTCGTCACCCGCCCCGGATCCAGGAGCTGAGCCGCCGACCGGGCTCACTGCCGATGCGGTGCGGAGCCCTGGTCCTTCGGCTCGTCCGTGCCCGGCGTGACGGTCTCGCCCCGGATCACCCGGGGCGTCGCCGGGTCGTCCTCGTCCCTCGTCGCCCTGGCCTCGGCCTTGAGGATGCGCGCCGACCTGCCCGCCGAACGGGCCAGGTCGGGCAGTTTCTTCGCGCAGAGGACGGCTATGACGACGAGGAGGATGACGGCGATTTCGCTCAGTCCGAACATGGGGTCCTGTCCTTGGGGTGCGCGGGGACGCCGCAGGGGCGTACCCCTGAAATCTACATCAATGTAGAAATCGAGGAAGGTCGTCTCCACCGGTCGGCCTCTGCTTTCCTTGCGCTGTACGGCTCGATGTATCGCACATGACGTGCGCGTCAGCGGAGAGGAGACAGGGCATGGCGGATCACCGGCAGGGATCCCGGCGCAGGGGACAGGGCGAACTGGAGGCGCTGGTCCTGTCGGCGCTGGCGGAGGCGGACGGACCCGCGACGGCCGGCTGGGTCCAGGAACGCCTCGGCGGGGACCTCGCCTACACGACGGTGATCACGATCCTGACCCGGCTGCTGGCCAAGGGCGCCGTGACCCGGGAGCGGGCCGGCCGGTCCTTCGCGTGGACGTCGGCCTCGGACCAGGCGGGCCTCGCCGCGCACCGGATGCGCCGGGTGCTGGACGCCGAGAGCGACCGGGAGGCGGTGCTGGCCAGCTTCGTCACGGGCCTCGGGCCCGACGACGAGCGGCTGCTGCGCGCACTGCTGGGGCAGTCCGGAGGTACGCCACCCACAGGTCGGTCCCGGGACGAAGGGGAAGACTGACGCCTCATGGGGGTCTTCGTCTTTCTGCCGCTCGTCCTGCCGCTCACGGCATGGCCGATCGCCCGCCTGGCCGAGCAGCATCTGCATCCCCGCACCGCCACGCGACTGCTCACCGCGGTCGCCGCGGTGATGGCGACGTGCAGCACCGTGTGCCTGGCCCTGGCCATGGTGGTCGGCACCGCCCAACTGCCCGGCAACCCACTGCCGGACGGCTGGTCCGACCCCGAGGTGAGGGCGGCCGTGCCCTACGACGAGTTCGTCGGCAAGGCGGCGATCCCGGCCCTGTGCGCGGTCGTCGTGGCGTGCGCCCGGACCCTGTGGCGGCATGCTCGGGTACGCCGCCTCGCCCACCGGGCGCTGACCGGGCTGCCGCGCACCGGGGTGGCCGTACTGCCCGACGTGCTGCCGTACGCGTACGCCCTGCCCGGCGGGCGGCGCGACCGCGTGGTGGTCACCACCGGCCTGCTGGACCATCTCGAACCCGCCGAACGCCGGGCGCTGTTCGCCCATGAACGGGCCCATCTGACCGAGCGCCACCACCGGTTCCTGCTCGCCGTCCAACTGGCCGCCCGCGCCAACCCGTTCCTGCGCCCGCTGCGTACGGCCGTGTCGTACACGGCGGAACGCTGGGCGGACGAGGCGGCGGCCCAGGCGGTCGGCAGCCGCCGGACGGTGGCGTGCGCGATCGGCAAGGCGGCGCTGGTGTCCCGGGGCGCGCCGGTCGCGACACTGGCCGGCTTCGCGGCCCCCGGGCCCGTGCCGCGCCGGGTCGCCGCGCTGCTCGGGCCCGCCCCGGTGGTGCGCCGCTGGCCGTCGCTGTTCACCTCGGTGGGGCTGGCGCTGTGGTGCGCGGCGGTGGGGACGGCCGTATCGGCGATGTCGTCGGCGAACTCGGCGGTGACGATGGTCCTCATCCTGCACGCAGCCACTCCGCTGTGAGCCGGGGCGTTCCGATCGGCCGGTCCAGGCAACGCAAGTGAGGGAATTCGCCGTCTGTTCATGGGGGAGACGGCTGGGGCGAGGGGGAGGGGCGCTGATGAGCGGACATGGGAAACGGCGGCGTACGCCGGCCGGTACCGGGCCGGGCCGGGCACGGCTGACCCGGCGGGGGCGGATCCTGGCGTGGAGCGCGGGGGTGACCTCGGCGGTCGTCCTGGGCGTTGCCGGCGTCGGTGCCTGGGTCTACCAGGACCTGAACGACAACATCAGGTCGGCCGACGTCGACGACCGGATCGGCGGTGACCGGCCGGTCAATCTCAGCCCCGGCTCGAAGAACATCCTCGTCGTGGGCTCCGACAGCCGCGACGGCGCCAACGCGAAGTACGGCAAGGACCTGACCACGATGCAGTCGGACACGCTGATGGTGGTGCATGTGCCCGCGAACCGGAAGTGGGCCACGGTCGTGTCGTTCCCGCGCGACTCCTGGGTGGGCATACCGGCCTGCGACAAGGGCGACGGCAGCACCTCCGCCCCGCATCACTTCAAGATCAACGAGGCGTTCGCGATCGGCGGCAGCGGCGGCGAGGTGGCCGGGGCGGCCGCCTGTTCCATCAAGACGGTCGAGGCCAACACCGGTCTGCGCATGGACCACTTCATGTCCGTCGACTTCCAGGGCTTCAAGGGCATGGTCGACGCCCTGGACGGCATCGAGGTCTGCCCGAAGGAGGCCATCCACTCCAAGAAGGCCCGCCTCGACATGGAACCCGGCTGCCAGACCGTCCGCGGCGAACAGGCGCTCGGCTATGTGCGGGTCCGCTACGGCGTCGGGGACGGCTCCGACATCGGGCGCATCGGACGCCAGCAGGAGTTCATGGACGCCCTGGCCGCCAAGGCGCAGTCCAAGCTCACCAGCCCGAAGGCCCTCTACGGCTTCCTCCAGTCCGGCACCAAGTCCCTGACCACGGACCCCGACCTGGCCGGCATCAAGCCGCTGTACGGGCTGGCCTCGGAGCTCAAGGGGATCCCGAGCGACCGCTTGACCTTCCTCACGGTCCCCAACTACCCGCGCGAGGCGGACATCCCCACCGACAAGGCCAACGTCGCCTGGCAGTACCCGCAGGCCACCGACCTGTTCACCGACCTGGCCAAGGACAGGGAGGTCGACAAGAAGCGGCTGGAGGCGGACGCGAAGAACCCGCTGTACGCCTCCGCCGTGCGCGTCCAGGTCCTCAACGGCACCCCCGTCCAGGGCCTGGCCGGCACCGTCGCGGACAAGCTGCGCACGTCCGGCGTCACGGTCACCGGCACCGGCAACGCGCCCGAGGACGCCGGCGCCACCACGGTCACCTACCCGGCCGGCCTGGAGAAGCAGGCCAGGGCGCTGGCCGCACGGCTGCCCGGGGTCAAGGCGGTGCAGACGCCGGACGCCACGGCGGGCGTGGTCACCCTCGTCGTCGGCAAGGACCTCGACCCCGGACGCATCCGCTGACCGGTCCTCCCGCGAGGGAGGCCGGTCAGGTACCGGTCGGTCAGAGGTCGAACTCGTGCGGCGGCAGGCCGAGGGCGTAGCACGCCTCGCGGACCACGGCCTGCTCGTCCTTGTCGAAGTCGCCGTCGGCGCCGCCGATGACGATGCCGATCTGGATGACGGCACGCGCCTCGGCGGGCTTCTTCTTCGCCTTGGCGACCTCCTGCATCACGCTCACCCTGCCGAAGTCGAAGTCGGTGGTGAGCCGGTTCAGGTTCTCCTCGAAACGGCGGCGCAGATCGTCGGCGGGGAAGTTCTGCAGCACCTCGTTGCCGGCGATCAGCTGGGCCACACGCTGCCGCTCGGAGGGGTCGACCGTGCCGTCCGCGGCGGCGACGAGCGCGCACATGGCCATGCTCGCGTCGCGGAAGGCACCGCTCTTCAGGTCGTTCTTCTTCGCCACCAGCTGGGTCTGCATCGTCGATGCGGACTCCTTGAGGCGGTCCCACAGGGCCATGAGAACTCCATACGATCGATAGCTTCTACAGCGCTGTAGAAGCTATCAGGTGCCGTCCCGGCGCGATCAGCCCTCCTCGTCCTCGCCGTTGCGGCGTTCACTCCTTCACGTGCGTACGTGCGTGTCCGTGGGAACAACCCGGGACGCCGAGCCGTTCTCTACAAGCGCGTAGAAGAATAGGATGGCCCGACCCGCCGGAGCCGGTGTCCCGACCCGCGCTGCGGGAAAGTCCGAAAACGGTCGATGCCCTCCGGCCCACCGGGCCGTACGTCGATGCCCCTCGGCCCACCGAAGACAGAAGGAGACCCGAGCACCCGATGGGTGAGCCTCCCAGTACCAGCCGTGCCGATTCCCGCCCCCACCAGGGAACGGGGGTGGCACGGTGACCGAGATCCTGCTGCTCCTCGTGGCCCTCCTCCTCACCCTGGCCTGCGCGCTGTTCGTCGCGGCCGAGTTCTCGCTGACCACCGTCGAGCGCGGTGAACTGGAGCGCGCCGCGGCGGCGGGCGAACGGGGTGCCGAGGGCGCGCTGCGCGCCGTACGCCGGCTGACCCTCCAGCTCTCCGGCGCCCAGCTGGGCATCACCGTCACCTCACTGGTGATCGGCATGCTCGCCGAACCGTCCCTCGCCGCGCTGCTGCGGGGGCCGTTGGCGGCGGCGGGCCTCGGCGGCGCGGCCCCGACGGTGGCGACCGTGCTGGGCGTCGCGCTCTCCACGGTCGTGCTCATGGTCGTCGGTGAACTCGTGCCGAAGAACTGGGCGATCTCCCGCCCGCTGGCCGTCGCCAAGGTGGTCGCCGGTCCGCAACGCGGCTTCACGGCCGCCTTCGGCCCGTTGATCCGCCACCTCAACGACACCGCGAACCGCTTCGTACGCCGCTTCGGCCTGGAGCCCGCCGAGGAGATCGACTCCGCGCGCAGCCCCGAGGAACTCGTCGCCCTGGCCCGCCACTCGGCCGCCCACGGCGTCCTGGAGGCGGACTCCGCCGAGCTGTTCGTACGCACCCTGCACCTCGGCGAGCTGACCGCGGAGAACGTCATGACGCCACGGGTCGACGTCCAGGCCCTGGAGGCGCACGCGACGGCGGCCGACGCGGCGAACCTGTCGTACGCCACGGGCCTGTCCCGCTTCCCGGTCTACCGCGACAGCCTGGACGAGGTCATCGGCACCGTCCACATCCGCGACGTGCTGGCCCTGGAGCCCGCGCGCCGGCTGACCACCCCGGTCACCGAACTGGCCACCGCACCCCTGCTGGTGCCCGACACCCTCACCGCCGACCGGCTGCTGGAGCGGCTGCGGGCCCACCGCACCATGGCCGTCGTCATCGACGAGTACGGCGGCACGGCCGGCGTGGCCTCCATGGAGGACATCGTCGAGGAGGTCGTCGGCGAGGTCCGCGACGAGCACGACCCCGTCGAGGCCCCCGACCTCCAGCCCGCCCGCGCGACCCACGACGGGCGCGCGGTGTGGGAGGCCGACGGCGGCGTACGCCTCGACGAACTCGCCGGCATAGGACTGACCGCGCCCGAGGGGCCGTACGAGACGATCGCCGGCCTCATCGCCACCCGACTGGCGCGGATCCCCGCCAAGGGGGACGTGCTCGACCTGGACGGCTGGCAGCTGGACGTCGTCGACGTGGAGCACCACCGTGCCGACCGCGTCCGCATCACGCAGCCGGCCCCTGTTCCCGCCCCCGCTCCCGCGGCCCGGCTCACGGAGGACGCCCGATGACCGCGCTGCACCTGGCCATCGGCGCCCTGACGCTGCTGACCAACGCCTTCTTCGTGGGCGCCGAGTTCGCCCTGATCTCCGTACGCCGCAGCCAGGTCGAGCCGCGCGCGCAGGACGGCGACAAGCGGGCCCGGATGACCCTGTGGGCCCTGGAACACCTCTCCGCGATGATGGCCACGGCCCAGCTCGGCATCACCGTCTCCTCGCTGGTGCTGGGCGCGGTGGCGGAACCGGCCATCGCCCACCTGCTGGAGCCGGCGTTCGAGACGGCCCACGTCCCGCACGCCCTGGTCCACCCCATCGCGTTCGTGATCGCGCTGACGGTGGCCACCTATCTCCACATGCTGATCGGCGAGATGGTCCCGAAGAACATCGCGCTGGCCGCCCCCGTGCCCACCGCCCTGCTGCTCGGCCCGCCCCTGGTCGCCCTCACCCGTGCCCTGCGGCCGTTCGTCTTCGGCGTCAACGCCTTCGCCAACGCCCTGCTGAAGCTGCTGCGCGTCGAACCGAAGGACGAGGTCGAGGCCGTCTTCACCGACGACCAGCTCGCACGCATGGTCGTCGAGGCGGGCGAGGCCGGACTCCTCACCCCGGCCGACGGCGAACGCCTGCGCGACGCCCTGGAGCTGGGCACCCGCCCGGTGGGCGAGATCCTCGTCCCCGCCCGGCGGATGCGGACCGTGGACGCCTCGATCACCCCGGCCGGGCTGGAGCGGGTCGCGGCCGAGGCGGGCTACTCCCGCTTCCCGGTCACCGCCGCCGACGGCACCGTCCTCGGCTACCTGCACATCAAGGACACCCTCGGCACGACCGACCGGAACCGCCCGTTCCCGCCCGCCGCCCTGCACCCGGTCACCCGGGTCCGCATCGACACCCCCCTGGACGACACCCTGACGACCCTCCGCTCCGAGGGCAGCCACCTCGCCGCCGTCCTGGGGGCGGGCGGCAAGGTGATCGGTTTTGTGACGATGGAGGACGTCCTGTCGGAACTGGTGGGACCGGCGCCGGTGGCTTGATGTGGGGGCGGGCATGGCCGATACCGGTGGAGGCGTGATGTGGGGGTGGGCCTGGCCGACCCGGTGGTGGTGTGACGTGGAGGCGGGCCTCGGCGGCGACTCCCTGCGGGGGTTGAGGTCGGGCCCGCCGATGTGTTTAGGGTGCTGGCAATGCTGCTCCCCACACGCGCCACACCGGCAACAGAGGCCACTGCCGCACCGGAGCGACGACAGGACGACGTTCTGCCGTCGGCTGAGGTGGGGGCGAGACGGGTAGCGGCGGGACCCGGGCCGGCTCGGCCGACGGGAGCCGAACCGGCGGTATCGCCGGCACCGGCACTGGCACCGGCACCGCCAGCGATGGCGATGGCGGGCGCGGGGGAGAGGGAGCCGCGGCGGGACCCCTTCCTCGACAACGCCAAGTACCTGGCGATCGTCCTCGTCGCGGTGGGCCACGCCTGGGAGCCGCTGCGCGAGGGCAACAGGTCGATCACCGCCCTGTACCTGCTCGTGTACGCCTTCCACATGCCGGTGTTCGCCGTGATCGCGGGCTATTTATCGCGTGACTTCGAGGCCACCCCGAGGAAACTCGGCGGCCTGTTGAAGCGCACGGTGCTTCCCTACGTCGTCTTCGAGACGGCGTACACCTACTTCACCCGCTGGACCAGCGAGGACCCCGACCGTCCGGTCACCCTCCTCGACCCGCTGTACCTGACGTGGTTCCTGGCGGCCCTGTTCATCTGGCGCCTGACGTCCCCGGTCTGGAAGGCGGTGCGCCACCCGCTCCCTCTGGCCCTCACTGTCGCCGCTCTGGCGACGCTCTCCCCGTCCATCGGCAACGACCTCGACCTCCAGCGCGTCGCCCAGTTCCTGCCGTACTTCGTCCTGGGCCTGTGCCTGAAACCCGAACACCTCCGGCTGGTGCACCGCCGCGAGGCCCGCCTCCTGGCCGCACCGGTCTTCGCCTGCGCGCTGACGCTGGCGTACTGGGCGGTGCCGAGGATGAACTACGCCTGGTTCTTCCACAACGACAGCACGACAGCCCTGGGCGCCCCGGCGTGGGCCGGCCCCGTGATGACCCTGGCCACCTTCGGCTGCTCGGTGGTGCTGGCCGCCGCGTTCCTCGCCGCGGTGCCACGGCACCGGACGTGGTTCACCCCCCTGGGCGCGGGCACCCTCTACGCCTACCTCCTGCACGGCTTCCTCGCCCAGGCGGCCGAGCACTGGGGCTGGTACGGCCTGCCCTGGCTCCACCACCCCGCCGGCGAGGCCACGGTCACCGTGCTCGCAGCCGCGATCATGACGCCCCTGTGCGCCCCCGCCGTCCAGCGCACGCTGAGCGGCGCCCTGGAGACCCCGACCAGATGGCCACTGCCACTCCGTCGCTGAGCCCTCGGAACGTCCACCAGCCCACAAAAACAGGTGAGGCTCCTACGGAAATCCGTAGGAGCCTCACCTGTTCTGGCTGTCGGGGTGGCGGGATTTGAACCCACGACCTCTTCGTCCCGAATGAGGTTCGGGCGTGATCATCACCGGTCTTTTTGCTGTTTTGCCTGGTCAGGGCGTTGGAATGCGGTGGTGTCGGGTGGTCTGGAAAGGGCTTGGGGAGCGGGTTGGCTCCCAGATGGCTCCCAGCGAGACCTCAGCCAACGGCCGCTGAGTCCGCGATTCGCGCCGTGTCCGCGAAGGCCGACGAGGCGAGCAAGCTTACGGATCTACGTGTCACAGAGGGTGATGCACCTGGGCGGTTGATCGCCGGACCGGTCAGGGCAGCCCAGTCCTGCCTGGAGACTGGCAGACTGCGATTGTGATACGCGAACCAGCAGAACTGCAGATCGATGACGACGGCCGTGTGTCCCTGCCGCTGGGGCTCCTCGCGGAGGCCGGCCTGGATGCAGGCGGCCGGATCCTGGCGTTCAGCGACGGCGACGGGCGCATTGTGCTGCAGCGAGAGGCAGACGCCTTCAAGGCGCTGCTGCAGGACGGGACTCTGTGAGTGGACATCCCGCCGCCGCTAGGCCACTCCCGTCGCAGCGGTCGGCGATCGTCGGCCTGCGACCGGGTGGCGCCGGTGAGTGCGCGGCTTGCGGCTGCCCGCCTCCACCACGGGGAAGCGCCGAGAATAGAGCTGGACGGATAGGAATGGGTCCTCGCCAGGCGGGACGACCCGGAGGAAGCTGTCCCTAAGCTGCTGGAGATATGAGCGAGCAAGGACTACCAGAAGCGCCGGCCGAGCAGTGGACACCACCGGAGGGGTCGTGGGCGTCGTCGGCCGCGAGCCGGCGGAGCATGCTTGGCAACCGGAATCGCGATACCGCGCCCGAGCTGCTCCTCCGCTCGCTTGTCCACGCCGCTGGACTGCGCTACCGGGTGGCTGCAAAGCCGCTCCCGAAGATGCGCCGCACGGCCGACATGGTCTTCCGCCCGGTGAAAGTCGCAGTCTTCATCGACGGCTGCTTCTGGCACGGCTGCCCGGAGCACTTCGTGATGCCGAAGACGAACCGGTCGTACTGGGAAGAAAAGATCGGCCGGAACATCCAGCGCGACCGGGACACAGACGACCGCCTCGCGGAGGCAGGCTGGCTGGTGCTCCGCTTCTGGGAACACCTCGAACCAGAGGCGTGTGCCGCGACTGTCATCGAGGCAGTGGCCGCCCGGCGGCAGGAGGCCCAAGCCTCGAAGCATCCGAGGAATACCTCCTGACCGTCGCGTCGCTGGCGGTAGCGGCCATCTGATCTTCGCCCGGTTCAGCGAGAAGAGCTCGTCCCTCTGGTGGCCTTCTTGCCCCCTCTATGAGAACGAGTTGATCAAACTGGCGGGGTCTGGTCAGCTCCCGTCGTAAGCCACCTGCAGTCGTATGGTGCCCTTGGCCGTGTGCAGAAAGGCGTCGCCCTGTCCGGCCAGAGCTTCGGCTCCAGTCTCGTCCAGAATGATGCGGCTGTCGGTCGCCGTCTTGACCCGCAGGGCGAGTTGGGCAGGGAAGTTTGAGCGGATAGTCGTCGAGATAACGTCCGCACTCGGTCGCTGCGTGGCTGCGATGACGTGGATGCCCGCAGCGCGGGCCTTCTGCGTCAGGCGCTTGAGCAACGCTTCGATTTGCTTCTTCTCTTCGGGATCGCTGGTGAGATCGGCGTACTCGTCCAGGACGATGACGATCCAGGGCTTTCGGTCTGCTTTGTCGACCTTGGCGTTGTACTCGACGAGCTTGCGTGTGCGGATCGCCTTCATGTCCTTGTAGCGCACGGCCATCTCGTCGACGGTTTCCTCAAGGATCTCGATGGCGTCAGCGGCGTCCATACCGATCATGCCGTCAAGGTGAGGGTCGTCCTCGAAGTCGACAAGCTCGGTGCCCTTGGGATCGACGAGGCGGAGTCGCAGGGTGCTCTTGTCGTACCGGACCAGGCCCTTGAGAATCGTGTCCAGGGCGACGGACTTTCCTGATCCAGTAGTGCCAGCCACCAGCAAGTGCGGGGAGTCTGCGGAGGACAGATCAATGGTGACGGGGTTGCCCTCGATGTCGGTGCCCAGCGGGGCGATGAGGCTCTCGGGATCGGCCGGGCACCGCTGCCAAAGCGCCTTGGCGTCGACTCCGTACTTCTCGTCGTCGATCTTGGGGATCTCGAAGAGCACGGAGCCGCGGTCGCTACGGGTGCGAATGCTGAACCCGGAGGGCAATGCCAGGGCCAGGAAAATCTCGTCGCGCCGGTTGGTCAGCTTATCCACGGTGACCCCAGGACTGGGGATGAACCGGAAGATGTAGAAGCCGGGTCCTTCCTGCCACTTGCCGACTTCCGGAGCGGTGACCGCGACCTTGTGGCGGGCGAAGACGTCAACGACCTTGTTGTATCGAAGCCTCAGCTCCTCGTCGGAGAGCCCACCGCGGTGAACCTTCAGAGGGACAGGATCTACCTCTGCGGCAGGGTGAAGCGCAACTCCATGTTCCGGCAGGGAAGTTGACGCGGCCGCCCGGGCAACCTCAACAGGTGCCGTCGGTTCTTCCGGGGTGGGCAGTTCGACGGGAATACCCATTGAGGAGGTCTTGACGACATCGTCGGGGACCTGAACCGCCCCACTGAGGTGCCCAGAGACAACAAGGCGGTCGGCATTGGTGGGGTCCTGATTGGCGCGCAGAGCGCCGATGAGGTTCAGCAATTCCTGCTTGTTCAGCCTCACCAGGGTGTGCTTGCCGAGGCTTCCGACCGCGGGTGCCGGCTGGTCATCCTCGGCTGAGATGGCCACGGCGACGCCGGTAACCTGACCGAGCTGGACATCTTCGGAGCGTAGGGCGTCAAGGACCGTCGCCTCGACCTGACGGTGATCGTCATTACCGATCAAGGTGCGAGCTGGAAGGTCTGCGGCCTGCAGGGCGTTTCCACTGGTCTGGGCGATTGCGGCGGCAAGCTCGTCCAGCCAGAAGGGACGGTCGTGGCGAGCCTCGCCGTCCGAACGAAAGGCATCCTCACACAGGTCGGTGGTGCGGTTGAGCTGTTCTTCAGCCGAACCGACGTCGAAGGTCTGGCGAAACTTGGACTCAGCGACCAGGACATCCAGGCGAACTGTGCCGTCGTCCTGGATGGTCAGCACGAACCGGCCCAGATCGGCACGGGTTTTCTGTCCGCGACCGAACCAGCGGTGGTGCTCGTCGAAGCTGATCCAGGTGACCAGGCTCGTACCCTGTCGAGAGACGGGAAACTGCTGATCGATGACAAATCGCGTCGCGACCAGGCCCACGACTTCGTTGACCGTGGTGCCGATGCCGAGGGAGCGCAGCACGGCGCCAGGGGCCACGTTGCGGCCGACCTCGTAGATTCGCTTAGCGGTGCCTTCGGAGTCCTGCGGGGTGACGACGCCGATCTGCTCCAGGCGGCGCCGCAGTCGCTGGACGACGAACTGCCGACCGGTCTGCGAGCTGACGATGAGAGTGTAGGACTCGTTCTTGCCAACACTGGGCTTGACGAGAATGACGTCAGGACGGTTGCGCAGGGCATCGATCTGCTCACGGCCGATGAAACTGTCGAGGGTGACGACCCAATGGGCCACGCGATGCAAAGTGGCGAACAAGTTTTGGTGCTGGTCGAACTGCACCTGCATCTCGAAGTAGTCGATGCCGTCGACACTCTCCCGGGAGACCGGGGAACGGCGGTCGTAGCGCACGCACAAGGTTGACCAGGACTCGAGAGTCTCGTCGGCGGTCTCGGGCAACAGCGCTCTCACGACGTTCTCGCTGGTCTGAGCCAGGTTGTGTGAAGCTGGGTGCTTCCAAGGGTTGAAGGAGCCCGACAAGGACTCCTTCTTGGTGCTCTCCTTGATGCTGGTCTGGGTACCGAACAGTGCCGGAGCCAGCGCGAGGTCGATGGAGTCTTCTAGCCCTGACAGGTCTGCTTCCTGGTCGGGCTCCCATGCCTGCAGGATGAGTTGGACGTCGGGCAGGAAGCTGTCCTCGGACATCTCCGCACCGGAGAAGTGCAGGTCGAAACCCTGGATGATCTCGTGATGGGTGGCCTGGGGAGCCAGCACAACCAGATCAACTTTCAGGCGAGGGTTCTTGGCTCGCATCTGCTTGGCCACGCGCATCGGCAGGACAGGGTCGCCGTTGCGGTCCAGGAGCAGCACGCGTAGGCCGTCAAGCTTGTGGGGGTAGGTCGTCAGGTAGTCGGTGATGACGCGGACCATCTCGTCGATCGCCGTCTCGTCGACGCTGGAGAGCCATTCCTTGGACTCGTTGCCGCTGAGGCGGACCGGGGCGTACTCCTCGTGCCCGGCTGATTCGCGCATCGGGATGGCGATCGTGCCGCCGGGCCCGACGAGGACCGCCGGTGTCCCATGTGGGGAGATACGGTCGATGGCGTCGAAGAAGAGATCCTCGTTCTCCTGGTTGAGACTCAGACCTCCCTCCCTGTTCAGGGCGGTCTCGATGCTGCTGGCTGCCTCCGCGTAGTTCTTTGCCAGCCAGCGCAGCTTCAGCGGGTGGGTGGCCAGCATCATCATGCGGTGATCGGCCAGCCCAACGACATCGGTCAGGACGACGGCCTCAAGGTCTGCGTTCGGAGCGTTGTCGGGAACCAGGGTGGTGCGAGCTTCGCGGAGTATGCCTTCCCACTCGCGTACGTAATGGTTGATCTTCCCGGCGTCAAGCCCGTCGGAGAACCGCTCGAAGTGCTCCAGCTTGAGGCGCTCGAGCTGACCCGCGAAATGTGATGCAGGGACAGGCACAGGCTCGTCGACCTGCCACTGCCGGGGGTCATTGAACTTCTCGAGGAAGGTGTCGAAGGTCAGATTGCTGGCATGGCCAGGGGGGTTTCGCCAGCCGTGGATGAGGGCCGCCAGTGCGATCTGCCCGGGGATGCCCAGGGGGTCCCAGCGAAAGCGTCGCTGGGCGGCGCCGTCCATCTCGACCAGGATGCGCAGCGGGGCCCACTCGGTGTTCGGGTCAAAGGGCTCGTCCTCCTCCGGCAGGGGCGGCTTGGTCAGGTCCAGCAGGTAGTCCTTGACCTCCAAAGTCAGGCGAAGGCCGGTGGAGTCCTGGATATCACGCAGGGTGCGTGCGTACAGGAAAGCGAACAGCCAGCGGCTCCACCGCCCTGCTTCCTGGTTGCCTTCAAGCCCGACGACGACGGAGCCTTCCTCTTCGTCAGAGAAGTAGGTCAGCTCGCGCAGCAGGGCACGCAGTGGGTCCTGGACGAACTGAGAGTCCGGGAAGGCAAGCTTCTCGACTTTGCGGCGCGACCGCTTGGACAGCAGGTCGGCCAACGGCTCGGCTCCACCAACGGGAGCCTCGTCAAGGAATCGCTGTGCGGCTTCCTGGTCTCCGCGATCAAGCGCATCTTCGATCATCATGGCGTCGAACTCGTCGACCCGATCTGCGTCGGCCCTCTCGATCTCCTGCCGGACCTGCTGGCCTAGACCGATCTTCTTGGACTTCTGCTCGAAGACCTCAAGCCAGAGGGTCAGATCCTGCTCGCGGCGCAGCTGACGAGAATCCTGCGGGGTAGAGCCACTGTGATTGAGGTTCAGTACGAGGCCGCGCATACGCGTCTTGGCAGTCTCGGAGTCCGTGCCAATGTGGTCCAGGGACTCCTCGCTGAATTCGGTCGCGGTGATGCGGTCTATCAGGTCGTCCTCGGTGATCTCCTTGCCGGTGGGCTGCTTGAAGGCACTGACCGAGACGTTCTTCTTGATCCGGGCCGGCAGCGCGGCGGGCTTGAGGAAGAGTCCTCGGTCCGGGAAGAGGTCAAGAGCGGGCAAGGCTGCAGAGATCTCGGGGTAGACCACGTCAGGGGTGTGGACCTGAGTTGCTGCGACCTTCTGCGCGGTCTCGACCAGGAAGGCCGCCCAGCGGTGCAAGGACCGGGGCTCCTCATCGGTGACGGCACGCCAGATCTCCGGCAGAAAGTCGACCATCAGGGCCGGAACGGTGCCGCTGCCACCCGCCTCCCGCCAGGCTTCTGCCATGAACCTGTCGAACCCGCGCTCGCCAGAGGCGTCGTGGTAATCGCCCAGGATCGTGGCATCGTCCAGGGCATTCATGGCCGCCAGCCCCTGTGCGTCCGGAGACTGCCCCCACTCGAAGAGCAACACCGCCTTACCCTGTCCCGAATTTCGCCACTTGGTCAGCTGGTCCTGCGGATCCAGGAGGTAGTCAGCAGGGACGCCTTCAATGGGCTCTGAGGTTCCGACCTTGACGACAACCTGACGGTCCGGCGACTCCAACAGCCTCTGGGCCGTGCGACGGAGGGCCTCGGCCACGGTCGGCCGGTCGAACCCGCTGACTCGCAGGACGGCACGGGCTCCGCTGATCTCAGTGACCTTGCGGAGTGCTTCGTCGGCGACGAACCGACCGAGCGCTCGGATGCTGCTGTCGGTCACCGGGGCTCCCCTCGAACCATGCTGGTTGCATCTGAATATTGAGTGAGCAGACTGATAGCGGCCAGCTTCTCCCGGAACGCCTTGCCGTTGTGGTCAAGGACCGATGAGTCGACCTCATAGGCCAACGGACTCGCAGCTGCGACCTTGTTCTCCACCACGAGCCCGTACTTCTCGTACAGCAGCGCGCAGAACTGGTCGAACTCCATCTCCGTGCCCTGCGGGACGGTGGCAGATACCAAGCCCTCAAGCATCGGCGGCTTCATGGTGAAGTGCCGGCGCCCAACCGTCGCGTTCAGGGCTCCCACAGCAGCGAGGGTCTCGCTGAAGAACGCTCGAGGCGAGCCGACCGCGTTGCCGGCCTCCTTCGTGAATCTTTCGTAGCGGCGCTTCCTGGCCTCGTCGCCTTCGGCTTCGAGTTCGTCGATCATTTCCCGGGCCTGGACGTTGATCGCGTTGACGATGTCATTGCGGAAGCCGGTGAGGTTCTTCTGCGACTCTCTGCGCAGCGGGGTTGCCTCGTTGCCGAAGTCCAACAGGATCGACTCGCGATTGGTAGCACCGAGCTTCGTGCGTGCGAGGTGCAGCTGGTGGCGTGCCAAGCAGTAGGGGACCCAGTGCATGAGGCTCTCGGTGCGCTTGGCCCTGGGGACCGTCGCGATCCGAGTGACGATGTTGCGAGTCCCTTCCCTCAGCAGATCAGGCCACGGGCTGAGATCCTCATGCAGCTTGATTTCTGCGTCTGAGCCCTCCACGGGCGCTTCGTCGTAGTCGAAGTCGTGCGCGCTGAGCGCCTTGGCAAGGTTGCCCAGCGGGGTGCCGCTGTCCTGCACGAGGTCGCGCAGGCCCTGTCGGGTCGCTTCCTTGCGGTCCGGATCAGGGTCGGTGCGTAGGACTTTGTAGGCCCAGCTCCCACCATCGCGGAAGAGGTAGCGCTCGATACTCGGAGCGTTGATGCCGGCAGCGACCTTGCTGGCCTGCTTGCGCTTCTTGTCGCTCCTCTTGGGGGATGCGTCGATCTGCTTGATTCGTCGTTCGACTGCGTCGTAGTGGATGAGCTCACCGACGAACGGATAGATGTGCGCGCCGAACCAACTGGGCTGGCTACGACGTCCAGGGATCTCAACCAACAGGGACGAGAACAGGGCGTGGAGCGTTTCCATCGTCTCGGGAGAGTCCAGCTCGACGGCCTTGCTGAGTTCCTCGTCACCCTCGACGATGCGGGCCTTGGTCGCGATCCGTCGGGCCAGGTCGTGCGAGGTCCTCTTGTAAGCCGTGGCGGCTCCGTTGTCCAGGAGCCCCGGGAACTTCTCCGGGTCCTCCTGATGCGCCAGGTAGACGCCGCGGGCGATCGCGAGCATCTCAAGCGGGACGTAGAAACCGCGGCCCTGCTGTTCGAGATTCACCCCGAAGAGGCGAAGGACGACCTCGGCCTTGGAACGATCAGCCATCACGCACGCACCGACCTGATCTTGTCGCCGACGTCGATCATGAGCTTCCTCATGATGTTGCCCACCAGCACCTGGATCTCGTCCTCTTTGTTCGACGAGTCAGCCAGCTCTGCCAGGGATCCACTCAGGCCGCGGATCTCTGCCTCGTGCTGGACCTCGCTACGCAGGCCCGCGGCCCACCGCGTCAGCAACTCGAAGCGCAGGAGGTCCGCCTCCACCGAGACTGCGTCCTGGTTAGGTGCGACAGCCGGGATACGAATGTAGATGGCTCGGTTGAGCCACTCGACGGCGTTCTGCATCTCGGGGGTTGCGCCCGTGCTGGCTTCCCTTTGCCACTGGGTGACCTGGTCGACGACCTCGACGCCCTTGCTGGGCACTCGCCGGGAGATTACGGCGGCGCGGGCACGGTGGGTGAAGAAGGCGGGGTCAAGTATGAAGAAGTCAGGATTGCTCCCCGCCCGGTGGATGCCCTGGGCGGCCTCCAGGCCCTTGAGGAAGCGGTCTCGCACCCTGGTGTCTGCCGGGTCCCGGTTCTTGTCCTGGACACGGACGAAGTCGTCGCCGGCCTGCAGGCCCATGCGGGCGAACCGGTCCGTGTCGTCGTCGCTGTTGAAGAAGTCAGCTCGTCGCAGGAACGTGTACAAGCCCCGCAACTGCTCGGCCTGCTTCTGGACGTCCCGATTCGTACGGACCTTCTGCAGATAGCTGCTGGCGTCCGCGGGAGGGAAGTCGCCAGCGGTGTCCGGGTCCAGTCGGTCGTCCACCTGGCGCCGAGAGACCTTGCCCGGGTCCAGCTTTCGTAGCGCGAAGAAGGCAGGAACCAGATGACGTTGTTGCTGGGTCAGCCGATCACCGAAGAGAGCCTGGTGGTACAAGTGGGGAGCTTGCCACAACCTATTCGAGTGCGACCGCTGGTACTTGGCATGGACGTTCTCGCAGGACAGGCCGCCGGTGAGCATGTAGCTGGTCACCGACAGCGCCTGGCGTGTCGTGATTACCGCCCCAGTGCGCTCGGCCGCGGCGAACACGTCCCGGATCGCGGCCCGACGCTGAGGCCCGCGGGTAAGATCGTTTAGTTCGTTGCGGTTGGCCAGGATCGGGCAGACGTTCCGTGCATCACAGGTCTCGCAGGGCTTCCACCGCGACCATTGGTTCGTCGTCCACTGCTTCAGGACCCAAGGAATGAGTCCGCCGTTGTCACTGTCAGCCGCTACGGACTGGTAGTTGAGGTTGATAACAGTGACTGTGCCATCGGGGTCGGTGACCTGCCCCCGGACTATGCCTTCCGTGAGGGTCTTCACCAGAATCTTGGCGCGGCCCGTGCCGCCTTTGCCCAGGTTGTCATCTTCAGCGACGCACTTGCGTAGTTGGCCCTCGTTTGCGCAGATGATCGCGATGCCCTCGTCCGGAGGGTCAAGAAGTTCCACGAGTTTGCGAGCGCCCGCCTGCGGGCTGAGCTCGCTGAGATCGCTGAGGATGTACAGCGGGCGTCCGCTACGGGTCTGGCCTATAGAGCGGCTGGCGTCTCCGGCCCCGGACAGCTCGAGGAAAACAGCCTTCCGGACCTCTGGTGTGATCGGCTCGGCATCGACCCGTAGCTCGGCCAGAAGGCCGGCACACAGGCTCGTCTTGCCATGCCCGGCGTCCCCGGTGAGGACGATGGTCTTCGTGGTTGGCCGTTCAATGGCGTCCAGCAGGTATTTCAGCGTCACGACAGGGAACAGCGACTGCGTCCAGTCTGCCTGCAGCTCGTAGATCATCTCAGAGGTGTCGGCGTCGAACGGCTGGTAACGACGTATCCGTTGGACGTGTTTGTTGACCTCTAGCGGCATGCTGCTGTCCTTCGTCGACCGGGCCGGGAGCGCTGCAGAATTTTAGCTGCCAGCGCTCCTGACGGTAGATCAAATTCCTCGTCAGGGCGCCGAAGTACGCCTGGTTCGCCAGCGCGTGCCTGTGTCGCGCACCTTAGAATCCAAGATCATCGCGCTTGGTGCTGCGGCGCTCGATGTTGACTGCGATCGCGTTGAGGGAGTGCGGGACGTCGGCCTTGTCGACGCCGTGGCAGCAACAGCGCTGCAGCTCATGGCCGTTGATGAGCTCGTTCAGGGGCCCGTGATGCCGGAAGACGAGGCGTAGAACCGTCGTGATCGGCAGGTCAGGCCACACTTAGGTATCGGTCTACCGCGCGCCCTCACCCTTGATCGAGTACGATGACCCCTCGTTCCGCCGGTTCTACAAGCAAGCGCACATGGGGGGCACACGTGGGTGAGCGGCACCCCTTGCGGGCCAAGCGGCGGCCGAAGTTTGAGGAAGGTGTCGGCTCCCTGCGAGTCGTGGACCTCTTCGCCGGCTGCGGTGGCCTCACCCTCGGTATTGCCCAGGCAGCCCGCAAGCATGACGTCTCGCTCGATGTTCGTCTCGCGGTTGACTTTGAGGCAGCTCCCACGAAGGTGTTCAAAGCTAACTTTCCCCAGGCCAACGTCCAACAGGGAGCCGTCGAATCCTACTTCGACGGTGACCTTGGCGCCCCGTTGACCGCTCAGGAGTCCGAGACTCTCTCGACGGTGGGTGAGGTGGAGCTCCTAATCGGCGGGCCGCCGTGTCAGGGGCACAGTAACCTCAACAACCACACTCGCCGCGATGATCCCAAGAACCGGTTGTACCTGCGTATGGCTCGCGCCGCAGAGGTTCTGCGCCCCAGTGTAGTCGTCATTGAGAACGTACTGGCCGTTGTCAATGACAAGCAGCAGGTGGTCTCCCGCGCCATCGTTCACCTCAAGAAGCTCGGATACGATGTCGCCACCAGTCGTATCGACCTACTCAAGCTCGGGGTCGCCCAGACACGCAAGCGCCACATACTGCTGGCCGTCCACAAAGATGCGCTGCCTTTTGGCTTTTCGGCTGCTGACCTGCTGCAGATCGAAGACCACAATGCTGCACCCCATGACCTGCGTTGGGCCATCGGCGACCTGCTCGACATTCGACCGAAGTCATTCTTCGATGAAGCTGCCGTACCCAACGCGGATAACCAGCGGCGTATGAAGTATCTCTTTGAGAACGACGAGTATAATCTGCCGAACGAAGAGCGACCCGAGTGTCACCAGGGCGAGCACAATTACACCTCAATGTATGGCCGCTTGTGGTGGGACCGTCCGTCTCAGACCATTACCAGCGGTTTCGCGACGATGGGTCGCGGACGGTTTGTCCATCCTGGTGTCCCCCGATGTCTGACCGCCCACGAGGCCGCGCGTATCCAGGGCTTTCCGGACTATTTCAAGTTCGTCGATGAGAGGGCCAAGCCTCGCTACGAGCTGACTCGCACCGAGGTTCAGCTCATCATCGGCAACGCAGTGCCTCCGCCTCTAACCGAGGCGCTGACCTCCAAGCTCTTCGACGCTGACGTTCTGCAGGCGAAGGACGAGGCTCCCCAATTGCTTGAGGACGACTACGCAGCCTCTGCTGTGGACCTCGCCTGCTGAGCCTGCAAGGGGGCCGGTTCCATCCGAGGGCATTTGAGGTAGGCGAATTGCCCCCTGGAGTACTAGTTCCCTCACCAGGTTGGCGTGGCCTCTCCCAGTTGTGCACTTGGTGAGCCTCCCTCGGCTGCTCCTTGTGCCGCTGTTACGAATTACTAACCTTGCTGGCGTGATGTCGCGGGTCGACAAGCTGTGGTTGTCTCAGTAGGGCCGGTGACATGAGGTATCCGCAAGGGGGGCAGGCTGACCGCGGAGCGACGGGCGTTTCGCGAGCGCACCTGGATGCAGGCGGCCGAGTCATTCGCCCTGGGACACGACAATGCCGCCACCGCCAAGGAGTTACGTGTCAGCGTGCGGTCTGCATAGCGGTGGCGCCAGGCTTGGGAGCACAGCGGAACGTCGGCCTGGAGTTGAAGGGGCAGGTGTCCAGGCCCAAGCTGAGTGAGGCACTGTTCGGGGTGCTCAAGCAGGAGTTGGCTAGGGGGCCGGTGGCGCATGGCTGGCCGAACAAGACCTAGACACTGGCGCGGAGCAAGACCCTGATCGGGCGCCGTTTCCACAAGAGCATGACGCTGTCGGCCATCGCTCAAATGCTGCACCGGCACGGCTTCAGCCATCATGCCCCAGCCCGGCGCGCGACCGAGCGTAACGAGGAAGACGTCACCGGCTGGGTGAAGGAGAGCTGGCCCAGGTGGAAACACGGTGGCGGCGCTCGGGGCCTGGCTGTGCTTCGAAGACGAAGCCGGCTTCTCGATGACGCCGCCCACCGGCTACGTCGTGTCGATCGCCACCTTCTGTGGCGTCACCATGAGGAGCTTGAACTGCCGAACGCTCGCAAGTCAGCCTGAGTGCAATGGGCCGCCACAGCCGCAGGGCTGTGGACCGGGGCACCTGTGCTCTGCGGTGCCCTGCGTCATCTTCGTTATCCACAGCCGTCGACGACTCAGGGGTGATCGGGCTACCGTACGGTACATGTCTGCATCAGAGCCTCTAGTTTCAGCCATTGACTTGTTTTGCGGTGCAGGTGGGCTGTCGCTTGGTCTGAAGCAAGCCGGCGTGAAGGTGGCGGCGGGGGTCGACTTGGATCCGGCGTGCGCCTACCCGTTCAAGTGGAACATTCGTTCCAAATTCGTCCAAGGGGACGTCAGTCGAATCACCGGCGAGCACCTTCAGGCCCTGTGGAAGGACAAGAGCGCGTTCAGGCTGCTCGCTGGCTGTGCGCCTTGTCAGCCCTTTTCGAGTCACCGACGGGGGGCGGACACGAGTTCGGAGGAGAACTGGGATCTCTTGACGCAGTTCTCTCGCCTCGTAGATGAAACTCTGCCAGACTTCGTGACCATGGAGAACGTACCTCGACTGGGGAGGATGGCGGTATTCCAAAACTTTGTCAGCAACCTCCGTAGTCGAGGATATGCCGTAGATTTCGGAAGTCTCTACGGTCCAGGTTTCGGTCTTCCCCAAGAGCGGCGTCGCCTGGTTCTGATTGCGTCGAAAGTGGGTGTTGTGCGTCTGCCTGTTGGAAGCACACCCAAGACCAAATATAAAACAGTACGGCAGACGATTGCGAAGCTCCCTGCTCTTCAGCATGGCGAGGGGGATCCTCTGGATCCTTTGCACACGGCTCGACGCCTATCGCCTTTGAATCTGGCAAGGATGCGCGCTTCTCAGCCTGGAGGCACCTGGCGCGACTGGCCGGATGAGCTTCTGGCGCCTTGCCACAGAAAGAATAGTGGGTCTAGTTTCCAGGCATTCTACGGACGCATGGTTTGGGATGCGCCCTCGCCCACGATAACGACCCAGTCCTTCAACTTCGGTACGGGACGATTCGGTCACCCAGAACAGGACCGGAGCCTGACTTTGAGAGAGGCGGCAATGTTGCAAGGGTTCCCTCGCGGTTACAAATTCGTGCCCGAGGGGGAGCGGCCTTCAATGCAGGCAGTAGGCCGGCTGATCGGCAACGCTGTACCGCCGGCGTTTGGTCGGGCAGTCGGGAAGGTCATCGTCGAAAAGGCTGACACTGTCTCTAAGGAGCTGTCGTCATGAGCATGGCTGAACCGTTTACATTCAGTGTTGACTTGGCCGTAGTCGAATCACTCGGAATCAATTTGTACAGCAACGCGGCAGCTGTTCTTTCAGAGCTGGTCGCCAATGCCTGGGACGCAGACGCTAACAAAGTCAGCATTGAGTGGGGTGACAACGGAGATGAGATAACGATTGAGGATGATGGCGTCGGAATGACTCGGGAGGAGCTGAACGAGCGCTACCTCACCGTCGCCTATAAGAAGCGAGACAGAGAGGGTAAGATTTCACCGAGGCATAATCGACCATTCATGGGTCGAAAGGGGATCGGTAAGCTATCTGTGTTTTCTCTGGCGGGAGAGGTTGAAGTCTACTCCGCCAAAAGCGGCGAACGTAACGGATTCCGCATCAAGCTCAACGAGCTTAAGCAAAGTATTGCCGAGAAGAAGCGATATCACCCGACTCCCGTTGAAATTCCTGAGGACTTTCCGGCCGAAGGGACGCGGATCGTGCTACGGGAACTGAACCGCAAGCGTACTGGGGTCTCTGTCACTGCTTTACGGCGCAGGATAGCGCGTCGATTCGATGTTCTCGGCTACGCGGATGACGATCCAGCACGGTTTGTGATCGAGATCGACGGCCGTCCGGTCACCTACGAAGATCGCGAAGACCTCAAGCGTCTGGAGTACATCTGGCAGCTCGGGATTGACGAGATCGCTGCCAGCGACACTCCCAACGCCAAGCGGCGGTGGGTGATCGCCGACAATGCTGTCGATTCTACGCGTGGCTGGCAGCTTGAAGGGTGGTTCGGAACCGTTCGCAAGCCGGACGAGCTGAACGACCCTGAAGATACTCAGGAGTCCCTGCGGAATATCATAATTCTCGCCCGTCGGCGTCCGATTCAGGAAGGTATCCTCGATCAGCTTGACTTCAACAAGATTTTCGGCAGCTATGTAACCGGGCAGATTCGTGCCGAATTTCTTGATCTCGACGACGGGTCCGATGACATCGCAACGAGTGACCGCCAGAGGCTGATTGAGGACGACGAGCGGGTCAAGCTTCTTGTAGCGAAGCTCCGGGAATGCTTCAACTCTGCCGCGCAACAGTGGTCGGACGAGCGGCCGAAGCAGAAGTTCATCGAGCTGACCGACCGTTACCCGGTAGTCCGTGAGTGGGTCGAAGACCGGCCGGACTCCCAGCGAACGGCTGCTCAAAAGCTGATCAGCACCGTCGCGGCTCTACAGCTGGACGACGAGGAGCAGCGGCCGCAACTCTATAAGTCCAGCATCCTTGCGTTCGAAAGAATGGCTCTCGATGCCACCACTCAAGAGCTTGAGAAATTTGCAGACGGTCTTTATGCCGTTGACATCCTGCCGCTGCTTGCCAACGCACGTTCTTATGAGGATGCACTGTACGTACAGATTTTACGATCCCGATTGGAGGCCATCGAAAAGCTAGAACATATGATCAACAAGGACGAGTTGGAGAAGGTGCTGCAGAAGCATCTCTTCGAAAACATGTGGCTCCTGGATCCCTCTTGGGAGGGCGCAACAGGAGACGCCGACATGGAAATCAGCTTGTCCAGAATCAGGAAGGGGCTTCTTTTCGGCAAATCGGAAAAGGAGAACCAAAAGCAAGGCCGTATTGACATCCAATATCGCACTGCCGCTGGCGTGCACATGATCGTGGAGTTGAAGAAGTACGGCCGGAAGACCACAGTGGATGAGCTGCGAGAACAAGGAGCTAAGTATCACGAGGCTCTGTCGGAGGTAATTCGAAAGAGAGGCGAGCCAGTAAAGAACATCTCGCTGGTTTTCGTCTTGGGGCAGGAGCCTGATGCTGGTTACCTAGGGGATAGGGCTCTGGCCGATGTCATCGCCCGGCAGCTCGAACACATCAACGGGCGAGTTCTGTATTATGACGAGTTGATCGCCACAGCTCAGAAGAGGTACAAGGATTACCGCGACAAGAAATCGGATACCACTAAGCTGGACGCCATTCTGAGAGTACTTGATGGCGAAGACTGACTGAGGAAGCTGTGGCAGCTAGGTCGGCGGAACGACTTTGGCCTGGAGCTGTTTTGAAGACGCCGCGGAGTTGGGCGGCGGTGATCGCTGTGGCGTCGTCGGCCAGCCCGAGCCGGACGGCGTCCAGCGCGGCGGTCCGTGAGTTGCGTCCTGCCTCCAGGGCGGCGACGAAGGAGTAGGGCCAGCCGGGGATGAACTGATCGGCGCTGCGGCCCCGCCCGTAAACGTGGAAGAACAGCAACTCCGGGCTGGTCGACGCGTCGGGCCGCAGCCAGTTGCTCACGTCCACCGTGAGGACGGTCCGCCCGTCGGCCGCCCTCGGCAACGGGGTGGAAGCCAGCAGGTTGCACAGGCGGCGCGGCTCCGGCCAGCCGTGATTGACCGCGTCGTACATCGCCCCGTGCCCGCGCCGGTGCTCGGCCGTGAGGGCCAGCTCAACCGGCGACGTCACCGGACCATCGGCAAACAGCATCGCGTCGGTGACCTCGAAGAAGCGCATCCGCACGGCTGTAAAGACAGCCGCAGAACTGGTGACGAACGTGGTACAGGATGCCTAACGCGGCCTCAGCAGACGGTTGAGGGACAAGACTTTTCACCAGCGGCCGTTCCTTGGCCGCGTTCGTGAAGGAGCTAACCACGCGGCCGAGCCGCCGTGGCGGGAGCTCTGTCCTCCGGGGTAAAGGATCACTGGACCGAACAGATCGGGCGGATCATGAAGCCCAGCCGTGGCTGAGGGGCAGGCGGCCGGCCTGGTGTGCCTCGCGCTGCTCGGTGATCCACTGCTCGACCTGATCCACAGAGTCTGTGACTATCCGGTCCGTCGTATCGAGCACCTGCGTGCGCCATCGGGGATCACCAGCACTCCAACCGGTCCAGCGCCAGACCATCTCGGGCCAGCCGTTGTCGGTGATCACATCGGGCCGGTGAGACGGGTCGAGGGCGTGCTTGCGGTGCCATGCAGCCCAGCCGATGTACGCGTCGATCGCCTGGGTGTCCCATCGTCCGGGGTCACGCTCGGCGAGGCGAGCGCGTCGAACCGGGTCAGCGACATCGACCAGGCACACGGCGATGCCATCCAGTAGCGGAGCGGAGGGCGCGGCCAGCAATTCGCCCAAGGGGGACTGCCCGCTGAGCAGAAGGTCGATGCCGCGTTCCTGGTAGTCCAACGCGCGTCGCATCCACATCTCGGTCATGCGATGGCGCCAGTGTCGGCCGGCGCCCTCCGGTACACCGACCTCATCGACGTCGTGCACGGCGATCCTCCCGAGCCGACCGGCCGCCGCGAAGGCGAGGGTCGTCTTGCCCGAGCAGCTTGACCCGGTGAGCTTGAACAGCATGGCGCCAGGGTGCCAGCAGCAAGGCGCCTCCCACGATCGATTTCCTCCGGCCACGCATTTCCCCGACCGCTGCCGGTACTGGGCACGGGGAGGGCGCTGACCTTCGTGCACCATCCGTTAGAGACGATCAGCGAGGTCCTGGACGCATTGCTCGTTCTGCCAGGGGGCACGCGTGCGCTGGGCTTCGCAGATACGGTCCATGGTGGGCGCGGGTCATACTCGTTCTGCCTGTGGCACAGGGAGGTCAGACGGCGTGACGACGAACGAACGAACCGCGTTCGATTCCGCAACGGCAGAGAACATCTTGCGTAGAGCCTGCGAGCTGGCCGGGTTGGACCCCGACGGGATCGAGATGTTGCGGCTCGGTGATCATGCGGTGTTCCGCGTCGACGGCGGGCGAGTCGTTTCGCGAGTCGGCCGGCACGCTGACCGCCTGCCGTCGGTGCGCCGAGAGGTTGCTGTGGCGCGATGGCTCGAAGCTGAGGACTACCCGTCGGCGCGACTCGTCACGGAGGCTGAACAGCCTGTCGTCGTCGAAGGGCATCCGGTGACCTTCTGGGAAGTGCTGGCCGACGGCGAGAAATACGCCAGCACGCGTGAGATGGGTGAACTCCTGAGGCGGCTCCATGGTCTGGAACCGCCGCACTTTCCCCTGCCCGAGCTCCGTCCCTTCGACAAGGTCAGGCAGCGTCTGGGGCGCGCTGAGATCCGTGCGGAGACTCGCGCCTATCTAGCCGGCCGCGCCAAGGAGTTGGCGGCTGAGTACCAGGAGCTGGAGTTCGTGCTTCCGCCGGGGCATCTGCACGGTGACTTCAACGTCGGCAATGTCCTGCGAGACGCGGAAGGCCACCCGCAGGTCATCGACCTGGACGGTTTCGTAACCGGTCCCCGTGAGTGGGACCTCATACAGACGGCCATGTACTACGACAGCTTCGGCTGGCACACGGAAGCCGAGTACGCCGACTTCGCGGACGGCTACGGCTTCGACGTCCGGCAGTGGTCCGGGTACGCCGTGCTCCGGAGCGTCCGCGAACTGCTGATGGTCACCTGGCTCTCGCAGAACGCCGGCACGGATCCGCGCGCTGCCGAGGAAGTCGAGACGCGCGTCGAGACGCTGCGGTCCGGTGGCTCACGGCGAGCTTGGGCGCCGTTCTAGGCGACTCCGGCTTGCAGCCAGAGGCGGAAGCCGCGGGCTCGTTCCGTGAAGTCGCGGAACTCCGCGGCCCGCCGCATGCCGTCCGTGACGCGGCCCTGAAACTCCCGTACGTACTGCAGACAGCGTGCCGACTTCAGGCCCTCACCGAGGCTCAGCGCGGTCAGGGCGATCTCGAAGCCGCGGCCGATCTCACCTTGGTTGATGTACGCCTCGGCCTGCACCATCGTCGCGAAGAAGTCACTGCGGGTGTTCATGCCGTTGCCGAAGATGGAGCCTGCGCCTCGCTCCGTGGCTTCGACAGAGCGCCCCAGGTCGCGAAAGCAGTGGCCGATCTCAGCAGCCAGCTCCACCTCGTCGAAGTACGAGATGTACGGCGGGTCGCTGTCGGCTGTCCTTTGGCCGAGTCGGCGTTCTGCCTCCACCAGGGCGAGGTCACAGCCTCGGTCGTCGCCAAGACGAGCCAGAGCCCGCGCCTCCATCGCGCGGAACTGCGCGGCCATCGTCGGCCCCAGGCTTGCGGCCGGGTTCGTGTACGCGGCTCGGGCGAGAGTCACAGCGTCCTGGTACCGGCCTGTGAACGTGGCCTGATGGCTCATCGCGGACAGGATGCTTCCGCCCAGGCGTCTGTCACCAGCCGCCTGCGTCATGCGAAGGGCTTGGATGAAGTACCGCTGAGCGATGCCGTGCAGGCAGCTGTCGTACGACATCCATCCGGCGAGCAAGAGTGCTTCGGCCACAGCCGAGTACAGCTGCTTACCTACGGCGTCGGAGTACTTCCCATCGAGCATCGGCCGGACATCCGTGTCCAGGTACTGAATCAGTGCGCGCCGGGCGTGACCACCGCCGAACTTCCCATCGAGCATGCTGAATGCGTCGGCGGTTGAGCGCACCATTTCTACGTCCACGGCGCCGATGGCCCGGTCGCCTGCCCGCGTCAGCACTTCGTCCGGCGGGGCGACGAGCCAGCGAAGGGCAGCGGTGTTCCATGCTGCAGAGTCCAACTGTGCCCGGAGCAACGACTCGGCCTCGGCAAGGTCCGCGCGCCACAGGTCAGCCACGGTCTTGGCTGCGGCCTCAGGACGGTCCGCGAAGTCGAGCCCCAGGTCGGGCTGCACGGCGGATACCGCCGCGTCGCCCATCCCGACGTCGTCGATGGTGAGGCGGCGTCCCAGCTTGCGCCCGATGGCGTCGGCGATGAACTGCGGCATGTTCCCGCGCGGTATCGAGCCCTTGAGCCAGCGGGTGACGTACGTGTGATCGCAGGTGATGTCTTCGCCTGCTAATGCAGCTGCGGCGACTACCGCGCGGGCCAGCGACTTGTGCGAGAAGTCGGCTTCCTGCATGAGCGTGGCCAGCCGGGCGTTCCGTTGTGTCATCGGACCCCCAGAGAACGGCCGTAGTGCCAGCTTGACGCACGGTCACTCTACGCAGGTCACAGCCAGGGTGCAGGAGATTTGCACGTAGGAGTGCACGAGTGCACCCCCAAGTGCACGCTCCCGAAGTTGCCTCCGCATGGCGACAGTTGGGTCATCGCCGCAAGATCCGCACGGCCTCGTCGAGGTGGAGGCAGCCAAGCCGCTCTCCTTCGTCTATCGGACGCCTCCGCAAGGCGCCGTGGGGTCGTGGATGCCCAGCCGGCTGGAGGACTGGGTTCTGCACAAGATCACCGATCTACTGATGGAGCCTTGCCATGCGCTATCCGCCGACGAGCACCGCCTTGTCGACGAGCCTGTCCGCGGTCAACACACACCCCGTGAGCGACGTACAGCTTGGCGCCTCCCTGGTGCGGAGTTCCGCACTCCGGACTCCAAAGCCGACCGCGGTGGTACTGGATCTCTTCGGCACACTCGTCGCAGCACCGAGCGCAGTTGAACGGAGTGCTGCCGCCGCCCAGTTCGCCGATGTCCTGGGCGTATCCTCGGCAGTCGCCGAGGCGGCGCTGTCCGGCAGCTGGCGGGCGAGGCACGACGGGCAGCTGAGGTCCACAGCCGAGGTCGCGGCGCACCTCGTCGCGCGCTGCAACGCTCCCGCTTCCCGTGTGGATGAGCTGGAACGGCTCCTGGCGAAACTCGCCCGCGACCGGCTCCAGGCCGACGCCACTCTCCTGCGGGCGCTGAAGGATCTTCGGCACGGCGGGGTCAGGCTGGCCCTCCTCAGTGACGCATCCCCCGACATCGCCGAGGCATGGAGCCGCAGCGATCTCGCGCCGCACTTCGATGCCGCCGTGTTCAGCTGCCAGGTGGGCGCCATGAAGCCCGCTCCTCAGCTCTTCCGTGCGGTGCTCGGCGCACTTTATGTCGCCCCGGAGCGGGTCCTCTACTGCGGTGACGGCGGCGGTGACGAGCTGGCCGGCGCGGAGCGCGCCGGGATGCATGCGGTGCGCGTGGAACGCCGGGGCGGACCGCACGGCCTTGCGTTCGGCGAGACCGCCTGGCCTGGCAGGGCGATACCCACGGTGGAGGCTCTCCCGTCCTTGCTGAGCACGTGGAGGGAACGATGAGCGTCCAGTACACCTGGGCAGTTGAAAGCGGCGCCCTCCGCCGGCTCCCCGCTCCGATCGACACACACCCGATGGGCGACACGACCATCGTCGAGACCCGCTACACAGGCGTGTGTGGGAGCGACGTCGCGAAACTCAGTCACCCCTGGCAGGGTCGGCTGCCGGAGCCGTGGTACCCCGGGCACGAGATCGTCGGGGTCGACACGGAGTCGGGAGAGTGGGTCGCGGTCGACCCGCTGGTGGCCTGCCGCTCGTGCCACTACTGCGACCGCGGCTTCGTACACCTCTGCCCGGAGCTGCGACGCATCGGCTGGGACCTGCCCGGTGGTCTCGCCGGCGCCGTGAGGGTGCCCCGGGACAACATTCTCCCGCTGCCTCACCTGCACGATCCCGCACACGGCGTCCTTGCCGATCCGATGGCAGTCGCAGTGCACGGAGTCCGCTGCGGCCTCCAAATGCCACTGGGGCGGCTCGGCGTCATAGGGGGCGGCGTCATCGGGGTCTGCACGGCGATCTGTGCGGCGGATGCCGGGTGGGACGTCCACGTACTGGTCAGGGAGCCTTCGCGGTCGCACCAACTGAGTTACGTCCTCGACCCGAACATCAACCTCCACTCCGCCGAACTGCCGCCGTGCGACGTCGTCGTGGACGCCGCGTCGGGCGACAGCGACGCCCCTGTACGTCAGGCGCTGAGCGCCGTGCGTGACGGTGGAACGGTTCTCGTACAGAACGCCTACGCACCCCGGGTGCTTCTCTCGGTTCCCTTGCGGGACGTCTTCCGGCGCTCGATCACTTTGCGTGGCTCCTTCTCGTACTGCCGCGCGGACGGCCACGACGACTTCCGTGACGCCATAGACGCTCTCGCGAAGGGCGGCGACTGGGCTGCCCTGCTGACCCGGGACCGATTCCCTCTGAGCGACCTGCCGCAGGGGCTGGCAGCCCTGAGGAGCGGGTCCCGCCATCGCCCCTTCAAGGTCCTGCTCACGTCCGACATCTGAAGGAAGGAGCCGACGCCATGGCGGTGACAACGCCATTGCTGGCCCAGAAGATCAACTCGCCCGCCGACATCGCGCCCGAGGACATCCACGAGGGCATCCTGAGCATTGTCGCGTTACCGGAGGGCCACACCCGGGACGTGATGCTCGGCAGCGTCCTCACCGGCCTGCTCCTGCGGGGGCCGAGACTGGAGGAGGTCGAGGCTGCGGTCCGGGCCGCGACGGCCCTGGACCGAAATGGCTGGGACTTCCACCGGCCGCCCACGGGCATGCGGTTCGTGGGCTACACGGGCAGCGGGAAGAAGACCTTCAAGACGATCAACCTCAGCACGGCTGCGGCGCTGGTGGCGGCCACCGGGGGAGCGCATGTCGCGAAGCTCGGATCGCGCAGTGCGTCGTCGAAGACCGGATCGCGCGACTTCATCGACGTCGTGGGGGCGACGGGCGACACGGTGCCGCACCAGGAGATGGTGGACATCACGGCGGAGGTCGGCTTCGGGTTCTTCTCCATCGAGAACCGCGTGCCCGAGTTCGACCGCCGTTACGGAGGCAGGTTCCAGGCTGTGCACGCCCTCAGCCTGGCGTTCCCCGCTCTCCTGAGCCCGGTCACCTGCCCCGCCTACGTGTACGGACTCTCGCACCCCGCGGTCGGCGCTTCCGCCCGGCTGCTGTCCCGGCTTGGGCTGCCGGACGTCACGGTGATCAACTCCAGTGTTGGCCAGGCGGTCCAGGTCGACGAGCTGCTTCCCGGAAGCACCGTGCGGGCCTGCCGCATCAGCGCCGGCGACGAGGATCTGGCCTTCAACGACGAGGTACGCAGGGGTGCGGCCTCGATGCCGCAGGACCTGATGTCCGTCGCCCAGCACGAGGACGCTTTGGAGAACGTCGCCGCGGCGATCCGCGTGCTGGCGGGTCGGGACACCAGTCAGGCGCGGAACGCGGTCGCCCTCAACGCGGCCCTGCTCATGGTGATGTCCGAGGCGGCTTCCACCATCCAGTCCGGCATCGACAAGGCGCTCACCATCATCGACGCGGGCGCGGGTCTGGACACACTCCAGCAGTTCGTTCGGCTCACGGGCGGCGCCCCGCACCAGCTCCACTCGCTCCTGCCGCCCGTCTCTCCGCCGGCCTCTCTGATCAGCCCTGGCATCAAGGAGACAGCTCCATGCTGACGCACGAAGAACTCGGGATCGTCCACCTGGTCCTCAACACCGACTGCAACGCGTGGGACCTGAAGCCGACCAGCACCTCACCGGGCGTGTGCCGCTTCTGCTACCGCGAGCGCAACCGGGTCAGCACCGACGCCGACACGGTCCGCCGGGTCATCGACCGCGTCCGTTCGGAGTCCGAGGCCCATCGGTGTGTCTTCACCGGCGGCGACCCCGTGATGCCGTACGACAACCATCTGGAGGTCGCCCTCCGGCATGCCACCGAGGTCGGCTTCGAGACCAACCTGCACACCAACGGGCTGCTCCTGAGCGATCGTTACGCCGGTCTTCGCGACCGCGTGACCGTCTACTCCCTGGCAGTCGACGGCCCGAACGCCGAGACGGCCAACTGGTTCCGCGGACAGGGGTACTTCGAACGGTTCCTGTCCAACGTGGAGTTCCTCACTGCCGACCAGCGGCGGCTCGCGTTCAACACATTCACCACAGCCAGCTCCGTGAAGGAACTGCCTCGCCTGGCACAGCTCATCGCCGGGGTGACCCAACGGACGGACGTCGAGTACTGGCTGATCTCCCAGTACCGTCCCATCGGCCGAGCGAACACGCGTAAGGCGGAGATCTACGGCTTCGAGCGGGACGACTTCGTACGGGCCGTGGACGACGTACGCGACATGGTCGACGGGGTGGAGATCTACCCCCAGCCCACGCGTGCCCCGGAGGACCAGTACCCGTTCCGGGTCTGGGTCCTCGCCGACGGAACGGTCACCGCAGACCTCGGCAGCGTCGCAGCTCCCCGCAACGAGGTGCTCGGCGACCTCCTGGTCGACGGCTTCGAGCCGCTGGTCCGCCGGGCCTTCGCCCTCCGCGAGCAGACACAGTTGGAAGGAATCTCATGAAGTTCGACACCGCGTACTACGAGAGCGTCATCGACCAGCACCGCTACGAACGCCTGGGGCTCGGCGCCATCGACTTCGCCCTCGCGGGGATGAGCCCCGACGACCTGCGAACGAAGTGGGTGTGCCACACGGGAGCGCGCGGGTTCGCGGAGGCGGTCGCGGACGGGCAGCCCGCGATCGTCACCACGGGCGTCGGTCTCGGAGGGCCGCCCCACGCCGGCACCCTCTTCCAGCTGCTGCGCGCGATCAAGCTGCAGCAGTGCGGCCTCGACGTACAGATCGTGCTGGGCGACCTCGACTCCTACAACGCCCGCCGTACGCCCCTGGGCTCTGTGCGGAAACTCGCCGACCAGTACGAGGAGTTCGTCCTGGGCCTCGGGTTCGACGCCAAGCGCGGCGTGCTGCGCAGGCAGGAGGGCGAGACCGACGTCCTGGCCACCGCGTTCCTGCTGTCGCGCCACCTGGACGACGACGACTTCCACTGGGCGGAGGAGGACCTCGCCGGTCTCTACCGCAACCACGGGGTCTTCGACCGCCTCAACTACGGCATGAAGCAGGCCACACTGCTCATGGCCGCGGACTTCGTGCACCTTCTCCGCGAAGGGCGTCACGTCCTGGTCTCCCTCGGGGTCGACGAGCACAAGTACGTCGCCCTCGCCCGGCGCGGAGCGGAACGCTGGGGCCTCCCCGCGGACCGTCTCTCCGGCATCTACACCAAGATGATCCCCGGCCTCGGCCGCCTCCCGAAGATGAGCAAGAGCATCCCCGGCTCCGGGATCGACGCCTCCATGTGCGCCGAGGACATCCGAGCCTTGCTCAAGACGGACACCGACACCGCCCCCACCGACGACGGCTCGGCACTGCTCCAGATGTACGCGTGCCTGCCCGAGGTCGACGGACGGGCATACGACCGGGCCTCGGCCGCGCGCCGCGACGGAAGCCCCGAATGGCGCACCGTACGCGAGCAGCTGGTCGAGCGGATGCTCTCGCTGTTCTCCCACTGGCCGAAGTAAGCAAGGAGTCCCTCGTGGACACAAACACCGCGACCTCCCGCCAGCCCATCGGCGGCGCCGAGACCTACTTCATCAGGAGCGGCTACCGCAGCCGCACCGAGGTGGAGTACTTCCTCGACGAGACGGACGACACCGTGATCTGGCAGCCCGACGTCTACCCCTACGCCGCCACCCGGGCGCAGGAACTCGGCCGCGACGTCGTGATCGACATCGGCTGCGGCCGTGCGGGCAAACTGGCCTCGCTGGCCGGCGAGTACCCGGCCTGGTCCTACATCGGCGTGGACTTCGGGGACAACCTCGTGTGGTGCCGCGACAACCACCCCTTTGGGGAGTGGATCGACGTCGACCTTGAGTCGGCCGAGCGGCTGCCCATCGCCCCCGCCCTGGTGCGCCGGTCCATCGTGGTCTGCTCCGACGTGATCGAGCACCTGATGAATCCGATGCCGGCCCTGTCCCTGATCCGTGGCCTCCTCATGGAGGGCAGCGCCGCCGCCGTGCTGTCCACGCCGGCGCGTGAGTGCCGCAGCGGTTACGACGCCCCCGGGCCGCCCCGCAACCCCAGCCACGTCCAGGAATGGGCGAGCGACGAGTTCCAGGCACTGCTGCGGGCGTCCGGGTTCGAGATCCACTACGCCGGGCTCACCCGGAGCGACGACGCCTCGAATGGCTTGTCCACCCAGCTGCTCCTCGTCGCTGCGGGAGAGGTGGAGGGGGGACAGCGGTGAGTGCGGTTCCCCGGTCCGAGGGCATGCGTGTCGTCCACCTCCCGGCTCGCACTCCGTACGCGTGGAAGCTGCAGAGCCGTGACTTCCACATCCTCAACGGGACCGAGATCCCCAGCGGCGACACGTTGCCGGCGGCGGTCACCGCCGCTTGGCTCCTCGAACGCGGCCCGCTCACATGGCTCGACGTCCTGCACCTGCACCACATCGACTTCGAGGATCTCTCCACGCTGGAACGCTTGCTCGATGAGTGCCTCAACCACGGAGTCAACGTGGTCTTCACGGCCCACGACACACGCCCCATGGTCGGCAGCGACGAGGACTTCACCGCGCGGCTGCGAATGCTCCACTCCGCCGAGGTCAGCTGGGTCTGTCTCACCGAAGGCTCTGTGGCAGCGCTCGCCGAGGTTCTCGGCGAGCGCCCGCGGGCAAGGGTCATCTCTCATGGGTACGTCGCGGCCCCGGAGTCGCTGGCCGGCCTGGAGCGCGAGTCGAGCAGCTCGGCGGCCCGGTACCTCATGTTCGGCGCCTCACGGGCCAGCCGGGACCAGCTGTCCACCATGGCCAACTGGAGCCTGGGAATCACGGACCCCCACAGCACTCTCCACGTCCTTCTGCGCGCGTTCAGCCCGGCCGACTTCGCCGACGGCGGCCGTGCTCCGCTGCTCCTGGAGACAGCCCGGCGCGATCCCCGCATCCGCCTCACCATGCGCCCTTACCCCACGGACGAGGAAGTGGTCAGAGCCGGGCTGGCTTCGGACTCGCTGCTGCTGCCGTACCTCTGGGGCAGCCACTCCGGGCAGCTGGAACTGGCCTTCGACCTGAACCTGCTTCCGGTCTGCTCCCTCACCGGCCACCTGCCCGAGCAGTACGAGCGGCACAAGGGGCTCGTCGAAGAACCCGAATGGTTCGACTGGTCGCAGGGGCATCCCAACCTCTTCGGAGAGAAGTTCCTGACCGCGCTGGAGAAAGCGGCAGCGCGGCTCGACACCAAGCCCCGCCGCCTCGACCGCGAGTTCCTCGAATACAGGGTCCAGGAACACAGGACGATCCTGGACGACTACGCCCGAGTGTATGGAGGTGACGGATGAGCACCCCTCCGCGTATTTCGTGCGTGATCCTTTGCCACAACTACGGCCGATATCTCGACCTGGCCATAACGAGCTGCCTGGAACAGGAGCCAGGAGACTTCATCCTTCACGAAATCATTGTCATCGACGACGGCTCCACCGACGAAACCGAAGAGGTGTGTCTGCGTCACGAAGGCGAGGTCAAGGTCATTCGGAGAAGCCAGCAGGGCTTCGGTCAATCCCTGACCGATGCATTTCTCCTCAGTTCCGGCGATTGGGTGGCTCCGCTCGATGCCGACGACTGGTTCCACCCGTCGAAGCTGCGCACATGCGCCGAGGCGATGAGGGATGAAACGCTGTTCATCGAGCACTGGGAAAACGTGGTCGACGCCGACGGGAACCCGATGCTGAACGAACCGCATCCGGGCGGAAACACGAGCACACTCGTGGTCCACCGCGATGCCGCCCTCAGCCTCCTGCCGGCGAGCAACGAGATCTTCTTCCACGCATTGCGTGAGGCTGGCCGAGGCATCGCGCTCCGGAACCCGTTGACCTTCTACAGGGTCCACCCCCGCAGCATGACCGACCGCAGCACGCCCGGCGTGTCACAGGACTATCGGGCTGACGTCTGCGTCGCGCTCTCGGATCACCTCCGCGCGATGTACGCAAATCCTCCCGCGTGGGCGGGCACCCGCCAGCTCAGAAGGATCTCCTGGCATTTCCGGGCACTCGCTTCCGGTCACAAGGTGGAATCCGCCATGCAGAGAAAGAGCCGGGTGTCCGCAATGCTCCTGATTCCTGGCATGCTCATCGGCACGCTCCGCGCACATGGCCCGATAGCGCCGTGGCTCAGGTCCCTCTTCAGCACGATCGCGGGGCGGCCACTGGTGCGACTGTCGGACCAGGAACGGCAGGCTGATTCGTGATCATTCCGACGATGTGTCGGGGGTGGCGATGATAAAATCGCTGCTTCCAATCCCTTACTGGTCAGGCCAGTTGTCCGACCCAGGAGCGTATAGGCGCCATGAGCCGTTTGAGTGAGGCCGTCACCCGTGTCATGCACATCCTTGATGGAGCGGACCTGGGCGAGGACTATACGGTCGCGCAGCTGCTGGGCGAGACAACAGCAAGGCGCTCCCTCGACCTCTCCGACCTCTCCCCCCAGGAACAGGCCGCCCTGGTCGAGGGGCGCGCGAATCACCTGATCCCCTCGGCTGCGGTGCTCGCCGAGAAGATCGAGGCTGCGCAGGCGGCGGGACGGCCGTTCGTCGTCAAGTACGGCATCGATCCGACCTCGCCCGACGTCCACCTCGGACACGCGGTGCCGATCATCCTCGCCAGCCGGTTCCAGCGGATGGGACACCACGTCGTCTTCATCATCGGCGACGTCACGGCCAAGATCGGTGACCCGTCGGGACGCTCCTCGGAGCGTCCGCCCCTCACCGACGAGGACATCGCCCGCAACCTGAGCGGCTACCAGCAGCAGGTCACGCCGTTCATCGACTTCGAGCGTGCCGACCTGCGCTTCAATGGCGAGTGGCTGAACAATGTCACCCTGCCGGAGCTCGTCGGGGTCCTCGCCCGGGTGCCGGTCTCCATGTCCCTCCAGCGCGAGGACTTCCGCACCCGGCTCGCCGAGGGCCACGGGCTGTCCGTCGCCGAGTTCGTCTACTCCGTCGTCATGGCGTGGGACTCGGTGGCCATCGACGCCGACGTCGAACTCGGCGGCGTGGACCAGCTGCTGAATCTCCAAATGTGCCGCAAGGTCATGGAGATCTCCGACCAGGCCCCCGAGGTCGTCATCACCACCCCGCTCATCGAGGGCACCGACGGCACGGGCACCAAGATGAGCAAGAGCAAGGGCAACTACGTGGGCCTGACGGCGTCGCCCGATGACGTCTACGGCCGGCTGATGTCCATCCCCGACCACCTGACCGAGCAGTACCTCCAGCTGCTCTCCGAGTGGACGGACGACGAGATCCGCGTGGTCACCAAGCGCCTGGAGGCCGGCACCGCGCACCCGATGGCAATCAAGCGCATCCTGGCCGGCGAGGTGGTGGCCGCGCTCCACGGCCTGGACGCCGCTGCCGCCGCCCGCGCGGAGTTCACGGCGCGCTTCTCCAAGCGCTCCTTCGGGGACACGCAGAACCTCCCCGTCGTCTCCCTGAAGGACCACGCCGAGGAGACGCTCGGCGCGCTGGTCAGCCGGACGCTGGACTTCGCTCCCAGCATCTCCGCCGTGCGCCGTGTGGCTCAGCAGAAGGGCCTTCGCCTGATCCGCGAGTCGAACGGAGAGCAGCAGCCGACGCCGCTCATGGAGGCTTCTGTTCAGCAGACGCTCGGCGAGGTCGTCGGGGAGGCCGGGGCCCTGGAAGGTGCCGAGCTGTACCTCAAGGTGGGTCGTAAAGTCGCTCGTATCGACGTCTGAGATCAGGAACGGCGCCGACTCACCTGCGTGAGTCGGCGCCGTTCTGTTTGCCCTCTCCGGCGATCGAGAAATCAGTACGTGGCGTAGTTGGAAGCCAGCGAGGGTGCCAACTGTCCGTTGCCAGTGAAGTCAGTCGCTGTGTCAGCAGCTGACCGGCCCCTACCTACCCCAGCAGCTCTGATTGGACGCGGTCCCAGCTCGGTCGCGGACTGTCGACCGGGTGCACGATGGTGAGCAGGCGGCCTTCGAGGAACACATCGAGCCGGTCGTCCGTCCGAGAGGCCAGTTGGCGGCGCTGAGCCCGGTGGTCCACCGGCACGTGCTCTTCCAGGACGCCGAGCAGCACCTCGTGGCGTGCTTGGCCGACAGCATCGCCGCGGATCCAACGGCCGCGGACCTCCACGCCGGAGAACGTGCCGAGTGTGTCCTCGCGGCTGAAGGACCGGTTCATCGCCGCCTCGACCAACGGCTCGGCCAGGCTGATCGCTGTCCTGACGTGGGCCCCGGTTACGTCGGCCGAGCCCTCCACGTCGGACGGCGCGGAATCAGCCCCAACCCCGAGGGGTCCCTCCGGCTCCAGGTCCTCGCGCCGACGGGGATCAGGCCGGGGAACGCGGAATCGCCAGGGCTGTGCGCTGCCCGGCATGTCGATCCACCCGGTCTTGAGTCCGGCCGTGGCTGGGGCGTCGTCGGGCAGGAAGATGTCGACGTAGATGCCGCCCGTGCCGAGCCAGACCCAGCTCATGAAGTAGGCGTGATCATCGTGGTCGACGGACCACTGCGCGAGCTTCTCCAGGCGCGCCTTCTGCGCCGGGGTGCCTTTGCCGGCCGGGAACATCTGCTTGTGATCGCGACGCCGACCCCGCGCCTCCCCAGCAAGCGGACCGGTTGCCAGGTCATACAGCAGGTCGGGCCGCACGCCCTTCTTCGCGTAGGTCCCGACAAGTTTCCCGGGCAGGACGTCGAAGCTGCTGAGGCCGTTAGCCCCGGGCTTCCAGTCGAAGAGGGCCTCGCTGGCGGCGGTCATCACCCCGAGCCCGGTGCACTCGCTGACGAAGCGTCGGATGTGGCCGGAGCTGGAGTCGAGGGCGGGGCAGTCGACGCCGAGCGAACCGGCGCCCGGGCCGTCGGCGATGTAGCTGAGTAGGAGGCTGATTTCGTGGTCGCGCACACGCTGGTCGACCGTCTTGCGCAAGTCGCAGGCAAGGGCGTTGATGTTGACCACTGCGGCCAAGGACACCGGCAGAGGGCCTTGGCCGATCTCGACAGCCTGGACGGCCTCAGCGCCAGCCTTTCCCTTTTCGACCGTGAAGCGCCACACCCGGGCGCGCACCGAACTCATACGGGAAGCCTACGGCCGCTCTCCGACAGCACGGATCGCTCTGCCTCTGCGGGGCCCCTTCGACATGAGTTCTTCAACGAATTTCCGGCCCGTCACACGAGAAGTCGTACACCGCGAAGTCGGTAACCGGGCGGTACCCGATCCTCTGGTAGAGGCCGTTGCTGGTGGGGTTGGCCAGGTCCGCGAACAGGAGGACCTCCGCCGCGCCCGCGGCCAGCGCGGCCCGACTCACCTCGACCGTCGCGGCGCCCGCGTAACCGCGGCCACGCAGGTGGGCCGGGGTATAGACGGGAGTCACCCGGACCTGGCCGGCGACCATCGGGGTCACGCCCGCCATGGAGACGGGAGTGCCGTCCGGGGTCTCCCAGAGCCTGACGCGTCCTTGGGCGATGCGGGTATCCGCCCATGAGCCGTTGTCCGCAGCGGGGGTTCCTCCGATGGCGGTGACGAACTCGCGGTGCCAGAGCATGAGTTGCTCACGGTCCTGCTCGCCCGCGAGTCGGCTTCGGCCCTGCGGGAGTGGCTCCGGGGGTGTGAGCGTGCCGAGGCGGTACAGACGCTCCCGCTCATGCAGTGTCGGCGTCGCGCCCGTGTGCCGTGCCCAGGCACCGGCGAAGGCGGTGGCGGTGTCGTGGTCCGCGTTGACGCCGGGGAGGCGGTGGCCGAGGCGGGCCAGGTGGGCGGCGAGGGTGTCGGCCTCCTCGAGGGTGAGCGGGGTGAGGTACGGGCGGCGGGGCGGGGTGCGGAAGAAGGCCGCGCGGACCTCGCCCGCCCGCTCAAGGCTGCCGAAGACGGGGGCTTCAGCGCCGTACGCGTCCGCCCCGCGCGTACGCAGTGCCTCGGTCACCGTCAGCGTGACGGTGTGCAGGGCAGGGCGCGAGCGCAGGAAGTCTCCGGCTCGGGCAAGAAAGCCGTCGAGGTCTTCGGTGAGGTGCCAGCCATCCGGACGCATGCCTCATGATCTCTCGTGCTTGTCGGCGTGCGCCCGCAGTTTTTCGCTGGGGCGAGGCGGCAGGACCTGGCAGATCAGACACCGCCCGAAGCACGGGGGTTGGGAGCAGTCCGCCGTCCCGAGTGTCCGTTGACATCGAACCCAGTCGTTTTGCCATCGAACCGAGTCGTGCCGCATCCGGCGTGGCTAGAACCACGAAGCGAACGAGGGCCGACGGCACGCCGTCGGCCCTCTGGTCAGCTATCCCACAGCACAGCGCGCCCTGCAGCTCATCAGCCGCCGAGAGTCCCCATGCACGTCATGCACCGGCTCGTCGCCCGCAGCCGCGCGTTTCCTCCAGTGGCGATGGCTGGGCTGCTTTCGCTGATGCGGTCCCAATCTCCGGGGGACGGATCGAGGATCCAACCCCACTTCGGGGGCCGCACCTCGTCTTCTGTCATGTGATCGCAGGCGCCTGGAACGTGCGCCTTACCATTCTGTTTGATCAAGATGGCGTTGCCGGGGAACCGCCGCCACTCCTGTCGAACACGCCTTTCCTCCGGGTGTGCCTTGGGGACGCTGCCATCAGGAGGGCAGGCGCACCCCATGCCGATGATGTTGTCGCATCGCTCGCAGCGCACCTCTTTCATGTGTACAAGTGTCCCATCCGAGAGTGCGCAGCTCACGGGTAACGGCATGGCCGCGGCGTCCGTTGCAGCAACACCGAGAGATCACCGCTATTCGACTGGGTTGGATGGCAAAGCGGCTGGCTTCGCTGACAACAGACACCGAGGTGGGATCGTGAGCGGCCCAGTCGATGGTGTCCTTTGACAGGGAAGCTGGTAGCCCCAGGTCAGAGCGCTGCCACCGAGGAACTTCACTGCCAAAAGGACAAGTTCGCCGGGGGCAGACAGGAAAGACCCCCTGAAGGACTGGTGCGCGGCGGCAAGCCATGTCAACGTACAACGCCTGCTGGACACCACCCCCGAGCCCACGGAGGCGCCCCTGCATCCGCACCACCCCAGCGAACCCTCCCGCCTTGACTCGCCTGACCCGGTGGACTGGGTCACCCCGCGCCACTTGGCCGGAGACGACCACGCGCTCGCCGAGCGGATCAGCGACACCTTGTCGGATCTGGGCTGGCGCATGTGGCCTACCGCCCGCCACACCCTGCTGTACGTGAGCCCCAACGGGCTGTGCGGCGCCGAATGGGTCCTCGCGGCTTACCCGTTCGAGCTGGGCGGACTGCCGGTGGCCTGGCAGCTGAGCGCCCGCCCGCATGCCACGTCCGTGATGACGGAGTGGAACGCGTACTTCACCACCGACGTTCCGTACGAGGCGCTCGCCGACCTCCTCGTGGAGATCGACAGCCGTAAGAAGCCCGACGTCGGCTTCACGGAGCCCGAGACCGTCCTCAACGCGCTCTGTGCCCGTGGCTGGGCTCGCGACGTGGATCGACCTCGTACCACCGCGGTGGACCCTGGGTTCTCCTGCAGCGTTTCCCTGGAGATGCTTCCGCCGCTCATCGAGGACGCCGACCCGCGTCCGGACCTGGTGGGCTGGCAGGCGTGGGCGGACCCCGTTCCCGGCGCCGCCTACCTGTGGTGCGCCAGCTTCAGCGCCAGCGCCCCCCACGACCTGGTCGCCGCGTTCGCCTCCTCGCTCGCCTCGCCTGTCCCGGTGCCCCGTCGCACCGTGCCCGAGAGCGCCGAGGGTCGGCTCACCGTCGTCCGCCGCAGCTGACGACCTCTGCCCCATTGGAGCCGCTGGTGCGCGGCTCGTCGCCAGTCTCCCCGAGCAGAGACACGTTCCCGTGCCTGCCAGATGACCGAGAGGAAGAGATCTTGTTCTTTCGACGCGCTCGCGAGGACCGGGCATTCCGTGAGGCCCAGCGTGCGGGCTTCGCGCTGCTACCGCACCGGTGGTGCAGAACGCTACGGACAGCCCGACCGTGGCCCAGACGAGGGCGTTCTGTGCGCGCGAGGGCTCCGAGGGGGCCTGCTCCGGCGTCTGCAGCTCGCTCGGCGGAGTTCCGTGCGGCTGCAGGTCATCCGAGTGGTCGTTTGTGGTGGACATGGCAAGCCTTCGCTTCTGGTGCGTGCGGCAGCACGCGGTGAATGGGTGAACAGACCTTGGACCGGCGGGGAGTTAGCCGCGCAAGTCCGCTGGTCGTGTCCGGTGGCGCCCCCGGACACGGAGGAGACTGCACCGCGCGGGGAGCCGATTCGAGTTCTCGCGAATCGGCTGGCAGCCGCTGCGTTGCCCCCTCAGCATGGACTGCTCGCCGCGCCCATTCACGGCTTCTGACCTGCGACTTTGCGAGCCCCGGCTCTTGAATCAGCTTGGCCTTCGCTGCTACGGCTGCTGGCCATGGACCATCGCCCCAGCTGTGCGAGTCCTCCTCTCTCGCGCCCTACAGGCTCGGGGTGTAAGCGGCGCAACCAGAGTGACCAACCACCGGGCGCAATCTTCCGACGCCATGGGACAAATTCAGTCTGGCGCAGTCATTTCTTCGAGGTGACTGCGGCGAATGCCGCGTCATGGCGCCAACTGACCTGACTAAATAGGCACATGGAGATGGGTGAGCACTGGGCATACCGTGCCAGGCCGAAGGAGCTGGGCGGCGCGGTTCGTCGGGTGGAGATCGTTCGAGTGGGCGGCTCCGGCAGGTCCGGTTGGATCCATGTGCGGTTCCTCGACGGCGACGACGCGGGCCAGAAGGAGTGGGTCAATCCGAACTCCCTCGTAACACTGAGGGCGGACGTCAACGTGTTCCGCGCGGACGACGCGGGAGAGTTGGCACTGGCCGAGGCGTCACGCCAGGTGCGGGGGAGCACAGAGTTCGAGGCCGCGCGCATGATCCTCGGGTTCGTCCGGCCGAAGAACAGGCTGCGTCTGCGCAGGGGCGTTGCGGACGCAGGAGTCCTGGAGCTGGGCCGCCTTGACGACGCGGCACCGGTCATCGGCATGGACACCGCTGAACTACGTGCCGACCCGATGGTCTACGAGAAGAGCGACGGCTCGTGCTTGGCCGGATGGGCGGTTACCGAACGCGTCGCCCGTCAGGTGGCCGGCCGCCTCGCTGAAGAGATCCTCCCTGAGGTGGATCGCAAGCAGCAGGACATCGAGCAGGAGCGCACCCAGTCCTCCTGGTACTCCTACGACCGCCGGGACGATCGCAAGTTGGACCCGGGTGGAGCCGTCCTACGGACCGTCCGGGCGTGGTGCGGCGAAGATAAGGCAGACCGCTACGACGAGTTGGTTGCTCTGCGCGCCGAGGTCATCAGGCTCGGGGAGCTGGTCGAGAAGGCGGTCAAGGCCCTACGCGACCGCGGCCACGGCGTCATCGCCTCCACCATTGAGCGCGACCTTGGCGTCCATATCTCCAGCCTTGACCCTGATGTGCGTCGATGACACCTCGCCACGGGTCCGGCTCCGGCTTGGGCGGCGCGGGCTGCGCCGGCGGCTTCTCCTTCTCCGGCCGGTGCGGGTGCCAGCCGTCGAGAAACGGTCGCAGCTGATCTCCTGTCGGCTCCGCATGGAAATTGAGCGAGGCCAGGCCCCTGCCGTTCATGGTGGGGTCGAGCCGGTCGGCCTCCGCCTTTCCCCAAGCCGACCACTCTCGCAGTCTCTCGGCTTCGAAGGAATCCTGCGACGCGACGGCGGCTTCATCCAGAGCGGCGCAGAAAGCCCTGATCTCCCCTGCGGCCCGCCACCGCTCAAGGGCCGTGCCGAAGTGCTCGGCCCGTGCCGCGCGAACGGCCTTGATCGAAGCGACACTGACGGCGGCCTCCCACTCCCGCCGTTCGCGTTCCTCCCGCTCCGCTTCCAGCCGCCGGCGCTCTGCCTCCTGCCGCTCTCGTTCCTCTCGCAGACGCTGCTGCTCCGCCTCACGTTCCAGCCGAGCCCGCTCCTGCTCCTCCGCGCGCGCCTTCAACGCCCGGAAGACTGAGCCGATCTGCTCCTCCAAGGGCTTCTTGGCGATGTCGGCCCACTCCTTCTTCCAGCCGTAGCTGTGGCCGTAGCCGTAGCCCGAGTGCTGGCCAACCACCAGCTCCAGCTCGCCGGACGGCTCGAACGTGTGCGCCGGGGTGACCCGCTGCCAGTCGTACGTACGTCGCCCGGGCTGCTTGGGCACGTACCGGACCTGCTTCTGCCGCTCGCGGAAGCTGATCTCGTACGTTCTGCCGTGGACGGTAAGCAGCGGCCTGGGCTGCTTGCGCTTCTTGGACACCGCGATCTCGCCGTACCGTGCGAGAGCCTGCTCGGCGAGGAGCCGGAGCAGCTCGAGCACTCTCGGCAGGACCTCCTCGGAGATCTCGAAGGCGCTGTGGTCCGCGGTGACTGCGGCGAGCACGTCCTTGACGTCGGTGATCACACGGCTGCGTGCCAGGCGGATCCGGTTCCACTCGGTGTCGTCCTCACCGGTCACCCGGAGCAGGCCGAGGAAGAAGTCCCCCTTCGCCCGCCCGCTGTACTTCAGGTGGTATCCCTCCGGAGCGCACTGCCGCGCCGCGTCGAAGGCTCTGCGATACCGAGCCCGTTCCGCGTCGCTGGGGTCCGGGATTCGAAGGAATCGTCCGGCTTCCTGCACCTGCGCGATCAGCGCCGGCCCGACTTTCGCTGGTGACGGGCGTGCTTGCTTCACGGCACGCTGTGGGGTCGGCTTCGTCTCGGGCGAGGGAGCGGCATCCTGCTGAGGGCGAGGGGCAACTGGCGCCTCGGCTTCAGGCGCCGCCGAACGAGGTTTGCGTGGAGCTGGCTCGGGGCGGTCGGGATGATGCCCGTGCTCCAAGTAGAAGCGTCCCGCGTCGGTGATCTCCGCCTGCCACCTCCCGCTCTTTCTGGGCATAGTGATCAAGCCCCGGTCCCTGAGCGCACGGGCTGTGATGGCGAGCTCGGGGCTGTCCGACGTGACGGGGTCAGTTCCGGCCCCGATGCGGGTGAGGAGCGCGAGCTGCCGGTCATTTAGTGGAGACCAAGGGTGCATGGCGATCGTCGTACCGTCTGTAGTCACCTCGGCACAAGCCGTACAGGGATATCCGTCCTGGGGACCCACGAGTTCAACGGGTACGAGTGCGTCAGCGTCCGGCGCCTCTAGCATGCCGGTCTGACAATCAGGCCCCAGGATCAGGCGATTCCGGTCGTTCACCTGCCGGGTGTGAGCTGACGCCTGTGTGCTTGTGCGGACCGCAGCGCACGGTCTGCGCTGTGGCTCATGGGCTGACTTGCGGCTCTGTGTTACTGGCCTTTGGCGCGATTTCGCCGGTCGTGGCCAGACAGAGCGTCATCTGCCCTGGAGGCTTTGCCAGGGCGCGGGGGCGCTCTCGAAAACAGCCCATGGGGAGGAGATCCGGGTGAACGAGGACGAGGAACTCATCGCGGCGGTGGAAGCGCTGCTGTCGGATCCGCGTACGGATCCGGGCATCGATGTCGAGACCGCTGAACAAGCCGCTCGCGCGGTGGGGCTCCTCGACGACGGACTTCAGAATGGGCCCGGCGTCTTCCGCCTGATGGCCGAGGGAGGGCAGAGAGGCGCCGAAACGCTGTCATCGGACCGCCTGCAAGTCCTGTCTGAGATGGTGCAGAACGCCGATGACATGGGGGCTTCCCAAGTCCGGTTCATCTGGCGCCCCGAAGAGTTGTTGATCGCCCATGATGGCAAGGGCGTACGACTGGCCGACATCCTGCTGCTCGGCCTGCCATGGCTCAGCGGGAAGACCTCCGACGCGGAGGCCACAGGGCGATTCGGCATCGGCCTGGCGACCTTGCGGGCCCTCGCGACCACTTGGGAGGTGCACTGTCACCCCTTCCACGTGCGGTTTGCCGACCTGTCCATTCGGGCGGTCGAGCCGCTGGTGGTGCCGGAGCAAGTCGCGGGGCCCGAGTGGACGGTCTTCCGAATCCCTCTTGCCCTCGACGTACTCTCCGCCTCGGAGCTCTTCGAGTGGTTCGAGACGTGGAACGACAGCTCCTTGCTCTTTCTGCGGCACGTGAGGCGGGTCGAAGCACTGAGCGACCGCCAGGGTGAGCAGGGAGCTGATGACGAGACGCCGCCTGTGATGCTCAGGCTGACTTGGACGGAGATCGACCAGCGAAGGCTTCGTATCGACGGTGAGGAAGCGGATGTCCGGGTACGTGAGGCCCGGACAACCAGTGGGGCACTGTGGCGGGTCTACGACGCCCACGTCGCACCGCACGGCACGAGTACCCGTCGGCACAAGGCGGTGGGAGCCTCTATGCCGGTCGCCGTCGCGCTGCCGGTGCACGGACCGGAACTGGGGAGTGTGCACGCTGGGCTACCGGTGGCCGAGTTGAGAGCCGCAGCTCGTGTGCACGCCCAGTTCGACCCCGTCGTCAGCCGTGAAGGATTCGCCGCCAGCCGATGGAACGAGGATCTGGTCCCGCTTGTCGCGGACCTCTGGGCCGCTTCTGCCCTCAACGTACTCAGCGTTGTCGAACCGTCGGCTTGGCACCTCATCCCGCTGCCTTCGCCCTCCGACCCCTCGTCGCCCTCCCGGCTCCAGGACAGTATCCGTGCGGCGCTGGTCGACCGTTCCCGCACGTGGTTGGCATCCCAGATCTCCCTGCCTTGCCCGGACGGGACCTCGAAGCCACTGTCGGCGCTCGCAGTCGAGGAGCCGCAGCTGTCGGGGGTGTTGGATGACGAGGACATCGCCCGGCTGGCCGGGCTGCCGAGTACGTTTCCGCGACGCGCCCGCGACGGTGCCCACCAGTGGCGCGAAGTCCTGACGGACTGGCGCTCTGCAGGCACCGCGGAACTCGCTGATGAGGTGCGGGTGCGTGACGCGCTCATTTCGCTCGACGACACGGAATACGACATCGCGCAGACCATGCGTCTCGCAGCAGTCGCCATTGAGGCGGACCTCGACTTCCTGCTGTGCAGTCGGCCGTGTGTCATTGCAGTCGACGGTCAGCGTCTGCGGCCGACGGCACCCGGCGTGGCGTTCGCGGAGCCCCAGGACGCCGAACCACGCGGCACCAGCCCGCTGGACGCCCTGGGTATCGTCGTGAACCTCCATGCCAGTTACGCGGAGAACTCGCAGTGGTCCCGACGTGTCCTCGACTGGCTGCGGAAACAGGACTGTCTCGTACGGCGCGACGACACCGCAGCTGTACTGCGCCGAGTCGAACGGATGGGACGCGCGGGTAGACGAGTCGGAGGTGACACGGGATGCGGAGTCGAGCAACTCGTGGCCATCCAGACGGCCTTGGGAGAAGTCTCGAAGAAGGTGCGGGAGCGACTCGGTCCCGGAATCGGACGGGCCGTCCTCCTCGACGGCTACGAGTACGACTCCGACGGCAACGAAAAGCCGTGCAAGGTGCAGCCGGTAGACGCTTACCTTCCCCAAGCGCTCCAAAGCACTGAAGGAGATCGTTTCGCCGTCGCCGCGGGAAAGACTCCTGGCATCAAGTGGGTGCATCGCTCCTATACCCGCACCCTTCTGTCCCAAGCTCAGTGCGGCCTGAGCCGTACAGCCTTCCTGCGTCTCCTCGGGGTGGCGGATGCACCCCGGCTTAAGGAGCCTCAGCCAGGCAGGGAGACCAAGGGGTACGAGGCGGACTCCCGCATCGGTCTGTCGCGCGACTGCTGGCTGTCGCCAATTGCGCGCACGAGGGAGCTGCGCCGATTGGGCGCCGACTACACGCTAGATGACCGCAGCAGCCCGGACTTGGACGCCGTGGTCCAGCACATTGTCGCCGAGCACAACCCGCAGGATCGCAGACGTCGTACGGCGGCCTTGCTGCAGACGCTTGGCAGGCCCGGCATGATCACCTCCTCCGAACACGCGGACGTACAGGCGGCGGAGGCGTACCACCGATGGAACGTGCGTGGCCAGACGGCAGCCCTCTGGGTCTGGCGGATCCGGGAAACGGCCTGGTTGGAGGACAGCAGCGGCAAACTTCGCACTCCGCGGCAAGTTCATTTGTGCACGCGCGACGCGCAGGCGCTCTACGGCCAGGATGACCCTGGGTATCTGCACCCTGCGATCCAACAGACCACGTCCAATCGTATCGATGTCCTGGCAGCTCTAGGAGTGAATGGAGACCCCGACGTTCCTCAGCTGATCAATCGATTGCGGGATCTTCGGAAACGTTCCACGGGTCCCGGCTCGGTGGACGACCGTCTCAAGGCCGAGGTCTATCTCGTCTATCAGGCTCTGGCGGGGCGGCTGAGGAGCGAGGCGGCGGGAACGGCCCACAGCGAGCTGCGAAAGAAGGTGCGGGATGCCTTCAGTGGCACCGACTTCGTGCTCACCGACCAGGGATGGCAGAGGGCGCGCGATTGCTTCCGCGGTCCCACAATCCTTCGCGGCTTCCGGCCCTTCACCATCCCTGACCCTGAGTTGAACCCGCTCTGGGACGCTCTCTGGATCCAGGAGCCGAGGCCCGAGGACCTCGCTGATGTGCAAAAGGAGATAGCGCAGTCCGGCACCCAGCTCCACGCGGACCAACAGCGTGTGATGCTGGAGGCGCTGAGGTCTCTCACCAACACGGTCACGTCGGCTGATGGCCCCATCTCTCCTGGCCTGCGCTCCAAGCTGCGCTGGCTGCCGCTGCGCACCACCCTCGGCTGGACGAAGGAGCGGCCCGTCTACGCGGTAGACCACCCCGCCATCGCGCGCACGCTCGGCGAGCGTCTGCATGTTTGGCAGCCAGGCGGAGATCTGCAGCAATTCGCCGGCCTGTTGGGTGTCCTCAAGGTGCACAAACTGGAGGCTTCGGAAGCGTCTGTCGTCGCCCCGGACCGCGCACGTCCTGATCGGCAGTTGACCGAGGACTACCGGTGGGCCGTGACCAGCTTGCAGGACATCCTCGTACGGGACGAGCCAGCTGCCGCCGAGGCTTTCACGGACTGGGCCTGGCTGATGGAGCTTGAGGTACGGGTCTTGCCGGGGCTGCGAATCCTGCTGAACCCGGGCGAGGACGAAGACGTGATCGACGTCCCGGTCGACGCGCATGTCGATCGGGAAGCCAAGGCGCTCTTCGTCAGTAGCCCCGAGGCTCTGAAAACCACGCGGGGAGGAGGGTTGGCCGTCGCTTCCCTATTCGCAGCGGAGCGCGCGCACGTCGGCCACCGTTGGCGCGATCTTTGGGAGACGGACTGGCCTGAGGATGCTCCCACCACTCCCCTCGTCCCATCTGGTCAGCAGGATCATGAGGAGCGCGAGCGTTTGGCCTCGCAGCTGCGGGAGCGGCAATTGTCGCGGCCTTCGGGCTCCACTGTGCCGGCTCAGCCGAGCGGCCCGGTGAACTCACCCACAGGAGTCCCGTCACCTCCGTCGATCCCTGCTCCCCCATCGACGCCCACGCCTTCCGGCGTTGGGCCCCCACCCACCCCGCGGCCGGCTGAGCCTCGCAAGCTGGTCTCCTTGGCCGAACTACAGGCGCGTACCCCTCAGGCCACCCGTATTGCTTCCTCGTCGCAGTCTCGCTCTGCGTCCTCCTCGGGAAGCCGACGTGCCGCCTCACTGCCGCAACCGCGTCAGGGCGGGGCCGCGCCCAACGAGCGTTTCGGACTGCTCGGCTATCAGGACCGGGACAAGGAGAAGACCGTCCTGGCACTGCTTGCCGAAATTCTTAGCGCGAGTGGTCGGACACTGGAAGATCAGCGAGGTCTCCAACGACTGGGGGCGGATGCCGTCGACTCAACAGGCCATTTCTACGAGATCAAGGCTCATGGCGGACCAGAGCCCGCCGACGTCTCTCTCACCAGCGCGGAACTCACGCGTGCGCTTGCAGAGGGAAGCAACTACTCGCTCGTCATCGCTTCGAACCTGGAAGAGGGCAGAGGGACTCCGACACTGCGGATCATCACCGATCCGTTGTACTTCTTCGAGGTCGAATCCATGGCTGACGTGAAGCTGAAGGGCGTACGTGACGCGGATGCCGACGCGGCCGTTTGGCAATGGCCGGATGCGGGGGTGTGAGAGGTCTGCCCCGTGCGGCGCGCCGATGCTCGCTCGGACGGTTGTGAGGGAGGAAGAGCACGGCTTCCCGCCCACCGCGCTCGGTGAGTGATCGAGCGGCCTTGGCGATGGGGTGATGGGAGCCGTTTGGGAGCCGCATTCCGAAGTCGGCTCCCAAATGGCTCCCAGAATGGCCCCCGGAACCACTCAGGGGCCCGACCCGCTATGCGGATCAGGCCCCTGACCTGGTACTTCACTGTCGGGGTGGCGGGATTTGAACCCACGACCTCTTCGTCCCGAACGAAGCGCGCTGCCAAGCTGCGCTACACCCCGATGTCACTGCTTGTCGCGGCGACGACGTTTACTTTAGCCCACTGGTGGCTGGAGACGAAATCCGGTTTTCGGGGCGTGGTGGGCGCGGTGGCGCAAGGGGTTGGGGCGGACGTGGTCGAGGGCCACGAGCAGGATGGCCAGGGCGTAGATGGCGAGGCCGATGAGGAGGGCGTTGCCGAGGACGCCCTTGTAGCCGTGCCGGGCCACGTCGAGGAAGGGGTAGAGGTAGCGGGCCGGCGCGCCGGGGACGAGCAGCTCACCTCGGGCGAGGGAGAAGGCCAGGTAGGTGAGGGGGTAGAGGAGCCACGTCGTGGCCTGGCGCAGGTGCAGATGGCCGGAGGGCGTGAGGAGCAGCCATTCCAGCAGCGCGGCGACGGGGGTGACCGTGTGCAGGACCTGGTTGGTGATCGCGTGCCAGCCCGTGGGGGCGGTCGCGGTGCCGGTGAGGACGCCCGGCAGTGCGTAGGAGCCGCCCTCGTTCGCCAGCAGCAGGTGGTAGACGAGGCCGTTGACCACGGCGTACAGCAGCGTGGCGCCCGTCAGGGTCGAGGGGAGCGGGCGGCGCGCGGTCCAGGCGAGGCGGGCCGAGAGAGCGAAGACCAGGGCCAGCAGGATGTTGCTCTGGATGGCGAAGTGGCTCAGGGTGCGCAGGGGGCTGCCGAGAGCCAGTTCCACGGCCACGGCCGCGGCCGCCAGCAGGGCCACCAGCAGACGGAACACGGCGGCCAGGCGGCGAGGCGTGGGGGCCACCACCGCCGTCGCGGGCACGTGGGACGGGAACAGGACGGGTATGCCCGGTATCGCGGGGAGGTCCGGGATGTCCCTGGGTATCGGGGCGGTCATGCCCTCACGCTAAGCAGCGTGGGCGAAACGGGCGATATGGGTGGTCTGGGTGGGTTACGGACCCGGTTGCAGACCCGGTGGCGAGGCGCCCGGATTGCGGCCCCGGGCACGACGCGGCACGACGCCGGAGGCTCCTACGGCAGGAGGGGTCGTTCCCCAGCCTCCCGGCCACCCGCCTCCCCGCGTCCTGCCCCTACTCCCGCCCCACCAGCGTCAGCAACGTCGCCTCCGGTGGGCAGGCGAAGCGGAACGGGGTGTAGCGGCTGGCGCCGCAGCCCGCGGAGACGTGGAGGTAGGAGGTACGGCCCTCCGCCCTGTGCCGGGACAGGCCCTTCACCCGGTCGGTGTCCAGGTCGCAGTTGGTGACCAGGGCGCCGTAGAAGGGGATGCAGATCTGGCCGCCGTGGGTGTGACCGGCCAGGACCAACGGGTAGGCGTCCGCCGTGTACGCGTCCAGGACCCGCAGGTACGGCGCGTGCACCACGCCCATCGAGAAGTCGGCGTCGTCCGACGGACCGCCGGCCACCCGCTCGTAGCGGTCCCGCTTGATGTGCGGGTCGTCCACGCCGGTCAGCTCCACCGACACGCCCTCGACCTTGAGCATGCCCCGGGTGTTCGTCAGGTTCAGCCAGCCCGCGGTGTCGAAACCGTCGCGCAGGTCCTCCCACGGGTTGTGGGTCACGCCGACGGCGGGCGCGTTGCCGTTCAGGCCGTGGCGGCCCTGCGCCTTCTCCAGCAGATAGCGGGCCGGGTTGCGCAGCGTGGGGCCGTAGTAGTCGTTCGACCCGAAGACGTACGCGCCCGGGAACTCCATCAGCGGGCCCAGCGCGTCCAGCACCTCCGGCACGCCCTCGGGGTCCGACAGGTTGTCGCCGGTGTTGATCACGAAGTCGGGGCGCAGGCCCGCCAGCGACCGCAGCCAGCGCTGCTTCTTGCGCTGGCCGCCGACCATGTGGATGTCGGAGACCTGGAGCACCCGCAGCGGCCGCATACCGGCAGGCAGGACGGGGACCGTCACCCGTCGCAGGCGGAAGGAACGGGCCTCGAATCCCGCCGAGTACAGCAGTCCGGCGGCGCCAACCGCCGTGATTCCCAGGGGTACTCCGTATCGCGCGCGCATACGACCATCGTGTCAGACCGGCGAAGTCCCTCGTGCCAGGCCGTCCCCCGGCCCGCCTCCGGCCGGCCCCGCCGACCGCCGTACGGCGCCCTCGCGCACGCCCCTTGAAATCAACGGGCGTTCCCGTCACCACACCTGCGACAATCGACGTCATGACCACGCTCAAGTCGAAGCTCCAGGAAGACCTCAACGCCGCGATCAAGGAGCGCGACGAGCTCCGCTCCTCGACGCTCCGGCTGACGCTCGCCGCGATCACCAAGGAGGAGGTCGCGGGCAAGGAGAAGCGCGAGCTCTCCGACGACGAGGTGCAGAAGGTGATCACCCGCGAGGCGAAGAAGCGCCGTGAGGCGGCCGAGGCCTTCGCGCAGGGTGGTCGACCCGAGTCCGCCGAGCGGGAGAAGGCGGAGGGCGAGGTGCTCGCCACGTACCTCCCGAAGCAGCTCGGCGACGACGAGCTGAACGACATCGTCGCCCAGGCCGTCGAGGAGGCCAGGGCGGCCGGCGCCGAGGGCCCGCGGGCCATGGGTGCCGTCATGAAGATCGTGAACCCGAAGGTCGCGGGTCTGGCCGAGGGCGGCCGGGTGGCCGCGGCGGTCAAGAAGATGCTCGCGGGCTGACCTCGCCCGGCGCGCGGCAGCCGCCCGGGGAGTGTCTCTCCCGCGGGTGCGGCACCGGCCTGTATCGACGGCGAAGGCCCCTGTCCCCTCCGTACGAGGGGACAGGGGCCTTCGCCGTTGTGTGTGCTAGGCGGACCGAGCGGGTGCCGGCATCTCAGTCACGCCCTCCGTTTCCGGTCCCGTTCGTCTGGCCCTGCCACCAGCCCTCGGGGATGGAGAAGGTCGGGGTCGGGACCGTGCCTCCGTCGGAGCCGCCGTTCCCGCCGTTGCCGCCGCCGTTGTCCCCGCCGCCGATCAGGCCGCCGATGAGGTTGTCGTCGCCGTTGTTGCCGTCGTCATTGCCGTTGTCGTCGCCGTCCTCGTCGCCCCGGCCCTTGTCGCGTTCGCGGTCCTCCGGGATGTGGACGGTGTTGAACTTCTCGACCGGCTTGCCCTCCAGGGCGCCGAGCATGGCGTCCCGCCAGATCGGGCCCGGCACCCGGCCGCCGTAGACCAGGTCGTTGTACACGCCGCCGATGTAGATGTTGCGCATCTTGACCTTCTGGGTGGCGCTGCCGACCCAGACGGCGCCCGAGAGGTTCGGCGTGTAGCCGACGAACCAGGCGTTGCGGCGCTCGTCCGTCGTACCGGTCTTGCCGGCGCTGTCGCGGTCGGTGAGGCCGGCTTCCTTACCCGTACCGGAGTCGACCACGCCCTGCAGCAGGGTGCTGATGGTGTCCGCGGTCTGCTCGGACATCGCGCGCGAGCAGGTCGACTTCGGCACCTCCAGGGACTTCTGCTGGTCACCGACCTTCTGCGAGATCGACTCGATGGCGATCGGCGTGCAGTACATGCCGCGGGAGGCGAAGGCGGCGTACGCGCTCGCCATCGTCAGCGGGGACAGGCCGACCGAGCCGAGGGCGATGGCCGGGCGCTCGGGAAGCTTTTCGCCGTTGCCCTGGCGGACCCGGAGCTTGTCGGTGATGTTGACCACCGGGCACAGGCCGATGTCGGCGATCATCTGCACGAAGTAGGTGTTGACCGACAGCTCCATCGCCTTCCGCAGGCGGTAGGGGCCGTGCTCCGACTCGCTCTCGTTCTCCAGCTTCTCGCCGTTGCGGTTGGTCCACGGCGCGCTCTCGCAGGTCTGGACCGGGCTCGGGTACTCCATCTCGTACGGCGACGAGTACTCCTGCGTCGGCGGCCGGCCTTCCTCCAGCGCGGCCGCGGCGACGAACGGCTTGAACGTCGAACCGGTCGGGAAGCCGAAGTTGGAGCCGCCGTATGCCGCGTCGACCGAGTAGTTGTACTCGGTCTCGTTCTTGCCGTAGCCGAACGGCTTCGACTGGCCCATGCCGAGGATCTTGCCGGTGCCGGGCTCGACGAGGGTGGCCGCGGCGGCGACCTTGTCGTCCTGGTAGACGTGATCCTTGAGCGAGGCCTGGACCGACTTCTGCGACTGCGGGTCCAGGGTCGTCGTGATGGTCAGGCCGCCCTGGTTCCAGATCTTGGCGCGGGCCTCGCGGTTCTTGCCGAAGACCGGCTCGCTCTTGAAGACCTTCTCGACGTACTTGCAGAAGAAGCCGGCGCCCTTGACCGCGGTGATGCAGCCGTTCTTGGGCTTGCTGACCTTCAGCCCCAGCGGCGTCTCCTTGGCCTTGTCGGCCTCTTCCTGCGGGATGTCACCCATGTCCGCCATGCGTTGGAGGACGGTGTTGCGCCGCTTGGTGGCCTCGGCCTCGTCGTTGACCGGGTCGTAGCGGCTGGGCGACTGGACGATGCCGGCGAGCAGCGCCGCCTCCTGGACCTTGAGGTCCTTGGCGGACTTGGAGAAGTAGCGCTGGGCCGCGGCCTCGACGCCGTACGCCTGCTGGCCGAAGAACGTGATGTTCAGGTAGTTCTCGAGGATCTTCTTCTTGCCGAGCTCCTCCTCCACCTGGATCGCGTACTTCAGCTCCTTGATCTTGCGGCCGAGCGTCTGCTGGGTGGCCTGCGCGACCTTCGTCGGGTCGTCGCCGGCCTCCTCCACGAAGACGTTCTTCACGTACTGCTGGGTCAGCGTCGACGCGCCCTCGCTGACGCCGCCGCTCTGGGCGTTGCGGTTGAGGGCGCGCAGGACGCCCTTCAGGTCGACCGCGCCGTGCTGGTAGAAGCGGGCGTCCTCGATCGCGACGATCGCCTTCTGCATGTACGGCGAGATGTCCTTGAGGTCGACGACCGTACGGTCACGCGAGTAGACCGTGGCGATCGTGCCGCCCTCGGCGTCCAGGATCGTGGTGCGCTGGCTCAGCGGTGGCGTCTTGAGGTTGGCCGGGAGTTCGTCGAAGCTCTCGACGGATCCCTTGGCCGCGAGCCCCAGCGCGCCGACGGCGGGCAGCGCGATACCGGCCAGCACGGCTCCGGCGAGCACACTGACACCGAGGAACTTGGCGGCCTGCTGAGTCGGCGACAGACCACCGCCCGAGCGGTTCTTTGGCATGGGGGCAGCCTAAACCGTAGACATGAGCGAACCGAGAGCCGATCGCGCGCGAGCCCGGCACGGCGACGTGGGACATGCCGTGCGCGCGGGTGGGGCACGTGAACCACGGCACGGCACAGCCGGCCGTCCGCCCGCGAGCGGAGCTCGCACGACGGATGCGGCCCATTCGCCGGACAGGCGTACAGGCCTTGGCCTAAGCTGCTCTCAACTGTCACAGCAGTGCGGCCACGTATCAATACGTCCGGCGACCCCGAATCGTTCTGGCGGTAGCCCACTTTTTTGGTGGGGGCGTGTCCGAATCCGCCTTGTGTGTCATTCGGCGTCCGTTGTGACTCAACAGAACTGTCCCGGTTTGCCGGGAAAGTCACGCATGTCGCCAGCTCACTCCCCCGGGTGATCTGCCGCTTACGCATAGTCCGTTCGGGCCATTCAAGATTGGGCCCGAAGGGGGTGTTGCGCTGTGCCCACCTTCCGTAACGTCCTCAACTGGCGGCGGTGAATATGCCGCTGCCGCCGTGGGGGAGCCTCGATTCGGGAGAGGACGGCGCCGGTATGGGCTGGGTAACCGACTGGAGTGCGCAGGCGGCCTGCCGCACTACCGATCCGGATGAACTGTTCGTTCAGGGAGCAGCGCAGAACAGGGCCAAGGCGGTGTGCACCGGATGCCCGGTGCGCACGGAGTGCCTGGCGGACGCGCTGGACAACCGCGTCGAGTTCGGCGTGTGGGGAGGAATGACGGAGCGCGAGCGCCGCGCTCTGCTGCGCAGGAGGCCGACGGTCACCTCGTGGCGCCGGCTGCTGGAGACGGCACGCACGGAGTACGAGCGCGGAGCTGGTCTGCTCCCGCTCGACGACGACGAGGTGTACGAGAACCTCGCGGCGGTGGGCTGAGGGGCCACGAGGTCGTCCCTCGGTCGGATCCGGCGGGTCTGCTGTCAGACCTCGGGATCAGGCAGCTCGTGCCGATGGGCCGCGAGCCGGTTCCCGATGTCCCGCAGCCCCGTGAGGTCATGCACGTCACCGGGCAGCGCGGCCACTTCGGCCACCGCCACCTCGGGGTGGAGCGTGGTGAAGCGGTCACGCGTGCGCTGCTCGCGGGAGAGCAGCTGCATGCGCTCGGCGTGCAGCCTCAGCAGGCTCGCGGTGAGCTGGTCGACGGAGCGCTCCACGTGCGGAGCGGCGGATTCCGAGTCGACGGACTCCGACTTGTCCGAGGCCGGGGTTCGCTCCATGTCCGTGACGGCGGGGGAGCCTGCGTCTGGAGCCGGTGCCTCGGATGCGGCTGAATCTGAACTGTCGTACGTGTCGGGGGAGTTACGAAGTCCAGCTTTCCCGCCCTCCTGATCCACAATGCGGGGCTCTTCAAGATTTTCCGCGGCGGCGAGCGCCCGCTCGGCCGACAGCCGGTCGGCGCCGCTGCCGTGGACCCGGTTGAGCACCAGACCCGCGAGCGGCATGTCCTCGGCGGCCAGCCGCTCCACGAAGTACGCGGCCTCCCGCAGCGCGTCCCGCTCCGGCGCCGCCACCACCAGGAACGCCGTGCCGGGCGCCTGAAGCAGCTTGTACGTCGCGTCCGCGCGGGTACGGAACCCGCCGAACATCGAGTCCATGGCGGCCACGAAGGTCTGTACGTCCTTCAGCAGCTGCCCGCCGAGCAGCTTGCCGAGCGCGCCCGTCATCATCGACATGCCGACGTTCAGGAACTTCATCCCCGCGCGTCCGCCGACCTTCGCCGGGGCCAGCAGGACCCGGATCAGCTTGCCGTCCAGGAACGAGCCGAGCCGCTTGGGGGCGTCCAGGAAGTCCAGCGCGGAACGGGACGGCGGGGTGTCCACGACGATGAGGTCCCACTCGTCCCGGGCCCGCAGCTGGCCCAGCTTCTCCATCGCCATGTACTCCTGCGTGCCCGCGAAGCCCGCCGAGAGCGACTGGTAGAAGGGGTTCCCCAGGATCGCGGCCGCCCGCTCGGGGTCCGCGTGCGCCTCGACGATCTCGTCGAAGGTGCGCTTCATGTCCAGCATCATCGCGTGCAGCTCGCCGTCGCCGTCCACGCCCTTGACCCGCCGCGGGGTGTTGTCCAGGGAGTCGATGCCCATCGACTGGGCCAGCCGGCGGGCCGGGTCGATGGTGAGCACGACGACCTTGCGCCCGCGCTCCGCCGCCCGCAGCCCCAGCGCCGCCGCGGTCGTGGTCTTGCCCACGCCTCCCGAGCCGCAGCACACCACGATCCGGGTCTTCGGATCGTCGAGCAGCGGATCGAGGTCGAGCACGCGCGTGGCGGAGAGACGGTGGGGCCGGTGGGCGGCGGCCTGTGCCTGGGCCGGTTCTGGACGACTCATGACATCCCCTGCTTCCGACGTACCGCGTACGGCCGCTGACGTTCCGTGTACGGCTCCCGACTAGTGAACGGACTCATGACAGGTCCTGTTCCCGCAGTTCGCGCGCGAGTGCGTACAGGCCCGCCAGATCCATGCCCTCCGCGAGCAGGGGCAGTTCGTGCACCGGCAGCCCCGACTCGTCCAGGGCCGCCCGCTGCTCCTGCTCCAGCGCGTACCGCTCGGCGTACTCGTCGGCCTGCGCCAGCAGCGGGGTCACCAGCTTCTCGGCGTTCCCGCCGCGCCGAGCCCCGCCGAGTCCGGCCGAGGACAGTGCCTTGGCGACGGCCGTGCGCGGGACACTGCGCACGAGTTCCAGATCGGTCGCGTCCAACACCTCGGGACGCACCATGTTCACGATGATCCGGCCCACCGGCAGCCGCGCCGCCCGCAGCTCGGCGATCCCGTCCGCGGTCTCCTGGACGGGCATCTCCTCCAGCAGCGTCACCAGGTGCACGGCCGTCTCCGCCGACTTCAGCACCCGCATCACGGCCTGCGCCTGATTGTGTATCGGGCCGATCCGGGCGAGCCCGGCGACCTCGTCGTTCACGTTCAGGAAGCGGGTGATGCGCCCCGTGGGAGGCGCGTCCATGACGACGCAGTCGTAGACGAACCGCCCGGACTTGTCCTTGCGCCGCACCGCCTCGCACGCCTTGCCGGTCAGGAGTACGTCTCTCAGCCCCGGCGCGATGGTGGTGGCGAAGTCGATCGCGCCGAGCTTCTTCAGGGCCCGGCCCGCGCCGCCCATCTTGTAGAACATCTGGAGGTAGTCCAGAAGGGCCAGTTCGGGGTCTATGGCGAGGGCGTACACCTCCCCGCCCCCGGGAGCGACGGCGATCTTCCGCTCCTCATAGGGCAGCGCCTCCGTCTCGAAGAGCTGCGCGATGCCCTGCCTGCCCTCGACCTCGACGAGAAGCGTCCGCTTCCCCTCGGTCGCGAGAGCGAGCGCGAGCGCGGCGGCGACCGTGGTCTTTCCGGTCCCGCCCTTGCCACTGACGACCTGGAGCCTGCTCACGTCTTCGAGCCTAACCAGTCGGTCCGCCAGTCACGCGACAGCCTGTGGACAACCTGAGGGTGGTCGGCCGCGTGGCCGCCCGCGGGCAGCGGATAAAGTCGGCCACATGACCAAGTGGGAATACGCAACCGTGCCGCTGCTCGTCCACGCCACGAAGCAGATTCTGGACACCTGGGGCGAGGACGGCTGGGAGCTCGTCCAGGTCGTGCCCGGGCCGAACAACCCCGAGCAGCTCGTGGCCTACCTGAAGCGGGAGAAGGCGTGAGCGCGGCCGAGGAGAAGCTCGCCGAGCTGGGCCTGAGGCTTCCGGAGGTCGTGCCGCCGCTGGCCGCCTACCAGCCGGCGGTCCAGTCGGGCGTGTACGTCTACACCGCCGGCCAGCTCCCCATGGTGGACGGCAAGCTTCCGGTCACCGGCAAGGTGGGCGCCGAGGTGACGGCCGAGGAGGCCAAGGACCTCGCCCGCATCTGCGCCCTGAACGCCCTTGCCGCCGTGAAGTCGGTGGCGGGCGACCTGGACCGCATCGCGCGTGTCGTGAAGGTCGTCGGGTTCGTGGCGTCGGCGTCCGACTTCACCGGCCAGCCCGGCGTCATCAACGGCGCGAGCGAGCTCCTGGCGGAGGTCCTCGGCGACAAGGGCGTCCACGCGCGCAGCGCGGTGGGCGTGGCGGTCCTGCCCCTGGACGCGCCGGTCGAGGTCGAGGTGCAGGTGGAACTGACGGGGGCGTAGGCCTTCGGCGATTCAGCCGGTGTACGGCGCTTTCGTGCGGTGGCTCTTGTGGGGCGGTAGTTGTGCGGCGGCCCCCGTGGGGCGGTTCTCGTGCGGCGGCCTTTGCGCGGCGGCCCTTGCGCGGTGGTTGTCGTACGGCCGGTGTTTCACAGCAGCCTGTCCGGGGTGGCCCGGGCAGGCTGAATTTTGTTGGGGGCGCGGGGCACCGCGCGGGCCGTGCAGCTGTGGGCGGTGGCCCGTGCTCGGGTACGAGCCGGCCGGGGGGTGGGGCGCGGGCGTCCCGCGGTCGTACGTCGAGGATCTGGGTCCGTGGCTCGCGGAGCAGCACACGCGCGTGCACGGGATCAAAGCGGCCAGGCCCGATTGAGGGGGCGGTGGGCCGTCTTCGGTCGGTGGTGGGCGGGCTGTTGGTTGTTTTCGGCTAGATGATGCCGTGTTCCTGCAGGTAGTCCAGCTGTGCCCGGACCGACAGTTCGGCGGCCGGCCACAGCGAGCGGTCCACGTCCGCGTACACATGGGCGACGACCTCGCCCGGCGTGCCGTGGCCGTCCTCGACCGCCGTCTCGACCTGGGCGAGCCGGTGGGCGCGGTGGGCCAGGTAGAACTCGACCGCGCCCTGGGCGTCTTCCAGAACCGGCCCGTGGCCCGGCAGGACGGTGTGCACGCCGTCGTCGACCGCGAGGGACCTGAGGCGGCGCAGCGAGTCCAGGTAGTCGCCCAGGCGGCCGTCGGGGTGCGCCACGACCGTCGTGCCGCGGCCCAGGATCGTGTCGCCGGTCAGGACGGCGCGGTCGGCCGGGAGGTGGAAGCACAGGGAGTCGGCGGTGTGCCCGGGCGTCGGTACGACGCGCAGCTCCAGGCCGCCGACGGTGACCACGTCCCCGGCGGCCAGGCCCTCGTCGCCGAGCCGGAGTACCGGGTCGAGGGCACGCACGTGCGTGCCCGTCAGTTCGGCGAAGCGGGCGGCGCCCTCGGCGTGGTCCGGGTGGCCGTGCGTGAGCAGGGTCAGGGCGACCCGCTTGCCGGCCTTCTCGGCGGTGGCGACGACGTTGCGCAGATGGCCGTCGTCCAGTGGGCCGGGGTCGATCACCACGGCCAGGTCGGAGTCGGGTTCGGAGACGAGCCAGGTGTTGGTGCCGTCCAGGGTCATCGCCGAGGCGTTGGGGGCCAGCACGTTGACGGCGCGCGCGGTCGCGGGACCGGAGAGGACCTCGCCTCGCGGCTGGCCGGGGAGGGCTGCTGCGTCCGTCATGCGAGGGGGCCTTCCGGGGCGGTGGGCGGCGGCGTGGGTGCCATGGGCGGGATCATGCGGGGGTCGGGCCGGTCGGGCCGGTCGGGATGTGCTTGGTGAACTCGTCGTGGCCGGGCCAGGCGAGGACGATCTCGCCGTCCTCGAGGCGGGCCTGGGCGAGGACCGGGGTGAGGTCGCGGTCGGGCGCGGCGGCCAGGGTGCGCGCGGCGCTGTCGTACGGGGTGAGCTGCCGCAGCGTCGCGATGGTCGGCGGCATCATCAGGAGCTCGCCCTTGTCGTACGAGGCGGCGGCGTCCGTGGGGCGGATCCACACGGTGCGGTCGGCCTCGGTGGAGGCGTTGCGGGTGCGTTGGCCCTCCGGGAGGGCGGCGACGAAGAACCAGGTGTCGTAGCGGCGGGGTTCGAACTCCGGGGTGATCCAGCGGGTCCAGGCGCCGAGGAGGTCGGAGCGGAGGGCGAGGCCGCGGCGGTCGAGGAACTCGGCGAAGGAGAGGTCGCGGGCGACGAGGGCGGCGCGGTCGGCCTCCCAGTCGTCGCCGGTGGTGTCGCCCACGACGGAGTCGTCGGTGGGGCCGGCGAGGAGGACACCGGCCTCCTCGTACGTCTCGCGTACGGCCGCGCAGACGATCGCCTGGGCGGCGGCCTCCTCCAGGCCGAGCCGCTGTGCCCACCACGCGCGCGTGGGGCCGGCCCAGCGGATCTGCTGTTCGTCTCGGGGGTCGACGCCACCGCCGGGGTAGGCGTAGGCGCCGCCGGCGAAGGCCATGGAGCTGCGGCGGCGCAGCATGTGTACGGCCGGGCCGGTGTCGGTGTCCCTGAGCAGCATGACGGTGGCCGCCCGCTTTGGTTCTACGGGGGTGAGAGTGCCGTCCGCGAGCGCGCGGATGCGGTCCGGCCACTCCGGTGGGTACCACTGCCCGTTTGCCATGGGCGGAGGCTATCTCGTGGTGCGCGGATGTTCGAGAGGGGTCCTGGGGGCCGTGGTGCCTGCGGCGGCCTGCGCGGGTGTGTGGGGGTTCGCGTAGCGCCTGCGGGTGGGGGTGGGTCGGGGCCGCGCCGGGGGGTGTCCGTCCTCGGTCCGGCGGGTGCCCGGCATCAAGGGGTGCTGTTTCTTGACGCCGGCCGCTGCGGGCGGACACCCCCCGGCACGGCCCCTTGCCGCCGTGGGCGGGTGCCGGCCGGGTGGTGGTGCGGCCCCCCTGCCGTCGTGGGCGGGTGCGGGTGCGTCCCCTGCCGTCGTGGGCGGGTGCGGGCGCATCCCTTGCCTTGCCGTCGTGGGCGGGTGCGGGTCCCTCTGATGTCGTGGGCGCGTCGGGCTACGCCTCAATCTCGGCGCCGGTTCGCCCATTTTTCAGCCCGTCCGGCGTTTGAGGACGGGGCCCGTTCAGGGCCGGAGCGGGGTCTGGGGCGGCAGCCCCAGGCGTGGCGGGGTTGAAGGGGCGGAGCCCCTGAGGAAGGGACGGGTAGGGGCGGCGGGGGCGAGAATCCGCGCGGTACGCAAAACAGGGCCCCGCCTCCTGATGAGGCGGGACCCCGGTGTCGTACGGGCCGGACGGCCTAGCGGGAGCGCTTCGCCAGACGCTCGACGTCCAGCAGAATCACCGCGCGAGCCTCCAGCCGCAGCCAGCCACGCTGAGCGAAGTCGGCCAGGGCCTTGTTGACCGTCTCGCGGGACGCGCCCACCAGCTGGGCCAGCTCCTCCTGCGTGAGGTCGTGGACGACGTGGATGCCCTCCTCCGACTGCACGCCGAAGCGGCGGGAGAGGTCGAGCAGCGCACGTGCCACGCGGCCGGGAACGTCCGAGAAGACCAGGTCGGACATCGCGTCGTTGGTGCGTCGCAGCCGGCGGGCGACGGCGCGCAGCAGCGCGGTGGCCACCTCGGGGCGGACGTTCAGCCAGGGCTGCAGGTCGCCGTGGCCCAGGCCCAGCAGCTTGACCTCGGTCAGCGCGGTGGCGGTCGCCGTGCGCGGGCCCGGGTCGAAGAGGGACAGCTCGCCGATGAGCTCTCCGGGGCCGACGACGGCGAGCATGTTCTCGCGGCCGTCGGGGGAGGTGCGGTGGAGCTTGACCTTGCCCTCGGTGACGACATAGAGCCGGTCGCCCGGGTCGCCCTCGTGGAACAGGGAGTCGCCACGCGCGAGCGTCACCTCACTCATGGAGGCGCGCAGTTCCGCGGACTGCTCGTCATCGAGCGCCGCGAAGAGCGGGTTGCGCCGCAGAACGTCGTCCACGAGTTCTCTCCTTGTCGACCTGCTCAGGGGATCACTCCCCTGTGTACCAGGGGACCGTGTTCCCCATTTTGCCGGACGGTCCAAACAGTGTGATCTGTCACAAGGATGCCGCACAGGTGTCCCGAGGTAAGCGGCAGGGGTCCAATTGGGGGCCGATCTTCGGGGTCCGGGGCGGATGTCAGTGCCGGGCTTTAGGCTGGCCGGGTGTCCAAATCGCCGGTGAGAGCACAGGCCAAGGGAGCTGGACGGGTGGTTGTACGTCGCGATTCCGCTGTGGGCGAACAGGACCCCGGTGGCGGAAGGAAAACGACAGAAGCGGCGAAAAAGGCGCCGGGTGGGGGTGGGGGTGGTGGCCGGAAATCGGCTGCCGCCAAGAGGGCGGTCGGTACGAAGAAGGCCGCCGGCGCGAGCGGGGCTGCCGGGGTGAAAAAGGCCGCCGCGGTGAAATCGGGCGCTGTCAAGAAGGCGCCCGCCAAGAAGACCGCCAAGAAGACCGCTGAGAAGACCGCTGAGAAGGCCGCTGCCAAGAAAGCGCCCGCCAAGAAGGCCGCCGGCAAGAGCGCGATCAGTAAGAAGGCGATCAAGAAGACGCCCGCCGTCGTCACCGAGGCGGCCTCCACCGCCGTGAAAGGCGCCTCCGCCGTGAAGACCGTCGCCGCCAAGGTGCCCGCCGGCGAGTCCCGTACCGCTCTCGTGCGCCGTGCCCGCCGTATCAACCGCGAGCTCGCCGAGGTCTTCCCGTACGCCCACCCGGAGCTGGACTTCACCAACCCCTTCCAGCTCGTGGTCGCCACCGTGCTGTCGGCACAGACCACCGACCTGCGCGTCAACCAGACGACGCCCGCGCTGTTCGCCAAGTACCCCACCCCCGAGGATCTGGCCGCCGCCAACCCCGAGGAGGTCGAGGAGATCCTTCGGCCCACCGGGTTCTTCCGGGCCAAGACCAAGTCGGTCATGGGGCTCTCGAAGGCGCTGGTGGAGAACTACGGCGGTGAGGTCCCGGGGCGGCTCGAAGAGCTCGTCAAGCTGCCGGGGGTCGGCCGTAAGACCGCCTTCGTCGTGCTCGGCAACGCCTTCGGGCGCCCCGGTATCACCGTCGACACCCACTTCCAGCGGCTGGTGCGGCGCTGGCAGTGGACCGAGCAGACGGACCCGGACAAGATCGAGGCCGAGATCGGCGCGCTGTTCCCCAAGAGCGACTGGACCGACCTCTCGCACCACGTGATCTGGCACGGCCGCCGTATCTGCCACGCCCGCAAGCCCGCCTGCGGCGCCTGCCCCATCGCCCCGCTCTGCCCGGCGTACGGCGAGGGCGAGACGGATCCGGAGAAGGCGAAGAAGCTCCTCAAGTACGAGAAGGGCGGCTTCCCGGGGCAGCGGCTCAACCCGCCGCAGTCCTATCTGGACGCGGGCGGCAAGCCGGCCCCGCCGCTGGGGGCCGGATGACGGAGCGAGCGGGAAGGGCGGGGGCGCCGCCGGGTGGCCGTACGGTCGCGAGGACTCGGTTCTCGTGGCTTCGGGCGGGTGGTTGTGGCGTTCTCGCGGAACGATCTCGGGGTCCTCGGGCGTTGGACTCGGCAGGACGACGGGGGTGGCGATGACGAGGGCGAGCGAGACGCAGGACGGGCCGGTGGTGGTCAGCAAGGACGGGCTGCCGCAGTGGCTGGAGCCGGTGGTGCGGGTCGTGGAGACCGTCGAGCCGTTGCAGCTGAGCCGCTTCCTGCCGCCGGAGAGCGGCGCGGGACGCCAGTCCGCCGTGCTGATTCTGTTCGGTGAGGGCGAGCAGGGCCCCGAGCTGCTGCTCATGGAGCGGGCGAGCTCGCTGCGGTCCCATGCCGGGCAGCCCTCCTTCCCCGGCGGTGCCCTCGACCCCGAGGACGGCGACCCGCAGGCCGACGGGCCGCTGCGGGCCGCTCTCCGCGAGGCCGAGGAGGAGACCGGGCTCGATCCGAGCGGCGTCCAGCTCTTCGGTGTCCTGCCGAGGCTGTACATCCCGGTCAGCGGCTTCGTCGTCACGCCCGTGCTGGGCTGGTGGCGCGAGCCGACCCCGGTCGACGCCGTCGACCCGAACGAGACGGCCCGCGTCTTCACCGTCCCCGTGGCGGATCTCACGAATCCGGACAACCGCGCCACCACCGTGCACCCCAGCGGCCACAGAGGTCCGGCATTTCTGGTCGAATCGGCACTGGTGTGGGGCTTCACGGCCGGGATCATCGACCGCCTGCTCCATTTCTCGGGCTGGGAGCGGCCCTGGGACCGGGGGAAGCAGGTCCCGCTCGACTGGCGGTCATGACAGGGTGTCTGCCGTGCTGTGTCTTCCCGGGGGCCGTCGTGTCCGAAAGCCGCTGTGTTGCGGGCCGGGCCCGTGGCCGACCTGTGGTGAGCGAAGAGTGACGAGGCGAGGCTCGAACCGGTGAACGTGCTGGACATCCTGTTGCTGGTCGCCGCCGTGTGGTTCGCGATCGTGGGCTATCGCCAGGGCTTCGTCGTCGGCATCCTGTCGGTGATCGGCTTCCTCGGCGGCGGTCTCGTGGCCGTCTACCTCCTCCCGGTCATCTGGGACGCGCTGACCGACAACGCCGAGGTGAGCACCACCGCCGCCGTCGTCGCGGTCGTCGTCGTGATCGTCTGCGCGTCCGTCGGCCAGGCGCTGACCACCCATCTCGGCAACAAGCTGCGCCGGTACATCACCTGGTCCCCGGCCCGCGCCCTGGACGCCACCGGCGGCGCGCTCGTCAACGTCGTCGCCATGCTCCTCGTGGCCTGGCTGATCGGCTCCGCCCTCGCCGGGACGACCCTGCCGACGCTCGGCAAGGAGGTCCGTAGCTCCAAGGTGCTCCTCGGCGTCTCGCGCGCGCTGCCCGACCAGGCCGACACCTGGTTCGCCGACTTCTCCACCGTCCTTGCGCAGAACGGCTTTCCACAGGTCTTCAGCCCGTTCTCGAACGAGCCGATCAACGAGGTCCAGCCGCCCGACCCGGCGCTCGCCAACAGCCCCGTGGCCACCCGCGCGCAGCGATCCATCGTCAAGGTCATGGGCACGGCGACGAGTTGCGGCAAGGTCCTGGAGGGCACCGGCTTCGTCTTCGCCGAGCGCCGAGTCATGACCAACGCGCATGTCGTGGGCGGCGTCGACGAACCCACCGTCCAGATAGGCGGCGAGGGCAAGCGCTACGACGCGACGGTCGTCCTCTACGACTGGGAGCGCGACATCGCCGTCCTGGACGTGCCCGACCTGGACGCGCCCGCCCTGAAGTTCACCGCCACCGACGCCGAGAGCGGCGACAGCGCGATCATCGCGGGCTTCCCGGAGAACGGCGCGTACGACGTGCGGGCGGCGCGCGTGCGCGGGCGCCTGCCGGCCAACGGCCCCGACATCTACCACCGCGGCACCGTGCGCCGTGACGTCTACTCCCTGTACGCGACCGTCCGTCAGGGCAACTCGGGCGGCCCGCTGCTGACGCCCGAGGGCAAGGTCTACGGCGTGGTGTTCGCCAAGTCCCTCGACGACGCCGAGACCGGGTACGCGCTGACCGCGGACGAGATCCAGGAGGACATCGTCAAGGGCCGTACCGCCAACCAGCAGGTGGACAGCGACAGCTGCGCGCTGTGAGCCCGTGAGGCCGGGGCAGGCACGAGAGCCTGCCCCGGACGGTGGAGACGGTGGAGAAGCGGCGGCCGGTCAGCCGCGCGGGTGGCGCAGGCGCACCGAGACCCAGCGGGCCCGGCGGCGCAGGATGCGCGGAATACCCACCCGGAGATCCGCGCCCGGCATCTGCGGGGCGTTGCCCCGCTGGTGGGAGCTCAGCCCGCTGGCCGAGCGGCGATTGCGTGCTGCGTCACTGTAGTCGTGCGTCCAGCCCATACCCCGACGTCTGCCCCTGCCCCAAGGTCGATAACCGCCCCCAGGGCCCCCAATTGGCCTATGCGCCAGGCAATTGGCTGTTCGTAGGACAGGTGTTCAGTTCTCCGGATACCGGGCGCATCGAACCGGTCACCGATCGGGTTCGGGATCCTTCAGCCAGTTGATGAGTTCCGTGGAGAAAGCGACCGGATCTTCCTCGTGCGGGCTGTGCTGACCCGGGGGCGACCCCCGGACCCCCGGCAGTCTTCGGCGTGGCGGCGCGTCACCGATCGGGTTCGGGATCCTTCAGCCAGTTGATGAGTTCCGTGGAGAAAGCGACCGGATCTTCCTCGTGCGGGAAGTGGCCGAGGCCGTCGAACAGGCGCCAGCGGTAGGGGGCTTCGACGTACTCGCCCGAACCGGCCGCGCTGCGGGTGCGCATGACGGGGTCCAGGGAGCCGTGCAGATGCAGGGTCGGTACGCGCACCGGCCGCTTCATGCGGCGGTTGAACTGGATGCCGTCGGGGCGGGCCAGCGAGCGCACCATCCAGCGGTACGGCTCGATCGAGCAGTGCGCGGTCGACGGGATGCAGATCGCGCGGCGGTACGTCTCCACCGCGTCGTCGTCCGGCAGGCGCGGCCCGGACCAGTCCCGTACGAGCCGGCCGACGAGCGCGCCGTCGTCGGCCGTCAGCTGCCGCTCGGGGATCCAGGGCCGCTGGAACCCCCAGATGTAGGAACCGGCACTGGTCTGCTTGACGTCCGAGAGCATCGCCGAGCGCCAGCGCCGGGGGTGCGGCATGGACGCGACCGCGAGCCGGCGGACCAGCTTGGGGCGCATCACGGCCGCCGTCCACGCCAGGTATCCGCCCAGGTCGTGCCCGACCAGCGCGGCATCCGGCTCGCCGAGCGAGCGGACCACGCCGGTGATGTCGAGGGCGAGGTTGGCCGGGTCGTAACCGCGCGGCGTACGGTCGCTGCCGCCGACGCCCCTGAGGTCCATCGCCACCGCCCGGAAGCCCGCGTCGGCGAGCGCCACCAGCTGGTGCCGCCAGGTCCACCAGAACTGCGGGAAGCCGTGCAGCAGCAGCACCAGCGGACCGTCGCCCAGCTCGGCGATGTGGAAACGCGCGCCGTTCGCCGCGACGTCCCGGTGGGTCACCTCTCTCCCGCCGGGGACGTCCAGCCGTACGACCGAGAAGGGGGTGTCGGGATCCGTCATGACGATGAGCGTGCCACAGCCTCGATGGCCGCCGGCGCCCGGTCCTCCAGCGCCGGCTGCGTGGCCGGACGCGGGTGCGGCTTGGCCTTCTGCAGGACGCCCGCCGTCTCCTTCATCGAGGCGGCGACCTTCTGCGGGCCCTTGCTCTTCTTGGCCTTCTTGGCGAAGACGACGCCGATCAGCGCGAGGACGAGGGCGATGAGGACGTTCGCCGCGAAGGACAGCAGGAAGCAGAGCGCGAGGTTCCAGTCGCTCCAGGTCCGAATGCCGTACGCGAGGGCGAAGTTCAGCATCGGCAGCGAGAACACCAGCACGGCGCCCGCCACCGTGAACGCGCCTCCGCTCGTCGCGCCGCGCTTGACGTCCTGCTTGAGCTGCGCTTTCGCCAGTGCGATCTCGTCATGCACCAGCGCCGACATCTCGGTCGTCGCCGAGGCGAACAGCTGGCCGATGCTGCGTTCGGCGCCGACCGGGCTGCCGTCGGGTGCGCTCATCGCGGTCTCCCTCGTCGTGTACGGATCCGTCTTCTGCCTGACTGAGTACGGTTCCGTCTTTTGTACCGTCCCGTCAGATCATGCCCGACGGTGGTCCTCCTCGCCTGCCCTGCCCGTCACTTCGGCAAGCGCGTGGCGTGCGGCGAGTTTCTCCTCGGCGAGGCGGCGGTGCTCGGCGGCCTTGCGCTCGTGGATGGCGGCCATGCGCAGGTGGTACTCCGGCTCGTCCTGCTCGTAGATGTCCGGAATGCCGTCGGCGTCCTCGTCGCGCTCCTCGGCCTCGACCATCCCGCGGTACTTGGCGTTACGTATCTTCAGCAGCACCGTCGCCAGGACCGCCGCGGTGAGGGACCCGATCAGTACGGCCGCCTTGACCTCGTCGGTCATCGTGGCGTCGCCGGCGAAGGCGAGCTCGCCGATGAGCAGCGAGACGGTGAAGCCGATGCCGGCGAGGGTGGCGACGGCGAACACGTCGGCCCACTCCAGGTCGTCGCTGAGCGAGGCTCTGGTGAAACGTGCCGTCAGCCAGGTGCCGCCGAAGATCCCGATGGTCTTGCCGACCACCAGGCCGAGGACCACGCCGAGTGTCTCCGGCTGGGCGAACACATCGCCGAGGGCGCCGCCGGAGACCACGACACCGGCGCTGAACAGCGCGAACAGCGGGACGGCCAGGCCGGCCGACAGGGGGCGTACGAGGTGCTCGATGTGCTCGCCGGGGGAGTGCTGCTCGTCCTCGCGCCGGGTGCAGCGCAGCATGAGGCCCATCGCGACGCCCGCGATGGTGGCGTGGACGCCGCTGTTGTACATCAGGCCCCAGATCACCAGGGCGAGCGGCACGTACACGTACCACCCGCGTACGCCCTTCCTCAGCAGCAGCCAGAAGACGCCGAGGCCGACCACGGCGCCGCCGAGCGCGGCGAAGTCGATCTGCGAGGTGAAGAAGATCGCGATGATCATGATCGCGAACAGGTCGTCGACCACGGCGAGCGTGAGCAGGAACGCGCGCAGGGCGCTGGGCAGGGAGGTGCCGATGACAGCGAGCACGGCGAGCGCGAAGGCGATGTCCGTCGCGGTGGGCACGGCCCAGCCGGCCGAGGAGCCGTGTCCGGTGAGACTCGTCAGCGTGTAGACGAGCGCCGGCACCGCCATGCCGCACAGCGCGGCGACGACCGGCAGTACGGCCGCCTTGGGGTCCTTGAGGTCGCCGGCGACCAGCTCGCGCTTGAGCTCGATGCCGGCGACGAAGAAGAAGATCGCGAGCAGCCCGTCGGCCGCCCAGTGCTGGACCGTCAGGTTCAGTCCGAGCGCCTCGGGACCGAGGTGGTAGTGGCCGACGGTCTCGTAGCTGTCGCGCAGTGCGGGGACGTTCGCCCAGATCAGCGCCGCGATCGCGGCGAGCAGCAGCAGGACGCCGCCGACGGTCTCGGTGCGCAGCGCGTCCGCGACGAAGGTCCGCTCGGGGAGCGAGAGCCGTCCGAAGGCCTTGCGGACGGGAGCGGGGGTGCGGGGCGCGGCCACGGGGAGACCTCCGGTCGGTGGGCAGGACGGAACACTTGCCGACCAGACTTCCCGGCGCACCTTTGAGTGATGTTGCTTTGTTTAGTTTACCTAAGGGTGCGCCGGATCGCATCCGTCCAGTTCCACCGTACGTACGCGAAGGGCACCCGGCGCGGTCGCCGGGTGCCCTCCGGGACACGTTCCTCGCTCAGTCCTCGCTCGGCGCCGCCGGCAGCTTCGCCTGGATGAGGTCCATGACGGTCGAGTCGGTCAGCGTCGTCACATCACCGAGCTGGCGGTTCTCGGCGACGTCCCGCAGCAGCCGGCGCATGATCTTGCCGGAGCGGGTCTTCGGCAGCTCGGCCACCGGCAGGATCCGCTTCGGCTTGGCGATCGGGCCGAGGGTGGCGCCGACGTGGTTGCGCAGGTCGGCGATGAGGTTCTCGTCCTCGGCGTTCGCCGTACCGCGCAGGATCACGAAGGCGACGATCGCCTGCCCGGTCGTCTCGTCGGCGGCGCCGACGACGGCCGCTTCGGCCACCGACGGGTGGGAGACCAGGGCGGACTCGACCTCCGTGGTGGAGATGTTGTGGCCCGACACGAGCATGACGTCGTCCACCCGGCCCAGCAGCCAGATGTCCCCGTCGTCGTCCTTCTTCGCGCCGTCACCGGCGAAGTACTTGCCCTCGAACCGCGACCAGTACGTGTCGAGGAACCGCTGGTCGTCGCCCCAGATGGTGCGCAGCATCGACGGCCACGGCTCGGTCAGCACCAGGTAGCCGCCACCGCCGTTGGGCACCTCGTTCGCCTCGTCGTCGACGACGGTCGCGGAGATGCCGGGCAGCGGACGCTGCGCCGAACCGGGCTTGGCCTCGGTCACGCCCGGCAGCGGCGAGATCATCATCGCGCCGGTCTCGGTCTGCCACCAGGTGTCGACGACCGGGGTCCGGTCGGCGCCGATGTGCTTGCGGTACCAGATCCACGCCTCGGGGTTGATCGGCTCACCCACGGAACCCAGCACCCGCAGGCTGCTCAGGTCGAACTTCGCGGGGATGTCGTCGCCCCACTTCATGAACGTGCGGATCGCCGTCGGCGCCGTGTACAGGATCGTCACGCCGTACTTCTGCACGATCTCCCAGAAGCGGCCCTGGTGGGGCGTGTCCGGCGTGCCCTCGTACATCACCTGCGTCGCGCCGTTCGCCAGCGGCCCGTACACGATGTACGAGTGGCCGGTGACCCAGCCGACGTCGGCCGTGCACCAGTACACGTCCGTCTCCGGCTTGAGGTCGAAGACCGCGTGGTGGGTGTACGACGTCTGGGTGAGGTAGCCGCCGGAGGTGTGCAGGATGCCCTTGGGCTTACCCGTCGTACCGGACGTGTACAGGATGAACAGCGGGTGCTCGGCGTCGAAGGCCTCGGGGGTGTGCTCGGCCGACTGCCGCTCGACGATCTCGTGCCACCACACGTCACGGCTGTCGTCCCAGGCCACGTCCTGGCCGGTGCGGCGCACGACGAGCACGTGCTCGACGTTGTCGACCTTGCCGACCGCGTCGTCCACGGCCGGCTTGAGCGCGGACGGCTTGCCACGTCGGTAGCCGCCGTCGGAGGTGATGACGACCTTGGCGTCCGCGTCCTGGATGCGCGTGGCCAGCGCGTCCGCCGAGAAGCCGCCGAAGACGACCGAGTGCGCGGCGCCGATGCGCGCGCAGGCCAGCATCGCGACCGCGGTCTCCGGGATCATCGGCATGTAGACGGCGACCCGGTCGCCCTTGCGGACGCCCAGCTCCAGCAGCGCGTTGGCGGCCTTGGAGACCTCGTCCTTGAGCTCGGCGTACGTGATGGCGCGGCCGTCGCCGGGCTCACCCTCGAAGTGGATGGCGACGCGGTCGCCGTGCCCGGCCTCCACATGCCGGTCCACGCAGTTGTACGCGACGTTGAGCTCGCCGTCCTTGAACCACTTCGCGAACGGCGGGTTCGACCAGTCCAGTGTCTCCGTCGGCTCCTTGGCCCAGGTCAGCCGACGGGCCTGCTCGGCCCAGAAGCCGAGCCTGTCAGCCTTGGCCTGTTCATACGCCTCCGCCGTGACGTTGGCGTTCGCGGCCAGGTCGGCGGGGGGTGCGAACCTGCGCTCTTCCTTCAGCAGGTTGGCCAGGCTTTCGTTGCTCACGACATCTCCCTTTCCCAGGGTGTCCGTTGTGTCCCAGGCCACAGCTCATCAGACCCGGGGGTCCGATGACAAGGGTCGACGGAAAATTGGTTTAGACCTGTCAGCAGGGTGAGGCCCGAGCCGCTCTCCATGCCGGGGTCATCCGTTTCCACGGACACCGGACGAGGGCGGTTCAGGTCTGTAACCCCTCTCACATCCTGGCCGGACGCAGGCGAAACACGGACCACACCGAAACGCGGGGACACGGAAGCGCCGGGGAGGCGGAAGCGCCGGCGGCACGGAAGCGTCAGCGGCACGGAAGTGCCGCCAGCGCGGAAGAGCGCCCCACACGGAAGCGTGGCCCGCACATAAACGCGGCCCCGCGAGGGAGCGGGGCCGCGCGCACGTGTCTGCGTCAGGCCGACAGATCCGCCACACCCACGTGGTCGAACACCCTGTCCTCGTGTCCTTCGGTGAGCAGGTACGCCTGCGCCTCGCCCACGTGGAAGTACATCCCGTGCAGCTCCAGCGCACCCGCGCGCAACGCCCGGGCCACCGACTCATGGGCGCGCAGATGCTCCAACTGCTGCACCACATTGGTCAGGCAGAGCTGCTCGACCGCGTCGGCGGGTGCCCGCCCGGCGAGCCTGGTCCAGGGCCGGCTCTCGTCGGACATCCGCTCCAGACTCGGCTGACCGTGCCGCAGCCACCGCCTGAGCGGAGTCTGCGCGGCGCCCGGCTCGGAGGTCAGCAGCGCCTGCATGGCCCCGCACCCGGAGTGCCCGCACACCGTGATCGACCGCACCTGGAGCACGTCCACCGCGTACTCGATCGCCGCCGCCACCGAGTCGTCCCCGCTCTCCCGCCCGGGCAGCGGAACGAGATTGCCCACGTTGCGCACCACGAACAGGTCGCCGGGACCACTGGAGGTGATCATCGACGTGACCAGCCGTGAGTCCGCACAGGTGAGGAACAGCTGTGAGGGCTGCTGCCCCTCACGCGCCAGCCTCGCCAGCTCGCCCCGTACCAGGGGCGCGGTGTTGCGCTGGAATGCGCTGATGCCGCGGGCGAGTTGGTGAGGCCCGTCGGGGACGCCGGGCCCGGTGACCCTGTCGGGTTCGCCCGTACGGTCGTCGGGTCCAGTGGTCCGCATGGTGCCGTCGGAGGAGGCGGCGTCGGACGGTGCTGTGGTGCCGTCGGTCACGGCGGACTGGGCGTCCCGGGGCTGCCCGTCATGGGGCAGGGCGGCGTCGGGGATCTCGCACTGGTGGTTGCGCCAGGGCGTCCAGGGGTGGCAGCGGCAGTCGGGCGTCCCGTCAGCGGCGGCCCCGGTGAGGGCCTGGAGGCCGGCCGGTCCCGTCGGCTCACCGATGCGGACCCCGGACCTGCGGCCGACCAGCTCGACGCTGCCGCCGTGCACGGTGTGCGTGTTCTGCCAGTCCTGGAGGGACTCGTACGCCGCGTGGTCCATGAACGACCCGTCCAACTCCACGACGGCGTCGGCGCCTCGGGGCACGAGATGCAGGGTCCGGCTCAGGCGCGGCACCGCGAGGAAGGTCAACTGCCCGCGTACATGGACGTGATGGACTCCTTCCGTCTCGTCGTAGGTGATCCGGGTGCGGGTGAGGCGGTGCAGGGCGACGCCGACGGCCATGGCGATGCCCACGGCCACACCCTCCAGGACGCCGAAGAACACCACGCCGAGGGTGGTGACGGCGTACACCAGCACCTCTCGGTGGCGGGTCACCGTGCGGATGTGGTGCAGGGACACCATCTGGATGCCGACGGCCATCACCAGGGCGGCGAGCGAGGCGAGCGGGATGAGCTCCAGGATCGGGACCATCAGCAGCGCGGCGACTACTACGAGAACGCCGTGCAGCATCGTGGAGTTCCGGCTCACGGCACCGGCCTGCACATTCGCGGAACTGCGCACGGCCACACCCGCGATGGGCAGCCCGCCGAGCGCGCCGGAGACGACATTGGCGGCGCCCTGGCCGAGCAGCTCGCGGTCCAGGTCGGAGCGCTCGACCTGGGCGGACAACTCGCGCCGGCCGGCGACCAGCTTGTCCACGGCGACCGCGCCCAGCAGTGACTGCACACTGCACACCAACGTGATGGTGAGGACGGCGGCGACGAGCCCGAGCACCGGCCCCTCGGGCAGCGTGGCCAGTGCGTGGCTGCTCCAGGACGGCAGATCGACCTTGGGCAGGCTGAGGCCCACGAGCGAGGCGGTCGTGGTCGCGACGGCGACGGCGACGAGCGGGGTCGGCACCTTGCGCAGGAGCTTCCCGGCCCGGCCGGGGAGTCTGGGCCAGAGGACCAGCAGGGCCAGGGTCAGCACGCTCACCGACAGGGCGGCGGGGTGGACACGGACCATCTGGGCGGGCAGCTCGCGCAAGTTGTCCAGGACCGAGCTGTGCGGGATGCCGCCGAGGACGATGTGCAGCTGGGCCACGGCGATGGTGACGCCGATGCCGGCGAGCATGCCGTGCACGATCGCGGGGCTGACGGCGAGCGCGGTGCGTGCCACGCGCAGGAGGCCGAGGCCGAGTTGGGCGAGGCCGGCGAGGACGGTGATGGCACAGGTCGTACGCCATCCGTACCGCTGGATGAGCTCGGCGGTGACGACGGTCAGTCCGGCGGCGGGGCCGCTGACCTGGAGTGGGGCTCCGCCGAGCCGTCCGGCGACGAGGCCTCCGACGGCGGCGGCGACAAGGCCGGCCTGAAGGGGCGCGCCGGTGGCGAGGGCGATGCCGAGGGACAGGGGGAGTGCGATCAGGAAGACCGCAATGGAGGCCGAGACGTCGGCCCCCGCGAGGTGCGGGCGGCGGGGCCGGGTCGGGGGGCTGTGTGGATCGTGGCTGTGCTCTTCTCGTCGTGGTTCGTCGGCGCGGGTCGGAACGCAGGCTGACATGTTTCCCGTCTCCTCCGGGCAGCGCGGTCGCGGATCTGGCGGTCCCCCCGCTCGGGGCGGGGGTCGGGTCGCGGCCGTGTGGTCACGGCGTACAGCGGCGGGATGCATCAACTGTCGGTAAACGGATCGTAATGCAGAGTAAAGGCCCGGAATAGTTTTTCCGAGCAAATGGACTAATAAATCCCCCTGATGAGTGAAGTGGCTAATTAGTCGGCTTGTCGTATTAATTCCTTCTCGGGTCCCGTGCGACCTTGGCGGCGCTGTCGCCCTCCAAGAGAAGGAAGTAGGTGGACCGAACATGGCTGCCACTCGCAGGTTCGCCGCCCCACGAAGAACCGCCGCGACACACCGAATTGCTGCGGGTACCGCCGCCGCAGCGGTCTGCGCCGTATCGCTCGCCGGATGTGCGAGCCAGGACACGGGCGGGCAGTCGGCACCCGGTCCGCAGAAGGCGAAGCCCGCGGCACCCGTGCCGCAGAACGCGGTCCGGCTGATCGGCGACGGTTCCACCGCCTACACCGGCGCGCAGCCGCATCTGCCCAGGCCCGAACGGCTCAAGCCCGGTCAGAAGCCCCCGCAGTTCGTGGTGTTCTCCTGGGACGGCGCCGGTGAGGACGGCCAGAAACTGTTCTCCCACTTCCGCGGGGTCGCCCGGGCGAACAACGCGACGATGACGTACTTCCTCAGCGGCGTGTACATGCTTCCGGACCACAAGCGTGACCTGTACCGGCCCCCGCAGCACTCCCCGGGCCGCTCCGACATCGGCTTCAACGACGCGGAGGGAATCAGGGACACCGTGAAGCAGCTGCGCCTGGCGTGGCTGGAGGGCAACGAGATCGGGACGCACTTCAACGGCCACTTCTGCGGCAGCGGCGGTGGAGTCGGCGAGTGGTCGGTGGAGGAGTGGAAGGACGAGATCACTCAGGCGAAACGATTCGTCAAGTCCTGGAAGACCAACATCGGTGCGAAGACGGCGTCTCCACTGCCCTTCGACTACGACAAGGAGCTCATCGGAGCCCGCACGCCCTGTCTGGAAGGCCGCAAGAACTTCGTCAAGGCGGCCCGCGAGATGGGCTTCCGCTATGACTCCAGCGGCGTCAACAACCAGCTCTGGCCCCTGAAGAGAGAGGGCCTGTGGGATCTGTCGATGCAGCTCGTGCCGTTCCCGGGGCACTCCTACGAGCAGCTCACCATGGACTACAACTTCATGGTCAACCAGTCGGGCACCACGAGCCAGGGTGACCCCACCAAGCACAGGTTCTGGGGCGACCAGATGCGGGACGGCCTGCTCATGGGCTTCCGCCGTGCCTACGAGGGCAACCGCGCGCCCCTGATCATCGGCAACCACTTCGAGTCCTGGAACGGCGGCACCTATATGCGCGCCGTCGAGGAGGTCGTCGAGGCCGTCTGCAACAAGCCCGACGTGCGCTGCGTGTCCTTCCGGCAGCTCGCCGACTGGCTCGACGCCCAGGACCCGGCGACCCTGCGGAAGCTGCGCACCCTGGAGGTCGGCGAGGCCCCGCAGGAGGGCTGGGCGTCCTTCCTGTCGGCACACCCCGCACCCGCCCCGAAGGGTGTGCCCGGGGCTCCGCCGCTCAAGCGGTAGGCGTCAGGGAGGCGTTGCCCCCGGGCAGGGCGCACACGCTCTCCCCGAGCACGAATCCGGGGTCGATCTGCGCCGCCAGGTCGGCCCCGGTGCGCTCGTTCCCCCAGGACCGGGCGTTCTTCAGGTGGAAGTGCACCATCTGGCGGGTGTAGCGCTCCCAGTCCCGCAACTCGTACGTCGCGTCCACGGCCGTGCGCAGCCGGCGCAGGGAGAGGTGGTTCTCTTCCTCCAGGAGGTCGAACCGGGGCGGACGGCCCTTCTCCATGGAGCGCACCCAGTCCGAGTGCCCGACGGTCACCAGCAGGTCGTCCCCGACCTCGGCGCGGAGGAAGTCGAGGTCGTCCTGTCCCTGCACCTTGTTGCCGACGACCTTCAGGACGACTCCGAAGTCGCGGGCGTACTCCCGGTACTGGCGATAGACGGAGACCCCCTTCCGGGTCGGCTCGGCGACGAGGAACGTGATGTCGAAACGGGTGAACATGCCGGAGGCGAAGGAGTCCGAGCCCGCTGTCATGTCGACCACGACGTATTCACCGGGGCCGTCCACCAGGTGGTTCAGGAACAGCTCCACCGCCGCGGTCTTGGAGTGGTAGCAGGCGACCCCGAGATCGGACTCGGTGAAGGGCCCGGTGACCATCAAACGGACGGCGCCGCCGTCGAGTTCCACCGGTCGGGCGCAGGCGTCGTACACCGGGTTCGGCTCGCACACCTGCAGCAGCCGTGACCCCTCGCCGGGCGGTGTCGTCTTGATCATCGTCCGGGCCGAGGTGATCCGCGGGTTCGCGCCGCGCAGATGATCCTTGATCAGCGCCAGCTGCTCGCCCATCGCCGGCACCGCGGCGGCCTGCGCGTCGTCCAGGCCGAGTGCGGCAGCCAGATGCTGGTTGATGTCCGCGTCGACGGCCACGACCGGCGCGCCCGTGGCCACGAGGTGGCGGATGAACAGAGAGGACAGGGTCGTCTTGCCGCTGCCGCCCTTCCCGACGAAAGCAATTTTCATGTTCACCAACGGTAGTCGAGCAATAGCTGTAAGTGGCAATCGGGTGGAGAAGGCCACTCGATCGAGGGGTGCGGGCGACCGAAGGGGCGCGCGGCTCGTTGGGGGCGGCGGGCGCCTGAGGGGTGGGCGCGTAATGTCGTACTCATGAGTACGACAGGTGCGTCCGCCGATCCGCTCGCGGCCCTCGGTTCGCTGCCCGGGGTGCCCGAGTCCGTGGAGTCCGTGCGCAAGGCGGTGGACCGGGTCTACGGGCACCGGATCATGCGACGCCGCAGCAACGAGATCACCTCCGAGGCGGCCCTGCGCGGCGCTCGCGGCTCGGCTGCCCTCTCGGGCGCGGACTGGGCGCTCGAAGAGGTGCGCAGGCGTACCGACTTCAGCGGCGACGACGAGGCGCGCGTCGTGGGAGCGTCCCTTCGGCTGACGGCCGAGGCGGGCCAACTGCTGTCCATCTGGCGGCAGTCACCGCTGCGGGTGCTCGCCCGGCTGCATCTGGTGGCGGCGGCGAACAACGAGGACGAGGTCGGGCGTCCGCGCCAGGCCGGCGAGCCGGTCGACGAGCCTCTGATCGAGCTTCCGCTGCCGAGTGCCGCGGAGGTGCACGGCCGACTGGACGGACTCGCGGAGCTGATCATCGCGGGCGGCTCGGCGCCCGCCCTGGTGACGGCGGCCGTCGTGCACGGCGAACTCCTCGCGCTGCGCCCGTTCACCTCCCACAACGGCCTCGTCGCCCGTACGGCCGAACGGATCGTCCTGGTCGGCAGCGGTCTCGACCCCAAGTCCGTCTGCCCGGCGGAGGTCGGCCACGCGGAACTCGGCCGCGCGGCCTATCTGGCGGCGCTCGAAGGCTATGTCTCCGGCACTCCCGACGGCGTGGCCGCGTGGATCGCCCACTGCGGCAAGGCGGTCGAGCTCGGGGCGCGCGAGTCGACGGCGGTGTGCGAGGCGCTTCAGCGCGGGGCGGCGTAGCGGGAGGCGTCTCGGCGGGGCTCGGCGCACGCGCGCGTGAGGCTTCGTCGAGTTCCGGGAATCCCGCGCGGTGCCCACAAGAGTTGCGGCGGTACGAGTATTCGTACCGCCGCTGGCATGTTCACCGGGTTACCAGGCGTCCTCGATATGTTGCCCATCAGGTCGGGAACTTTGCCCGTCACCTGGTGCGGCTGGCCCGTAATCGACGGGTCGACGTCGCGTGGGTGCCCAATGTTCATGCTCGGTCCGTGGGGCCAAATGCGTATTTAAGGTGATCCTCTCGGATGTCCTTGGTCTCGCGGGCCGTTGACTCCTTTGTACTCCAGGTCACAACCAAGCGGAAGGCCTGCCCGCAGTTCTTTACTTTTGCTCTCAAATCGCTGCAAACGGGCACCGGTTTGTCGAGAGGGTTGTGCGGATAGCGGAAGGCGCAGGTCAGGCAGGCGCCGCACGGCGTCGGTTCGCGTACCAGACCAGGCCCGCCGTGGCCGCCGCGGCTCCTATGGCGGCCGCCGCGACCAGTGCCGGACGCGGCGGTACGGAGAAGGAGGGGATCCGCTGCTTGAGCCGGACGGGGCGGTGGAAATCGAGAATCGGCCACCCGCGCGCGAGTGCCTCGCGGCGCAGCGCGCGGTCCGGGTTGACGGCGTGCGGGTGTCCGACCGTCTCCAGCATCGGCAGGTCGGTCGCCGAGTCGCTGTAGGCGTAGCAGCGGTCGAGGTCGTAGCCCTCGGACTTGGCGAGCTCCTTGATGGCCTCGGCCTTCGTCGGGCCGTACGCGTAGTACTCCACCTCACCGGTGAAGCAGCCGTCGTCGCCCACGACCATGCGGGTGGCGACCACGCGGTCGGCTCCGAGCAGCTCGCCGATGGGTTCGACCACCTCGGCGCCCGAGGTGGACACGATCACCACGTCGCGGCCGGCGATGTGGTGCTCCTCGATGAGGGAGGCGGCCTCGTCGTAGATGATCGGGTCGATCAGGTCGTGCAGCGTCTCGGCGACGATCTCCTTGACCTGCTGGACGTTCCAGCCGCGGACGAGCGCGGAGAGGTACTTCCGCGTGCGCTCCATCTGGTCATGGTCCATACCGCCCACTCGGAAGACGAACTGGGCATATGCGGTCCGCAAGGCGGCCCTGCGGTTGATCAGGCCGCCTTGGTAGAACGACTTGCTGAAGGTGAGCGTGCTCGACTTCGCAATGACCGTCTTGTCCAGGTCAAAGAAGGCCGCTGTGCGGGGCAAGGAGTGGTTTTCCACGACCCTGAGCATAGGCGGAGCCCATTCGGCGTAAGGTGGGCGCGTGGGTTTGCCTGAGAGGGCTCTCGGGTACACCATGGAAGTCACGGATCGTTCGCGACCGTGCTAACCCGGTCCGACTCCTCCCCCCCCGAGTCGGCCGTGGAGACGACCCCCGCTCTCCCCCCCGGCGGGGGTCGTCGCATGTCCGGGTGGGTTTTCCTCTTTCCAGCACGGCCGCAGGGCTGTGGCGAGGCGGCTGCGGCCGCCTGTTCGGCATGCTCATGATTGGTTACGGTGTGTAGTCGTCGCGCTGCTCTGCGGGAGTCGCACAGGGGTCGGTGCAGGGGTCACCGGTTTGGGTGACGGCGATATTCACAACTACCGAGTTGTCCACAGTTATCGACCAAGATCCACACGATTTCCGGGATCGCTGCACCGTGATTCCAGCGCGTCCGCTCGGGCCGACTTGATGGCCGGTTCTGGTTAGTCGGGTGCGTTTGGCCGGTTCGTATCGGCCGTTCATATGGAGGCCGTTTGCCGGTTCTTCACACGTTTGGGAATCGCGGGGCCGCAGGGCTGCGCGAGTGATGCAGCGAAGGGGGACGGAAACCGTGACCGCAGTCGTCACACACGATCCGCCGCCCGCCGCCTCCGGGCGGCCGGGCAGGCCGTTGATCGTCACGGAAGACGCCGAACTGCTGGACGACCTGCTGCGCCTGTGCGCCGCGGCCGGTGCCACGCCCGAGGTCCACCACGGAGTGCCCGAGCCCAGAGGCAGTTGGGAGGCCGCACCGCTGGTCCTGGTCGGCGACGACGCCGCACGCCGTGTGCGCGCCGCCGGGCGCAGGAGCGGGGTGGTGCTGGTGGGCCGGGACCAGGACGACGCAGGGGTCTGGCGTCGGGCCGTCGAGATCGGCGCGGACCACGTCCTGATGCTGCCCGACGGCGAGCAGTGGCTGGTCGACCGCATCGCCGATGTCGTCGAGGGTGTCGGCCGCCCCGCTCTCACCGTCGGGGTCATCGGTGGCCGAGGCGGTGCGGGCGCCTCCACGCTCGCGTGCGCTCTCGCTGTCACCGCCGCGCACGAGGGACTGCGCACCCTGCTCGTGGACGGCGACCCGCTGGGCGGCGGACTCGACGTCCTCCTCGGGGGCGAGGCCACCGAGGGCCTGCGCTGGCCCTCGTTCGCCGGCTCGCGCGGGCGGCTCGGCAGCGGCGCGCTGGAGGAGGCACTGCCGAAGCTGCACTCCCTGCGGGTCCTGAGCTGGGATCGCGGCGAATCCGTCGCCGTTCCGCCGCAGGCGATGCGAGCGGTGCTCGCTGCGGCACGGCGCCGGGGCGGCACGGTCGTCGTCGACCTGCCCCGCCGTATCGACGACGGGGTCGCCGAAGCCCTCGCCCAACTCGACGTCGGGATCCTCGTGGTCCCCGCCGAACTGCGCGCCGTCGCAGCCGCCCGGCAGGTGGCCTCGGCGGTCCGGCTCGTCCTACGGGACCTGCGGGTGGCGGTACGCGGCCCCTACGCCCCCGGACTCGACGACCGCGAGGTGGCTCGGCTGCTGGACCTGCCGCTGGTGGGCGAGGTACCGGTCGAACCCGGGCTGACGCGACCGCACGACACCGACGAACCGCCGGGCGCGGCCGGACGGGGACCGCTGGCGCGCTTCTGCCGGGAGTTCTGGGAGCGCTCACTGCTTGAGGCGAGGGCGGTATGAGTACGACGTCGGGGCTGGGCCGGGTGTGTGAGGGCGAGGCCGGGGTGGTGCGGGCCGCGTCGGGGCGGCGGCCGTCGGGTGGTGGGTTGCCTGAACAGGGGCGGTCGGGTCGTGGGATTCGGGAGGGAACGGCTGCGAGGGGTGGCTCGGGTGGCGTCGCTGAGGGGTGGCGGGTGTCGCAAGGGGCGGTGAGTGCGGGTGGCTCGGGTGGCGCGCCTGCTGGGTGGCGGGTGCCGCAGGCGGACGTGAGTGCGGGTGGCTCTGGTGGCGCTGTTGCCGGGTGGCGGGTGCAGCAGGGGGCGGTGAGTGCGGACGGCTCGGGAGGCGTTGCTGCCGGGTGGCAGGTGTCGCAAGGCGAGGCGAGTACGGGTGGCTCTGGTGGCGCCGCTGCCGGGTGGCAGGTTCCGCAGGGCGCGCTGGGTGCGGGCGGCCGGAGAGGGGCGGTGGTACGGACCGGTCCGTCGGCCGGGAACTGGGCGGAGGCGCCGACAGTCGAGGGAGGCGTGCCGTCGGAGCTGCTGGACGGGGTGCGGCAGTGGCTGGCCGAGAGCGGGGCCGAGCCGACTCCCGCGAGGGTGGCGCAGGCTCTGCGGGAGCAGGGCAGGGTGCTGGGGGACGCCGAAGTCCTCGGGGCCGCCGAGCAGTTGCGGTCCGAACTGATCGGGAGCGGGCCCCTCGAACCACTGCTCACCGACCCCTCGGTGACGGACGTGCTGGTGTCGGCGCCGGACCGGGTGTGGGTGGACCGGGGCGGCGGCCTGGAGCTGACGTCCGTGTCCTTCCCTGACGCGGCTGCCGTACGGCGTCTCGCGCAGCGCCTGGCCGCGGTGGCCGGGCGGCGACTGGACGACGCGCGCCCCTGGGTGGACGCCCGGCTGCCCGACGGGACTCGGCTGCACGCTGTGCTGCCACCCGTCGCGGTCGGCTGCGCGTGCCTGTCGCTGCGCGTCGTACGGCCGCGGGCGTTCACGCTCGACGAACTGGTCGCGGCCGGCACGGTGCCGCCGGGCGGGGACCGGGTGTTGCGCGCGCTGATCGGCGCACGGCTGTCGTTCCTGATCAGCGGAGGCACAGGCACCGGCAAGACCACGCTGCTGAGCGCGTTGCTCGGACTGGTCGGGGACGGCGAGCGGATCGTGCTCGCCGAGGACTCCGCGGAGCTTCGACCCGACCATCCGCATGTCGTACGGCTCGAGAGCAGGCCCGCCAACCAGGAGGGAGCCGGGCTCGTCAGCCTTGAGGACCTGGTGCGCCAGGCACTGCGGATGCGGCCGGATCGCCTGGTCGTGGGCGAGGTGCGCGGACCTGAAGTCGTCCACCTGCTGGCCGCGTTGAACACGGGCCACGAAGGCGGGTGCGGCACCGTCCACGCCAACGCGGCGGCCGATGTGCCGGCTCGGCTGGAGGCGCTCGGCACGGCGGCCGGGCTCGACCGGGCTGCGCTGCACAGCCAGTTGGCGGCTGCCCTGTCGGTCGTACTTCACCTCATGCGGGACCGGACAGGGCGTCGGCGGATCGCCGAGGTGCATGTCCTGGAGCGGGATCCGTCGGGGTTGGTGCGGACCGTGCCCGCGCTGCGGTGGGGCCCGGACGCGTTCGCGCACGAGCGGGGGTGGGAGCGGCTGCGGGCGCTGCTCCTGGGCGAGGGCGTCGGAGCGCCGAGGCCCGGTGAACGTGAGGGACGAGGTGATGGGGGTGGGTGAGATGTCGGCCGGCGCGGCCGTGCTGTTCCTCGGTGTCGCGGTCTGGCTGCTGGGCGGGCCGGACTCCGGTGCTCGACGGGCGCAGTTGCTGCTGGCCGGTGGCGGTGCGGTGGGCGCCGGGCCCGCCGACTGGCGGCGGTTGGCAGGGGAGCTGCGGCGGCTGCGGGCGCGGATCCGTGCCGAATGGTGGGCGGCTGCTGTCGGGCTGGTGCTGGCGCTGCTGGGTTCGTCGGTGCTGCCGGTCGTCGCGGGGGCGGCCGGGGTGCCGTTGCTTCGGAGGGTGCGGCTGGCACGGGAGGCACGCCGGGCGCGGGAGCGTCGGATGGCGGCGGTGATCGTGCTGTGCGCGACGCTCGCCGGGGAGGTACGGGCCGGCCGGCAGCCGGGTGAGGCGCTGCTGCGGGCGGCGTGGGACTCCGGTGGGCTCGGAGAGGCGCAGCCCGCGGTGCTGGCTGCGGCGAAGTTCGGCGGAGATGTGCCGGGTGCGCTCGCCTCGGCGGCACGGCACCCGGGTGCCGAGGGCCTGTTGGGTCTGGCGGCGTGCTGGCGGGTGGCCGTGGACCAGGGCGCGGGGCTCGCGGCCGGGCTCGACCGGTTGGAAGCCGCACTGCGGGCCGAGCGGGACCAGCGTGCCGATCTGCGCGCCCAGTTGGCGGGAGCCAGATCGACGGTGCTGATGCTCGCCGGGTTGCCGGTCCTGGGGCTGCTGCTCGGCGCCGCGATGGGAGCCGACCCGCTGCACGTACTGCTGCACACCGGGGCCGGGCTCGGGTGCTTGGTCGTGGGCGGGGTGCTGGAAGGGCTGGGGATGTGGTGGGCGACTCGGATTGTGCGAGGGGCCGAGGCGGCGTGAGGGCTGAGTGGGAGGGCGAGTGAGGGGTGGGC